>NZ_JMKU01000013.1 GCF_000687165.1 Paracidovorax oryzae ATCC 19882 | reverse complement strand
GGCGTGGTCACGGAAGTGATCGCCGTTTCCTGCGGCGTCACGCAATGCCAGGAGACGCTGCGCACGGCGATGGCGATCGGTGCGGACCGCGCGATCCTGGTGGAGACTGCCGAAGAGCTGCAGCCGCTGGCCGTGGCCAAGATCCTGAAGGCCCTGGTGGACAAGGAGCAGCCGCAACTGGTCATCCTGGGCAAGCAGGCGATCGACGACGACTCCAACCAGACCGGCCAGATGCTGGCGGCGCTGGCGGACCTGCCGCAGGCGACCTTCGCCTCGAAGGTGGAAGTGAATGGCGACAAGGTGAACGTGACGCGCGAGGTCGATGGCGGCCTGGAGACGCTGGCGCTCACGCTGCCGGCGATCGTCACGACCGACCTGCGCCTGAACGAGCCGCGCTACGTGACGCTGCCCAACATCATGAAGGCCAAGAAGAAGCAGCTGGACACCGTCAAGCCCGAGGACCTGGGCGTGGACGTGAAGCCGCGGCTGAAGACCCTGAAGGTGACCGAGCCCCCGAAGCGCGGCGCGGGCGTGAAGGTGCCGGACGTCGCCACGCTGGTGGACAAGCTCAAGAACGAAGCGAAGGTGATTTGACCCCCCTGAGCCGCTACGCGTCATCCCCCCAGGGGGACGACACCCTCGGTGCGGGGCGGCCCTTCCTCGGTGTCCCTCGCATCGGCCGCGCCAGAACTGAAAGCCGCGGGCGATACAGGTACCCCTGACATTCAAGAGAAAGACGACTGAAATGACCTCTCTCGTTATTGCAGAACACGACAACGCTTCGATCAAGCCCGCCACGCTCAACACCGTCACGGCGGCTGCCGCCTGCGGCGGTGACGTGCACGTGCTGGTGGCCGGCCAGGGCGCCGAAGCCGCAGCCCAGGCGGCCGCGCAGATCGCGGGGGTCTCCAAGGTCATCCTGGCCGACGGCGAGAGCCTGAAGGACGGGCTGGCCGAGAACGTGGCCGCCCAGGTGCTGGCCATCGCATCCAACTACAGCCACATCCTGTTCCCGGCCACGGCCGGCGGCAAGAACGTGGCCCCGCGCGTGGCGGCGAAGCTGGACGTCGCGCAGATCAGCGACATCACCAAGGTGGACGGCCCGGACACCTTCGAGCGCCCGATCTACGCGGGCAACGCGATCGCCACGGTGCAGAGCAGCGACAGCGTGAAGGTGATCACGGTGCGCACCACGGGCTTCGACGCCGCGGCGGCCACGGGTGGCTCGGCGGCGGTGGAGAAGGCAGATGCGGCTGTGGATTCGGGCAAGAGCCAGTTCGTGGGCCGCGAGGTCACCAAGAGCGACCGGCCCGAACTCACGGCGGCCAAGATCATCGTCTCGGGCGGCCGGGCGCTGGGCAGTGCGGAGAAGTTCAACGAGGTGATGACGCCGCTGGCGGACAAGCTGGGCGCTGCGATCGGCGCGAGCCGCGCGGCGGTGGATGCGGGCTACGCGCCGAACGACCTGCAGGTGGGGCAGACGGGCAAGATCGTGGCGCCGCAGCTCTACATCGCGGCGGGGATCTCGGGCGCGATCCAGCACTTGGCGGGCATGAAGGACTCCAAGGTGATCGTGGCGATCAACAAGGATGCCGAGGCGCCGATCTTCAGCGTGGCCGACTACGGGCTGGAGGCGGATCTGTTCACCGCCGTGCCTGAACTGGCGGGCCGGCTCTGAGAGCCGCCAACACGACCCTTCTGGCGTCGTTGCCGCATCTTGTCGTACTACTTGTACTGCCTGCGATACGGCGCCTGGCCAGAACCGCTTCGCTGGGTCGTGTCAACGGCTCCAATGCGCGTGCCAGCGCGCCCGTCCTGAACGCAAGAAAGGTTTCACCATGAATGCAGTCCCTGAAGCATCCAGCGTGCGCAGCCAGGTCACGCCCGAGGAATGGCAGACCCGCGTCGAATTGGCCGCCGCCTACCGGCTGGTGGCCCATTTCGGCTGGGACGATCTGATCTTCACGCACATCTCGGCGCGCGTGCCGGGCCAGCCGGACCAGTTCCTCATCAACCCCTACGGCATGCTGTTCGACGAGATCACGGCCTCCAGCCTGGTCAAGGTGGACCACCACGGCGAGCCCGTCATGGCGACGGAGTACGACGTGAACCCGGCGGGCTTCCTGATCCACAGCGCGATCCACGATGGCCGGCCCGAAGTGCAGTGCGTGCTGCACACCCACACGCAGTACGGCGTGGCGGTATCGGCGCAGGAAGGTGGCTTGCTGCCGATCTCGCAGCAGTCCATCTTTCCGCTCGCGCGGCTGGCCTACCACGGCTACGAGGGCGTGGCGCTGCGCGACGACGAGCGGCCGCGGCTCGTGGCCGACCTGGGGGACGCCAGCTTCCTGATCCTGCGCAACCACGGCCTGCTGACCTGCGGGCGCAGCGTGCCCGAGGCCCTGCTGTCGATGTACACGCTCGAATCGGCCTGCCGCATCCAGATCCTGGCGCAGGCCGGTGGCGGCGCGCTCACGCGCATTCCCGACGAGATCGTGGCCACCTCGGTCGAGCAGTCGCGCCAGGTGACCAAGGGCAAGGGCGCGGGCCTGGCCTGGCCGGGGCTGCTGCGCCGACTGGACCGCATCGATCCGGGCTACCGGAACTGACCGGGCGGCGCCCCGCAGATACCACGACAGGAGACAGACCGCATGACCTTCACTTCCTCGCGCCGCGCCTTCCTGCACGCCGGCACGGCCCTCGCGGCCGGGGCCGCGCTGCCCCTGGCACCGGCCCGTGCGCAGGGCACCTGGCCCACCAAGCCGATCCGCATCGTCGTGCCCTACACGGCGGGCGGCTTCACCGACCAGATGGCGCGGCTGCTGCAGGTCGGCCTGCAGCAGCGCCTGGGCCAGCCCGTGGTCGTGGACAACAAGCCCGGCGCCAACGGCATCATCGGGGTGGACGCCGTGGCCAAGGCCGCGCCGGACGGCCACACCTTCGGCGTGTTCATCGCCGCCTATGCCGCCAACACCACGCTCTACCCCAAGCTGCCCTACGACCCGAAGAAGGACCTGACGGGCGTCTCGCTGATGGGCGTGTCGCCGCTGGTGGCCGCCGTGTCGATGAACGCGCCCTTCAAGACGATGGCCGAACTGGTCGCCTACGGCCGCGCGAACCCCGGCAAGATCAGCTATGCCTCGTCGGGCAGCGGCTCGGCCGCGCACCTCACGTCGGAGCTGATGCGCATGGTCACCGGGGTGGAGATGGTGCACGTGCCGTACAAGGGCGCATCGCCCGCGCTGGCCGACCTCATGGGCGGGCAGGTGCCGCTCTTCCTCGACCCGCCGCCCAACCTGATCCAGCCCGCCAAGGCCGGCAAGATCCGCCTCATCGGCGTGGCCAGCGACAAGCGCGTGCCCGCGCTGCCCGACGTTCCCACCTTCGCCGAACTGGGCTATCCGGCGCTGGTCGGCAGCACCTGGGCCGCGATGCTGGCGCCCGCCGGCACGCCGCCCGACATCGTGCAGCGCATGTCCGGCGAGGTGGCGCGCATCATCCGCAGCCCGGAGGTGTCGCAGCGGCTGGAGCAGGCCATGGGCACCTTCCCCGAGGGGTCGTCGCCGCAGGAATGCAACGCTTTCATCGCGGCGGAGACCGCCAAGTGGGCCAAGGTGATCCAGGAGGCCGGCGTGGTGGTGTAATGGGGCCGCCCGGAGCCCCGCCGGGGGAATGCGCCGCTGCTGCCGGCCCGCAGCCGGAGGCTTTCCCTCGCAGCGGCCGGTGCAGGCGTCCGCTTCGCTCAACCACGTACCGTCCGCCATGACCCTGAACCACACCCGTCTTTCCCTGCGCCTGGCGATCGCCTTCGGCATCGTCTGCCTCGTCATGTCGCTCGCCGCCGGGGTCGGCATATGGCGCTTGATGCAGCTCCAGGACATCGCGGACGACCTGGGGGGCGAGTCGTCCGAGCGGGCGCTGCTGGCCCGCGAACTCCATTCCATCGTGGTGCTGAGTTCGGCACGCGCCGAGGCGCTGCTCGAAGTCGGCAGCCCCGAATACACCGCCCGGGTGGACGCGGACCGCAAGCAGACCTCCGCACGCTCCACCGAAGTCCGCAAGCGGCTCGAAGCGCTGGCCGAGGATGCGGAGTCCCGGCGCATCTTCAAGGACATCGACACCGCCGGCAATGGCTTCCGCGCCGCGCGGGACGACCTCGTCAAGCGCCGCCGCTCCGGAGAGACGCTGCCGTCCGACGCCGTGGGCAAGCTGCTGCGGCCCGCGGCCGACCGCTATGCGGCCGCCGTGGAAGAGATGGCCGACTACCAGCGCAAGCGCGTGGCCGAGGCCCGCGCCCGGGCCGAGGCGAGCGAGCAGCAGGGCATCGTGCTGCTCGTGGGCGGCTCCCTGCTGGGACTGCTGCTGAGCCTGGGCTGCGCCCTGCTGCTCTCGCGCTCCATCCTCGTGCCGCTGGCACGGGCGTCTTCCGTATCCGACCGCATCGCCGAGGGCGACCTGACATCGTCCGTCCCGCCTGTGGAGGCCGGCAACCGCGACGAGGTGCGCGCGCTGCTGGAGCGCCTGGGCGGCATGCAGCAGCGTCTCGCGGGCCTGGTGGTGGGCATGCGGCAGGCGAGCGCCTCGGTGGCGGGGGCCAGCGCGGAGATCGCGGCGGGCAACTCCGATCTTTCCGCGCGCACCGAGCACACGGCCTCCAACCTGGAGGAGATCGCCGCGAGCATGGAAGAGCTGATCGCCACCGTGCGCCATAGCGCCGACGCGGCGCAGCAGGCGAGCGCCCTGGCCGCCACCGCCAGCGATGTCGCGCGGCGCGGTCGCGACGCCGTCGGCCAGGTGGTCTCCACCATGGACGGCATCGCCCAGGCCTCCCGCAGGATCGCCGACATCACCGGCGTGATCGACGGCATCGCCTTCCAGACCAACATCCTCGCCCTCAACGCCGCGGTGGAAGCCGCCCGGGCCGGCGAACAGGGACGCGGCTTCGCCGTCGTCGCGGCGGAGGTGCGCAGCCTCGCGCAGCGCTCGGCCACGGCCGCCCGCGAAATCGGCGCCCTCATCGGCGACAGCGTGCGGCAGGTGGGCGAGGGCACGCAGCAGGTGCATGCGGCAGGCAGCACCATGGGCGAGATCGTGGGCTCCGTGGAGCAGGTGGCGACCATCGTCGGCGAGATCAGCACCTCCGCGCGCGAACAGAGCACCGGCCTGGGGCAGGTGGGCGAGGCCGTGAGCCAGCTCGACCAGATGACGCAGCAGAACGCGGCCCTGGTGGAGGAATCCTCCGCCGCGGCCCAGGGCCTGCGCATGCAGGCGCAGCAGCTGGCCGACCTCGTGGCCGCCTTCCGGCTGCCCGAGGGCGCGCCCGGCCAGGCGCCGGGGCTGCTGCGCTGAAGACGGCCGCGCGGGCGGCTTCGTCCATCTTTCCTTTTCTTTACACGGCGGTTGTCGGCGGAAGGGATACGGCCGCGTTCAATGGGCATGCGTTTTCCTTCCCGATGGAGCCCAACGATGCCTTTCACCCATCCCGCATCCCCTGGCCGAGCATCCGGCCGCATCCGCGCCGCAGGCGCCCTGGCGATCCTCGCAGCCGCAGCCCTGTCCGGCTGTGTCGTGGCGCCGCCCCGGCAGGTCGTGGTCGAGCAGCAGGGGGCCGTGGTGGTCGCCCCCACCGCGCCCCCGGCACCGTACGTGGAGACCGTGACCGTCGCCCCCTCGCCGGTCCATGTCTGGGTGGGTGGTTTCTGGGAATGGGGTGGAGGCCGCTACGTCTGGCGCCCGGGCCACTGGGCCGCGCCGCCGCGGCCGGGCTGGGTCTGGGTGCCCCACCGCTGGGAGCCGGGCCCGGGCGGCTGGCACATGCGGCCGGGGCACTGGGCGATGCGCTGATCCGCGCCGCAGGCGGCTCAGGGGGCAAGCATGCTTTTGGCTACAGCTTCACCGACCTTGATGCCGTCCACGCCGGCCGACAGGATGCCGCCCGCGTAGCTCGCGCCTTCGCCGGCGGGGTACAGGCCGGCGGTGTTCAGGCTCTGGAAGTCCTCGCCCCGGCCGATCTTGAGCGGTGACGAGGTGCGCGTTTCCACGCCCGTCAGCACGGCGTCGTGGCGGTCGAAGCCCTGGATCTTGCGGCCGAAGGCCGGCAGCGCTTCGCGCAGCGCGGCGATCGCATAGTCCGGCAGGGCGGCGTGCAGGTCCGCCAGGGTGACGCCGGGCCGGTACGAGGGTTCCACCTCGCCGAATTCGCGCGACACCTTGCCCGCGATGAAATCCCCGACCAGCTGGCCGGGTGCGTTGTAATTGCCGCCCCCGAGCGCGAACGCGCCGGATTCCAGCTGCCGCTGCAGCACGATGCCCGCGAGCGGATGGGCCTGGCCTGCGGGCAGGGCCTCGACGCCGTACGTGCCCCCCAGCGCCGCTTCGAAGGCGGCCGGGTCCGTGGGGTAATCGGCCGGATCGATTCCCACCACCATGCCGGCGTTGGCATTGCGCTCGTTGCGCGAATACTGGCTCATGCCGTTGGTCACCACGCGGCCGGGCTCGCTGGTGGCGGCCACCACCGTGCCCCCGGGGCACATGCAGAAGCTGTACACCGCGCGGCCGTTGCCGGCATGGTGCACGAGCTTGTAGTCGGCCGCGCCCAGCAGCGGGTGGCCGGCGTGCCGGCCCCAGCGCGCACGGTCGATCAGCCCCTGCGGATGCTCGATGCGAAAGCCCACCGAGAACGGCTTGGCCTCCATGTGCACGCCGCGCCCGTACAGCATCGCGAAGGTGTCGCGGGAGCTGTGGCCCAGGGCCATGACGACATGCGACGCTTCCAGCTCGTGGGCCTGGCCGGTGGCCTGGTCCAGCACGCGCAGGCCGCGCAGGTGCCGGCGGCCGGCGGCGTCGGTATCCACCGCGATGTCGGTCACGCGCTGCTGGAAGCGCACTTCGCCGCCCATGGCGATGATCTGCTCGCGCAGCGTCTCGACCACCTTCACCAGCTTGAAGGTGCCGATGTGCGGGTGTGCCGCGTAGAGGATCTCGGCCGGCGCGCCCGCCTGCACGAACTCCTCCATCACCTTGCGGCCGAGGTGGCGCGGGTCCTTGATCTGGCTGTAGAGCTTGCCGTCGCTGAACGTGCCCGCGCCGCCTTCGCCGAACTGCACGTTGGATTCGGGCTGCAGTTCGCGTCGGCGCCACAGGCCCCAGGTGTCCTGCGTGCGCTCGCGCACGGCCCGGCCGCGCTCCAGCACGATGGGACGCAGCCCCATCTGCGCCAGCACCAGCGCGGCGAAGATGCCGCAGGGGCCAAAGCCCACCACCACCGGGCGATCGCGCAGGCCGCCGGCCCGTGCATGGCCCACGGGCTTCCAGGCCATGTCGGGCGTGGGCTGGATGTGCGGGCGGCCCGCATGGCGCGCCAGCAGCATGGCTTCGTGGCCGGGATCGGCGAGGGCGACGTCCACGATGTAGACCGCCAGCAGCTCGGGCTTGCGCGCGTCGAAGCTGCGCTTGAAGACGTTCAGGTGGGCGATGTCGCCGGCAGGAAGGTCCAGGATGCGCGCGACGGCGGCGCGCAGCGCGGGCTCGGGATGTTGCGTGCCGTCGGCCGGCAGGGCGGCCAGCGGCAGCTTGATTTCAGACAGGCGGATCATGGGGCGTGCGGCCCGTGGTCATCGGGCGGTGCAGGGAAAAAGGCCAGAGATCATACGCCTGTGCGCGCAAACGCGGTCAGGCGGTGGCCTTGCCGGAAGACTGCGCCGAAGGGCTCCCGTCTTTCGCCCCTGTTCCCGCCTTCGGCGCCGCGCCGCGCCCGAACCATTCCACCGCGCCGAAGGCCAGGGCCGCGAGCCCCAGCGGCGCGAAGAAGTAGAGCGCCCGGTAAGCCAGCACCGCTGCCAGTGCCTGTGATGTGGGTATGTACGCCGAGAGCACGGCCGTGCCCACGGCCTCGAGCACGCCCAGCCCGGCCGGAATGCGCGACACCAGCCCCGCGACGGCGCCCAGCAGCACCGTGGCCAGGGCGGCTGCGTACGGGGTATCGCGCCCGGCCAGCATCCACACGGCTGCGCCCATCACCATCCAGTTGACCGTGGACACCAGCACCTGCAGCAGGGCCACGCGCCAGCCCGGAAGGGGAAAGTCGTGCCCGCGCCAGGCGATCGGCCGGCCGTGGCGCACGGCGCAGGCCACGACGTAGGCGGCCGTGACCGCGGCCAGCGCGGTGCCGGCCCAGCGCAGTTCCTGCGGTCCGACGTGCCAGCCCTGCGGCAGCTGCGGCGACCAGGCCCAGAACACCGCGCCCGCCAGAACGAAGTAGCCCAGCCAGTTGGTGACGATGCTCTGCCCGATCACCTGGCCGATCGCGCCCACGGACACGCCCTGCCGCGAGTAGAGCCGGTAGCGCACCGACACCCCGCCGATGATCGAGCCGAGGTTCAGGGTGAACGGATAGGCGATGAGCGTGATGCCCACCGTCCGCCCCACCGATAGCCCATGCCGCGTGAGGTACCTGCCGAACAGATCGAAAGTGCTGTAGAGGCCATGGCTCGCGAGCACCAGGGCGGCCGCCGTCAGCAGCGTGGGCGTGGGCAGCGCGAGGAAGGCTTCCCACACCGCGCCCCAGTCCACGTTGCGCGCCTGCCGCACCAGCAGGGTGATGACGAAGGCGATGAACGCCCCGGTCACCAGCGTCATGGCCCAGGGCCACCAGCGCTGCGAGCGCAACCGGTGCCACCGGCTCTTCTTCGCGCCGGGCCGCCGCGCGCCATCGGCATGGTCGCGGGGGAGGGCGGGCGTGGGCGAGGCCGGGGGCATGGAAGACCGATCGGGCGCCGCGCGCTCAGGTCGTGGACGGCCGGTGGCCCGGGTCGCCGCCATGCGCGCCGGGCTGCACCAGCGATATCTCCGGCTCGTGGCGCGGCAGCCATCCGGCCCACGCGGGGAACCAGCGCATCAGGTGGAACAGGCAGTAGCTGCGCAGCAGCCGCAGGCCGTCCCAGCGGCCCGGCGGCGTGGGCTCGACCTGCCGGCAGCTGTGCTCCATCAGGTGAGCGAGGCTCCCGTGCAGCGTGGCGTTGAACTCACGGTCGCGGATGACGACGTTGGCTTCCAGGTTCAGCGACAGGCTCAGGGGGTCGAGGTTGCTGGATCCCACGGTGGACCACTCGCCGTCCACCAATGCGACCTTGCCGTGCAGCGGCCGGTCGCAGTATTCGTAGATGCGCACCCCGCCGCGGATCAGGTGGTCGTAGAGCATGCTCGCGGCCACCCGCACGATCGGCATGTCGGGCTGGCCCTGCAGGATCAGGCGCACGTCCACCCCGCGGCGCGCGGCGCGCCGCATCTCGCGGATGAAGCGGTAGCCCGGGAAGAAATACGCATTAGCGATCACCACGCGCTCGCGCGCCGCACGCAGCGCGACGCGGTAATGGCGCTCGATGTCGTTCGTGTGGGCGTGGTTGTCGCGCGTGACGAAGATGGCGTCGGCATTGCCGGCGGCGGGATGCCGCTCCACGGCGGCGCGGGCGCCGAACGGCCACCGGCGACGCTCGGCCGCGGCATGCGGTCCCTCTGCCGGTTTGCCCGCCTGGAACGGGGGGCGGGCCGCGTCGCCAGGGTGCACCGTGCCGGCACCGGCTTCCGGCTCTGCGCTGGAGGTGGCCTTCGGGTTCGAGCGCCGGCCGTCCTTCCTGTCGCCCTTGTCCACCACGCTGCGCGCGAACGCGCGCATCTGCGCCACGATGGGGCCGCGCACCTCGACGGAATAGTCCTGCTTGGCCTCGGGCCCGAAGTCCGCTACATGGTCGGCGGAATAGTTGATGCCGCCGATGAAGCCGACCTCGCCGTCCACCACGACGATCTTGCGGTGCATGCGGCGCAGCAGGTTCAGCCGCTGGCCGAAGATGCGCAGCCCGCCCGGATCGAAGATGCGGAAGCGCACGCCTGCGGCCACGAGCGACCCGACGAAGGATTCTGAGAGGTCGGGCGAGCCGAAGCCATCCACGAGCACATGCACCTCGGCGCCGTTGCGGGCGGCCTGCAGCAGCGCGGCGTGCAGGCCCTGGCCGATCTTGTCCTCGAACAGGATGAAGGTCTCCAGCAGCACTTCACGCTTCGCCGCGGCGATCGCCTCGAACACGCGCGGGAAGAAGGCCTCGCCGTTCTCCAGCAGCGCGAAGCGGTTGCCCGGCACCCAGCGCGAGGAGCGGCCCGGCCGTGTCATAGCGCGATCTCCGCCGCCAGGGGCGCGTGGTCCGACAGCTTGTGCCAGGGCTTGCGCGGCAGCACCACGGGTGCATGCACCGACGCGTTGCGCACGTAGATGCGGTCGAGGGCCAGCAGCGGCATCGAGGCCGGGAACGTGCGCACCGCGCGACCGCCCGCATGCACGAACACCTCGTGCAGCCCCGCGCCCTTGCGCAGCACCTCGTGGGCGCGGCCGCGCCAGTCGTTGAAGTCGCCCGCCACGATCACGGGATCCTCGGCGGGGAAGGTGTTGACCAGGTCGCACACGCGCCGCAGCTGGCGCTGGCGGTGCGCCTCCTGCAGGCCCAGATGGACGCAGATCGCATGCACCTGGCGGTCATGCCCCGGCGGCTGCAGCACGCAGTGCAGCATGCCGCGCCGCTCCGGGCCGCTCACCGAGATGTCGTGGTTCTCGTAGTGGACGATGGGGAACTTGGACAGCAGCGCGTTGCCGTGGTGCCCGCTGTCGTACACCGCATTGCGGCCGTAGGCGTACTGGCCCCAGATCGTGTCGGCCAGGAATTCATAGTGCGGCTCCTGCGGGAAATTGGCCACGCGGTTCGCGTGGCGCTGGTGCGTGCCGAGCACTTCCTGCAGGAACACCAGGTCCGCTGACACGCCGCGCACGGCCTCGCGCAGTTCGTGCAGCATGAAGCGGCGGTTGAAGGAGGTGAAGCCCTTGTGCACGTTCACGGTCAGCACCTTGAACGCGACGGGCGGGGGGGATTCTGCGTGGGTATCCATGGATGCCATCGGTGGAAAGGCACCGCAGCCATGGCGGACGGGCCGCCGGCCGCGGCGCGGGGTTCCAACTGATTGTTCCGACCCCTGCACAGCCGTGCTGTAGGACTGCGGGCCGACCGTGCGCACGGCCTCACCCATCAGAAGGCCGCGGAGCAGGCCATGCCAGCAGACGCCGTGGAACGGGCTCCGCCCGGCCACCGGCGTCGTCCTCCTTCCCGCCGTGCGCAGCACGGCGAGAGAAGGGGGAAGGCGCGAAGCGCCTCAGGGGGATGTACTCACGCCGGCAGGAAGCCTTCGACCGACAGGTAGCGCTCGCCCGTGTCGTAGTTGAAGCCCAGCACCCGTGCGCCCTGCGGCAGTTCGGGCAGCTTCTGGGCGATGGCCGCGAGCGTGGCGCCGGAGGAGATCCCCACGAGCAGGCCTTCCTCGCGGGCGGCGCGGCGGGCGTATTCGCGGGCAGGCTCGGCATCGACCTGGATCACGCCGTCCAGCAGGCTGGTGTCCAGGTTCTTCGGCACGAAGCCCGCTCCGATGCCCTGGATGGGGTGGGGGGCGGGCTGGCCGCCGGAGATCACCGGCGAGGCCACGGGCTCCACGGCGAACACCTTGAGCTGGGGGAACTTCGGCTTGAGCACGCGCGCCACGCCCGTGATGTGGCCGCCGGTGCCCACGCCCGTGATGAGCGCATCGATGCCTTCGGGGAAGTCGGCCAGGATCTCCTGCGCCGTGGTGCGCACGTGCACGTCGATGTTGGCGGGGTTCTCGAACTGCTGGGGCACCCAGGCGCCGGGCGTCTGCGCGGCCAGTTCCTGCGCGCGGGCGATGGCGCCCTTCATGCCCTTTTCGCGCGGGGTGAGGTCGAACTGCGCGCCATAGGCGAGCATGAGGCGGCGGCGCTCGATGCTCATGCTCTCGGGCATCACCAGGATGAGGCGGTAGCCCTTCACCGCGGCGACCAGCGCCAGGCCGATGCCGGTGTTGCCCGAGGTGGGTTCGATGATGGTGCCGCCGGGCTGCAGCGCGCCGGAGCGCTCGGCGTCCTCGACCATGGCCAGCGCGATGCGGTCCTTGATGGATCCGCCCGGGTTGCTGCGCTCGGACTTGACCCAGACATTCGTCCCCGCCCCGAAGAGCCGGTTGATGCGCACGTGCGGCGTGCTGCCGATGGACTGCAGGATGTTGTCGATCTTCATGGCGTCTCCACGGTGGAAAAAGGTTCCTGAGGAACGGGAACGGGCCATTGTGGACCACTCCAACGACACGGCCCGCATATGGATATGCCGCCGTTCCCATACTCCAGGCGCCCCTGCCATATGCAAAATTTAATTTATGAAGGAAATTAGAGGAGCATAGAAATATTCATCGTTCCGCGGTGGATGGGCGAGCGGCCGCGCGGATATTCTCCGTGCCGTCCTGCAGGAATTCCGTCTTTCAGAAACCGCGGGTCTCCGCCATACAGAAATACACCAACCATGCGGAAAATCGTTTCCTGGCGCTCCTGCGCCCGCCCGTCCCTGCTGCTCGCCGCCGTGCTCACGGCTTGCGGCGGAAGCGGAGGCGAATCCCCTGCCACGCCTGCGGTTGCGGCCTCTGCCAGGTCCGAGGCATCCGGCCCGGCCACCACCGCGGGGGGATCGCTGCGGCGCCCCGTATCGCCGCAGCAACCGATGTTCCTGGTACACGTGGACACCTGGAATTCGGCCGATCCCCAGAAGATCATCGATCTCATCCCGCAGGACATCCGCCCTTACACGGTGCTGGTGCTTTCCCTGTCCATCCTCCATGACGACAAGGCGTCCACGCCCACGCAGTGCGCCTGGCGGCAGGTGGAGAACGGCATCGAGACCGCCCGCTCATGGATCAAGGTGGCCGCAGACAACCGGATGTGGGCCATGGTCCAGCCGTCCAGCGGCGGGTTCACCCATTTCCCGGACTATGACGGAGACGCCGACCTGGAGTCGACCGTCTACGGCGAGTTCTTCCGGGACTATCCGAACTTCCTCGGCTTCAACTACGCCGAGCAGTTCTGGGGATTCGACCAGACCTGCTCCCCGTCGGCGGACAGGCGCTGGGAGCACTGGGCCAACCTGCTGAAGCTCACGAACAAATACGGAGGCTATCTCGACGTCAGTTTCACCGGCGGCTTCTGGGGGGCGGCACTCAACCCGCTGGCCATGGTCAAGCGCAGCCCGGTGCTGGAAGGCGCGCTCAAGGCGTATGCGAAGAATTTCATCATCGAGGAGAAATTCACCGCGAACTACGGCTTCCACGACAACGAGAGCGTGAGCCTGGGCATGTACCTGTCCGGCTACGCCGGCAACTACGGCATCCGCACGGACCGCACGGGCTGGTACAACGCCGACGGCTCCAGCACGTACCCGGTGCCCGCGGGCGCGCCCCACCTCATCGAGCACCTGGCGCTGACCGGGCAGACCGTGTTCGACGGCCCTGAACTGGTCATGCTCGACATGGTCAGGAACCAGCCCAACGGGCAGACAGCCGACGGCTACTCCACGCGGCGCTGGGATTTCTATCCCCAGTTCCGGAACATCCACCTGGACATCTACCGCAAGATCCTCGACGGCACGCTGCGCATCCCCGGCCGCAAGGAAGTCATCGACCGTACCCGGATCGCCATCGTCAACGACATGTCCTCGGGCAGCGACCGGGCGCTCTACTCCACGCCGGAAACGCTTTTTTCCGGGCTGTACGCGATGGACGGCGACGGCACCTACCTGAACCAGCACAGCTGGACCAAGAAGACCGGCCGGTATCCCGCGATTCCCACGGTCTGGCGGCTGGCGGACGATGTGGCGCAATCGTTCCAGACCACGGTGAAGAAGTCGGAATACGCCAGCCGCTGGCCCACCCCGGCGGCCAAGGTGGCAGAGTTCGACGCGCTGTTCCCGCAGGAAGCCACGGGCGACATCTATGCAGGCCGCCTGGAGAACACCTGGGTGACCTACAACCCCTACCGTACCAGCCAGGCCGCGAGCGGCAGCATTCCCTTCAAGTACAACACCTGTGCAGGACTGGACGTGACCTATCCGCCTTTCACGACCGGCGTGGTGAAGGAGTACCCGGACAAGGTCAATATCTACCTCACGAACTACGATCCGGAGAATGCCGCGCTGAAGAAGAGCCGGATCGTGTTCCGGGGCGCCGCCGCGCAGCCGGCCTTCTCCTTCCAGGACCGTGGCGACCATGCGGCGAGCCAGGTGACCGGCACCTGGGCGGATGGCGCGCTCACGCTGGATGTGGCGCACAACGGGGCGCTGGACCTGACGGTGAACTGCTCGGGGCCTGCCGGCGGCCGGCTCACGGCCCCTGCGGAGGCCGTCATCCAGGCGCCCGATGCGCCTCCCGTCTATGCCGGAGCGCACCAGTACGAGGCCGAGCATTTCGATTTCCGCAACATCGCCCGCGTGGTCGCCAACGGGGTGAACGAGGCGGCCCGCAACTACCGGGGGCTGGGCTACGTGAACTTCGGCACCGGCAGTGCCGCGAGCCTGCGTGGCCGTGTCCAGGTGCCCTCTGCCGGCAGCTATCAGCTGCTGACCCGCTACGCGGTGGCAGGTGCCGACGTGGGAACGATCGATGTGTACGTGAACGGCGTGCGCATCGCCTCGCCCGTCTTCGCGCAGACCCCCTCGGTCAGCGATTGGGCGGTGCAGGCGTTGCCGGTGGAACTGCAGGCAGGGGTGAACACGATCGAGTTCCGGGCGCGGGTCGCGGCGCCGGCTCCCGTCTATTTCGACAACGTCGTCCTGCGGCAGTGACGGCCGGGGCGGGGAGCCGCCCGCCTCGTGGTTTCCCCTGAACCACCCGGGCCCGCGTTTCCACCATCCTCGGCGCATGTCCGAAGAACTCTCGCTCCACCAGCGCCGCCGGAGGCCCACGCCGGCCGAGCTGCAGGGGATCCCCTGGCTCGCTGCCCTCGCACCTGCCGAACGCGACCGTGCGATGGATGCGCTGGTGGTGGGCGATGCGCAGGTGGGCGATTTCGTGTGCCGGCGCGGCCGGCCCGTCACCTACTGGTTTGGCGTGGTGGAGGGCCTGCTCAAGATGAGCACCGACAACGCCCAGGGGCAGACCATGACGTTCGCGGGCGTGCCGCCCGGCGGCTGGTTCGGCGAAGGCACGGCCGTGAAGCGCGAGTCCTACCGCTACGACATCCAGGCGCTGCGCCGCAGCGTGGTGGCCGGGCTGCCGATCGACACCTTCCACTGGCTGCTGGACCATTCCCTGGGCTTCAACCGCTTCGTGATGCAGCAGCTCAACGAGCGGCTGGGCCAGTTCATCGCCGCGCGGGAGATCGAGCGCCTGGGCAGCCCGGACGCGCGCGTGGCGCGGGGGCTGGCGGCGCTTTTCAATCCGCTGCTCTATCCCGGCGTGGGCCATGTGCTGCGCATCACGCAGCAGGAGCTGGGCTACCTGGTGGGCCTGTCGCGCCAGCGCGTGAACGAGGCGCTGGCCGCGTTGCAGGCCCAGGGGGCCATCCGCGTCGAATATGGCGGCCTGCGGGTGCTGGACCTCCAGGCCCTGCGCGAGAGCGTGTTCGCGGCGGCGGCAGAAGAAGGCGTGCCGCCCGCAGGCAGGCCGCCAGCGAAGTCCGCCTCCCGCCGGACGCCGCGCCACCACCCGGTCCGCGGAGCGGCGCGGGCGTGATGACCGCATCACGGGCGGGCAGGCCACGTTCCGGGCCGATCCGCAGAGCGTGGCCACGCTGGTGAGCGAATAACCCCCTTCAGCCGGGAAGCGCGGGCGCCGTGCCCGCTTCGCCGGGGGAGCGCTGCAGGCGGAAGGCGCCCACCATCTCGGTCAGTCGGCCGGCCTGCTCGCGCAGGCTGCCGGCCGCCGCGCTGCTCTCTTCCACCAGCGCGGCGTTCTGCTGGGTCATGTTCTCCAGCGCGCTCACGGACTGGCTCACCTGGCCGATGCGGTCGCTCTGCTCGTGGGCCGAGGTGGTGATCTCTCCCATGATGGAAGACACCTTCTGCACGGACTGCACGAGCTCCCCGATGGTGGCGCCGGCCTGGGCGACCAGGCTGGAGCCTTCCTGCACCTGCCCGGAGCTGGCGAGGATCAGCGCCTTGATCTCGCGTGCGGCCTCGGCGCTGCGCCCCGCCAGGGCGCGCACTTCGCCCGCCACCACGGCGAAGCCCCGGCCCTGCTCGCCCGCGCGGGCCGCCTCGACCGCGGCGTTGAGCGCCAGGATGTTGGTCTGGAAGGCGATACCGTCGATCACGCCGATGATGTCCGAGATCTTGCGGGAGCTGGCGCTGATCACATCCATGGTGCGCACCACCTGAGAGACCACTTCGCCGCTGCGCGTGGCGACCTGCGCGGCCGAGGCCGTCATCTGGTTGGCCTGCCGGGCGGCATCGGCGCCCTGGTGGACGGTCTGGGTCAGGTCTTCGAGGGCGGAGGCGGCCTCCTGCAGGTTGCCGGAGGTCTGTTCCGTGCGGTGGCTCAGGTCCAGGTTGCCGGAGGCGACCTCGGAACTGGCCAGGAGGATGGAGTCGGCCGTGGTGCCGATGTGCCCCACCAGGGCGCGCAGCTGCTCCTGCATCGCCGCGATCGCGTCCAGCAGGCGGCCAGTCTCGTCGTGGATGCGGACTTCCACGCGGGAGGTGAGGTCCCCGCTCGCGATGCGTTCGGCCACCACGACGGCCCGCCCGATGGGCTGGGTGATGGTGGCCGTGGTGCGCCAGGCGATGAACAGGCCCAGGGCGATGGCGACGGCCACCAGCGTGCCGCCGGTCAGGCGCGAGCGGGTCTGGGTCTGCTGCGCGCCGGCAGCGGCATCGGCGTTCAGGGTGTTCTGCAGTTCCACGAGCTGCGCCAGCTTGTCGCGCCATACGGCTTCGGGCGGCGCCACGCGGGTCATCAGGCCGAGCGTGGCGCTGACCGTGTCACCGTCGGTGACCAGCTTGACTGCGCCTTCGATCTCGGGACGGGTCTTGCGGGACTGCGCCTGGATGTCCGCCATCAGCTGGCGCTCCTCGGGTGTCGCGCCGCCGGATTCCAGCAGCGCCGCGAGCTCGGCCTCCTGCCTGGCGTACCGCTGCAGGGTGTCGGCCGCCTTGCGGGCCTGGTCCTCGGCATTGCGGGGATCGATGTCGCCGAGCATGGCCGCCGAGCGTGCATGGATGCCCGTGGCGCTCACGGTCTGCAGCATGCCGTTGGCCAGCCGCGCCTTGGCCGCGCCCGGGCCGGTGATCTGCTGCATCTGCCCGGTCATGGCCGACATGGAGAAATGGCCCAGGGCCGCCACGGCCACCAGCAGGGCCAGCATGCATCCGAAGCCGAGGAACAGCCGGCGCGAGATCGAGAGGGAGCGAAGGAATGTGACGGCCTGCATAGTGTGTTTCCGGTAGCCTGGTCGGATGTCAGGAGTTCATTGCAAGATAAGTGCCAATAGAAAGCCTGGTGTTGTTACAAATGAGGGGCGCAGGCAAGGCACTTCGCTGGCATGCTCCGCATGGCGGAAGTCGCGTGCGATGAACCATTGGATCATTCCATGACCCGCCTATCCCATCGTTTCAAGCTATTTATTTAATAGCTTGTTCTTGAATTGGACCTATCGTGCCAGAGTCCTGCGCGCCGAAGCGTGGCACGGTGGTTTTGTTACATATGGCCGCTGGAGGTGACATGGTGAATGCAGGTGTGATGCGCTCGGTGTGGATCTCCATCCTGCTGCTGGCGCTGTTCGCCGGCACCGCTGCGCGGGCCGCCCTGGTGCAGGTCCTGGTGCAGGACGGCACGGGCAAGCCGCTGCAGGGCGCCGTGGCGTTCCTGGATTCTGCGCAGGCGCGGCGCCAGGCGAAGCCGCTGGCGTCCGCCGAGGTCGCCCAGGAAAAGCGGACCTTCGTGCCCGACGTGCTCGTGGTCACGGCCGGCACGCAGGTGCAGTTTCCCAACCACGACACGGTGCGCCACCACGTCTATTCCTTCTCGCCGGCCAAGAAGTTCGAGCTCAAGCTCTATTCGGGCACGCCCGCCAACCCCGTGCTGTTCGACCAGCCGGGCGTCGTGGTGCTGGGCTGCAACATCCACGACCAGATGGTGGGCTGGATCCTGGTGGTGGAAACGCCGTACTACGGTCGCTCCGATGCGTCGGGCATGGTGCGCCTCGACAAGGTGCCGCCGGGCGAGTACACGCTGCGCGTGTGGCACCCGGGGCTGCCGGTGGGGGCTCCGGCACTGGCCCAGCCGCTCGCCGTCGCCGAGCCGGGCGGGGCGCCGGTGGCCGTGCGGCTGGCAGGGGCCGTGCAGTGACCTGGCGCGCGTTCGGCCAGAGCCTGATGTTCCGGCTGGCCGGGGTGTCGCTGCTCCTGCTCCTGCTGGTGCAGGCGGCCGGGTTCCTGGTGGTGCGCGCGTCCATCGAGCGCAACGCGCGGGCGCAGATCGCCGTGGGGCTGGACGCGGACGAGCGCGTCTGGCGGCGCCTCATCGGCCAGAACGCGGAGCGGCTCCAGCAGGCCTCGGCGCTGCTGGCGGCCGACTACGGCTTCCGCTCGGCCGTCAATTCCGGCGATGCCGAGACCATCGCGTCGGTGCTCTACAACCACGGGGGACGCATCGGGGCCGCGGTCGCGGCCCTGCTGGACACCGAGATGCAGCTGGTGGTGTCTTCCGCCGCGGATGCCTCCAGCGACTCGCGCTCGACGCTGCTCGGCGTGCTGCCCCTGCTGACGCGGCAGCCCGGCCGCAGCCAGATCGCGATCGTGGCCGGCGTGCCCTACCAGTTCGTGATGGTGCCCATGCGGGCGCCCCTGGTGATCGGCTGGGTGCTGATGGGATTCCCGGTCGGCCAGGCGCTGGCCGCCGAGATGCACCAGTTGCAGTCGATCGACGTGGCCATCGTGGTGCGCGGCCCCGACGGCCAGCGGTCCGTGCCGGTGAGCACGCTGCCGGAAGTCGACCGGCAGCGGCTGGCCGGACTGGCGGGGGACGACGAGGTGCAGATGGATGGCGGCCCGCTGCTGATCCGCCGGGTGCCCCTCGAGAGCGCGAACGGCGAGACGCTGGTCCTGCTGATGCGCTCCCTGGACGGCGTGCTGGCGCCCTACCGCCACCTGCAGGTGCTGCTGGGCGCCATCACGCTCGCGGGCGTGGCGCTGTTCGCGGTCGGCTTCGCGCTCATGGCGCGGCGGGTGGCCGCTCCCCTGCGGGCGGTGACGGAGGCCACGCAGCGCATCTCCCGCGGCAACTATGCCGAGCCCATCGAGCACACGCACCGCACGGACGAGATCGGCCGCCTGGCGCGCTCTTTCGACCGCATGCGGCTGGGCATCGCTGCGCAACAGGACGAGATCCGCCAGCTGGCCGACACCGACCGGCTCACCGGCGTGCCGAACCGGGAGCGGTTCCGCCGGCTGCTGATGGAGGCCATGGAGCACGGAGGGCGCTCCGGGGAGCCGCTGTCGGTGATCACCCTGGACCTCGACCGGTTCCAGCAGGTCAACGACGTGCTGGGCTATGCGCTCGGCGACCGGCTGCTGCAGGCGGTGGTGGCGCGCATCGCGGCCCACCTGCGCACGGAGCGGGAACTCGTGGCGCGACTCGGGGGCAACGAGTTCGCCGTGCTGCTGCCGGGCGCCGACGAGGCATCGGCCCGCGATACGGCGCAGCGCATCACGCGGGCGTTCGAGTCGCCCCTGGTGTTCGACGACCAGATGGTGGACCTCAGCGCGGGCATCGGCATCGCCTGCTGGCCGGGTCCGGCGGATGACGCCGACACGCTGCTCAGCCATGCGGAAATCGCGATGTACGCGGCCAAGCGGCGCCTGCATGGCGCGCAGATCTACGACCCCTCGATGGAATCCTCCAGCGCGGCGGCGCTGTCGCTGCTGTCGGAGCTGCGCCATGCGGTGGAAGCCGGCGAGCTGCGGCTTTTCCTGCAGCCCAAGCTCCGGCTGGACAGCCAGGCCGGCTGCGGGGCCGAGGCGCTCGTGCGCTGGCAGCATCCCGTGCGCGGCCTCGTGCCGCCCATGCAGTTCATCCCCTTCGCCGAGCAGACCGGCTTCGTGCGGCAGCTCACGCTCTGGATCTTCGAGCAGGCCGCGCGCTACCTCGCGCGGCCGCAGGTGCGGGGCCTGGGCCTGCGCATCTCGGTGAACCTGTCCACGCGCGACCTCATGGACACGGACCTGAGCACCCGCCTGGGCACGCTCATGGCGCGGCACGGAGTGGAGTCAGGGGATTTCTGCCTGGAGATCACCGAAAGCGCCATCATGGACGACCCCGGCCGGGCCGAGGCCATGCTGAACCGGCTGTCCGCGCAGGGCTTCAAGCTGTCCATCGACGACTTCGGCACCGGCTACTCCTCGCTGGCCTACCTCAAGCGCCTGCCGGTGGACGAACTGAAGATCGACAAGTCCTTCGTCATGGGCATGGCGGTGGATGCCGGCGATGCGCAGATCGTGCGCTCCACCATCGACCTGGCGCACAACCTGGGGCTCTCCGTCGTGGCCGAGGGCGTGGAATCCGCCGCGATCCTGGAGCAGCTGCGCGGGCTGCGCTGCGACGAAGCGCAGGGCTACCACATCGGCCGGCCGATGCCCGCGGACGACTTCCTCGCCTGGCACGCGGCCGCTGCCGCGCGAAAATAGCGCCATGTCCGATTCCGCCCCCCGCCGACGCCTGTCGCTCCCGCCCAGCGGCCCGCGCGCCAGCCAGCCCGATCCCGCTTCCCGTCCCGCACCGCCCCGCGCGGGCGGTCCCCGGCCCGCGGGCCGCTTCACCCTGCGCGCCCCGGAGGCCGGCGCAGGCGAGGCGCCGCGACCCGGCCCCGCGCGCGCTCCCGCCCCCGCGGCTGCGCCCACCGGGGCACACCGCGGCGGCGCGCCCTCCGGCACCTCGCGCCTGAACAAGCGCATGGCCGAGCTGGGCCTGTGCTCGCGCCGCGAGGCGGACGACTGGATCGCCAGCGGCTGGGTGCGCGTGAACGGCCAGGTCGCCGCCATGGGGCTGCAGGTGTCGCCCGCGGACCGCATCGAGGTGGACCCGGCCGCCCGCGGCCAGCAGGAGCGGCAGGTCACCATCCTGCTGCACAAGCCCATGGGCTATGTCAGCGGCCAGGCCGAGGACGGCCACACGCCCGCCGTGGCGCTCATCAACCCGCGCACCCACTGGCGCGAGGACCCGAGCCGCCAGCGCTTCTCGCCCCCGCAGCTGCGCGGGCTCGCGCCCTGCGGCCGGCTGGACATCGATTCCGTCGGGCTGCTCGTGCTCACGCAGGATGGCCGCGTGGCGCGGCACCTGATCGGCGAAGACTCCGGGGTGGAGAAGGAATACCTCGTGCGCGTGCACTACGGCGAGGTCGCGACGGACGTGCAGTCCGTGTTCCCGGCCGGGCAGCTGGCGCGCCTCTGCCACGGCCTGTCGCTGGACGGCCAGGCGCTCAAGCCGGCGAAGGTGGAGTGGCAGAACCCCGAGCAGCTGCGCTTCGTGCTGCAGGAGGGCAAGAAGCGCCAGATCCGCCGCATGTGCGAGCTGGTGGGCCTGAAGGTGGTGGGCCTCAAGCGCATCCGCATCGGCCGCGTGGTGCTGGGCAACCTGCCCGTGGGGCAGTGGCGCTACCTGGGGCCGAACGAGCGGTTCTGATCAGCCGCTGCCGGGCTGGATGCCGGCATCGGGCGCATCCAGCGCCTCGCGCACCCGCAGCGCCAGGTCTTCCAGGGTGTAAGGCTTGCCGAGCAGGTGCACGCCCGCGTCCAGCACGCCGTTGTGCACGACGGCGTTGCGCGTATAGCCGGTGGTGAACAGCACTTTCAGCCCCGGGCGGCGGCGCAGCGCTTCCTCGGCCAGCTTGCGGCCGTTCACGTCGGGCATGACGACGTCGGTGAAGAGCAGGTCGATCTCCGGGTGCGCGTCGATCAGCTTCAGCGCCGCGGCGGCGCCGTCGGCCTCCAGCACGCGGTAGCCGAGTTCTCCCAGTGCCTCCACGGAGAACTGCCGCACGGCGGCCTCGTCCTCCACCACCAGCACCACCTCCTGCGCATCCCCCAGGGGCAGCGGCGGCGGGGCGGCCGGTCCGGCTTCTTCTTCGATGGCGTTCACCAGGCGGGGCAGGTACACCTTGACGGTGGTGCCTTCGCCGACCTCGGAATAGATCTTCACGTGCCCGTCGGACTGCTTGATGAAGCCGTACACCTGGCTCAGCCCCAGGCCCGTGCCGCGGCCCACCTCCTTGGTGGTGAAGAACGGGTCGAAGGCCTTGGCGATCACCTCCGGCGGCATGCCCGTGCCGGTGTCGCTCACGGCGATCAGCACGTACTGCCCCGGCGCCACACCCAGGTGCTCCGCGGCGTAGCGCTCGTCCAGGTGGGCATTGGCGGTTTCGATGGTCAGGCGCCCGCCGTCGGCCAGCGCGCCCATGGCGTCGCGGCCGTTGACGGCGAGGTTCAGGATCACGCTCTCGAGCTGGTTGCGGTCGGCATGGATGCGCCACAGCCCGCCGGCGAGCACCGTCTCGAGCCGGATCGCACCGCCCAGCGCATGGCGCAGCATGTCGGACATGCCGGCGACCAGCTGGTTGGCGTCCAGCGGCACCGGGCTGAGCGGCTGCCGGCGCGAGAAGGCCAGCAACCGCTGCGTGAGCTGCGCAGCGCGCCGGGCACCGCCACGGGCTGCGTCGATGTGGCGCCTGGCGCGTGGCTCGCCCGCGGCAAAGCGGCGGTCCAGCAGTTCCAGCGACCCCAGCACCACCGCCAGCATGTTGTTGAAATCGTGCGCGATGCCGCCGGTGAGCTGGCCCACCGCCTCCATCTTCTGCGCCTGGCGCAGGGCTTCTTCCGTCCTGAGGCGCTCGGCCACCTCCAGCGCCACGCGCTGCTCCAGGGCCTCGTTCAGGTCGCGCAGCGCGCGCTCGGCGCGGTGGCGCTGCGTCACGTCCTGGAACAGCACGGCCACCTGGCGGCGTTCGGCCGGCTCCACGCGGAAGGCGGACAGCGCCAGGTAGCGGCCGGTCTTGACCAACTCGCGCTCGAAGCGCACCGGCTCGCCCGTGACCAGCACCTTGCGGTAGATCTCCACCCAGGCGTCCGCTTCGTCCGGCACCATGTCGCGCACGCGCTGGCCGACCACGTCGGCAATGCCGGCATTGGCGAGATAGGCCGGGTTGGCGGAGATGTGCACGTAATCGCTCAGCGGGCCGTGGGGGCCGTCGAGGAACTCGATCACGCAGAAGCCCTCGTCCATGGTCTCGAACAGCGTGCGCAGTTGCAGTTCGCTCTCGCGCAGCGCCTCTTCCGCGGCCTTGCGGGCCGTGAGGTCGGTGGCGGTGCCGAACCATTCCACCACCTCGCCCTGCGCATCGAGCAGCGGCATGGCGCGCGACAGCGTCCAGCCGATGCTGCCGTCCACGCGGAACACGCGGTGCTCCAGCTCCAGCAGGCTGCGCGTCGCCATGGCCTGTGCGATGGCTGCGCGCACCCGGGGCTGGTCCTCCACCGGCACGTATTGCTCCACCCAGGAGCGCATGGGTTCCGAGGTGTCGGCCACGAAGCCCTGGCCGTTGACTTCCAGCAACCGGCTCCAGTCGGCGTTCATGCGATAGACCGCGTTGGCCGTCGCCAGCGTCAGCGCCCGCAGGCGCGATTCGCTGTCGGCCTGCGCGCGTTGCGCGAGCATCTTGCCGGTGGTTTCCGCAACCGTGCACAGCACGCCCTGCACGCGCCCGTCGTCGTCGCGCAGGGGCGTGTACGAGAAGCTGAACCAGGCGGGCTCAGGGTGGCCGCGGCGGTTGACGACCAGCGGAAGGTCCTCGCGGTGCAGCGCCTCGCCCGACAGGGCCCTGGCCACCAGGTCGGCCACGTCGGGCCAGACCTCGGCCCACACCGCATCCAGGGCGGCGCCCATGGCCCGGGGGTGCTTGTTGCCCAGCAGGTCCACGTACGGCGCGTTGTACACCATGCCCAGGCCCGGGCCCCAGGCGAGCCATGTCGGGGCCAGTGAATCCAGCACCAGGGAGGCCGCCGCGCGCAGCGGCCGCGGCCATCCGCAGGGGTCTCCCAGGGGGGATGCTGCCCAATTCCCCCCGCGTACCAGCGGGTGCGCCGGCATGCCGTCGGGCAGGAAATGGGGCGCGGAAGAGTTCATGCCGGCAATGTAACCCGAGCATGCGTCCTGCTGTCGGGCCCGCGCGTAATGCCTGCCGGGGGTGCGGAACCTTTCCTTTTCCACCGGCGCTTGCATCCTGGACCGGACCGCCTGAGCGATGCCCGAGAATGGATGGGTCATACGAGCAGGGCCTCCCATGTACCCCCCACCCACAAGCCTGTCCGCCATAGGGTTCAAGCGCCACTGGCTTGCGCAAGCTGCGGTCGCAGAATCGAGCCGGCTGCCCCTGCTGTCCCTGGGGCAGCAGCCATCCAGCTGGCAGCTCGTCCTCGCTCGATACACCAATACGTTCGACTTCGCCGAATTCAACTACAAGAAACTCGAAGGGCACGGCGCGATGTGGTCCGACTCGCTCACGGAACTGGCCTGTGAAACCCACTACATCGCAGGGTTCGGGTTCGGTCAGAAATGCGTCGGCATCCAGGTCGTCCGGATCGGTCTGCCGGCAGGCTACGACCGCTTCGTCAAAGGCGTGGGCAAGCCCGTGCACGGCGCTCGAACGGAAAGCGGATGGGCGCATGAATACTGGGTGGAGACCGACATTCCAGCGGGCTACTTCGCGAACATCCCTGTGCAGTGGGATGCTGCGCGCAACGCGTTTTGCCAACCGGCGGACTACACCATTCCCCCGGAAAAGCCCGGCTTGCCGGCTTCTGGCTGAGCCTCGTCCGCTCGCAACCGCTCGCGAATCGCTGCCACCAGTTCGCAGGCCATCTGCGACTTGGGATTGCCACGCAGCCAGGCCAGGCTGATGGGTGGCATGCGCCAGGGCAGCGGCTCGGGCATGACGACGGCGCGGCCATCGGCGGCCACGAGCTCGGCCGTGTGCAGGGGCAGCAGCGTCACGCCGCGGGGCAGGCGCACCAGGGCGGAGGCGATGGTACGGGTGGCATAGGCCTCCAGCACGGGCACGGGCACGCGCCGGCCGCCGGCGGCGAACATGGCGTCGATCATGTGGCGGATGGGCGTATTCGACGGCGGAAAAATCCAGTCCATCTGCGACAACTGGCCGACGTCGGGCGAGGCCAGGCGCTTGAGTGAGTGCGCGCTGTCCCGCGACACGACGATATGGGCCGTCTGCTGGTACAGCAGCTCCTGCTCCAGGTCATCGGCCGAACTGTCCTGCGAGAAGCGGCAGAGGGCGCAGTCCAGCGTGCGGTTGCGCAGCGCGGCAATCAGGTTGAGCGTGGTGTCCTCGTGCGCCTGCAGCGACAGCCGCGGCCTTTTGCCCAGCAGGTGATGCCAGGCGGCATCCAGGATGGCGTCGGGCGCATAGGGAATCACGCCCAGGCGCAGGCGCCCCTGGTGCCCTGCGCGCAAGCCTTCCAGTTCGCGCCGCAGGGCATGGTTGTCCGCGGCGGCGAAGCGGGCACGGGCAAGTACCACTTCCCCGGCCGGCGTGGGCTCCAGCCCGCGCCGGGTACGAACGAACAGCGGGGCCATGAAGATGTCTTCGATGTCGGCCAGCGCGCGGGTCACGGTGGGCTGGCTCAACTGCAACTCGTCGGCGGCACGGCTGATGGAGCGATGGCGGTCGATGGCCAGCAGCAGCACGTAGTGGCGCATCTTGAGCCGGTTCTCCAGCCGGATGGCCAGTTCATCCCGGGGAAGTGCGGTATCGGCCATAGAGAAACATGCATGCATCCATAGATATACATGTTAGTTGGTCTATTTGATGCTCCTAGACTGGAACCGTCATCCACACGCACCAGTACCGAGCATGAGCCACTCCTTCACGACCCGCCCCGAGATCACCGGCACACACGGCGTGGCCGCCTCCACCCACTGGCTGGCATCGCAGACCGCCATGGGCGTGCTCGAGCGTGGAGGCAACGCGTTCGATGCGGCCGTGGCCGGCGGCTTCGTTCTGCAGGTCGTCGAGCCGCACCTGAACGGCCCGGGGGGCGAGGTGCCGATCCTGTACTGGAGTGAGCGCGAGCGCTCCATGCGCTCCATCTGCGGCCAGGGCAGCGCACCGGCGGAAGCGACGGCGCAGGCGTTCCGCCGCCTGGGGCTGGAGCAGGTCCCGGGCATCGGGCTACTGCCAGCCACTGTTCCCGGAGCGTTCGGCGCGTGGCTGACCCTGCTGCGCGACCACGGCACCTGGTCATTGGCGGATGTGCTGGCCCCGGCCATCGGATATGCCCGTGACGGCTTTCCGCTGCTGGCGCGCACCGTGCAGGCCATCGTCGCGGTGCAGGAGCTGTTCCGTGCGCACTGGCCCAGCTCGGCCGAGGTCTGGCTGCCCGAGGGCCGGGTGCCGCAACCGGGTGCGCTGTTCCGGCTTCCCCGGCTCGCCGATACCTATACGCGCATCGTCGAGACAGCGCAGCGTGAGGGCGGCGGGCAGCGCACCCGGGAAATCGATGCGGCCATCCGCTGCTGGTACGAAGGTTTCGTGGCGCGCGACATCGATCACTTCTACCGCACCGGGAAAGTGCGCGACACCACCGGCGAATGCCATGGCGGCCTGCTGCGCTACGACGACCTGGCGAACTGGTCGCCCTCCATCGAGGCGCCGCTGACCCTGGACTTCGGCCGCTACACGCTGGCCAAGTGCGGTTTCTGGAGCCAGGGCCCGGCGTTCCTGCAGCAGATGGGCATGCTGCGCCATGCGGGGCTGGAGCAGCACCCCGTGGATTCCGCAGGCTTCGTGCACCGCATCGCCGAGGCGGCCAAGCTGGCCATGGCCGACCGCCTGGCCTGGTATGGCGCCGCTCCGGGCGCGCAGCGCGATGCGCAGATGGCGCTGCTGTCCGGCGCCTACCTGCGCGCGCGCTGGGAGGAGATCGGCGATGGCGCCAGCACCCGGCTGCGCGCCGGCGCGCCGGGGGGACGGCAGCCGGTGATGCCGGACCTGGACGTGGCACGCCGCACCCTGCTGAAGGCGGACACCCGCTTCGGTATCGGCGAGCCCACCTTCGCTGCGCTGCCCCCGGTGAGCGAATGGCTGGATCGCGAGGTCTTCGTGGGGGACACCTGCCACATCGACGTGATCGACCGCCACGGCAACATGGTCGCGGCCACGCCTTCGGGAGGCTGGCTGTCGTCCAGCCCGGTCATTCCCGCCCTGGGCTTCGCGCTGACCACGCGGCTGCAGATGACCTGGCTGGACGAAGGCCTGCCCAACACGGTGACGCCCGGCGTGGCGCCGTGCACCACGCTCTCGCCGTCGCTCGCGCTGCGCGACGGCGAGCCCTACATGGTGTTCGGCACGCCAGGCGGCGACCAGCAGGACCAGTGGTCCCCGGCATTCTTCCTGCGCCATGCGGTGCATGGCCTGAATCTGCAGGAGGCCATCGATGCGCCGGCCTGGCACATCGACCATTTCCCCGCGTCGTTCTGGCCGCGAAGCACCACGCTCAACCAGCTCACCCTGGAGTCGCGCTTCGACCCCGTGCAGATCGACGCGCTGCGCGCCATGGGCCACACCGTGAAGGTGGGGGCGCCCTGGTCTGAAAGCCGCATGTCCGCCTGCACCCGCGAGCGCGACCGGGAAGGCCGCCTGGTGCTGCGCGCTGCCGCCAATCCGCGCGGCATGCAGGGATACGCCGTGGGCCGCTGATGCGGCGCCGCCCCCGTTTCTGCTTCCTCCGCCTCTTTTCCGCAGTTCCTTTTCCTTCCCTCCAAGGAGTCTTCGCCATGTTCTCCCGCATCCGCCGCAGCCTGGCTGTCCTGTCGCTCCTCGGCCTGGCCTCGCTGGCCCACGCCGACTACCCGGACAAGCCCGTCACCCTCATCGTGCCCTGGGCTCCCGGCGGCTCCACCGACATCCTGGCGCGGTCGCTGGCCGAACAGCTCGGCAAGACGCTGGGCAAGCCGGTCATCGTGGACAACCGCGCGGGCGCCTCCGGCAACATCGGCTCGAACTTCGTCGCCAAGGCAAGGCCGGACGGATACACGCTGCTGGTGGGTTCCATGAGCACCCATGCCATGAACCCCGCGCTCATGCCCGACATGCCTTTCAGGGGCGTGGAGGATTTCACGCCCATCGCCCTGATGGCGAACGTGGTGAATACGCTGGTGGTGAATCCGTCGGTGCCGGCCAAGACCGTCAAGGAGCTCATTGCCTACGCCAAGGCCAACCCCGGCAAGCTCAACTACGCATCGGCCGGCCCGGGTTCGACCAACCACCTGAGCGCCGTGCTGTTCGAGAAGGCCACCGGGATTCAGATGACGCACGTGCCCTACCGTGGCGGCGCCCCGGCCGTGGTGGATACCGTCGCCGACCAGACGCAGGTGCTCTTCTCCGCCGGCACGCAGACCCTGCCGCATGTGAAGGCCGGCAAGCTGCGCCTGCTGGCCGTGACGGAAGCGCAGCGCTCCACACTGCTGAAGGATGTGCCCGCGGTGTCCGAGACCGTGCCCGGCTATGAATTGGGTGTCTGGTACGGACTGTTCGGCCCCCGGGACATGCCCGCTGATCTGGTGCAGCGCCTGAACGCTGCCACCAACGCGGCCCTCCAGGTGCCCGCGGTGCGCCAGCGCATGGACTCCATCGGCGTCGAAGTGGTGAGCAAATCGCCGCAGGAGTTCGACAGGATTCTCAAGGCCGATGCGCAACGCTACGGCAGGATCATCAAGGAGCTCGGCATTACCAATGAGTGAGCACGCATCTTTTGCCGAACCCGCGGGCTGCGCCGGGCTGACCCTGCCTGAGCACGCCTGCGGCGCGCTGCTGGCCGACCTGCCGCGCGCCTGCGGGCTGGACGCCGCCATGCAGATCGCCGACACCGCCCGTCGCACCCTCGTGGGCCCGGGCCTGCTCACGGTGAACCTCCTGCGCAGCCCGCTGCCGGCCTCCGGGGATGCCGGTGCCATGCTGGTGCTCCAGCGGGCATGGACCTCCGATCCCGTCGCCTATCCCGTGGCCGGCCGCAAGCGCAAGGCGCTCACGCCATGGACGCGGAAGCTGCTGCTCGACGGGGAGCTCTTCATCGGTGAAGGGCGCGAAGTGCTGCAATCGGTCTTCGACGACCACGCGCTCATTGACTCGCTGGGCCTGCAGGCCGTCATCAACGTGCCCGTGTTCGACGGACAGGGCCGATGCATCGCCACATTCAACGTGCTGGGCAGGGAGCCGCGGTGGAAACCGGAGGCGGTATCCCTGGCCCGCCTGCTGGCCGCCTTGTGTTCTCCTGCCATCGCCTGGGCGGTGCAGGCCGGCCCGGCCGCGGCAGCCAGCGGATTGGCTGGGTGAGCGGGTGCGCGCGGGGATGCCCGCCGGAACCTCGCGGAGGCCTGCGCCAGGGCATCGGATGGGGCTCGCCCGCAAGGCGCGGGCCATGGGCCTTGATAATCCGCGGCCGGCCCCCAGATGGCCGGGCGTTCCCCTTTTCGTTGCGAACCTCTACAAGAGCCATCCACCAACCATGAGCAAGCACACCCATTCCTTCCAGGCCGAAGTCGCGCAACTGCTGCACCTGGTCACCCACTCGCTGTATTCCAACCAGGAAATCTTCCTGCGCGAGCTGATCTCGAACGCGTCCGACGCCTGCGACAAGCTGCGCTTCGAGGCCCTGAACAACGCCGCGCTGTACGAGGATGCGCCCAACCTCGAAGTGCGCGTGTCCTTCGACAAGGCCGCGAAGACGCTCACGATCACCGACAACGGCATCGGCATGAGCGAGCAGGAGGCGATCGACCACCTGGGCACGATCGCCAAGAGCGGCACCAAGGACTTCATGAGCCGCCTCTCGGGCGACCAGAAGCAGGACGCCCAGCTCATCGGGCAGTTCGGCGTGGGCTTCTACTCGGGCTTCATCGTCGCCGACAAGATCACCGTGGAATCGCGCCGCGCGGGTCTGAAGCCCGAAGAGGGCGTGCGCTGGATCAGCGGCGGCACGGGCGACTTCGAGGTGGAGACCATCACGCGCGCCGAGCGCGGCACCAGCATCATCCTGCACCTGCGTGAGGAAGCCGAGGAGTTCCTGAACGCCTGGAAGCTCAAGCAGGTCATCGGCAAGTACTCCGACCACATCAGCCTGCCCATCCTCATGGAGAAGGAAGAGTGGAAGGAGAGCGAGAAGGAAGGCGAGCCCGGCCAGATGGTCAAGACGGGCGAGTGGGAGGCCGTGAACAAGGCCAGCGCCCTGTGGACGCGCCCCAAGAAGGACATCACCGACGAGCAGTACCAGGAGTTCTACAAGGCGATCAGCCACGACCACGAGAACCCGCTCACCTGGAGCCACAACCGCGTGGAGGGCAACACCGAGTACACGCAGCTGCTCTACATCCCCGCCAAGGCGCCGTTCGACCTGTGGAACCGCGACAAGAAGGCCGGTGTGAAGCTCTACGTGAAGCGCGTGTTCATCATGGATGATGCCGAAGCGCTCATGCCCACGTACCTGCGCTTCGTGAAGGGCGTGATCGACTCGGCCGACCTGCCGCTCAACGTGAGCCGCGAGCTGCTGCAGGAAAGCCGCGACGTGCGCGCCATCCGCGAGGGCTCCACCAAGCGCGTGCTCTCCATGCTCGAAGACCTGGCCAAGCACGACCGCCACACCGCCGGTGAAGGCGCCGACGGCGTGACCGACGTGGTGAGCGAGGACGACAAGGCCAAGGAGGGCAAGTACACGCAGTTCTATGCCGAGTTCGGCGCGGTGCTCAAGGAAGGCCTGGGCGAGGACTTCGGCAACCGCGAGCGCATCGCGAAGCTGCTGCGCTTCGCCTCCAGCACCACCGACAGCGTGACCGTCTCGCTGGCCGACTACAAGGCCCGCATGAAGGAAGGCCAGGAGGCGATCTACTACATCACCGCCGACACCCTGGCCGCCGCGAAGAACAGCCCGCAGCTCGAGGTCTTCAAGAAGAAGGGCATCGAGGTGCTGCTGATGACCGACCGCGTGGACGAATGGGCGCTCAACTACCTGCACGACTTCGACGGCACGCCGCTGCAGTCCGTGGCCAAGGGTGCGGTGGACTTGGGGCAGCTGCAGGACGAGGCCGAGAAGAAGGCCGCCGAGGAAGCCGCCGAGGCCTTCAAGCCCGTGCTGGCGAAACTCAAGGAAGCCCTCAAGGACAAGGCCGAGGACGTGCGCGTGACCACGCGCCTCGTCGATTCGCCTGCCTGCCTCGTGGTGCAGGAGCACGGCATGAGCACCCAGCTCGCGCGCCTGATGAAGCAGGCCGGCCAGTCGATGCCCGACGCCAAGCCCGTGCTGGAGGTGAACCCGGAACATGCGCTGGTGAAGAAGCTGGACGGCAGCGTGCACTTCCACGACCTCGCGCACATCCTTTTCGATCAGGCCCTGCTGGCCGAAGGCGGGCTGCCGGAGGATCCGGCCGCGTACGTGAAGCGGGTGAACGCGCTGCTGGTGTAAGGCCAGGCGAGCAGGCCTGCGGGCCTGCGCTGCAGGCCGCCCGCCTGCACACCGGAGCCGCGGAAGGCAGGCATGCCTTTCGCGGCTTTTTCATGGGCGCGTTTTTCCGCGCCGGTGCGCGGATCAGTTCGTGGGCAGGCGGTCCGGCAGGTCCAGCATGCCGGCGCACTGCTTGCAGCGGAAGTAACGGCCCTGTGTCTGCTCTTTGCCCTCCACGATGGGGGTCAGCAGGGCCGTGCCGGCATCGTTGGCGATGCCCAGGCTGGCGGTGCGGCCGTCCTGGAAGCGGATGCGGGCTTCCGTGTAGCAGTCGCCCACGAGGAAATCGCCGTGCAGGGCCGCCCGGCGGGTGATGGGGCGGGCGTGTGCGAGAAACCGGCGCACGTCGCCTTCGGTCAGCGGCCGGATGCCTGTACAGGGAGCCGCGTCTCCTGCCGCGGTTTGCGCGTTGGCGCGGGTGATCTGGATGGATGCCACGGGAGCGATGGCATGGGTTTTATCGGAGGCTCGCGGTGACGCAGGTGCCTGCCCCGCGTTGCATAGGTGCGCGGCCAGGCATATGGCCGCGGCGGAACATATTTTCAACGCCATACTGCGGTACTCGCCTCGGTGGTGTTTTTTCTGCTCACGTCAGGATGTCGATGCACCTCCGATGAGCTGACTTGCAGGGTGCCGATCAGGTCATCGACGAGCCATCGCAATGACATATTCTGGGCTATAGTGACCCTATTGCTGCCACTCCTGGCATTGTCGGTTCGGGTGCGATGTGATGCCCCAACATGGATGCCGGACATGTCGCAAGATGATTTATCGGACCTTCGCTAAAAAAGAAGATAATTTCCCCAATAATTTGTCAATGCCCGTTGGGCTTGTTGGCTTTCGTAATGGCCGGAAGGCAGAAGATTTGCGACATTAGCCAGGAACAATGCCACCATTTTGGATTGGAGAGGTGTCAAGGATTCAAAAGACGATAGATCCTTTGGAAAATCCTTGCCTTCGTCTAACGACTTCATGATTTCTTCAAATCTTGGTGAGAAGAAGCCGTTTTCCAGATCGGAGATGAAGTAAGAAAAAAATTCTAATTCCAGCAGGCGCAGGTCAAAGAAATTTTTTAAAAAAGAAGGCAGGTAATATATTTTTCCCTTCGGCGTAAGATAAAGAAACTGCACGAACTTTTCCTGCAGTATGTCAAAACTGACTTCCGTCCAGAGCTTGCCGCGGAAAATTCTGACCGAATTCTCGTAATCTTCAGCATCGGTGCCTGTAAAGGTCTTTGCGTAGAACAAGGATTCATCCCCTGGTTCACATGGAAATGATTCTTTCGGCAAAATTTCATAGCGTTCACTGAGGGACGGTGCTGTCGATATATGGCGCCTTCTCTCGGATAAAATTTCTTCTATCCTTTGCTTGTTGTCTTGCATTATTCTGGGTGATCGGTTTGTTTTTGTTGCGACCGCGTGCCCGCCGGCGAACCACTATTGGGCTGTTTGGGATGCAAATCAGAAAATCAGGAAATTTCCCCAGTAGTTGGTGAGTGCGCGTTGAGCTTGTCTGCCCTCGTAGCTTCCCTCCGGCAGAAGGTTTGCTACATTGACTAAAAATGTGGCCACCAGTTTAGACTGTATAGGATTGATCTTTTCAAAAGAAAGATATTTTCTTTCCAGCTTTCTCTTTCCTTTCAAGGAGTCGTCCAGGTTTTCTGGCGTATGCTCATCGAATCCATTCTCCAAATCAAACATTAGATAAATAAAAAACTCGTTGTCTGTATTCTTAAGGTCGAAGAAATATTTGAGAAATACAGGTAAATAATAGATGCTACCGCTGGTTGTCAATCTGGAGTGTTGTATGTAGATATCTTCGATTTTTTCTATATCTACTTCGGTCCACTTTTTCCCATTAAATAATGAGAAAAACCTTAGATAATCTTCCCTATCATCTCCCGTGAAGGTGTTTTTTATGAATAATTCACCTTCTGGGTAACTTTCAGGGAAGGCCGCTAGCAGCATGCTTTCATAGCGCTTTGCTAGAGATGGCGCTAAAGAAGCCTCCTTCTTTCTTTTCTTTAGGATTTGAAGGTTGACTGGATTATTCTCTACCATTGGCGTCCCGTGCATTTACCGACGATTCTCCTAAGCTCATTGATTTGCTTGTTGTGACCAGCGTCGCCACCTGCAAAGCATTTTTTTGCAATGTTGATTCTTGCGTCAATGCATCTTTGTAATTTTTCTGTCTTCTGAAGCTGAATTCGGATTCTGTGCAGATTCAGTTCGTAGGAACGCGGCCCAGGTTGTCTGCCAAATCCTCCTGTCTGGCGCTCTGCGAACCTCATTGGGTTTCAGAGCAGCGGAGCACCACCGAAAGTGGCTGCGCGAGACCGCTACACGGGCTTCATGAGAGCGCGCGATTGGCGGTGGCAGATACCCTGGGCAGCAACAAGGGCTGTTTCAATTGCATCATCTGCCTCACCGGATTAATTGGCATCCGTATTCAGTCTCGCGCACACGATGGATATTCAGTTCGGTCACAGCTGCTGGGTCGATATCCCTCTCGGACGCACCGTACACATCGAACGTGCCGCATTGGTGATGTTCGTCAACGTCGAACAAAACCCGGCAAAACATATCCATTCTCGATTCGCCAGGATGCGCAAAAAAAATGGTCAGCGGGAACTGGTGCTGCTGCCTTGCATCGTCAATCGCCTTCGCATTTGCCGTGCTGTCAATAGCCCACACAGGCATGAATGCCGCCAGCTTCATGATTTGCTCTCGCGCATCCATCTCAAAGATGACCGCCACAGATTGCGCCTCAGTAGAATTCATGGATTTTGTCCCGAAGTTCTTCCATGAGGCCATGACGAGATAGGCCAGCCACTGTCACGTTTACTCTTCATCCCAGTGATGCATAGCTTCGCTGAGGGGAGGAATTTCGACATATTGAGTCTTCTCTCGGATAAAATTTCTTTTATCCTTTGCTCGTTATTTTTAATTATGTCCTGTGCATTTTCTGGGATTCTGAGAGATTGAGGTTTTTGTTGTGCCCTGTGTCCCCGCCAGCGAAGAAATTGCGGGGCTATGGTTCGATATGTGCTGGAGGTATGTAAAATCAAGGTCTAGCTATAAATAGATATAGATTTGCAGCAATCGATATGGCAGGGATGATCGCTAGGCATATTAGAAGAATTCTGAAAAACCCTTTGATAATTCCTGCTAATTTTAAGGCTTGCCATAAAATTAGAGTAGCGATGGCCAAGAGAATGATGAATTCCAGGAAACTACCTCCATGGAGATAGTTTCCAAAACCAGTGAAAATGTAAACAACATGGAATACAATTGAAATAATGCAGTATGGAACAATTTTTTTTATTTCTTGCAATGACATGATATAAGGCCTATGTTTCTTTTCTTCAAGAATTCGCTTACTTTTTTATCATTGCTGAATACCAGATTTTCTGCCGCATCCTGTGCATTGGAGGAGTTTCCTCCAGTCAACCTCTCCTGAATATTATCGAAAGCAAATTCATACCATTTTTGATTGTAGTGCTTCATTTCATGGAGGATGGTTATCAGCAGTGCACCAGCCTCTCCGTCATCAAGGCATCCAAGGTATTTTGAATCTACCTGAATATTTTCATTGAAGAATCCATACTTTCCTCCTTTGCCCTGCTGGCTCCATGTTCCAATGGAGGTTGGGTGATTCCATTCCGGTGTCATCGATTTTGCAGTGCTGAAGGCGTTGTCGATATCGGCTTGTGTAAGTCCGAGTGGGTCTGTGAACCCCAGCGTATTGTTGGCGGCATAAGAGTTCTTATTCAATCCGCCTGCCAATCCAACGGGATCCTGCGTTACATACTGTCCTAGAGTTGGGTCGTAATACCTAAACCGGTTGTAATGCAGCCCCGTCTCGGGGTCGAGGTGCTGTCCCTGGAAGCGGATGGTTTGCCCCACACCGTGCGGGTCGTATTCCTCCCGAACCTTACCCCAGGCGTGGTATGTCGCGGCCCAGGTGACCAAGCCTGCTTGGGGGCCGTTGGCATCCACCAAGCCGACCGGGGTGCCCAGGTGATCGCAAAGGATGTGGCGGATGCGCGTGGGATGGGCCTGGGTGGATGCTTTTTGTTGGATGCGCAGGGCCTGTAGGCCCTCCTCCAGCAGTTCGCTCACTCCGCCCGGCATGGTGGAGGGTCTGGTGCGCGCGGACCCTGCACTGTAGTCTGAGCCCGAGTACATGGCCTCACGTAAAGCGCGGTCCAGGAATTCACGCTGCGCCCGCGGCAGTGCCGCAAAAAAGCCCTGGGCTGCTGAAATACCTGTCTGTCCTTCCGTCTTCTGGCTCTCGTCGTCGCCATCGGCGCCCAGCGTCAGCATGGACTGCAGGGCCGTGGGAATGGCCTTCTCGCGCTCCAGGCGCAGCAACGGCACGAAGGATCCAGGCTCGTAGAGCGTGTGAACGAGCCCCGCAGGGCCTTCGGTGTGCACGAGTCTGTCGGCATCCCAGCCAACATAGGTGGCTGCACCGTGCCGGCCTGTCTGTTGATGGACCGTCTTGCCCAATCGTCGCCCAAATGCATCGTAGCGATAACGGGCTATCAAACGCCAAGCGCTTCCTGCGCCATCGCGCTGCCAAACCCCGCGCAGTTGGTGCAGCGCGTCATAGCGCAATTGCTGCATGCGCCCATCGACATGCAGCACTTGCACGCGATTACCGAATGCGTCATAGCGGTAGCGGGTGGCGCCTGCGGTTTGGCCGTTGTCCGGCCCCCGGGCCGCACTCCAGCCGATGCGGTTGCCCGGCCAGCGGGTAACGGTGCCGAAGCCTTCGCCGGGAGTGCCAGTGGCGCGCAGCAGGTCGAAGTCCGTATCGTGCAGGTTCTCGCGCACCTGTTGCTGCCATTCCTGGCGTTGCCGGGCTAAGTGCGGTGGGGTGGGCCGGATGTCTCTGGATGCTGGCAGGCGGTTGCCGGCAGCATCTAGCGCCCAATGCTCCTGTACTTCCGGCACGCCCTGCCCGGCGCGTTGCAGTCCGGTCAGGCGCCGCCATGCGTCGTAATCGTAGCGCATGGCCTCGCCGGGCGTCTGCATGCCCACCAGTTGGCCGAGTGGGTCGTAGCGATAGCGCCGCTGCGCCAGCGTGGACAGCGGGCCCAGGGCTGGGACGCCACGGCCTGCGGCGGACGAGGGGCCGGTATCGGAGTCGTTTGCGTCACCGGTCGCCGGCATGGCTGCTGCATAGCGCAGGCCACGCCAGTGCTGTTGCAGCATGCGGCCCACCGGATCGAGTTGGCGTGCATGCACGATCACCGGCAGGTCTGCGTTGCCTTGGCCTTCCAGCACATGCAGCGTGCGCCCCACCTCGCGGTGCAGCGCATCGCGCTTCCAGTCCACCAACGGCTGGCCGTCCAGCAGCAGACCATGCACGTGGCCCGAGCCGTAGGCCAGCCACTGAAGCGTGCCCAGCCCTTGCGCCTGAGTGGCCGTGCGCTGGCCCAGGGGGCCCAGGGTGTGGGCGATCGTGTGCTCGAATTCGATGGGCGCCTCGGCCCCGGCATGCGTGTTATCCACATGCTGCACTTGCGTTGGGGTGGATTGCCGGTACAGCGTCTGCGTCTCGCCGCAGACACGTCCGAAGGCATCACGCGCCAATGCCACGCGGCTGTCCATTACCAGTTGATGGGCCTGCAGGACGGTGGACACTTCAGCGATGGCCGGGTCGCCGGGCCGCTCCAGCAGGGCCAGCAGCGCCTGGGTATCGAGCGCCAGCCAGCGTTCTGCCAGTGGCAAGGGGCGGCTCGCCACGCTCCCTTGTCCGGAAGGTGTGGTTGCCAAGGCCTGCGCCATGGGCGTCGCTGCATGGGGCAACTCTGCCTGCCAAGCCATGGCTTGTATCAAGCCGCCCGAAGGGCTGTGCACGAAGCGCTGGATCTGCAGCACGGAGTGCTCATCGGCTGTGAGGTTCTCGGTCACATTGCCTGTGGTACTGGCACCCGCACCGGCCGGCGCTCCCGGCGCCGGCAACCGCACGGCCACGCGTGCCACCAGCCGGCCGCCGAGGTCGTAGTGCATGCGAGTGCGCACCACCGCCTTTATCTCCGGCCCGGTCGTCGCGCCGGCCGCTGGATGGTGGCCTTCGCCATGCCCGTCGCCCGCGTGCGTGAGCTGGCCCGCCGCGTCGTAGCCATACACCTGGCTGCGCCCGTCGAAGCCCACTTCCTGCACCAGCCGGTCGGCCGCGTCGTGCACGAAGCGGGTCACGTCGCCGTTCTCGTTGACAAGTTCCTGCAGCCGCCCGGCCACGTCGTAGCGCAGCTGCACGCCCCGGCCCGCCTGCACCTGCTCCACCACGCGGCCCCAAAGGTCGTGACGGTAAGCGATGGTGGCGCTGGTGCCTGCAGGCTCGCCCGTGCCTTCCAGCACGTCGTGCGTGCCGTGGGTGATGGCCGCCATCCGTCCGGTTTCGTTCCAGCGGTAGCGCACCGCCGTGTTGCCCGGATGCTGCACGCCCATCAGCCGCAGCGCGCCTTGCTGCATCGCGTGGTGCAGTCGTGTGCGCTGGCCCAGCGCGTCCACCGCTTCCACTACCTCGCCCCATGCACCGTGGCGCCATGTCTGGCTGTGGCCGGAGCAGTCCGTGTGCTGCGTGATTTGGCCGCAGGCGTTGTACGCGTACTGGCTGCGGCCGCCTTGCGCGTCGATCACCGCCACGGGCTGGTCGCACCAGGCGAGCGCGTGGGGTGGGAATGTCACGGCGCCGGTGCCAGCATCCTGCTGGGGCTGTGCGTATTCGAAGCGGGTGATGAGGCCCTGCAGCGTTGCCGCCTCGTCCGTTCCTCCTTCCGGCAGTATCGCGACCTCCACCAGACGGCCCCAGTCGTCGTAGCGGTAGTGCGTGCGCAGGCCTGCCGCGTCCTGGCTCGCCAGCAGCAGCCCGTCCTGCGCGCTGCTTGCTGCGCCCCAGCGCTGCTGGGTGCTGCGGCCATCCGGGCTCTGCACGCCCAGCAGCCGACCTGCGCCGTCATAGCGCCACCACGTGGTGCGGCCCAGCGCATCGGTGGCAGAGAGGCGACGGCCGGCACTGTCGTAGCTGTAGCTGTGTTCGGCCCCGTCCGGTGCCACGAGACGCACCAGGCGCTTGAGCCCGCCTTCGCCCTCGAAGTGGTAGGTCGTGGTGCGCCCCAGGCTGTCGTGCACTACCGTGCTGCTGCGCACCAAGGCGGCAGGTCCATTGCCGGCGGTTATCGGAGAGTGGCCGTAGTCTAAGAAGTACGACAGCCCTTCCTCGTTGTGCTGCTCGGCCACGCGTGCGCCCGAGCGCGCAGGCAATCCCTTGCGCCGGCCTTGCGCGGTCTGGTCCTCGTACACGTAGCGGTGCCGCGGACCCTGGCGCACCTGGTGTTCCGTCATGCGGTGCCATGCGTCGTAGCTGAAGCGGCGCAATACCGTGCCGTCCTGGCCCAGAACTTCGGCGAGGTTGCCCGCGCCGTCGTAGCGGTAGCGCACCAGCGGTTGCGGGCGCGGGGCCGTGTCGGGTATCAGGCCGGGATCGAGCGGGTTGAACGTGCAGTCCACGGCCACGAGCCGCACGCCGTCGTCGGGTTGCAGCGAGGGGTGGGGCGCCTTCGGTTTGGCCGATGGGGAGGCGGATGCACCGGAGGCGATGCGCTCGTAGCGCAGCACGTAGCGGCGTCCACTTCCATCGGTGATGCCCGCGACGCGGCCCCGCTGCAGGCCTTCGTCGCCCCATTGGTAGCACTGGCTGCGGCCGAAGCGGTCGATCAAGGCATGCAGGACATGATCCGGGGCACTGCCTGCCGGGGTGGCGGGCGCTGCCGCCTGGGCGGGCAGGAACACCCAGGCTGTTGCCCCCGCACCGGCAGAGCCCGGCGCGGCGATCACGCAGTCAGGGTTTGCGCGCAGCACCGCCGGAACGTGCGACCACCGGGGCTGCTGCGCCCAGGGCTGCAGCTCGGTCGGGATGGCTGGGGCGGAGGATGTGTCCGCAACGACCATCCCGCCGCCACGCATCAACCACAGGTTCTCGCTGCTGCTGTAGAGGGCCTGCCCCGGTTCAAGAGTTTCATCGAACGTGATCGCCCGACCCGATGCGTCGAAGAGCACCGCGCGCTGGTCCTGCAGCACCACCCGCAGCTCCAGAGGCAGCTTCCAGCCGTACCCCAGCAGCCCGCACGCCGCGCCGTGTTCTGCATTCACATAGCTGCTGTACATCCGTTGCCACGCCAGCGGCAGCGGCCCCGGCAGCGCGAAGTCCAGTTCATCCGCCCCTGTCAGCACCTTTGCGCCCAGCGATGGGTTCACCGGGTTGCCCACCGCCATCCCTCCGGGGCACTCCGAGCACGCCACGCCGCCTGCCGATCCGATGAGCACCGTCGCCGAGCCCTGGACGATCGGGCCGCCTTTTTTCGTCAGGTCGCCCTGGCGGGCTGCGGGTTTGCCGCTCATGTCATCACTCCCCTCGTCAGTTATCGTTATGGACCGCAACCTTCCGGACTGCGGTCGAGTCCATTGAAACGGCCGGGATCATAAATTTCTATAATTGATCGAAAGGTTGCGCCAGGTAACTTTTGTTCCTGAAGGTGGATGGGCTGGGTCTGCACCAGACACGCATGAGGCGCTGACCGGGCGGCTCCCCAGCGCTCCCGGATAATGCGCAGCGATCCCACCCCCTCCGCGGAGCCCCACGGCCATGCTGCGCTTCTTCCTCATCTTCCTCACCCTCCAGCTCACCCTGTTCGGCATCAACATGCTCAACTGGGTGCAGGAGCACCTGGTGCTGCCGTGGACAGCGCTGCTCGCTCGCATCTGCGCGACGATGGTGATGTGGTTCGACAGCTCGGCCGCGGCAGCGGGCAAGGTGCTCTGGAACCACAACACGGGCTTCGGCGTGTCGATCGAGGCAGGCTGCAACGGGATCGAGGCCTGCATCGTGCTGTTCGCGGCGGTGATGGCGTTTCCCTCCACCTGGCGGCACAAGCTGGTCGGGCTGGCGGCGGGCTTCGTGGCGGTGCAGGCGCTCAACATCGTGCGGGTGATCAGCCTGTTCTACCTGGGCCAGTGGAGCACGGCGGTGTTCAATTTCGCGCACGAGTACCTTTGGCAGGCACTGATCATGGTGGACGTGCTCATCGTCTGGCTGCTGTGGGTGCGCGCGGGCAGCAAGCCGTCCGCCGGCTCCCCGCCCGGCCCGGGCGCGCCGCCGGCCACACCCCCGGCCGCGGCCCTGGCCTGAGGCAGCGCGACCGCGATGCGCCGCGCCGCCAGCCTGAAGGCCTTCGTCATCGGCCTCTTCATCGGGGTCGTCCTGCTCACGCTCGCGTGGACGCGGGTGTCGCCCTGGACGTCCTACCCCGCCGGCATGGTGGCCGGCGTGGCGCTGGAGCGCACGGCCCCCGGCTGGGTGCGCGAGGCGCGGCTCGCCCCCGGGCGGCTGGAGGTGGACACCTCGGTGGCCATCGCCACGCCCCAGACGGGCAACCAGCCGGTGGAGATCACCCTCGAATCCGACCCGGGCCGCTACGCCTACGGGCTGCCGATCTTCCTGGCGCTGCTGCTGGCCGCGCGCGGGCCCGGGCGCACGGTGCGCGCGCTGGCCGGCTATGCGCTGCTGCTGCCGCTGCAGGCCTTCAGCCTGTGCATGCAACTGCTCATGCAATTGCTGCTGACGGCGCAGTTCGACGTGCGCACCTTGCGCGTGGCGCAGTGGCAGATGGAGGCCCTGGTCTATGGCTACCAGCTGGGCTCGCTGGTGGTGCCGACGCTGGCGCCGATCCTGGTCTGGCTCTGGCTGGACCGGGCGTTCGTGAACGAGGTGGTGATCGGCGCGTGGAAGCGTTCGCTGTCCGGCCGGGCCGTCGTGCCTGCCGGGGCGCCCGAGGCTGCTGCACCCGTCCCCGGCGAGGCTGCTGCACCGGCCCCCGCCGTGGCTTCCGGGCCGGCTGCAGAGGCTCCCGCAACCGGCGCCCCGCTGCCCCCCGAGCGTTCCATCGGCGGCGTTCCGGTGTCGTCCAGCGCCTCGGCGGGCCTGCCCCCGCGCCGGCCCCTGCGCTGACCTCCCGGCCCGGCAGTGTGGCGGCCAAGTCACACCGGGGCCGGCCGACACGGCCGTGCCGCCGGGCGCTGCCAGAATGCCGGCCCATGCGTAGCTTCCTGCCCCTGTCCTTTCCCGCGCCGGCCCGTTTCCGCGTTGCCTTCCTGACCGCCGCCTTGCTGGCTATCCCCGCCGCCGGGGCCTGGGCCGCGGCTCCGGACGATGCCCACGCCGCTGCGCCCGCGACCGCCGCAGCAGATGGTGACTCTTCACCCGAGCCGCGCGTGGCCCTGCACGCCCAGACCACCTATGTCTGGCAGCGCAAACCGGCCTTCGATGCGGCCTACACCGGCCCGAACAGCCTGGTGCCCACGCGCGAGCGCTCGTATTCCTTCACCGCCACGGCCGACCTGGCGGTGCGGCCCTGGGAGGGGGGGCAGCTGCATTTCAACCCGGAGGCCGCGCAGGGCGTGCCGCTGTCGCGCCTGACGGGCGCGGGCGGGCTATCCAATGGCGAACTGGCGCGCTCTTCCGGGGCGCAGCTCAAGGCCTACCGCGCGCGGCTCTTCCTCCTGCAGCGCTGGAACGCGGGCGGCGAGACGGAGAAGATCGACGCGGACTTCAATGAGATGGGCGGCACGGCCACCGCGCGCCGCTGGACGCTGGTGCTGGGCAATGTCTCGCTGCTGGATTACTTCGATCCGAACCCCTATGCCAAGGACCCGCGCGAGCAGTTCTTCAACTGGTCGTTCCTGGCGCCGGGGCCATGGGATTACGCCGCCGATGCGCGCGGCTACACCTGGGCCGGCATCCTGGAATACCGCACGCCGCAGTGGGCCGTGCGCGGCGGCCGGGGGCTGCAGCCGCGCGAATCCAACGGGCCGAAGCTCGACCGCGCCTGGCGGCGCCATTACGGCGACCAGATCGAGGCCGAGTCGAACCTGCCCGTGGCGCTGCCCGCGGGCCCGCTGCGCGGGCGCGTGCTGTGGTTCCGCAACCGGGCGGTGATGGGGGCTTTCGACGATGCGGTGGCGCTGGGGCAGGCCACCGGCACGGTGCCGGACGTGGGCTCGGTGCGCCGGCTGCAGACCAAGACCGGCTGGGCCGTGACCCTGGAGGCGCCGCTGGGCGAGGATGCCGGCGTGTTCGTGCGCGCGGGCCGCAGCGGCGGCCGGCAGGAAACGTTCGCGTTCACCGAGATCGACCGGCAGCTGTCGGTGGGCGGCCAGTGGTCCGGCGCGGCCTGGGGCCGGCCGGCGGACCGCATGGGCGCGGCCCTGGCGGTGAACGGGCTGTCGGGCAGCCACCGAGACTACCTCGCTGCCGGCGGGCAGGGCGCCTTCCTGGGCGACGGCGCCCTGAACTATGGCAAGGAACGGGTCTGGGAGGTGTACTACCGCGTGGTCATGCCGCCGGTGCAGACGGCCGCTGGTGCGCTGCAGTCGGCGGTGTCGCTGGGCGCCCAGCGCATCCAGAACCCGGGCTACAACCGCGACCGCGGTCCGGTGGATATCTTCTCGGTACGGCTGCACGCGGAGTTCTGAGCGGCAGTGCGCTGCGGGGGCGTGTCTTACGCCGCCAGCGGCTCTTCCTGCATCGCCTCGATCTGCTCGCGCAGCATGTCCACCTGGCCACGCCAGTAGTCGCTGCTGCCGAACCACGGGAAGTTGATCGGGAAGATCGGATCGCTCCAGCGCCGCGCGAGCCAGGCGCTGTAATGGATGAGGCGCAGCGTGCGCAGCGGCTCGATCAGCGCGAGTTCGCGGCGGTCGAAATCCCGGAACTGCTCGTAGCCGTCCAGCAGGGCCGAGAGCTGCTGCGTGCGCTGGCGCCGCTCGCCCGACAGCAGCATCCACAGGTCCTGCACGGCCGGGCCCGTGCGCGCGTCGTCCAGGTCCACGAAATGCGGGCCGCCGCCGGGCAGGTCGGTGGGCGTCCACAGCACATTGCCCGGGTGGCAGTCGCCATGCAGCCGCAGCACCGTCCACGGTGCTGCGCCGCCGGTGCCCGCCATCTTTTCCTCGATCAGCGCGATGGCATCGCCGCAGGCGGCGGTCCAGGCCGACTGCTGGTCCAGCGGGATCGCCTCGGCCTGCAGCAGGGCATCGCGTGGCTCGACGGCGAAGCTGCGCACGTCCAGCGCCGGGCGGTGCACGAACGGCCGCGCCGCACCCACGGTATGGATGCGCGCGAGGAAGCGGCCGATCCATTCCAGCGTGTCGAAATCCTCCAGGTCGGGCGTGCGGCCACCGCGCCAGGGACTCACGGAAAACGCGAAGCCCGCGTGCGCGTGCAGCGTGCCGCCTTCCACCACGAGCGGCGCGACCGCGGGCACCTCGGCGGCGGTGAGTTCGGCGGAGAATGCGTGTTCCTCGAGGATCTGCGCCTCGCTCCAGCGGCCCGGGCGGTAGAACTTGGCGACCACGCGCGTGCCGTCCTCCAGGTGCACCTGATAGACCCGGTTCTCGTACGAGCCCAGGGCCATGAGGCGGCCGTCGCCGAACAGGCCGATGGACGCGAGCGCATCCAGCACGAGGTCGGGCGTGAGGTGGGCGTAGGGGTGGAGGTCGTCGCCCTCAGGCGCTGGTGGGTGGTGCATGGCCGGCATTGTCGCCGCCAGGCTGCTGCGGCTTCACGAGGATGACCGTACAGGGCGCATCCCGCACCACCCGCAGCGGGATGGTGTCGATGAAGCGCTGCAGCGGCACGCCGTGCGTGGCCGCGCCGAGGATCATCACGCCCACCCGGTTGCCCGCCGCGTAGCGCACCAGCGCCTGGGCCACGTCGCCGGCTTCGAGTACGTGGAAGCTCGCGCCGTGCCCGCGCAGGTCCAGCCCCGAGGCCCACTGCCGCAGCCGCACGAGGTGGCGCCGGTGCAGCGTGGTCTCGCTGCGCGCGGGGTCGGTCGCGCTGCTGGCGGAAGGAGAGACCACCGTCACGCAGGCCAGGCGCGCCCCGGGCCGGATGCCCAGCGATCGCGCCGCCGCCTCGCGCAGCGACTGCAGCGTCGCGTCGGCGGCCTCCTCGCCGGGCAGCGCGACCATCAGGATGGGGGCGGCCTCGATCAGCCGCGCCGGCAGCGGACTGGGCTGGTAGTGCATGCCCGCGGCCCGCAGCCAGCGGCGCAGGTGGGCGCGCAGGCCCGGTCCGCGCTGCCGGTGCGCACGCTCGGTGAGCGGCACCTGCTCCGGGTTCGCCAGATCGAACGCGAGCTGCGCGGCCGACGGGTAGCGCTGCGCGGCCTCGGGCTCCAGGCAGCGCAGGATCACCTCCTGCAGCCAGGGCGGGATGTCCGGCCGGTGCTGGCGTGGCGGGCGCGGCGTCATCCACAGCCGCTGGCGCAGGCCGCCGCGCGTGGCCGGCGTGCCGAACGGCAGCTCACCCGTTGCGAGTTCGTAGAGCATCACGCCGATGGCGAAGACATCGCTGCGCAGGTCACCGCGCACGCCCACCACCTGCTCGGGCGCGATCCAGGCCGGCGAGCCGACGGCCTCGCGCATTTCCTCGGCCAGCAGGTCGGGGTAGTGCGCGTGGAACGAGAGGCCGAAGTCCAGCAGCACCGCGCTGCCGTCCGGACGCAGCAGCACGTTGGCGGGCTTGAGGTCCAGGTGGCAGACGTTCTGCTGGTGCAGGCTGTGCACCGCGAGGGCCATGGCCGCGCCGAGCCGCGCGATGTCATCCGTGCCCGGGCGCTGGCCCGCATCCAGGCGGTGCTGCAGGGTGTCGCCCTCCACGTATTCCATGGCGAGGTAGGGCAGGCGCGCGAGGTCGCCCGCGGCCACGAAGCGCGGTGCGTGCGGCCCCTGCAGCGCGGGCAGGATCTGCAGTTCCACCTCGAAGCCCACGATGTTCTCGGCACCGTCGCCCGCCGTCATGCGCGGCACCTTCATCACGATCGGGAATCCAGGGTCCTGCGCGGGATCGGCGCAGGAGACACGGTAGATGTGCGCCATGCCGCCCGCGTGCAGGCACTCGTGCACCACGAATCCGTCCACCGCGGTGCCGGGAGCGAGCAGCTTCATGGAGGGGCCGGCCGGGTCAGCGGCCTTCCTCGAGCCGGTCCGCGAAGAAGGCAGGCAGCCCCGCGGCGCGCACGGCCGCCGCCGCGGCCGCGTGGTCGTAGGGCACGCGGTGGAAGGTGATCGTGGCCGCACCGTCGTCGAACAGCGCGTACATGGCGCGCACGTCGCGGTCGCGCGGCTGGCCCACCGAGCCGGCCACCGCCAGCCACTGGCGGTGCGGCGGCACGGGCACGGCCACGCCAGGCTGCGGCGCGAAGCGCATGAGCTTGGCCGTGGGCGTGAGGAAGTAGAGCGCCTGTTCGTGGACGTGTCCGCAGAACACGTAGCGGATCGCCGGGTCGATGGCGCTGGCGGCGGCCATGCTGCGCTCCGCCGCGCCCGCGTCGTGCACGTAGTGCCAGTGCGCAGGATCGTCCACGCTGGCATGCACCAGCAGCGCCGAGGCGCCCAGCCGGCGCGTGAGCGGCAGGCCCGCGAGGAACTCGCAATGCCGGGGCGCCAGTTGCGCATGCGTCCACTGCGCGCTCTGCTCGCCCAGCAGGGGCGAATCCACGGGCGGGTCCAGCGCGGCCGCGTCGTGGTTGCCCATCACGCAGGGAGCGCCTTGCGCGGCCAGCTCGATCGCGGTATCGACCACGGCCACCGGATCGCCGCCATAGCCCACCAGGTCGCCGAGCAGGGCGAACTGTTCCGCACCCTGTGCGCGCGCATGCGCGAGGCAGGCCTCGAGCGCCTGGCGGTTGGCGTGGATGTCGGACAGCAGGGCGATCTTCATGGCGTCACGCGCGCAGGGCGTTCACGAAAGCGGAAAGGGGAAGCGGGGCGGCGGAGTGGGAGGCGCCGGGCGACATGATGGCGTGGAAACGCCTGGTTTTGCGGGCGCATGACGCAAAAAAAGCGGCTGCCCGGGCTTTGAAACCTCTGCCATCGCCAAATATGAACGCCGGGATGGCAGAGACGCTATTTCTGCAAGAGAAAAGCAGCCATTTCCGGCAGCGGCAGGTCCCGGTGCCGACAATCGATCCGGAAGGGCCGGGGCCGCTGTCCTGCATGGCCGCCGGACGGCCCTCCATCCGGCGGTGCGTGGCTCAATTACCGCCCGTGGAAGTCTCCCATGTCGTACGCGGTGGGAAACTGTGCGGACGCGTCGAAGTTCTGGTCATGGAACGCCATGGCATAGGCCACCCGGCCCTCGATTTCATGGGCGGTGGGATGGTCCGCGCGGTACTCTTCGATGTCCCGCCGGATGCTGTCCAGTTGCTGCTCGAATTGCTCCGGTGGCATGAAATACTGGTTGCCCTCCAGTTGAAGGGCGATCGTTGTCAACAGCTGGCGCAGCCGGGAGCGCAGCGGCGAGTTTTCGTCGAGCGTGCTCGCCGTGTCCCGCAGCAGTTGCTGGGTGCCCAGCCTGACGTTGGTGATGGTGGCGCGATCGGCTTGCCAGTTTCCCTGGCCCGTGGCCCGTCCCTGGATGCGGAGGCTCTCGTCGGGATAGGCCGTCATCGTGCGCGTGCCGCCGGTCTGCGCACCGGTGTGGCGTGCTGGTGTGTGATGGCTGTCGCGGGCCCGGCTGGCGCGGGGCGGGGAGCTGGTTCGTGGTGTGCTGTTGACGCAACCCATGGTGATTCCTCATGAAAAAAAGATGGAGGAATCGTCTGGCAACCAAGGGTTTGCACTGATCGCTAACGCGAAGCGTGCGGGTATCGGCCGAAGTAACGTAATTGATTTCAGGTTTCGACTTGTTTGCCGCCGAAGTCCGGAGGGGCCGGCGTACCGCACCGCGAGAGGCAGAAAAAAGGCCGCCCGCCCCGGGCTGCATCGAGCCTGGAGGCGGGCGGCCGGCCGGCGACCGCGGGGATCAGGCCAGCGTGATGGTCACGTCGATGTTGCCGCGCGTGGCGTTGGAGTAGGGGCAGACCTGGTGCGCTGCATCCACCAGTTCCTGCGCCTTGGCCTTGTCCACGCCAGGCAGGGACACCTTCAGGCGGACGGCGATGCCGTAGGCGTTGGGGATCTGTCCCAGGTCCACTTCGGCGTCGATGGCCAGGTCCTGCGGAATGGTGACGCCGACCTTGCCGGCCACGGCCTTCATGGCGCCGATGAAGCAGGCGGAATAGCCGGCGGCGAAGAGCTGCTCGGGGTTGGTGCCCGTGCCGCTGGTGCCGGGGGAGGACAGCTTGACATCCAGGCGGCCGTCATCGCTGCGCGAGGCGCCGTCGCGACCGCCGGTGGTGTGGGCGCGGGCGGTATAGAGAACTTTGTCGAGCGTGGTCATGTGGACTCCTTGGGTGGGTGGACGAAAGAAAAAAGGAACGGGCGCGCCGCGGTGGCGGCGGTCAGCCCGGGCTGCGGGAGAGCCGTTCGCGCAACTGCTTGAGCTGCGCGGTCAGCGCCTCCAGTTCGGGAATGGTGCACTGGCTGCGCTCCAGCACGCAATGCGGGATCGCCTCGGCCGGGCCGCGCAGGGCCCTGCCGGCGGCCGTGAGGGTGATGCGCACGCGCCGCTCGTCCTGTGGATCGCGACTGCGTGCGACGAGCCCGGAGGACTCCAGGCGCTTGAGCAGCGGGGTCAGCGTGCCCGAGTCCAGGCACAGGCGCTCGCCCAGCTCGGACACCGTGATGCCGTCCTGCTCCCAGAGGACGAGCATGGCGATGTACTGCGGGTAGGTGAGCCCGACGGCATCGAGCAGCGGCTTGTAGAGCTTGGTCATCGCCAGCGACGCCGAATACAGGGCGAAGCAGACCTGGCTGTCCAGCCGCTGGAGGGCGGGGGGCGGGGCCGTGGCTGGGATGGTGCGGGAAGGCATGGATCGAATTATTGTTGTTAATTAAATTGCGTGCAATTGAATCGCGAAAATGACCCTGACGGGCCTGGGGCCGGCTGCCCGGCCAGTGCCCCCGAGCCCCGGCGCTGCAGCATGTCGATGGCCCCGGCGGTGGCGCTCAATAGCGATAGACGCCCTGGCCCGTCTTGCGGCCCAGTCGCCCCGCGGCCACCATCTCCTTGAGCAGCGGGCAGGGCCGGTACTTGCTGTCGCCGAACTCTTCCAGATAGACATTCATCACCGCCAGGCACACATCCAGGCCGATCATGTCGGCCAGCGCCAGCGGGCCGATCGGCTGGTTGCAGCCGAGCTTCATGCCGGCATCGATGTCTTCCGGCGTGGCCAGGCCCTCGGCCAGCACGAAGAAGGCCTCGTTGATCATCGGCACCAGGATGCGGTTTACCACGAAGCCCGGCGCGTTCTTCACGGTGATCGGGCTCTTGCCCAGTCGCTCGGCCAGGGCCTTCACGGCATCGTGCGTGGCGTCGCTGGTCTGCAGGCCGCGGATGATCTCCACCAGCGCCATCATCGGCACCGGGTTGAAGAAGTGCATGCCGATGAAGCGGTCGGGCCGCGAGGTGGCGGCGCCGAGCTGCGTGATGGAGATCGACGAGGTGTTCGACGCGATGATCACTTCGGGCGCCGCGATCGCGTCCACCTGCCGGAGGATCTTCACCTTGAGTTCGTGGTTCTCGGTGGCGGCCTCGATGATGAGCTGCGCGGCCTTCAGGTCGTCGTAGTTCGTCGAGGTCCTGATGCGCGCGAGCGCCGCGTCCTTGTCGGCGGCGGTGATCTTTTCCTTCTTGATGAGCCGGTCCAGGCTGCCGGACACGGTGGCCAGGCCTTTCTGCACGGCCGCATCGGAAATGTCCACCATCACCGCGTCGATGCCGGCGACCGCGCAGGCCTGCGCGATGCCGTTGCCCATGGTGCCCGCACCGATGATGCCGACGGTGTTGATCGTCATTGGAAATCCTCCTGAAGAACGAGTGGAAAAGACAAAGGAAAGAAACGAAAGGCGGAAACCGCTACTTCGCGAAGCGGCGGCGCGTGAGCGCGAGCGCGATCCAGAACGAGGCCAGCGCGGTGAGGCCCACCACCAGCCCGTGGCGCAGCGGGTGCGCGGGCCACTGGTCCATGAAGAGGGGCCGCACCAATTCGACCACGTTGGTGAGCGGCAGCCAGTCCGACACGCGACGCACCAGGTCCGGCAACTGCTCGCGCGGGAAGAATACGCCCGAGAGGAACATCATCGGCGTGAGCACCAGCGTGAAGTAGTAGGTGAAGAAGTCGTAGCCCTTGGCCAGTGCGTTGAAGATGAGCGCGATGCTGGAGAACATCACGCCCGCCAGCAGCAATACGGGCCAGGCGACCAGCAGCTTCGGGCTGTGGCTGATGCCCAGGGCCAGCATGACCCCCATGATCGCCGTCACGGTGAAGAACGCCTTGAACGCGGCCCAGAGCATTTCGGCCAGCACCACGTCGTCCAGGCCCACGGGGGCGTTCATGATGCCGTCCCAGGTCTTTTGCACGTGCATGCGCGAGAACGCGGAGTAGAGCGCCTCGAAGCTCGCCGCGTTCATCGCGCTCATGCAGATCGAGCCGCTGGCGAGGAACAGGATGTAGGGCACCGTGCGCCCGTCCACGTTCACCTGGCCCACCAGCGCGCCCATGCCGTAGCCGAAGGCCACGAGCCACATCAGCGGCTCGGCGATGTTGCCCAGCAGGCTCGGCACCGCGAGCTTGCGCCACACGAGCAGGTTGCGCAGGAACACGGGCCACCAGCGCGCGGTGGGCGCGGGCGGGCGCCAGTGGCTGGGCACGGAAGGCGTGGGAGAGTCCATGGGATCGGTCCTGGAGGCGGCAGACAAGGAAGGGGAAGAACGAGGGCAGGGCCGTTTCACTCGCGGATCTGGCGGCCCGTGAGCTTGAGGAACAGGTCCTCCAGGTTGGCGGGGCGGTGCAGGCGGCGCAGCTGCGGGTGCGCGTCGAGCGAGGCCAGCAGCGGGTGTGCGTCGTGCGTGTAGAAGAACACCGTCTCGCCGCTCACCTCCACGCGCGCCGCGAGCGCGCGCAGCGGGGCGTCGCCGGCCAGCGCCAGCGCGCCCTGGCCGTACACCTCGACCACGTCGCTCTCCAGGTGCTCGGCGATCAGTTCGCGCGGGCGGCCCTCGGCGATCTTGCGGCCGTGGTCCAGCACCAGCAGCCGCGTGCACAGGCGCTCGGCCTCGTCCATGAAGTGCGTGGTGAGCAGGATCGACTTGCCCTGCTGCTGCAGCAACTGCTGCAGGCGCTCCCACATCAGGTGGCGGGCCTGCGGGTCCAGGCCCGTGGTGGGCTCGTCGAGCAGCAGCAGCGCGGGGTCGTTCACCAGTGCCCGTGCGAGCGAGAGGCGCCGCTTCATGCCGCCCGACAGCTCGCCCGGCTTCGCACCGGCCTTGTGGGAGAGCGCGGCGAACTCCAGCAGCCGCGGCACGCGCTCGTCCATCACCCGGCCGCGCAGGCCGAAATATCGGCCGAACACGTGCAGGTTCTCCGCGCAGGTGAAATCCGGGTCGAGCGTGTCGAACTGCGTGACCACGCCCAGCTGCGCCTTGATGGTGCGCGCGTCCTGCGGCATGAACAGCGGCGCGCCGCCGCCGGGCGGGTGGAAGCGCACGCTGCCTTCGTCTGGCGCGGTGAGGCCCAGGCACATGCGCAGCGTGGTGGTCTTGCCTGCGCCATTGGGGCCGATCACGCCCAGACATTCGCCCGGCGCGATGGAGAGCGACAGGTCGTCCACCACGGCCGTGCCGCCGTAGCGCTTGCGCAGGTGGGCGATCTCGAAGAGCGGGGAAGGAGTGGCCATGGCGTCTATTATTGGCCGCCCTTTCCGCCATCCCTTTCCCTTCCCATCCTTCGACGACCATGCCCATCACCATCGGCACCCCCCTCTCGCCTTCCGCCACCAAAGTCATGCTGCTCGGCTCCGGCGAGCTGGGCAAGGAAGTCCTCATCGCCCTGCAGCGCCTGGGCGTGGAAACCACGGCCGTGGACCGCTACGAGAACGCGCCCGGCCAGCAGGTGGCCCACCATGCGCGCACCATCACCATGAGCGACCCGGCACAGCTCAAGAGCCTGATAGAGTCCGAGCGCCCGCACCTGGTCGTGCCCGAGATCGAGGCCATCGCCACGCCCATGCTCGAAGAACTGGAGGCCGCCGGCACCGTGCGCGTCATTCCCACGGCCCGCGCCGCGCGCCTCACCATGGACCGCGAAGGCATCCGCCGCCTGGCCGCCGAGACGCTGGGCCTGCCCACCAGCCCCTACCGCTTCTGCGATTCGGCCGAGGAGCTGCAGGCCGCCATCGACGGCACCGACGGCCAGCCCGCCATCGGCTTTCCCTGTGTGGTCAAGCCGGTGATGAGCAGCTCCGGCAAGGGCCAGAGCAAGCTCGACGGCCCGGCCGACGTGCAAAAGGCCTGGGACTACGCCATGGCCGGCGGCCGCGTGAGCCATGGCCGGGTCATCGTCGAAGGCTTCATCGACTTCGAATACGAGATCACCCTGCTCACCGTGCGCGCGAGGGCCGCGGACGGCAGCATCCAGACCTCGTTCTGCGAGCCCATCGGCCACAAGCAGGTCAGCGGCGACTACGTGGAAAGCTGGCAGCCCCAGCCCATGCCGTCCCTCGCGCTGCAGCGCGCCAAGGACATCGCCAAAGCCGTGACCGACGATCTGGGCCGGGGCCTGGACGGCCAGCCCTCGGGCCAGGGCCTCTTCGGCGTGGAGCTGTTCGTGAAGGGCGACGAGGTCTGGTTCAGCGAGGTCAGCCCGCGCCCGCACGACACCGGCCTGGTGACCCTGGCCACCCAGCACCAGAGCGAATTCGAGCTGCACGCCCGCGCCATCCTGGGCCTGCCGGTGGACACCAGCCTGCGCAATCCCGGCGCCAGCGCCGTGATCTACGGCGGCGTCGATGCCCAGGGCATCGCCTTCGACGGCATCGATGAAGCCCTGGCCGTGCCGGGCACCGACCTTCGCCTGTTCGGCAAGCCCGAGAGCTTCGCCAAGCGCCGCATGGGCGTGGCCGTGGCCCGCGCCGGCGATGTGGACACGGCCCGCGCCAACGCCAAGCTGGCGGCGGGCAAGGTCAAGCCGCGCCTGGCCTGACCCGTCCCCAGGGCCGTCAGCGCTTCGGCAACACCACGTTGGCGGGCGTTCCCGCCGCGAAGGCCTCGATATTGCCGATCAGCTGGTCGGCCAGGGCCTGGATGGCTTCGGCGCTGGCCCAGGCCACGTGGGGCGTGAGGATGAAGTCCGGCCGGTCCAGCAGCGCCATGAAGGGGTGGTCTGCCGGCGGCGGCTCGGCGCTGGCCACGTCGAAGGCCGCGCCCCCGATCCGGCCGGCCGCAAGGGCCGGGCCCACGGCGCTTTCGTCCACCAGACCGCCGCGGGCGGTGTTGACGAGCAGCGGGCGGCGCGCGGCCATCAGCGCGAACTCCGGCGCGCCGATCATGTGGCGGGTGCCCGCGTTCAGCGGGCAGTGCAGGGTCAGCACGTCGGACTGCCGCAGCGTTTCCTCGAACGGGGTGTAGAGCGACCCCTGGCCCGTGCGGCCCTTGTGCGCCGACATCAGCACGCGCATGCCCAGCGCCCGGCCCATGGCGGCCACCGCGCGGCCCAGCGCGCCGTCGCCGATCACGCCCAGCGTGGAGCCGGCCAGGTCGCGGATGGGATGGTCGAAGAAGCAGAACTGCCCCGCTGCCTGCCAGCGCCCGGCGCGCACCGCGTCGCGGTAGGCGCAGATGCTGCGCCGCAGCGCGAAGATCAGTGCGAAGGTGTGCTCCGGCACGGTGTGCGTGGCGTAGTTGCGCACGTTGCTGACCACGATGCCGCGCGCCGCGCAGGCGGCCAGGTCGATGTTGTCGGTGCCCGTGGCGGCCACGGCGACCAGGCGCAGCCGCGGCGCCTGCTCCAGCGCCTCGGCGGTGATGCGCACCTTGTTGACGATGGCCACGTCGGCATCGCGCAGGCGTTCCGCCACCTCGGCGGGGGCCGTGCGCGGGTATTCCGTCCAGGTGTGCTCGAAGGCCGGGCGGCGCACGGCCGTCTGCGGCGAGATCGTTTCGCGGTCGAGGAAGACGATGTTCAGGCCCGTCATCATCGCTGCGCTCCTTCCTGCCCGGCAGCCGCCTCTTCGCCGGCCAGCAGGCGGCGCGCTTCGCCCGCCACGGCTTCGGCCGTGATGCCGAAGCGCCGGTAGAGCGCATCGGCCGGGCCGGAGGCGCCGAAGCCCGCCATGCCCACGAAGCCGCCGCGCTCGCCCAGGTAGGCGTCCCAGCCCATGCGGCAGGCGGCTTCGACCGCCACGCGCACGCTGCCCGGGGCGCCCAGCACCTGCCGGCGGTAGGCGGGCGGCTGCTGGTCGAACAGCTCCCAGCAGGGCAGGGAGGCCACGGCCGTGCCGGTGCCCTGCCGCTCCAGCAGCTCGCGCGCCGCCAGGGCCAGCGCCACTTCGGAGCCGGTGGCCAGCAGCGTGACCTGGCGCGGCCCGCAGGCGGCCTCGCGCAGCAGGTAGCCGCCGCGCGCGCTCAGGTTCTCTTCCGTGTGCCGGTCGCGCACCAGCGGCAGGGTCTGGCGCGCGAACACCATGCTGACCGGACCGCCGGCATGCGCGAGTGCCGCTGCCCAGCATTCGGCCGCTTCCACCGCATCGGCCGGCCGCATCACCCACATGTCGGGCATGGCGCGCAGCGAGGCCAGGATCTCCACCGGCTGGTGCGTGGGGCCGTTCCTGCCGACGCCGATGGAGTCGTGGCTGAACACGAACTTGACCGGCAGGCCCATCAGGGCAGCCATGCGCATGGCGGGGCGCTCGTAGTCGGAAAAGGCCAGGTAGGTCACCGACAGCGGCAGGATGCCGCCGTGCGCGGCCATGCCGTTGGCCATGGCGCCCATCAGGTGTTCGCGCACGCCGCAATGCACGTAGGCGCCGGAGCGGTCCTCGGCGGTGAAGGCCGCCAGGCCCCGCTTGTGGCCGGTGGGTGCCTCCAGGTCGGCGCAGCCCACCATGCGCTCGGGCAGCAGCGGGGCGAGCCGGTCGTTGATGTCGGCCGAGATCAGGATGCCGCCCGTCTCCTGCTGCGCTGCCAGAGCCTGCCGCTTGTAGTCCAGCAGCACCTGCTGCCAGCCGGCGGGCAGCTCGCCGTTCATGGTGCGCATGAACTCCGCGCGGTCGGCGGCCGGCAGGCCGTCCAGCCGGCGCTGCCATTCCGCGTGCTGCGCCGCGCCGCGCTGCCCGGCGGTGCGCCAGGCCTGCAGGATGTCCGCCGGGATCTCGAACGGGCCGTGCGGCCAGTCCAGCAACTGGCGGGCGGCCTGGGCGTCTTCGCCGTAAAGCCGGGCGCTGTGGCCGCCGCGCTGGCCCTGCAGGCGCGGGATGCCTTTGGCGATGGTGGTGCGGCAGGCGATGAGCGAGGGCCGCCCGTCGGCGCGGGCCCGGGCCAGCGCGGCGGAGACGGCATCGATGTCGTGGCCGTCCACCTCCTCCACATGCCACCGGGCGACGCGGAAGCGCTCGGCCACGTCTTCGCTGATCGACAGCGCGGTGCTGCCGTCGTCGGTGATGCGGTTGTCGTCCCAGAGCAGCACCAGCTTGCCCAGGCGCAGGTGGCCGGCCAGCGAGACCATTTCCTGGCCTATGCCTTCCTGCAGGCAGCCGTCGCCGACGAAGGCATAGGTGAAGTGGTCCACCAGCCCGCGGCCGAAGCGGGCGTTGAGGTAGGCCTCGGCCACGGCCATGCCGAAGGCGTTGGCGATGCCCTGGCCCAGCGGGCCGGTGGTGACCTCGATGCCGTGCGCCACGCAGCGCTCCGGATGGCCCTCGCAATGCGAGCCCAGTTCGCGGAAGCTGCGGATCTGGTCCAGCGTGATGTGCGGGTTGCCGCTCAGGTGCAGCAGGGCGTAGAGCAGCATCGACCCGTGGCCGTTGGACAGGACCACGCGGTCGCGGTCCCACCAGCCGGGCGCGGCGGCGTCGATCTTCAGGTGCTGCGTGTAGAGGGCGGTGGCGATCTCCGCCATGCCCAGGGGCACGCCCTGGTGGCCTTCGCCCGCGCGGACGATGGCGTCGATGGAAAGAAAACGGATGGCATGGGCCAGCGGCTGTAGCGGGTGTGCGCTCATGGTGGTCGTGCGCGCGCAGCCCGGCCGGGGCCGGCACGCCCTGTCTCCTGTCGTTGTGTGTGATGGGCCAGGCGCGATTCTTCGGCGCGCCGCTGGTTGACTACAAGCGACGTTTTTTCAGTGGTGCATGAATCGCGTTCATCCAGCAACCGCCGCGGCCGGGGTGCCCGGGCGGGCCTCCTCGCGGATCCAGTCCAGGAACTTGCCCACTTCCGGCCGTGCCGCGTGGCGTGCTGGATAGACCAGGAAATGCGCCTGCACCTCCAGGCTCATCTCGTCGCCGAACACCGGCTGCAGCCGCCCGCTGGCGATGTGTGCCTGGCCCAGCGTGGCGCTTTCCAGCGCCACGCCCAGGGACTGCACGGCGGCGTCCAGGCTCATCATGGCCCGGTCGAACTTCAGCGCGATGCGGTCCGGGCGCTGGTCGGGCTCGAAGCGCGCGAACCATTCGGGCCATTGCGCCACGTTCACCATGGACTGGATCAGCGGCGCCTCCAGCAGATCCGTCGGCGTGCGCAGCGCGTGCCGGCGGATGAATTCGGGGCTGGCGAGCGGCATCACCTTTTCCGAGAACACGGGCTCGACCTCCAGGTTCGGCCAGGCCGGCAGGCCGTAGCGGATGTCCAGATCGACCAGGCCCAGCTGGAAGTCCGAATGCAAGTGGGAGGCCGACAACACCAGGGAGATACCCGGATGGCGCTGCGCGAAGCGGGCGATGCGCGGCATCAGCCACAGGGACGCGAAGCTGGGGCTGCAATGCAGGTAGAGGGTGTCCTGCACGCCGTGGCGCAGGCCCTCGGTGGCCGTGTTGAGCACGCCCAGCGCATTGCCCACGCGCTGCAGATAGCTCTGCCCGGCGGGGGTGAGCGCCACGCCCCGCGAGGAGCGCTCCAGCAGGCGCACGCCCAGCAGGTTTTCCAGCTTGGCCAGCTGGTGGCTGATGGCCGAGGGCGTGAGATGCAGTTCATGGGCCGCCAGCTGGAAGCTGCGGCGGCGGGCGACGGCCTCGAAGGCCTGCAGGGCGCTGAGCGGTGGAATCACGGCGGATGAAGGGCATTCACTTGTTGCGGCGCAACATGAATGAATTTGAATTGGCGATGAGTTTATATCGTTTGAATCAGCTGCCGGGTGCGTCCCAGAATCCGCCCACTTTCAACGCAGTCCAACGACACACAAGGAGACACAGCATGCTGCTCAAGGACAAAGTGGCCGTCATCACCGGCGGCGCAGGGATCAACGGACTGGGCTTTTGCACTGCCCGGATGATGGCGGAGCAGGGCGCCCGGGTCGTCATCCTCGATCTGGAACAGGCCGACCCGCAGGCCGCCGCCGCGCGGCTGGGCGAGGAGCATCTGGGCCTGGTAGCCAACGTGACCGACAAGGCGTCGTGCGAGGCCGCCGCCGCTGCGGTCCTGGCACGCTGGGGCCGCATCGACATCCTCGTCAACAACGCCGGGGTGACGCAGCCCGTCAAGTTCCTGGACATCACGGGCGCCGACTACGACCGCATCCTGGACGTGAGCCTGCGCGGCACGCTCTACGCCTCGCAGGCCGTGCTGCCGACCATGCTGGCGCAAAAGAGCGGCTCCATAGTCTGCATCTCGTCGGTCTCCGCGCAGCGCGGCGGCGGCATCCTGGGCGGGCCGCACTACTCGGCCGCCAAGGCCGGCGTGCTGGGCCTGGCCCGTGCCATGGCGCGCGAATACGGCGGCAGCAACATCCGCGTGAACTGCGTGACGCCGGGGCTCATCGCCACCGACATCAACAAGGGAAAGATTCCCGAGGACAAGCGCCAGGGCATCCTGGACGGCATCCCGCTGGCGCGCATCGGCGAGCCCGCCGACGTCGGCGGCTGCGTGGTGTTCCTCGCCAGCGACCTTGCCAAGTACTGCACCGGCGTCACGCTCGACGTCAACGGCGGCATGTTGATCCATTGACCGCCTGCGGGAGCCTTCCCGCGCCACGCCTGCCAGAGATCCACAAGGCCGCAAAGGCCGACGACAAGACCTATTCCACAGGAGACAAGACCATGGCATCCATCCGCATCCTCCGCCGTACCCTGCTGGCCGCCGCGCTGGCGGCCGGCGCCTCGCTCGCCACGGCGCAGCAGCCCGTCAAGCTCACGCTGGCCCACGGCAATCCGCCGGACAACCCGCGCCATCTGGCCGCCGTCAAGTTCGCCGATCTGGTGAAGGCCAAGACCAATGGCCGGGTGGAGATCCAGGTGGCCCACTCGGCGCAGCTGGGCGACGATGCGGCCATGGTCACGGCCCTGCGCTCCGGCACGCTGGATTTCTCCGCCAACAGCCAGGGCGCGGTGGCGGCGGTGGTGCCCGAGTTCGCGGCCCTGGGCATGCCCTTCCTCTTCGCCGACGTGCAGAAGGCCTGGAGCGTGATGGACGGCCCCATCGGCAAGGAACTGGCCGACAAGGCCGCCGCCAAGGGCATGGTGCTGCTGGGCCTGTGGGACAACGGCGTGCGCCACGTGACCAACAGCAAGCGTCCCGTCAAGCTGCCTGCCGACATGAAGGGCCTGAAGATGCGCACGCCGCCCGATGCGGTGACGATGGACATCATGCAGGCGCTGGGCGCCGATCCGCAGCAGATCAAGTTTTCCGAGCTGTACGTGGCGCTGCAGCAGGGCGTGGTGGACGGGCAGGAGAACCCGCTCACCAACATCGCCTCGGCCAAGCTCTACGAGGTGCAGAAGTACCTTGCGCTCACCGGCCACAAGTACGAGAGCACGCCCTTCCTGATGAGCCGGCGCACCTGGGACCGCATGGCCCCGGCCGACCGGCAGGCGGTGATGGAAGCGGCCGCGGAGGCGACCCAGATGCAGCGCCAGATGAACAAGGAGATCGACGACAAGCTGGTCGCTGACCTCAAGGCCAAGGGCATGCAGGTGGACACCGTGGACCGCGCCGCCTTCGTGGAAGCCGTCAAGCCCGTCTATGCGAAGTGGAGCACCGGCCCGATCGGCGCCTTCGTCACCCAGGTGCAGCAGGCCGCCCGCTGAACGATCCATCGCCGCGCGCCGGAACGCTCCGGCGTGCCAAGGAGTTGTCCATGAATCCTCTTCTCCGCGCGGTGGACGCCGCCATCACCTGGTGGTGCCATGCCGTGCTGTATCTCACCCTGTCCGTGGTGTTCCTGATCCTGAGCATCAACGTGGTGCTGCGCTACCTGGCCGGCACCAGCCTGACCTTCGCAGCCGAGCTGCCCGAGCTGATGTTCCCCTGGATGATCATGGCCGGCGTGGTGCTGGCCGCCCAGCACGGCTCGCACATCGCCGTGGTGCTGCTCACGCAGCGGCTGGGCGCCGCGCGCCGCTGGGTGCTGGCCGCCGGCTCGCTGGTGGTGGCGGCGCTGTACCTGGGCCTGGCCTGGGCCGCCTGGCCGGTGTTCGAGATCGCCGCCGACGAGCGCACGCCCATCATGCAGGTGCCGGGCTCGGTCAGCGTGGGCAGCCTGCTGCTGGGCTTCGTGCTGCTGGCCGTGGTCACCCTGTGCCGGCTGCCGCAGATCGTGCGGGGCGAGCTGCCCGCCAGCACCGTGGGAGCCGACGCATGACCTTCCTCATCATCGGCCTCTTCATCGTCGCCGCGCTGGCCTCGGTCCCGATCGCGCACGCGCTGGTGCTGGCCTCCGTGGGCGGCCTGCTCATCATCGACCGCGTTCCCGTCCATCTGGCGGTGGAGCAGATGATCACGCAGACGCAGAGCTTCCCGCTGATCGCCATTCCCTTCTTCATGATGACGGGCGCGCTCATGGTCAGCGGCCGGCTGGGCCAGAGCCTGGTCAACCTGCTGTCCATGATGATCGGCCGCGTGCACGGCGGACCGGCCCAGGTGGGCGTGCTGTCGTCCACCATCTTCGGCGGGGTTTCCGGCTCGGCCGTGGCCGATGCCTCGGCCATCGGCTCCATGCTGATCCCCTGGCTCAAGAAGCTGGGCTACCCGGCGCCCTTCGCGGCGGGCACGCTGGCCGCGGCGGCCACCATCGACATCCTGATCCCGCCCTCGATCCCGATGATCGTCTATGCGCTGGTGTCGGGCGCCTCGATCGGCGCGCTGTTCGTCGCCGGCATCCTGCCCGGGCTGCTGATGTGCGGCGGCTTCATGGCCGTGTGCTACGTGCAGGGGCGGCGCCGCAACTTCCCGCGCGACACCACGCCCTTCGAATGGCCCGCCTTCTGGAAGCAGCTGCTGCACGCCGGCCCGGCGCTCGCCATGCCGGTGCTGATCATCATCTTCCTGCGCTTCGGCATCGCCACGCCGACCGAGGTGAGCGTGATGTCCACGCTGTATGCGCTGGTGGTGTCGTGCGTGGTGTACCGCGACCTGACGCTGGCCAAGCTCAAGCATGCGGCGGTGGAGGCCGGCATCTCCACCGGCGTGGTGCTGCTGATCATCATGGCCTCCAGCGTGGTGGGCTGGATCGTCACCTACGAGCAGCTGCCCGCCGCCTTCACGCAGTACGCCAAGGAGACGCTGCAGTCGCCCTGGCTGATCATCCTGGCGATGAACCTGATCATGCTCGCCACGGGCATGTTCATCGACCTGCCGGCCGCCGTGCTGCTGCTCACGCCCATGTTCGTGCCGCTGGCTTCCGCCGTGGGCATGGACACCATCCAGCTGGGAATCATGATGATCGTGAACCTCTCCATCGGGCTCTACCACCCGCCCATCGGCACCACCTTGTTCATCACCAGCTCGATCGCCAAGGTGCGCATCGGCGACGTGGTCAAGGAGCTGATCCCCTTCTACGTGGTCGCGCTGCTGCTGCTGCTGGGCTTCGCCTATCTGCCGTGGCTGACCCTGCGCTGACCCTGATTCCACCCACCGGAGAGACGAATCCATGAGCAAGCTCGAACACATCGCCCAGGCCGCGTGGCGCATCCGCCGCTTCGCGGTGCGCATGGGCGAGGTCCAGGGCCAGGGCTACGTCGGCCAGGCCCTGGGCTACGCCGACGTGCTGGCCACCGCCTACGCCCACGCCCTGCAGCTGCGTCCCGAAGACCCCGAATGGGACGGGCGCGACCGCTTCCTGCTGTCCCACGGCCACTATGCGATCGCTTTCTACGCGGCGCTGATCGAGGCCGGCATCATTCCCGAATCGGAGCTGGAGACCTACGGCAGCGACGACAGCCGGCTGCCCATGTCGGGCATGGCCAGCTACACGCCGGGCATGGAGATGTCCGGCGGCTCGCTGGGCCAGGGCCTGCCCATTGCGGTGGGCATGGCGCTGGGGCTGCGCCACCGCGGCAACCCGGCCTTCGTCTACAACTCCATGTCCGACGGCGAGCTGGACGAAGGCTCGACCTGGGAGGCCGCCCTGTCGGCCGCCCACCACGGCCTGGGCAACCTGATCTGCCTGGTGGACATCAACAACCAGCAGGCCGACGGCCCTTCCGGCAAGGTGCTGGGCTTCGAGCCGCTGGCGGACAAGTGGGCCGCCTTCGGCTGGCACGTGCAGCGGGTGGACGGCAACCACCTGCCCGCCGTGGTGCGCGCCTTCGACACGGCGCGCAGCCTGGCCGAGCCGCGGCCGCGCGTGATCCTGTGCGACACCCTCATGGGCTGCGGCGTGCCCTTCCTGGAAGCGCGCGACAAGAACCATTTCATCCGCGTGGATCCGCCCGAATGGCAGCAGGCGCTGGACGTGCTGGACGCCAACCGGCCCTGAGCGATGGAGACCAAGACGATGAACACCGCAACGCAGACGAAGCCCCGGCTGACCACCTCGGCCATGATCGCCTCCATCGCCGACGAGGGCCAGCGCGTCAGGGCCGCGCCTTTCGGCAAGGCGCTGGTCGAATACGCCGCGCAGCACCCGGAGGTCGTGGGCATGACGGCCGACCTGGCCAAGTACACCGACCTGCACCTCTTCGCCCAGGCCTATCCGGAGCGCTTCTTCCAGATGGGCATGGCCGAGCAATTGCTCATGGGCGCGGCCGGCGGCATGGCCAAGGTGGGCCTGGTGCCCTTCGCCACCACCTATGCCGTGTTCGGCACGCGGCGCGCCTACGACTTCATCCACCAGGTGATCGCCGAAGAGCACCTGAACGTGAAGATCTGCTGCGCGCTGCCGGGCCTGACCACCGGCTACGGCCCCAGCCACCAGGCCACCGAAGACCTGGCCATGATGCGCGCCATTCCCGGCCTGACCGTGGTCGATCCGTGCGATGCGCTGGACATCGAGCAGGCCGTGCCGCAGATCGCCGCGCACCCCGGCCCGGTGTACATGCGCCTGCTGCGCGGCAGCGTGCCGCTGGTGCTGGACGAATACGAGGGCTACCGCTTCGAGCTGGGCAAGGCGAAGCTGCTGCGCGACGGCGCCGAGGTGCTGGTGATCTCCAGCGGCCTGCTGACCATGCGCGCCCTGGAGGCCGCCAGGCAACTGGCCGGCGACAAGGTGGGCGTGGCCGTGCTGCACTGCCCCACCATCAAGCCGCTGGACGCCGCCGCCATCCTGGAGCAGGTGCGCCGCCCGGGCCGGCTGGTGGTGGTGGCCGAGAACCACACCCATGTCGGCGGGCTGGGCGAGGCCGTGGCCGGCCTGCTGCTGCAGGAAGGCGTGGCGCCGGCACGCTTCCGCATGCTGGCCCTGCCCGACGCCTTCCTCGATGCCGGCGCGCTGCCCACGCTGCACGACCGCTACGGCATCTCGACGGCCAAGGTCGTGGAGTCCATCCGCCGATGGCTGGACTGAGCGGGCCGGCGCTGGCCGGGGCCCTGCAGGCGCCGCGCGGCTTCCTGGAGGCATTGTTCCTCGCCGCCGTGCGGCGCGCGCAGCCGGGCCAGGGCATGGCCGCGCTGCTGCCGCCTCCGCCGCGCGGGCGCACGCTGGTGCTGGGCGGCGGCAAGGCCGGCGGCGCCATGGTGCATGCGCTGGAGGCGCTGTGGCCGGCCGATGCGCCGCTCTCCGGCCTGGTCGCCACGCGCTACGGCCATGTGCCGCCCCGGCCTGCGGGCCTGCCCGCCCGGGTGGAGATCGTGGAAGCCGCCCATCCCGTGCCCGATGCCGCCGGGCTGCGGGCGGCCGAACGCATGCTGGCCCTGGCGCAGGGCCTCACGGCCGACGACCTGGTCATCTGCCTGATCTCGGGCGGCGGCTCGGCCCTGCTCACGCTGCCGGCCGAAGGCCTGACGCTCAAGGACAAGCAGGCCATCCACCGTGCGCTGCTGGCGAGCGGCGCCACCATCTCCGAGATGAACTGCGTGCGCAAGCACCTCTCCCGCATCAAGGGCGGACGGCTGGCCGTGGCCTGCGCGCCGGCGCCGGTCGTCACCCTGGCGATCAGCGACGTGCCGGGCGACGAGCTTTCCGCCATCGCCAGCGGCCCGACGGTGGCCGATGCCGGCACCTGCGCCGATGCGCTCGCCATCGCCGGCCGCTACCGCATCCCGCTGCCCGCGCCCGTGCGGCAGGCCCTGGAGGCCGGCCGCTGGGAAACCCCCAAGCCCGGCGATGCGCGGCTGGCCGGCCATGCCGTGCATCTGCTGGCCACGCCCTGGCAGTCGCTGCAGGCCGCCGCGCAGGCGGCGCACGATGCCGGGCTGGCCGTGCACCTGCTGGGCGATGCGATCGAGGGCGAGTCGCGCGAGATCGGCCGCATGCACGGCGCCATGGCCCGCGCCATCGCCCAGGGCCGCAGCAGCCTGCAGCGGCCCTGCGTGCTGCTGAGCGGCGGCGAGACCACGGTCACCGTCGGCGCCGTGCCCGCGGCGGGCCCGCAGGGGCGCGGCGGCCGCGCGGGCGAGTTCTGCATGGGCGTGGCCGAGGCGCTGCAGGGCCAGCCGGGCGTCTGGGCCCTGGCGGCCGACACCGACGGCATCGACGGCGTGGAGGACAACGCGGGCGCCTTCGTGGCGCCCGACACCCTGGAGCGCGCGCGGGCCCTGGGCCTGGCCCTGCCGGACCACCAGCAGCGCCACGACGCCTACGGCTTCTTCGGCGCGCTGGGCGATCTGGTCGTGACCGGCCCCACGCACACCAACGTGAACGACTTCCGCGCGCTGCTCGTAGCCTGAGAACGTGAACACGTTCTGAGCGGCCCTGGCGCGGCCCGCCCGCTCAGATGCTCACGCGCTCAGCGCCTGCTCCACGATCCAGTCATGCACCGCCTGCACCCGCCGGTCGTCCAGCGCGCCGGCCGGGGTGCCGCCCTTGGATAGTCCAAGCTATCCACTGCGCACCGTGCCTTCCATCCCACCCACACCGCTGCCCGACCCCTGGGAGATGGTCAGCCCGTTCTTATGCCCGACCCCTAGAATTAATTCAACTGGAGGCAATCTCGATGGCATTCGTTTTTTCCGGGGCGGCACGCCTCTACACGCGCACCGGGCTGGTGACGCGGATCCTCATCGGCATGGCGCTGGGCGTGCTGCTGGCCCTGCTGGCGCCGGGCGTGGCCGAGTCCGCCGGCCTGCTGGGCGACCTCTTCATCGCGGGCCTGAAGGCGGTGGCGCCGGTGCTGGTGCTCGTGCTGGTGGCGGCGGCCATCGCCGGCCACCAGGCGGGGCAGCCCACGCATATCCGGCCCATCATCGGGCTCTACATCCTCAGCACGCTGGGCGCGGCGATGGTGGCCGTGGCTGCGAGCTTCATGTTCCCCACCACGCTGGTGCTCGATGCGCCGCCGGTGGGCGGCGAGCCGCCCGGCAGCATCCTGGGCGTGCTGCGCAACCTGCTGCTGAGCGCGGTGCAGAACCCGGTCAAGGCGCTGATGGAGGCCAACTTCATCGGCATCCTGGCCTGGGCGATCGGCCTGGGCGTGATGCTGCGCCATGCCAGCGAGAGCACGCGCCGCATGCTGTTCGACCTGTCCGACGCGATCTCCGGCCTGATCAAGCTGGTGATCTCGTTCGCCCCGCTGGGCATCTTCGGCCTGGTGGCGGCCACGCTGGCGCAGTCGGGCCTGGGCGCGCTGGCGGCCTATGGCCAGCTGCTGCTGGTCATCGTGGGCTGCATGCTGTTCGTCGCGCTGGTGATGAACCCGCTGATCGTCTTCTGGAAGCTGCGCCGCAACCCGTATCCGCTGGTCTTCACCTGCCTGCGCGAAAGCGGCATCACCGCCTTCTTCACGCGCAGCTCGGCGGCCAACATCCCCATCAACCTGGAGCTGTGCCGCAAGCTGGGCCTGCACGAGGACACCTACGCCATCTCCATCCCGCTGGGCGCGACCATCAACATGGCGGGCGCCGCGGTCACCATCACCGTGATGACGCTGGCGGCCACGAACACGCTGGGCATCCAGGTCGATCTGCTCACCGCGCTGCTGCTGTGCATCGTGTCCTCGCTGGCAGCGGCCGGCGTCTCGGGCGTGGCCGGCGGTTCGCTGCTGCTCATTCCCATGGCCACCAGCCTGTTCGGCATTTCCGCCGACGTGGCCATGCAGGTGGTGGCCATCGGCTTCGTGATCAGCGTGGTGCAGGACTCGGCCGAGACGGCGCTCAATTCCTCCACCGACGTGCTGCTGACCGCCGCCGGCTGCCCTGGCGACGTGCAGCTGCCCGGGCAGGGCTCCGGCGCGGTGCGCGCCTGAGGCGACCGGAGGATGCGGCGGGCGCCGGGCCGCGGCGTGAGCGCTACATCCGGAAGAACGCCACGGCTTCGCCCAGCCTGTCGGCCTGCTGCTTCAGGCTGTGGGTGGCCGCGGCGCTCTGCTCGGCCATGGCGGCGTTCTGCTGGGTGGAACCGTCCAGATGCGCGACGGCCTGGGAGATCTCCTCGATGCCCGAGGACTGCTGTGCCAGCGTGGACGAGATGGCGCCGATCAGCTGCTGCACCTGATCCACCCGGGATTCGATCTGCTGCACAGCGCTCACCGCATCGTCCACCAGCTGCGAGCCCGCGCCGACCTTCTCGACGCTCGCGCCGATCAGCGTCTTGATCTCGCGCGCAGAGGCGGCGGCCCGTCCTGCCAGCGTGCGCACCTCGCTGGCCACCACCGCGAACCCGCGTCCCTGCTCTCCGGCCCGTGCGGCCTCGACCGCGGCGTTCAGGGCCAGGATGTTGGTCTGGAAGGCGATGGAGTCGATCACACCGACGATGTTGGCGATGCTGCCCGAGTCGTTGGCGATGGCCTTCATGGTTTCCATCGTGCGCGCCATGACCTCCGCGCCCTGGCGTGCCGCGTCGTTGGCCTCGCGGGCCACCTGGGTCGCGGACGCCGCGGTATCGGCGTTCTGCCGCACCGCCTCCACCATCTCCGTCATGGCCGATGAGGCCTGCTGCAGGCGGCTGGCCTGCTCTTCGGTGCGGTGGCTCAGGTCGGTGCTGCCGCTGGCGATTTCGCTGCTGCCGGACACCACGGCCTGGCTGGCGTCGGTCACCCGCGCGACCACGTCCCTGAACGTGCTCTGCATGGTGCGCAGCGCGGACAGCAGCTCGCCCACCTCGTGGGCCTGGCCGCGGTCATCGCTGCCGCCGATGCGCACCGACAGATCGCCCTGGGCCAGGGTCTGCGCCACGTCCCGCGCGTTTTCCAGCGGGCCGAGCACGGCGGCTGCCATGCGCCAGAGGCTCAGGCCCAGCAGGGCCAGGCAGATCGCTGTCAGCACGCGCACGGCGACGCCCACGAAGTTCACGGCGGAGGAGACTTCCTTGGCGAAATCGTCGCCGTAGCGGATGAGCTCCACGAGGTCCGGCTGCAGGGCCTTCGCCAGCGCCGGAGAGAGTTGGGCCGAAGGGTCCGCCTCCAGCCTGGCGATCATGGCGCCCACGCGCCGGATGCTGTCGCGGGGCAGGTCGATCACCGCGCCGAAGCCCATGAGGCGGAACGCGACGAGCTCGAAGCCGAAGAGTTCCGTGTCCACATGGCCGGAGATCCATTGCGAATGGTTCAACGCCTTGAGGACGGGCGCCTTGTCCAGCGCAGCCCCTGCCGCCGCGTGCTCCAGGTCCCTGTCCAGGTGCAGCAGGTTCACCGCGTACTCGCGCTCCAGGTAATGGAACTTCGCTCCCTTGCCCATCAGGCGCAAGCCGTAGAACGACGTGACCGCGGACACGAGCAGCACGATCGCGAGGAGTTTCAGCCATTGGCGTATGGAGCGTTTTTGCATGGCGTGGGAGGGGCGTGGGATTTGTTTGCTTTTGTACGAATTTGTATCCACCCTGGATCACTCGGGCATCAGGGAATTTCCGGGGCACGCACGCATCAGCGTGCCTCCTGGAAATCGTGAACACCATCTCACCCGGCCGACATCCCCCCGTCCACGCTGTAGCGCCCGCCCGTGCAGAACACGCTGTCGTCGCTGGCGAGGAACAGCGCGGTGCGCGCCACTTCCTCCGGCAGGCCATAGCGCCCGGCCGGAATGGCGGCCGAGAACTGCGCCTTGGCCGCCGTGCCGGCGCCGGGCGCAGCGCCTTCCTCGATGGATCGCATCATGCGTGTCTCGATGGGCGAGGGGTGGATGGTGTTGATGCGCACGCCGGAGCCGCCGGCCTCCAGCACGGCCGAGCGCATCAGGCCCACCAGCGCATGCTTGCTCGTCACATAGGCCGACAGGCCGGCGAAGCCTTTCAGGCCGGCGATGGAGGAGGTGATGACGATGCTGCCCCCGCCCTGCTTCTGCATGATGGGCATGGCGTGCTTGAGGCCCAGGTAGACGCCGCGCACGTTCACCGCCATCACGCGGTCGAAGGCGTCCATGGGGTAGTCGGCGATGGGTGCGATCCGGCCCTCGGTGCCGGCGTTGCAGAACAGCGCGTCGATGCGGCCGTGCCGCTCCAGCGCTGCCTGCAGATAGGCCCGGGTCTGCGCCTCGTCGCTCACGTCGGCCGCCACGGCGCTGGCCGCGCCGCTGGCGAGCTGCGCCAGCGCGGCGTCCAGCGCCTCCTGCTGCAGATCGACCAGCACGACCTGGGCGCCTTCGCTGATGAACAGCCGGGCGCTGGCCAGGCCGATGCCGCCCGCGCCGCCGGTGATGACGACGCATTTGCCTTGCAGTCTTTTCGACATGGTGTCTCCTTGAATGGGTTCGGGGGTAGCTGCTCAGGCCGGCAGGGCCAGCAGATCCTGGAGATGGGCATCGACCTGGGCGAGGAACTGCGGGTCGGTGCCGAACAGGCCCAGATGGCCGTCGATGCAGGCGAGCGGGCGGAATTCGCTGCCCGGTATGAGCCGCTGCTCGGCCTGGCAGTCGGCGGGCGGGAAGAACATGTCATGGCTGATCGGCATCACGAAGGTCTTCGCCCGGATGCGGCCCAGCGCCGCCGCGAGGTCGCCGCCGGTGTGGCGGCTGACGTCGCCGCGCTGCCACTTCCAGGCCATGGCCAGCAGGGCGTTGGGGTCCATGGGCGCGAAGTAGCCGGCCATGAACTGGTCCACGAAGGCCTGCAGGGAGTCGAAGCCCAGCGCCTTGTGGCGGCCCTCGCGGAAGAAGTCGGTGCTCCAGCCCATCACCGTCCACAGCTGGGCGTGGCGCTTCAGGCCGGCGGCCACGTCGGCCGGCGATGCGTAGCGGCCGCCCTGGAAGCCCGGGTCCGAGGTGATGGCATCGGCCAGGGTCTGGGCGAAGAGGAAATCGTGCTCGGTGTTCTTCGCGGTGCCGGCGATGGGCGCCGCGCGGCGCACCATCTCGGGGTAGCGTACGGCCCATTCGTAGGTCTGCTGCGCGCCCATGGAGCCGCCCACCACCAGGGCCAGCTCGCGCAGGCCGTAGTGCCCGGTGACCAGCCGGTGCTGCGCACGCACGTCGTCGCCGATGCGCACCTTGGGAAAGCCCGGCCCGGCGAGTTCGCCGGCCGCATCGTGCGGCGAGGTGGACAGGCCGTTGCCGATCTGGTTGACCACGATGATGAAGTAGCGCGACGGGTCCAGCGCGCGCCCCGGGCCGATATAGGCCTGCTCCATGATCTTGCTGGTGCCCGAATACCAGGTGGGCACGAGGATGGCGTTGTCCCGGGCGGCGTTGAGCATGCCGTGCGTGGCCACGGCCAGCTGGCAGTCGGGCAGCACGCCGCCGTCTTCCAGCTCCAGCGCGCCGATGCCGATGCGCTCGAAGGGGCCGTGGGCTTCCTGGGTGTAGTAGGTGTTCTGCGTCATGGTGTCGTCTCTTCGGGCAATGATGGGAGTCAGCGGGCCGTGTAGCCGCCGTCGATCACGAGTTCCGAGCCCGTGACCCAGCGGGCCTGGTCGGAGGCCAGGTACACCACGCCCCAGGCGATGTCGTCGGGCGTGCCGGTGCCGCCCAGGGGGTGCAGGCTGTCCAGGTGCTGGCGCACGGCCTCTTCGGGCAGGCCCGAATGCTGGGCATGGCGCTTGACCATCGCGGTGAAGACGAAGCCGGGGTGCAGCGAGTTCACGCGGATGCGGTCCGGGGCGTAGGTCAGCGCGTCGTTCTTCGACATCGTGCGCACGGCCCCCTTGGCTGCGTGATAGGGCGGCACGTCGCCGCCGCCCACGATGCCGTAGATCGACGAGATGTTGACGATGGAGCCGCCGCCCGCGGCCCGCAGGTGCGGGATCGCGTGCTTGGTGCAGAGGAAGACCCCGGTGACGTTCACCGCCATCACCCGCTCCCACTCCTGCAGCGGCAGTTCGTGGGTGGGCTGGTTGGCGCCTTCGATGCCGGCGTTGTTGACCAGCACGTGCAGGCCGCCCAGCTCCTTGGCAACCTGGTCCAGCGCGGCGCGCACCTGGTCTTCGCGGGTCACGTCGGCCGTGGCGAAGAGGGCGCGGATCCCGCGCTCCTGCAGCTGTGCGGCTACCTCGCGGCCGCGCTGCTCGTCGCGGTCCAGCAGCGCCACGGCGGCGCCTTCCTCGCCCAGGCGCAGCGCGATGGCTTCGCCCAGGCCGTTGGCGCCGCCGGTCACGGCGGCCACCTTGCCTTCGAGTCGTTTCATGGTCGTCTCCTGGGACAGCGTGCGGTCTTCAGGCCATCTCGAAGCCGGGGTAGCCCTGGGCGGCCAGCTCGTCGCACTGGCGGTGGTAGTTGCCCGCACCGCCGATGTAGGAGAGCAGGCGGCGCGGCTTGCCATCGACGTTCGAGCCCATGTACCAGGAGTCGGTCTTGACCACCAGCGTGGCGGCGGCGGTCTCGTCGTGGTGCTGCACCCAGCGGTCCTCGAATTCCTTCGTCGCCTCGACGGTCTGCTTGCCGTGGCGGCGGGCGTGGGCGATGCATTCGCTGATCCAGTCCACCTGCTGCTGCAGGCAGGTGGTCATGTTGCAGAGCGCCGCCGAGGGCGCCAGAGGCGCGCCCGTGGTGAAGAGGTTGGGATAGCCGTGGACCTGCAGGCCCATGGCGGTGCGGATCTCCTGCGACCACTGCTCCTTCAGCGACCGGCCGCCGCGCCCGCGGATGTCGATGCGGCTGAGCGCGCCGGAGCCGGCGTCGAAGCCGGTGGCCATGATGATCACGTCCACTTCGTGGACCCGGCCGTCGGCGGTCCGTATGCCTTCGGGCACGATGCGCTCGATGGGCGTGGCGCGGCAGTCGATGGGCTCGACATTGTCCTGCAGATAGACCTCCAGGTAGCCGTTCTCCAGCGGCACGCGGTGGGTGCCGAAGCCGTAGTCCCCGGGGCCGGGGATGAGGATCTGGCAGAGCCGGGGATCGTTGCGCAGCCGCACGCGCATCTTGCCGCGCACGAATTCCGAGACCTCGGCGCTCACGCCCTCGTCGAAGAACATCTCGGGGAAGGTCGCCAGCCACATCGCCAGCGAGCCGTCGTTCCAGTACTTCTCCAGGATCTCCGTGCGCTCGGCAGGCGTCAGCTCGGCCCAGGGCCGGTTCTCGAAGTCGCAGTCGAAGCCCGCGAAGGTGGTGCGCACGCGCGCCTTGAGCTCATGGAAGCGCTCGCCCCAGCGCTGCCAGTCGGCCGCGCTGTACTTGGGGTTGCGCATCGGCACCACGTACTGCGGCGACCGCGTGAAGACCTTGAGCGAGCCGACCTCGCGCGCGATGGTCTGTATCACCTGGATGCCGGTGGCGCCCGTGCCGATCACGGCCACGCGCTTGCCCTTCAGGTCGATGCCTTCCCTGGGCCACAGGCCGGTGTGCGTGATGGGGCCGTGAAAGCTCGATTGCCCCGGAAAGCGGTCGGCCAGCGGCGCCGACAGCATGCCGCAGCAGGCCAGCAGGTATTGGGTGTCGATGCGCTCGCCGGTCGCCGTGGTGACCAGCCAGCGGCCGGTGCCTTCCTGGTAGTGGGCCGAGACGATGCGGGTGCCGAACTGGATGTCCTTCTTCAGGTCCAGCCGGTCGGCCACGAAGTTGAGCCATTGCTCGGTCTCGGGCTGGGCCGGAAAGCGCTCGCTGGGCTGCCAGGCCTTGTAGAGCGCCTCGGAGAACCAGTACTGGTAGATCTCGGCCTGCGAGTCGAAGCGCGCGCCGGGGTAGCGGTTCCAGTACCAGGTGCCGCCGACGCCGGAAGCCGTGTCGTAGGCCCGCACCTTCAGGCCCATCTCGCGCATGCGGTGCAATTGGTAGAGGCCGGCCACGCCCGCGCCGATGACCATGGCGTCGAGCCGGGTGGGCGGCGCGTCTTCCGCGGTCGCGCCCTTGCGTTCCAGAACCGTATCGTTCATGTGCTTGTCTCCTTGTGTGCATGGATGGGGAGGGGCGCTCGCGCGGGCTGCAGGGCCCTGCGGCGTCCTTCCGGGACATGGCTGCGTTGGCCATGGCATGCACGATAGGCACGGCGTGCGGGCCGGACTTGAACGATCCGGTGCGCGCGTTGAAGGAATGTGTGAGGGAGGGGGAGGGGCGCGGAGCCTCAGTGCGGCCTGCCCTGGCGCAGGGCGGCCGGGGTGCAGCCCAGGCGGGCGCGCACGGCCCGCGTCAGATGGGCCTGGTCGGAGAAGCCGCATTCGGCGGCCACGGCCTTGAGCGCCAGCGTGCTGTGCAGGAGCAGGCGCCGGGCGCGCTCCACCCGCCGGTCGATGACGTAGCCGTGCGGCGAGGTCTGGAACGAGGCGCGGAAGCGCTTGCAGAACGACCACACGCCCATGCCGGCGACGGCCGCCAGCTCTTCCAGCGACAGGGGCTGGTCCAGGCGCTCCTCCACGAATTCCTCGAGCCGGCGGCGCAGCGCGGCCGGCAGCTGGCCGCTGGCCGACTGGTCGATGAAATCCACCGAGGCGTAGTGCCGCAGCAGATGCACCGCCAGCTGCGTGCCCAGCGCTTCGGCATACAGCGCGCCGCCGACGGCGCTGCTGCCGGCCTCGTGCGCCATGGCCTGGACGATGTGGCTGACCGCCGGGTCCTGCATGCGCAGCAGGTCATGCAGCCGCACGTCGGCGACGGGACGGTCCAGCACGTCGGCGGCCACGCGCGACAGCAGGCTGGAGGGCAGATAGACGTGCGCCACGTCGATGGGCGCGGTCCAGTGCCAGTGCGAGGCCTGCGATCGGGTCAGCAGCGACACGTCGCCCGGCCGGCATTCGGTGCGCGTCCAGCGGCCCTCGAAGCGGCGCTCCATGAGCGTGGTGCCCTCCTGGTAGCACACCAGGATGAAGTCCGACAGCGGCGGCACCTCCACGTCCAGGCCGCCGTAGCGGTAGGCGCGCAGCGCCACGCTGTTCCAGTCGCATCCGTCGCTGCTGCGCAGCAGCTCGCCGGGCACCCAGCGGGGCAGGTCTTCGGACGCGATGGGCTGGGCAGGAATCGCCATGGCCCCGATTTCAAACGACGGCGGGCGGGGCCGGGGCTGGGGGAAACACCAGACAGCCGCCCCGGCATCCGGCCGGCGGGGGCGCCTGCTTCTACGTCCGCGCCTGCGCCCTGTGCCGGCCCGGCGCCGGCAGGGAAGTCCAGTCGTCGTTGCCGAAGGAAGAAGTGACATAAAGGTTGCCATGTGCAACAGCCATGTGCAGCTGTTGCCATCCGGGAGGCATCCGGAAATCCGCGTGGTGGAATTCGTTGCCCGGTGCATGGTGCGCCCGGCCGTACGGGCTGCGGCGCTCCTGACTGTGGGGTGTTGCGCGCGGATGATTCGATGAACGGATGTCCATGGCGCGGATCGCGCCGCAAGAGGTATCTCGGATGCTGCAATTCCAATACAACAGGCAGTGGATGGCATGGGGCGCGGGACTGGCGTGCGCCCTGGTGGCCGGTGGGGCGATGGCCGGGCCGGACGCCGCAGGCGGCGTGGTGGTGCGGCCGGAAAGCGCCGGGGTGGCGGCGATGGAGAACGGGTCCTTCATCGATCCGCAATTGAAGATGCTCTGGGGGGAGCATTTGCGCCGCGGCGGCAACCTGGTCGCCCCGGCGGATGCCGCGAGAGGCTTCGTCGGCCCGCGGGTGGTGGATGGCATGGTGCGCATCGAGGCCCTGTCCCTGGGCGACGATGCCGCGCTGGCGGACGAATTGCGCAGGCTGGGCGCCACGGATGTGCGCCAGCAGGGCAACCTGGTGCTGGGCCGGATGCCCGTGGCGGGCCTGGGCGCCCTGCAGTCGCTGCGCACGGCGCGCTTCGTGCGGCCGGCGCCGGAGCCGTTCGGCAGCGTGGGCGGGGTGACGTCGCAGGGCGACGCGGTGCAGGGTTCCGCGCGCGCGCGGCGCAGCTTCGGGGTGGATGGATCGGGCGTCGTCGTGGGGGTGACCTCCACCGGTTACGACACGCAGGGCGGGGCGGCCGCGGACGTGGCACGCGGCGACCTGCCCGGCCCCGGCAATCCCAATGGCCGCCTGCAGCCCGTGCGGGTGCTCAAGGACCGCAGCAGCGGCAGGGACAGCGACGAGGGCCGCGCCATGGCGCAGATCGTCCACGACGTCGCCCCCGGCGCCTCCCTGGCGGTCTACATTCCCGAGAGCGTCCAGGACCATGCCGACGGCCTGCGCGCCCTGGCGAAGGCAGGCGCCAACGTCATCAGCGACGACATGTACTGGACCAACGATCCCTGGTTCCAGGAAAGCCCGATCGGTGCCGTCCAGCGGGAGCTTCTTGCCAGCGGGAACGTGCTCTCCATCAATGCCGCGGCCAACTTCGCCGACTGGTCCGCCGAAGGCTGGTTCCAGCCCCTGCCCGCACGCGGGCTGACGATGGGAGGCGCTGCACAGGGCCGCTGGCAGATGCACGACTGGGGCGGGGGGCGCACCACCTTCCCGGTCACCCTGCACCGCGGCGGCCGGGTGCGCATCGTGTTGCAGTGGGACGAGCCTTTCGCCTCGTTCACCCGGTCCCGCGCAGGCTCCGCCTCCGACCTGGACCTGTTCGCGTTCACCGACGACCGCGGCGGAAACATCTCCTTCCTCTCCGCCACCCGCAATGTCGGCGGCGACCCGTTCGAGTTCGTCTTCGCCTTCCTGAACCCGGATGCGGCCGACGCGACCTTCACCATCCACATCGGCGTCGGCATGCCTGAAGGCACCGGCCGCCCGCCCGGGCGTTTCAAGCTGATCGCGCAGCCCAGCGACATGTCGCTGGTGGACTGGCCGCGCGAGGCGGCCTTCCACTCCGCGACTGCCGTGGGCCACAACGCGTCGGAGGGCGCCATCGTCGCCTGTGCCGTGCGCTATTCGCAGGTGAATACGCCGCGCGGCCCGGTGGCCGAGACGTTCTCCTCCACGGGCGGCTTCGCGCGCACGCGCGACGCGGACGGTGTGGCGCTGTCCCATCCCCTCGATACGCACAAGCCGGACCTTTGCGCCCCCGACGGGGTGGACAACTCGGTCTTCGGCGTGGACACGGACGGCAACGGCTGGCCGAACTTCTTCGGCACCTCCGCCGCCTCGCCGCACCTGGCTGGCGTCGCCGCTCTCATGCTGCAGGCCTCGGGCATGAAGATGCGTGCCGGCGAGGTGGGGCCGGCATTGCGCGAAACGGCGCGCGACATGGTGGATGCCGGCGACCCGCTCAGCGCGCCCGGCCATGACGTGCGCTCGGGCCATGGCTTCGTCAATGCGGAACTCGCGGTGACGCGGGCGATGACCCTGCGTTCCCGGCCCTGAGCTGGTATCAAGTCGTTAACCTGGCGCGTAACTTTATGGCATGCTCGGGCTTTCGAGCCCGGCAGTGGCATGCGGCATCGCGACCGCCGTTTCCCGGGGCTCCGCACACGTTTCGAGCGATGCCTGATCGCCAAAGGACATGGAGCAGAGGATGATCATCGGCATCGACCTGGGAACCACCAACAGCCTGGCGGCGGCATGGAAGGACGGGCGATCCGTCCTGATCCCGAATGCGCTCGGCGAGATGCTGACGCCGTCCTGCGTCAGCCTGGACGAGGACGGCACGGTGCTGGTCGGGCGCGCGGCCCGCGAGCGGCTGCAGACCCACCCGGACCGGACGGCCGCGAACTTCAAGCGCTACATGGGCAGCGACAAGACGATGGTGCTGGCCGGGCGCGCGTTCCGGCCCGAGGAGCTGTCGTCGCTGGTGCTGCGCGCGCTGAAGGCCGACGCCGAAGCGTTCCTCGGCGAGCCGGTGGAGGAAGCGGTGGTCACGGTGCCCGCCTATTTCTCGGATGCGCAGCGCAAGGCCACGCGGGCCGCGGGCGCCCTGGCCGGGCTGCGGGTCGACCGGCTGCTCAACGAGCCGACGGCGGCGGCATTGGCCTACGGACTGCACCAGCAGGACAGCGAAACCCGGTTCCTCGTCTTCGACCTGGGCGGCGGCACCTTCGATGTCTCCATCCTGGAGATGTTCGACGGTGTGATGGAGGTGCGGGCATCCGCGGGGGACAACTTCCTCGGCGGCGAGGATTTCCTGCAGGCCCTGGTGAACCTGTTCTTCGAGCGCCTCAAGCTCTCCGAATCCCTGCGCCGGGACAGCCACTTCATGCAGCGGCTCGTTGCGGCCGCCGAGCGCGCGAAGCGGGCGCTCAGCGAGCAGGCACGGGCCGTGCTGTCGGTGGAGCACCAGGGAAAGCCTCTGTCCCTGGAAGTGGACGAGTCCCTGTTCGAAAGCGCCTGCGCCACGCTGCTCAAGCAGCTGCGGCTGCCGGTGGAGCGGGCCCTGCGGGACGCGAACCTGCGCACCGTCATGCTGGACAACATCGTGCTGGCCGGCGGCGCCACGCGCATGCCGATGGTCCGGCGGCTCGCGACGACGATGTTCGGCCGCTTTCCCGCCATCGACTTCAACCCGGACGAGGTGGTCGCCATGGGCGCGGCCATCCAGGCCGGGCTGAAGGCGAAGGACGCGGCCCTCAGCGAAGTGGTGATGACCGATGTGTCGCCCTATTCCCTGGGGGTGGCCGTGAACAAGCGCATGCCCGACGGGAGTTCCACGGCGGGCCATTTCGATCCCATCATCGAGCGCAACACGATCGTGCCGGTCAGCCGCATGAAGACCTATGCGCCGACGCGGGACGACCAGGTGTTCGTCGATCTGGAGATCTACCAGGGCGAATCGCGCCTGGTGCAGGACAACATCCACCTGGGCAACCTGCGGATCGAGCTGCCGGGCACGAGCCGCGAGGATTCCTCCCTGGAGGTGCGCTTCAGCTATGACGTCAATGGCCTGCTGCAGGTGGAGGCGCATGTGCCCAGCACGCAGAAGACCTTCAGCGTCGTCATCGAAGGCAATCCGGGCCTGCTGACCGAAGCCGAGATCGCCGAGCGCCTCACGGCCATGGGCGCGCTGAAGATCCATCCGCGCGATGCGCTGGAGAACCGCACCGCCATGGCGCATGCGGAGCGTATCTACCAGCAGTTGCGGGGCGGCGCGCGGGAGTGGCTGGCGGAGCAGATCCTGCGGTTCGAAGGGGCCCTGGCCACCCAGGACGGCCGCGTCGTCGCCAAGGCGCGCAAGCTGCTGGAGGACCAGCTGGCCCACCTCGAGCGCACGGGGGCCGTCCTCGCGGACGACGAACCGTGAGCACGGAAAGCCGCACGCCGCCTCCGTTCCTCGCCCACCTCGGCCTCGACGAGGCGGCGGACGACCGGGCGATCCGCCGTGCCTACGCGCGGCTGCTCAAGCAGATCGACCAGGAAAAGGACCCCGGCGGTTTCCAGTCCCTGCGCCAGGCTTACGAGGTCTCCCTGCAGTGGTTCGCCCATCGCCAGCAGCAAGAGGATGGGGAGCAGGCGGGCGAAGAACCACCAGCGGATGCAGAACCACCATTGCCCGCCGAGCCACCAGCGCCCGCTGAACCCGATCTCCCCGCAGGGCCACCGCCGCCGGCCGCGCGCGAGCCGGGCCATGGCCCCGGCGATGCGGCCGCGCTCCGGCAGGCCGCCGCCCGGGCCGCGGAAGCCTCGGCCCGCGAGGTCTTCGAGGCGATGCGCGCGGCGCTGCCGCAGCGGCGGCGCGGGGCCCATGAGAAGGTACAGGCCTGGCTGCAGCAGGCGCTCGAAGGCGAGCGCCTGATCGACATGGATGCCCGGTTCCTGTTCGAGGGCGGCGTGGTGTCCCTGCTGGCGAACGGCTGGCAGCCGGGCCACGAGTACCTGTTCGGGCCCGCGATGGAGTGTTTCGGCTGGCGCCGCGACCGGGACCGGCTGGCCGCGTTCGGGCGCGCGGGGGCGGTGATCGCCTCCGCGATCGACGAACTCGATTTCTACGATGCGCAGCCGAAAAAGGTGCGGGTGGGCCAGCGGGACCTCATCCGCCGGCTGCGGGACGACAGGCGCCCGGGCACGGGGTTCCTGCTGCGGCACCTGCCCCGGGTGCTGCACCTGCGCAGCCTGTTTCCGCACTGGCTGCACGTGGTCACCGCGCTGGGCAACGCGGAGCGGTGGCGCGAATGGGCGGATGCCGTGCCGCGGTGGCGGCGCTGGCTGACCTATGCGCCGGCCAGGGTACCCGCGCCCGCGCCCGCAGCCGGGCCGTTTTCGGTGCCGGAATCGTCTTTCCGCATCGGCAACGGGTGGATCATCTTCGGCGTGCTGGTCCTCACGGCTCTGTTGCGGACGTGCCTGCAGAACGATCCGCCGCGATCGGCGCCTTCACCGGCTGCGCCCGTCCACGGCAGCCTGCCGCCAGGGACCGGGGTGGGCGGCATCTACCCTGGCCTGTCGCCCCGCGAGCCGGCGGGGCCCGTGCCGCCGTCGCTCTCCGCGCGCGCCACCCCGGTCACGCCGCTGCAGCCCGTCTATCCGCCCGAGGCCCGCCGCCGGGGGCACGAAGGGCGTGTCGTCGTCTCCGCCACCATCGGATCGATGGGGCAGGCGCGGGATGTTTCCATCGCCCAGAGTTCCGGCCACCGGGAACTGGACGAGTCGGCCCTGGCCGCCGTGCGCAATGCCACCTTCCACCCCGCCAAGGACAGCCAGGGGTATGCCGTGGACGCCAGCTACCGCATCCCGTTCAACTTCGTGCTGTCGGACAAGCCGGCCGCCGGCCCCGGGGAAAAGCCGGCCGCCGGTCTCGCGGTCAAGCCGCGCGACTACGCCCAGCGGATCCGCGATGCCTTCCAGTCGCAGATCAGCCTGCCGCAGGGCGTGACCGGCAATCCCGCCGCCGAAGTCCGGTTGCGGCTGAGCGCCCAGGGCGCCATCGAAAGCTACCGGCTGGTGCAGCCCAGCGGCAGCGCGGACTGGGACCAGGCCGTGCTGCGCGCGGTGGCGCGCGTCCAGCGGGTGCCTGCGGATGACCAGGGGCAGTTCCCTCCGGAGATGGTGATCACGTTCCGGCCGAGGCCCTGAGGGGCGGACGCGCTCCGTCCGCCGCAGGGACGGGGCCGAAACCCCAGTCCTGCAGCAGCGCGCGGGCCCGCCGGTCGGCCGCGCCGTTCGCGTGCGCCTGCGCTGCCTCGGACTGCGCGATGGCCGCAGCTTCATCGATGCGTCCCTGCTGCGCCTGCTCGAAGGCGCCAGCGGCCAGGGCGGCGGCTTTTTCCTGGGCCGCGGAGCCCGCAGGGTCGTGCAGGACCACATAGGCCCGCAATGGCGGCCATATCCGCTCGGGGCCGCCGGTGGGCGGCCTTTCGTGCAGCAAGGTGTCCCGGGACAGGCCCAGGCGGGGATCGCGCAGGGCGTCCAGCAGCAGGTGCAGTGCTTCGTCCTGGCCCGTGCCGCGCATGAGCCGGTGCTCCAGCATGCACGCATAGGCGGTGCGGGCGTCGCCTGCGATGCGCTGGAAACCTTCGTCGCGCGGTGATCCGTCCAGGTGGAGGTCGCCGGGGGCGTGCTCCACCAGGAAAGTGGTGAAGGCCTGCCGGAAGGCGGTGGACCGCAGGGCCTCGGCCACCACGGCATCGACCAACTCCATGTCTGCCTGCGTCAGCGGCTGGTCGAGTACCGCGGCCTGGTCCTGCAGGCCGCGGGTCCACCGCTGGAAGGCCTCGGCCGCAGCCCCGTCCACGGCCTGCAGGTCGGCGGCCGACTTCCGCAGGTGTTCGCCATGGGCTGCTACTTCCGAGCCGGGCGCCGTTGCGGGTTTGCGCCGCGACAGGGCCTCCGTGGGCGGATGCAGGCCCGCGCCCACCCTTCCGCCTTCTGCGTGCATCAACTCCCACAGCATGGGACGGTGGCGTGGCCGCTCCGGCGGCGCCTGCCGGAGAGCTGCGGCTCCGTATGCCGGTTCGGATTCCCGGAGCAGTTGCCGGAGCGTAGTGCGCCGTGGCGCCGGTGCGTCAGGACCCGGCGCTCCGGATGTCTCCCCGGGGTCCCGGAGCAGTTGCCGAAGCGTGGTACCTCGTGGCGCTGGGCCGTCAGGACCCGGTGCAGCCGGAGCAGCGGGCCGCGTGGACGTGTTCGGGAAGGTTCGCTGGATACGGAGCATGGGGTGGGCATGCCGCGTGGAGCGGTCCTGGCCGCCACGGACGGTAACTCAGGCCCCGGGCCGCCGCGCCCGCGGTGCGAAGCAGTGCAGGGGCGAGCGAAGCCAGGCGGGGCGCGCTAGGGCCTCGCGCTGGAGCCCCGTACCACCAGCTCTCCTTCCAGCACCACGCGCCGCGCAGGCCGCGCCGGGTCCTGCATGCGCTGCAGCAGCAACTCCGCCGCCGTGCGGCCGATGTCGTAGGTGGGCTGGGCGATGGTGGTCACGTCCAGCGCGGGCAGGGCGGTCCAGTCGTTGTTGTCGAAGCCGGCGATGCCGATGTCCTGCGGCGTGCGCAGGCCGGCGGCCTGCACGGCCTGCAGGGCGCCGAGCAACAGCAGGCCGTTGGTGGCGAGCAGCGCGTCGGGGCGCTCGGCGGGCGGCGCCGCGAGGCATTGCGCCGTGGCGCGCTCGCCTGCTTCGCGCGTGGGGTCGAGCCACAGCGGCCGCGGCGCGAGGCCATGCGCCGCCAGGGCGTCCGCATAGCCCGCGTGGCGCTGCTGGCCGGTGGTGCTGTGGATGCCGGCGAGCAGGGCGATGCGCCGCCAGCCCGATTGCAGCAGGTGTTCCGTGGCGCGGCGGGCCGCGGCGTGGTTGTCCAGCACCACGCGGTCCACGCGGGAGCTTTCGAGCGCGCGGTCCACGAGCACGAGCGGAAACGGCCAGTCCGCGGGTCGCAGGCGCTGCAGCCCCTCCATGGTGGGCGACAGGATCACGCCGCTGGCCTGCTCGTCGGCCATCAACTCCAGGTACGACTGCTCCTTGGCGGGGTTTTCGTCGCTGTTGCAGAGGATGAGCCGCAGGCCGTTGCGGTAGGCCACGTCCTCCACGGCACGGCCCACGTCGGTGAAGAAGGGGCTGCGGATGTCCGAGACGATCAGGCCGACGATCGAGGCGCGGCGCTGGCGCAGCCGCCGCGCCGCAAGGTTGGGCCGGTAACCCATTTCGGCGATGGCCTGCTCCACGCGCTCGCGCAGCGGGGAGCGCACGGCGCCGGGCGTGGTGAGCACGCGCGAGACGGTGGTGGTGGAGACGCCGGCGCGCTGGGCGACGTCCTTGATGCTGGCCAATCCGGACTCCTGGGCAAGGCGGTTGGGATAACGGGACAGGTACCGGGCATGCGCCGGTACGGGATTCGCTGGATGGTAACGATTCCATGATTCATCTGGCAAGCGGTGCGGCGGCGGTTTTCCATCCCACGGCTGCCGGTGGCATCGATGTGCACGCAGACATGCTTGGGACCTGTGATTTCCTAGGTGTTTTCCCTGGTTTTCAGGGCGACGGGGGTGCGATCCGGCTTGCCCGGGCACGAGCCACCGTTTCATAATCGCGTCTGGAATCGATACCAAATTCAGGAGACATGCCCATGTCCACCATTCCGGTCGAGGTCCGCCTCGGGGCGGCCCCGCACAACCGCGAGGACGCCGTGCGCGCCGCCGGCGCACTGCTGGCGCAGGCCGGCCACATCCAGCCCGCCTATGTCGACAGCCTGCTGCAGCGCGAGAAGGTGGCCAACACCTTCCTGGGCGAAGGGCTGGCCATTCCGCACGGCATGGTGGAAGACAAGCACCTCGTGCGCCGCACGGGGCTGGCCGTGCTGCAGGTGCCGGCCGGCGTGCGCTGGGGCGACGACGCCAAGCAGGCGAAGCTGGTGGTGGCGATCGCCGCGGCATCCGACGAGCACATCCAGGTGCTGCGCCGGCTCACGCGCGTGATGCGCGACTCCGCCCTGATGCAGCGCCTGGCCACCACGGGCGATGCGCAGGAGATCGTGCGCGCACTCACGGCCGATGCGCCGGAGGGCGCTGCGGGCGCCGGGGCCCAGGGCGCGGCGCTGGAGGATTTCCCGCTCGGGCGCGAACTCTCCCTCAATTACCCGAGCGGCCTGCATGCGCGGCCGGCCGGCGAATGGGCCCGCGTGGCCGGGCGCTTCCAGGCGCGGGTGCACGTTCGGTGCGGCGACGCGGTGGCCGACGCCAAGAGCGTGGCCGCGCTGCTGGGCCTGGGGGCCGGGCGTGGCGCGCAGCTGCGCCTGTCCGCGCAGGGCCCGGATGCGGCCGCCGCGCTGTCCACGCTGGCAGCCACCATCGTGCGGCTCGGCGAGGAAGAGGCGCGGCAGGCCGAACTTTCGGCCGCGCGGCAGGCCCAGGCCCAGGGCCTGGGCCGCGAGCTGGGCGACTGGCAGCCCGCGGCGCGGCATACCTTCACCGGCATCGCCGCCAGCCCTGGCCTGGTCGTGGGCACCTTGGTGCATGCGGAGGCGGCCGCCCTGGACGTGGAGGACCGCTTCACCTCTGTGGCCGCCGAGGCCGCAGCGCTCGACCGGGCCTTCGCCGCCGCGCAGGCGCAGCTGGAGCAACTGGCCGCCGGTGCAAAGGCCGCCGGCCGCGCCGAGCAGGCCGGCATCTTCGCGGCCCACCAGGGGCTGCTGCGCGATGCGGAACTGATGCAGGCCGTGAGCCGCACCGTGGTGCAGCGCCACGGCGCCGCCTGGGCTTGGCGCCACGCGGTGCACGAGCGCGTGGCCGCGCAGCGCGCGCTGCCGGACGCCACCCTGGCCGCCCGCGCGGCCGACCTGCAGGACGTGGGCGAGCGCGTGCTGCGCCACCTGCTGGGCCTGGGCGGCGAGGCGGCCGGGCCGGATGCGGCCGGGGCCGCCTGGCCCGACCATGCCATCCTGCTGGCCGACGATATTTCTCCCTCGATGGCCGCGCAGATCGACACCGAACGCGTGCGCGGCTTCTGCACCGCGCGCGGCGGCCCCACGGCGCATACGGCCATCCTGGCGCGCGCCCTGGGCCTGCCCGCCGTGGTGGCTGCCGGCCCGGGCGTGCTGCCCGCACGGGACGGTTCGGGCCCGGCACTGGGCGGCACGCCGGCCATCCTGGACGGCTACCGCGGCCGGCTGTACGTGGCGCCCAGCGAAACCGCCCTGGTGGAAGCGCGCGAGCGCATGGCACGCCTGGCCCGCCGGCAGGAGGAAGAGGCCCGCACCCGCCGCGAGCCCGCCACCACCACCGATGGCCACACGGTGGAGATCGCCGCGAACGTGAACCGCGCCGACCAGGTCGCGAAGGCGCTGGAATCCGGCGCCGAAGGCGTGGGCCTGATGCGCACCGAATTCCTCTTCCTGGAGCGCGACACCGTGCCGGACGAGGAGGCGCAGTACCAGGCCTACCGCGGCATGGTGGAGGCGCTGCAGGGCCGGCCGCTCGTGGTGCGCACGCTGGACATCGGCGGCGACAAGCGCGTGCCCCACCTGGATTTGCCCGTGGAAGAAAACCCCTTCCTCGGCGTGCGCGGCGCGCGGCTGGCGCTGCGGCGCGACGACCTGCTGGTGCCCCAGTTGCGCGCGCTCTACCGCGCCGCGCAGCACGGCCCGCTGCAGGTGATGTTCCCGATGATCAGCACCGTGGAAGAGGTGCGCGAACTGCGAGCGCGCATGGAGGCCGTGCGCGCCGAGCTGCAGGCGCCCACGGTGCCGGTGGGCATCATGATCGAGGTGCCTTCGGCCGCGCTGACCGCCGACCGCCTGGCCGCCCACGTGGACTTCTTCTCGATCGGCACCAACGATCTCACCCAGTATGCGCTGGCGGTGGACCGCCAGCATCCCGAACTCGCCGGCATGGCCGACAGCCTGCATCCCGCGGTGCTGCGGCTCGTGGAGCGCACGGTGGCCGGCGCGGCGCGCCACGGCCGCTGGGTGGGCGTGTGCGGTGGCCTGGCGGGCGAGCCGCTGGGCGCGGCGCTGCTCGTGGGCCTGGGCGTGCAGGAGCTGAGCATGAGTGCCGGCGACATCGGCACCGTCAAGGCGCTGCTGCGGCGCCATTCCCTGGCCGAGCTGCAGGCGCTGGCGCGCAGCGCGCTCGACGTGGACACGGCCGACGAAGTGCGCGCCCTGGGCGCCGCGCTGCGCCCGGCGCCGCAGGCACCCGGGCAGGAGGCCGACCATGGCTGACCACGCAACGCCCCGGGTCTTTACGGTCACCCTCAACCCGGCCATCGACCATACCGTGCGCGTGCAGGCGCTCGTGCCCGGCAACGTGCACCGCGCGCTCGGCCAGCAGGTGGAGGCCGGCGGCAAGGGCGTGGGTGTGGCGGCCGTGCTCGCGGCGCTGGGTGTGCCGGTGACGGCCACCGGCTGGCTGGGCGCGGACAACGACGCGGTGTTCGCCGCCGCCTTCGCCGCGCGCGGCATCGCGGACGGCATGCTGCGCGTGCCGGGCGCCACGCGCACCAACATCAAGATCGCCGACGCCGCGCGCGGCGACTCCACCGACATCAACCTGCCCGGCCTGGCCCTGGAGCCCGCGGCCCTCGCGCGCGCCGAGGCCGGCCTGGTCGCCGCGCTGTGCGCCCAGGTGCGGGCCGGCGACTGGTGCGAACTGGCCGGCAGCCTGCCGCCCGGTGCGGATGCCACCGTGTGGGAGCGCATCGCCCGCGCCGTGGCGGCGCGTGGCGCACGCATCGCCATCGACACGGGCGGCGCGGTGCTGCGGCAGCTGCTGCAGGCGCTGGCCGATCCGGCGCGCGGCGCCGTGGTGCCCGTGGACTTCATCAAGCCCAACCGGGCGGAACTGGAAGAGCTGGCCGGCCGCGCGTTGCCCACGCCTGCCGACGTGGCGCAGGCCGCGCTCGCTCTCTGCCGCGCACACGGGGTGCGGCAGCTGGCCGTGTCCCTGGGGGGCGACGGCGCGGTGATCGCCACGGCCGAAGGCTGCTGGCAGGCCGCGGCCGCCCGCGTGCCCGTCGCCACCACGGTGGGCGCAGGCGACGCACTGGTGGCGGGCACGCTCGCCGCCCTGTCGCAGGGCCGGGCCATGCCCGCCGCCGCGATCTTCGGCATGGCCTGCGCCGCCGCCCGCATCCAGCGCATCGCGCCGGGCCTGCCGCCGCGCGCCGAGGTGGATGCCCTGGCCGCATCCATCCAGGCCACGCCGCTCTAAGCAATCAGGAGACACACACCATGGCCCAACTCATCGCCATCGCCGCGAGCCAGGCCGGCCCGGCGCACAGCTTCATGGTGGCCGAGGCGCTGCGCGCCGCGGCCGAATCGCTCGGCCACCGCATCGCCGTGAGCGTGCACAGCAGCCTGGGCACCCAGGGCGGGTTCAGCGACGGCGAACTCGCGGGCGCCGCGGCGGCCATCATCGCCGCCGACATGCCCGTGGACCGCCAGGACCTGCTGGGCACGGCCGCGGCCCCCGTGCACGAAGCCGCACCGCAGGACGTGCTGGCCGATGCGGAACGCGTGGTGCGCGCCGCGCTGGCCCGCGCGGGCGGGGCGCACGTGCAGGCCGCCGCTCCCGCCGTGCCTTCGCCCGCAACCGCTGCGCCCCAGGACGGACCCCTGCGCATCGTCGCCATCACGTCCTGCCCCACGGGCGTGGCCCACACCTTCATGGCCGCCGAGGCGCTGGAGCAGGGCGCGCGCGCGCTGGGCCACGCGATCAAGGTGGAGACGCAGGGCTCGGTGGGCGCGCAGAACGCGCTCACCGCCGGCGAGATCGCCGAGGCCGACCTCGTGGTGATCGCGGCGGACACGCAGGTCAACCGCGACCGCTTCGCCGGCAAGCGCCTCTACGCCACCGGCACCAAGGCCGCCATCCACGATGCGGCGGCGGTCTTCGCCCAGGCGCGGGCGCAGGCCCAGGTGTGGGGCGATCCGGCATCGCCCGCCCCTGCGGCCGGCGGCACGGCGGCCACTCCGGCAGCGGCCGGCAAGCGCGAATCCACGGGCGCCTACAAGCACCTGATGACGGGGGTGTCGTTCATGCTGCCCTTCGTGGTGGCCGGCGGCCTGCTGATCGCGCTGGCCTTCGCGCTGGGCGGCATCTACGTCTATGACGACGCGCACAAGGGCACGCTGGGCTGGGTGCTGTTCCAGGTCGGGGCCAAGGCGGGCTTCGCGCTCATGCTGCCGGCGCTGGCGGGTTACATCGCCTATTCCATCGCCGACCGGCCCGGCATCGCGCCCGGCATGATCGGCGGCATGCTGGCCGGCACCGTCGGCGCGGGCTTCCTGGGCGCCATCGCGGCCGGCTTCATCGCGGGCTATTCCGTGCACTGGCTGAACCGCTTCATCCGCCTGCCGCGCGGGCTGGACGGGCTCAAGCCCGTGCTGATCCTGCCGCTGCTGGGCGCGGCCATCGTCGGCGTGCTGATGATGATGGTGATCGGCGCGCCCATGGCCGCCGTGATGGGCGCGCTGACCGACTGGCTCAAGGGCCTGCAGACCGGCAGCGCCGTGCTGCTGGGCGTGATCCTGGGCGCCATGATGGCCTTCGACATGGGCGGGCCGGTGAACAAGGCTGCCTACGTCTTCTCCACCACCCTGATCGCCAGCGGCGTGGCCAACCCCATGGCCGCCGCCATGGCCGCCGGCATGACGCCGCCGCTGGGCATCGCCCTGGCCTGCTGGCTGTTCAAGAGCCGCTTCACCGCCGAAGAGCGCGAAGCCTCCAAGGCCTCCGCCGTGCTGGGCCTGGCCTTCATCACCGAAGGCGCAATCCCCTTCGTGGCGCGCGACCCGCTGCGCGTGATCCCGGCCTGCGTGCTGGGCTCCGCGGTGGCCGGGGGCCTCTCGATGGCCTGGAACATCGGCCTGCAGGCCCCGCACGGCGGCGTGTTCGTGCTGGCCATTCCCAACGCCGTGAACCATGTGGTCCTGTATGCGGCCGCGATCCTGGCCGGCACGGTGGTGACGGCGCTGGCGCTGGGGCTGTTCAAGAAGAAGCTGCAGCCCGCCGCCCGCTGAGGCACCGGGAGGGGCCGCCGCGCCACGGCAGGGCGGCGGCGGGCCTGGCTACTTGCGCTTGCGCGCGCCGACCTCGTCCAGGCGGTAGCTCCCGCCCGGCTCCACGCGCACGTTGAAGGTGCGCAGCCGGTCGTCCTCGTCGTGCTCGTAGCGGGCCTTCACCGTGATCTCGATCGCCGCGCCGCGCGCGCGGCACTGCACGGATTCGAAGCGGTACTGGCTGTGGTCGTCGTTCAGCTCGGAAAAGGCGACGGTCTTCGTGATGCGCGACGGGTCGCCCTGCAGCGGGTCGGTCACCCACTGCACATAGAGCTCGCTGCCCGCGCCCTCGTTCACGTTCGCCTCCACCACGCGGTAGGTGCCCTGCCGGGACGCTTGCGTCCACTGGCCGCAGGGCAGCACCTGGCGCACGGAGGCGGGCAGGGCCTCGACCTGCGCGCGCATCCAGGATTCGGCGGCCAGGGTGGAGGCCGGCACTGCCGCGAAGCAGGCGAGTGCGAGAAGGGTTGCGTGTCGTTTCACCATTGCGCCGTACTCGCTTCGGTAGCGTTCTTCCAGGAAACCTGGGGATGCCGGTAGATCTCGCGCGTGGAGATGCCCAGCGTGGACGTGAGCTGCGCGGTCAGCCACGTCAGCGAGACCTGCTGCGCGCCCGTCACGGCTTCGAAGGTCTGTCCCTGCACACCCGAGACGATCTCGATGCCGATGGAGTCGTTGTTGTCGGGGTACCGCTTGGGGAAGGGCTTGTGCTTTTCCACCGTGCCGATCTGGCGGCCCACGGTCTTGCCCTTGAGCGCGGCGACTTCGGCCGGCGTGCACTTGTGCTCCTCCATGCAGCGCGACTTGATGAAGCCCACGTGGTGGGTCTTCTGGTAGATGGAGGCCGTCTGGTAGATCGTGCCGTCCTTGTCGATGAGGAAATGCGCGCCGTTGGGGTTGGCCGTCTTGTAGCTGTTGAATGAAGACTGTGCCGTGGAAGCCCCCGTCTGGTGGACGATGATGCCGTTGATCACCTTCATCTCGCCGCGCTGGATGGCCCCGTGGATCGCCAGCCGCACACGCGGATGCTGCACTTTTCCGGTTTTGTCGATGTCCATGCCTTGCCTGTTCCTCCTTTGGTTTGAACGGGCCATGCTATCGGCGTGACTCGATGTGTAAACATCTGTTTCCTGGCGTTGCATAACCTTGCCGGTGGATACATCGATGCGCCTTGATCGGTACGCTGGTCGCCGTGTCCTGGATGCGGAGCGGTTACGCTTGCAGCACGCTCTGGAACCGTTCCATCCAGCCCTGTATTGGAGCCGCCATGAAATTGCCCCTGTCCCTCGCCCTCTTCGCCGCCTCCTGCCTGATTTCCTTCGGCGCTTTCGCCCAGACCGCATGCCCCTCGGGCGTGGCGGCCGGCAGCGCGCTTTGCGGGCCGAGCGGCGGTGGCGAGGAGGCGCCCCCGCGGCCGACAGGCGAGTGGATCAAGACCTGGGGGGCGATCGCACGCTCTACTTCCAGCGGGGACGTCGGCAGCAGCACCGGGAAATTCACGGAGGAGGAAGCACGCGAAGGCGCCGTGAAGGTCTGCGCCAATCTCGGCAATTCGGATTGCACGGCTGTGTTCACTTATTACAACCAGTGCGTCGCAGTGGCGGATAGTCAGAAGCTTGCGTCCGGGCGTGTCTTGCGCAGGATCTCCTCTGCAGGGAGCATCGCCTCGGCTCAGGACCTCGCTCTGGAGGAATGCCGGAAGGCCGGTGGAACCGAGTGCAAGGTGATAGGAAAAGATTGCACGAAGCCGTACTTCCACAAGTATTGAGACTGGCGCGAGCCACGGATACCGCCGAGCCAACACCCAAGTACCGCCATGAAACATCTCTTCTCACTCGGTCTCCTGACTGCTGCCTCCTGCCTGATCTCCTTCGGCGCTTTCGCCCAGACCGCATGCCCCTCGGGCGTGGCGGCCGGCAGCGCGCTTTGCGGGCCGAGCGGCGGTGGCGAGGAGGCGCCCCCGCGGCCGACAGGCGAGTGGATCAAGACCTGGGGCGCGATCGCGACCTCCCCGTCCAGCGGGGACATCGGCAGCAGTACCGGGAGATTCTCGGAGGAGGACGCGCGCCAGGGCGCAATGCAGCTCTGCACCAAGCTCGGCAACTCCGATTGCGTCGTCTCGCACACCTATCGCAACCAGTGCGTCGCGGTGGTCGATAGCCCGAAATCCACTTCCGGGCGCGCGATCGGCAAGATCATCAGTGCAGCGAGCATCCCCGCGGCGCAGGAGCGGGCGCTGGAGGATTGCCGCAAGGCCGGTGGCTCCGAGTGCAAGGTGCGCGGGACGGATTGCTCGAAACCCTACTTCCACAAGTATTGATCCAGCGGGACGGGGGGCCGGGGCCGGCCCGCGGGATACCGGCTCACGCCGGTTGCGCCAGCGTCCCCGCCAGTTCCCACAGCGACCCCATCTGCCCCGAGTGGAACAGCAGCGGCGGCGCGTCGCCGCGCGTGAACCGTTCGATGCGCCCTAGCAGCACGGTGTGGTCGCCCTCCTGGTGGCGCGAGTAGGTGCTGCATTCGAAGGTGGCCACGCTTTCCCGCAGGCGGGGGCAGCCGTTGCGGGCGGTGTCGAAGTCGGCCTCGAAGCGCTCGAACTTGTCCGGCGCAGGCCTGGCGAAGTGCCAGGCCAGGTCGCGCTGCGAGGCGGCCAGCACGCTGAGGTTGAACGCGCGCGCCGCCAGGAAGGCATCGGCGCTGCGCGCGTCGTCGCGGATGCTCCAGAGCAGCAGGGGCGGGTCGAGCGAGACGGACGCGAAGGAATTGATGGTCATGCCTTCGCGCTTGCCGTCGGGCGTGGCGGTGGTGACCAGGCACACGCCCGTGGGGAAGGCGCCCAGCGCCTGCCGCAGCGCGCGTGCATCGACTGTGTCGGCCGCGTCGCCGGTGATGAGGGCCCAGGAATACATGTGGCGGCTCCGTTCCCGTGGTCCTCGTTTCAGTACTGGCCCTTGGGTTCCAGGCCCAGCAGGTACTGCCCGACCATGGACGACACGGCGTCCCAGTTCAGGCTGATGTGGCGGGAGATCGCATTCGCGTCGCGCCACATGCGCTGGATGGGCTGGTCCAGCGCCAGGCCCGCGCCGCCCACGCTGGCGAACACGGCCTCCACGGCATCGCGCGACAGGCGCGCGGCGAAGGCGTGGTCGCGCCGGTTGCGGATGCGCCGGGCAACGTCGATGGCCTGGCCGTCCATGGCCATCTGCTCGACCTGCGCGGTGTCGCGGTAGACCAGCAGCCGCGCAGCGTCCACGCTGGCCGAGGCTTCGGCCAGGCGCGACTGCACGGGGAAGAATTCGCTCAGCCGGTTGCCTCCACCGGAGACGGCGCCGCGCGTCACGCGCACGCCTGCCAACTCGATCAGTGCGTCCACCGCGCCCTGGGCCGTGCCCAGGATCGGCGAGGTCAGGCACACCGGTACGGCCGACAGGAACGGGATGCGGTAGATCGGGTTGGTGTTCGCCTGCGCGCCGGGGGGCTGGTTGGACGACGCTTCGGCGAAGGTCAGCTTGCGGTGCCCGGGGATGAAGAGCGGCTGGTCGATGACGATGGCCTTGGAGCCGGTGCCCGCCTGGCCGGCGACGTGCCAGTTGTCCTCGATCCGCCAGTCGGCGCGCGGCGCCAGCAGGAAGCCGGCGGACGGCGGCGCGCCCTGGTCTTCGGGCGGAAACTGCACGCCCAGCAGGGCCCATTGCGAGTTGTCCACGTTGGAAGCGAAGAGCCACTTGCCTTGCACGAGGTAGCCGCCATCGACCTTCTGCGCCATCGTGGCCGGCGCATACGAGCCGCACACGATGGCCGACGGGTCGTCGCGCCACACGTCGTCCTGCGCCTGTTCAGGGAAGGTGCCGACCAGCCACTGGTGGATGGCACCCAGCGAGCAGCCCCAGGACGACGAGGTGCAGCCGCGCGCCAGCTCGCTCACCACGTCGATGAAGGCGGTGAAGCCGTATTCGTAGCCGCCATAGCGTGCCGGCTGCATGAGTTTGAAGAAGCCCGCGTCGTGGAAGGCGCGGGTCGTCTCGTCGGAAACGCGGCGGTCCCGCTCCGTCTGCTCGGCCCGTGCGCGCAGCACGGGGACCAGATCGCTTGCGGATGCAACGATCGAAGCCAGGGAAGGCGCACCCGCCACGGGCGAGTGGCGGCCGGGGGCGGGAAGGTCCACGTGGTTGAGCGCGGCGAACGGATGGGCGTTGGCGGGTTGCATGGTGTCTCCGGATGGAATGGTTGAGCCGTCTTCTGTGACGCCATTGGAGAGCTTTTTATTTGCATTTGCAAGTAATTGAGGCTCGGGGTTTTCACGCATGCCTGAGGGAATTCCACGGATGTCCAACGGTTGCGGCACCGGTAAGATGGGCCATGGCCACCCGAAAAAAGTCCCCTGCTGCCGCGAAAACTCCGGCCTCCAAGGCACCTGGGCGCGCAGTTGCAGCGCCTGCTGCTGCCACGGAATCCATTGCAAATGCAGGCAAAGAGGTGCGTCACGACCTGGAGCGCGCCATTCCCTATTTGCTGGCGCGTGCGGGCTCGCGCATGGGCCAGTCGTTCAGCCGGGAGCTGCGGCAGTTCGAACTGTCGCTCACGGACTGGCGCGTGTGCGTGGCGCTGCACCACCAGCCCCACCAGCGGCTTTCCGACCTGGCGCTGCACACCTCGACGGAGCCTTCCACGCTGTCGCGCGTCGTCGATGGGCTGCTGCAGCGCGGCCTCGTGGTGCGCGACCGCTCGGGCGAGGACGCGCGCGCGCTGGCGTTGAGCCTGACCCCGGCGGGCCACGAACTGACGCTGCGCATCATTCCGCTGGCACAGCTGTACGAACGGGTTTCCCTGGGGGGGCTGACCCATGCGCAGGCCGAGTCGCTGCGCGACATGCTGCGCATGCTCTACGACAACCTCGCCGCGCTGGACCGGGAATGAGGGGCATGACCGAAGGCAAGGGGGAGGCGCGGTGAACATCCACTCGATCGACCTGAACCTGTTCCTGGTCTTCCAGGCCATCTTCGCGACCCGCAGCGTCACGCTGGCGGGCGAGCGGCTGGGCATGACGCAGTCGGCGGTGAGCAATGCGCTCAAGCGCATGCGCGAGCGCTTCAACGACGTGCTGTTCGTGCGCTCCGCGGAGGGCATGGTGCCCACGCCGCTGGCCGAACGGCTGATCGGCCCGGTGGAGGAAGGGCTTGCCGCGTTCTCCCAGGCGGTGGACCAGGGCCGCACGTTCGAGGCGGGCACCTCCGGGCGCCTTTTCCGCATCGCGGTCAACGACATCGGGCAGCTGGTGATGATGCCCCGGCTGCTGTCGCTCGCCCGTGGCCTAGCGCCGGGCATCCGTTTCGAGACGGTGGACGTGCCGCGCGCCGAGGCGCGCCAGCGCATGCTGCACGGCCAGATCGATGTCGCGCTGGGCAGTTGGGAGCCCATGGGTCCGTCGTTCTACCAGCAGCGCCTGTTCGACGAGACCTTCGTGGTGCTCGTGGCCCGCGCGTCCCCCCTGGGCACGCGGGACTCCATCACGCTGGACGACTACCTGGCGGCCGAGCACATCGCCTACCGGCCGCGCGGCACCACCGACCACCAGCTGCAGCAGGCCCTGGAGCGCGTGGGCGCGCTCGACCGGCGGCGCGTGGTGCTCACCGCCGCGCATTCGCTGGGCCTGTCGTCCATCGTCGCCACCACCGGGCTGGTGCTGACCGCGCCACAGCGCCTCGCGCAGGCCATGGTGGCTTCACGCTCCGACCTGCATATCCTGAATGCGCCGTTCGAGGTGGCGCCCTTCGAGATCAGCCAGCAGTGGCACGAGCGCTTCCACCAGGACAGCGGCAACCGCTGGCTGCGCGAGCTGATGTTCGGCCTGTTCCACGAGAAGTCGCGGCGGGCACCGGAGCCGGCGGGCTGAGGCCACGACAGATCCGGGGCCGGCAGGCCCTACTAGGCCGGCGGCCTGCCGTGGAATGCGGCGTCCAGCAGCCCGCGCAGCGCTGCCCGCTCCAGGGGCTGCGGATTCGGGTACGGCTGCGCGGCGGCCAGTTCCGCTGCCCGGTCGAGGCCGGATTCCGGCATGCCGATCTCCCGCAGCGAGAGCGGCGCGCCGTGCTCCGCGGCGAGCCGGTGCAGGCCCAGGGGCGCGTCGTCCGTGCCCAGCGCGCGCGCGATGCGCTCCATGGCCTGCGGGGCGGCGGCCGCGTTGTAGCGCATCGCATGCGGCAGGATGACGGAGTGCACCTCGGCATGCGGCAACCCGAAGCTGCCGCCCAGGGTGTGGCAGAGCTTGTGGTGAAGCCCCATGGAGACGGCCCCGAGCACCGTGCCGCAGAGCCAGGCGCCGTACAGGGCCTGGCTGCGCGCGGACAGGTCCCGCGGGTCCGCGCGCAGCGGCTGCAGCGCGGCGGCGCAGGCGCGGATGCCTTCCTCGGCCATCAGGGCGGTGACCGGGTTGCCGTCGTGGGCGTACAGGCCTTCGCAGGCATGGGCGATGGCGTTGAGCGTGCTGGTCACCGTGAGCGGCAGGGGCAGGGTGAGCGAGAGCGTGGGGTCGTACACCACCGTGCGCGGCAGCACGCGGGCATCGCGCCCGGTCTTTTTCAGGCCGGCCTCGGTGATGCCGTAGATCGGCGTCGCCTCGCTGCCGGCGTAGGTGGTGGGCACCGCGACGATGGGTAGGCCGCTTTCCAGTGCAATGGCCTTGCCCAGCCCGATGGTCGATCCGCCGCCCACGGCGAGCGCGCAGTCGGCCTCCAGGGCCGCCGCTTCCGCCCGGGCCCGGCGGGCCACCTCGATGGGCACGTGCATCTCTGCGCCGTCGAAGATGCCTGCCACCCGTCCGGGCAGGCGCTGCGCGACGGCCTCGGCCTGCCCGCGCTGGTTCGGCGTGCACATCACCAGGGCGCGCCGCACACCCAGGCGGTCCAGTTCCCCGGGCAGGCGGTCGAGGCTGCCGGCGCCGAAGACGATGCGCGACGGACTGGCCGCGTAAGAGAAGGACAGGGGTGTCTCCGTCATCGCCGTGCCTGCTGCTCTGTGGGAGAGGGGTTCAGCACGAAGTCGTAGTCCAGCGTGTGGAAGGGCGTGTCCATGCGGGTGCCGTCGGGGGCCGTGCCGGGATCGTGGGGCTTCCAGTCGGCCACCAGGGACGAGCGCACGCCGAACACCGCGTCCGATTCCAGGTACTCGCCACCCTCGCGGAACACATGGGTGACCAGCGTTTCGTAGCCCGGCGCCTGGATCATGAAATGCAGGTGCGCGGGGCGCCACGGGTGCCGCCCCGTGCGCTCCAGCAGCTGGCCCACGGGGCCGTCGTGCGGAATGGGGTAGGGCACCGCGAGGATGGACCGGAAGTGGTAGCGCCCGTCCGCCTCGCTGGCCAGCCGGGCCCTGCCCTCGGCGTGGTCCAGGCCGGGGCGCTGCACATCGTAGGTGCCGTCCTCGTCCGATTGCCATACGTCGATGGTGGCGCCGGCCACCGGCTCGCCGCCGATGCCGCGCACCGTGCCGCTCACGAAGCACGGCTGCCCGTGCGCGCCATGGGCGATGTCGTCGCCGTTGCGGACCACGGGCGCATCGGGCACGTAGAAGGGACCGAAGACGGTGGCTTCCGTGCAGCCCGCGGGGCGGCGGTTGTTCTGCGCGGTGACCAGCGTGGACAGGCCCAGCACATCCGAGAGCAGGATGAATTCCTGCCGCCGGTCGTCGGTGATGTGCCCCACGCGCGTGAGGAAGTCGATGCCCTGCGCCCATTCGGCCTCGGTCAGCTCCACCTCCCGCGCGAAGTCGTGCAGGTGCCGCACCAGGCTGTCGAGCACGCGGCGCAGCCGCGCATCCTGCGTGGCGGCCTGCACTTTCAGCACGGCCTGGGTGATGGTCCATTCGTCGATGTCGATCATGGGGCCTTCCTCGCTGTGTGTCGTGTCTCAACCCTGCGGCAGCTTGAACAGCGACAGGGCGTTGGTGCGGCCGATCTTGAGGCGGTCGGCCTCGCTGATGGCGGCGTCGTCGAACCAGTGCGCGGCGTGGTCCACGTTCTCGAAGGGCCAGTCGGTGGAGAACAGGATGCGGTCCGCGCCCACTTCGAGCAAGGCGTCGATCAGCGTCTGCGTGCGGAAGTTGCCCGAGGTGGTCAGGTAGAAATTCTCGTGGAAGTAGTCGCACAGTTTGCGCTTCGCGGGATAGCCCTTGGGCATGTCCACCCAGGCGTTACGGTGGTCCACGCGCCACATGTTGTAGGGCAGGCCTTCGCCCAGGTGGCCGAGGATGATCCTGAGGCCCGGGTGCCGGTCGAACAGGCCGCTGGCCATGAGGCGCAGCGCATGGACGGCGGTTTCCTGCGCGAAGGCCCAGGTGGGGCCCATCAGCCAGGGATGGCCCTGGTAGATCTGCGCCCAGCTGGCGATGGGGTTGCGCGGGTGCAGGTAGAAGGGCGCGTCCAGCCGTTCCACGGCCCCCCAGAAGTCGCCGTACTGCGGCGCGTCGTAATAGACCACGTTCTCGGGCGTGCCGACCTGCGAGAAGCCGTTGACCAGCGCGCCGCGGAAGCCCAGGTCCTGCATGCAGCGCTCCAGCTCGCGCGTGGCGAGGTCGGGGTCCTGCATGGGCAGCGCCGCGAAGGCCTGGAAGCGGTCCGGCCGGCGGGCCACCTGCTCGGCCAGGAAGTCGTTGGCGCGCACGGCGATCTCCACGGCCTTGTGCGTGTCGGGAATCGCCTGCACGGCGGGCGCGTTGAGCGACAGGATCATCATCTCCATGCCGTTCTCGTCCATCTCGCGCAGGCGGCGCTCGTGGATGTCCAGCAGGCGATGGCTCAGCTCCTTCCAGTAGTCGCCGGGCACGAAGCCGGCCGAATCCTGCAGCGTCTCCGGAATGGCGAAATGTTCTTCCAGGCCGATCTTTCCCTGCATGTCCTGTCTCCTTTGCGGCGCTGCGCGCGCCCTGTGATGGATGAATGAACGGAATGTAGGGAGCGCTGGCCGGCGGGTCGAACGAAATTCCGTGATAGCGCGCATTCACCAATCGCATGGGGCCCCGGCGGCCGGGCAGGCCGGAGTGGTCCCATGGGAAGACCCGCCCCATCATTTCCGTGGCGCATACAGGACATCCTGAAAATGCGTTGGACCCGGCGCTCTGCCGTGCAGAAGATCGGCGGGGATTCCAAAGACAACGCAACGGAGACAACGGACGTGCGCCCTATCGACCTCCACCAGCTGGCGGACACCGCCCGCTTCAACCGGTTCCACGCACTGGTGCTTTTCTGGTGCGCGCTGATCATCGTGTTCGACGGCTACGACCTGGCCGTCGTCGGCATCGCCCTGCCATCGATCATGGCCAAGATGGGCGTGGATGCCACCCACGCGGGCTTCATGGTGAGCTCCGCGCTGTTCGGCATGATGTTCGGCGCCATCCTGCTGGGCACCGTGGCGGACCGCATCGGGCGCCGCTGGGCCATCGTCATCTGCCTAGCGCTGTTCAGCGTCTTCACCGCGGGGGCCGGCCTGGCGCAGGGGCCGGTGTCGTTCAGCGCGATGCGCTTCCTCGCGGGGCTGGGCATCGGCGGAGTGATGCCGAGCGTGGTGGCGCACATGACGGAATACGCGCCCAGGAAGATGCGCGCGACCCTGGTCACGCTGATGTTCAGCGGCTACGCCGTCGGCGGCATGCTGGCGGCGCTGCTGGGCAAGGGCCTGCTGGAGAGCCATGGCTGGCAGTCGGTGTTCTTCGCCGCCGGCCTGCCCCTGCTGCTGGTGCCGTTCATCCTGAAGTCGCTGCCCGAGTCCATGCCGTTCCTGCTGGCCCGGGGCCGTACCGATGAACTGCGGCAGATCGTCGCCCGGCTGGACCCGGCCTACAGGCCGCAGGCCACCGACCGCTTCACCATCCCCGCGCACGAGAAGGCCGCCGCGGCGCCCATCCGCCAGCTGTTCAGCGACGGCCGGGGCTTCAGCACGGTCATGTTCTGGATCGCGTTCTTCATGTGCCTCTTCATGGTGTTCGCGCTCAGCTCATGGCTCACCAAGCTCATGGCCGGCGCCGGCTACAGCCTGGGCTCCGCGTTGAACTTCGTGCTGGTGATGAACATCGGCGCGGTGGTGGGCGCCGTCGGCGGCGGCTGGCTGGCCGACCGCTTCCACATCAAGTACGTGCTGGCCGGCATGTATGCGCTGGCAGCGGTGTCGCTCACGCTGCTGGGGCAGCCGGCTTCCACGCCCGTGCTGTTCGTGCTGCTCGGCCTGGCGGGTGCTTCCACCATCGGCACGCAGATCGTCGCGAACGCCTATGCCGGCCAGTTCTACCCCATGGCGGTGCGCGCCACGGGCCTGGGCTGGGCCCTGGGCATCGGCCGCAGCGGAGCCATCCTGGCGCCCATCCTGATCGGCATGCTCGTGGGCATGCGCCTGCCGCTGCAGCAGAACTTCGTCGCCATCGCGATCCCCGCGGTCATCGGCATGGTCGCGGTGCTGCTGATCCAGCACGGCCGGTCGGCGGCGGACGCCGTGTCCCGCGACGCGCTGCTGTCCAAGTGAAGCACCGATCCACCCGACATTCCCCTGGAGACGACGACATGAACAAGCACTCCCTTTCGGCCGCCCTGGCCCTCGCGGCACTGCAATGCGCCAGCGCGCACGCCCAGTCCGCCGTGACGCTGTACGGCACCGTCGATGCGGCGGTCACGCGGCGGCAGCTGTCCGGCGAAACCGCCGTGGGCGGCGTGACCAGCGGGGGGCTTTCCACCTCGCGCTGGGGCATCACCGGCACCGAGGACCTGGGAGGCGGGCTGCGCGCCCAGTTCGACCTGAGCTCGTTCATCCGGGTGGACACCGGCGATGCCGGGCGGTCCGCGACCGAGCCGTACTGGGCCCGTGCCGCCTGGGTGGGGCTCGCGTCGGTCACGGCGGGTTCCGTCCGCCTGGGCCGCATCCCCACCACCGGATTCCAGCAGGCCGTGCGGTTCAACCCCTTCGGGGATTCGGCGGTGCTCAGCCCTTTCCTTCTGCACAACTACCTGCCCAGCCCGTCCCAGTCCCTGATGACATCCGATGGATTCCTGGATTCCGGCTGGAGCAATTCGGTGGCCTACACCAGCCCCTCCTTCGCCGACGTGACGGCCAGCGTGCAATACGCGGCCCGCGAGGGTTCGGGCGCCGGCCGGCGGCTGGGCCTGGGCGCCATCTACGGCGCGCCCGCGTCGAAATTCTCCCTGGGGGTCAGCTACGAGAAGACCGGCGGCGCCGCGGCCACGTTCCCCCGCCGCAATCCGGTGTCCGATCCCGCTGCGGGCGTGGTCACCCTGCGGGACTTCACCAACGCCACCGTGGGGGCCAGCTACGACTTCGGCGCCGTCAGGCTGTTCGGCCAGTACCGCCATGCGCGCCTGGAAGGCACCGGTGGCAAGGTCCGCCTGGAGACGGCCCAGCTGGGTGCCGCGGTGCCCCTGGGCGCCGGCAAGGTGCTGGCCAGCGTGGCGCGCACGGAGAAGACCGAGGCGGCAGCGCAGGACCAGAACCGCACCTCCTTCGCGCTCGGCTACGACCACGACCTGTCGAAACGCACGGACGTGTACGTGGCGACGCTGTTCGACAAGGCCTCGGGCCTGGATCGCGGCACCACGCTGGCCGTGGGCATCCGCCACCGGTTCTGACCGTGCGGCCGCCGCGGCCGTCGCGGCGGTGGCAGGGCCCGGGGCTCAGCCCGGTGCGTCCTGTGCCGGAGCCTGCACCTGCATGCGCCCGCGCCCCGCGCGCTTGGCCTCGTAGAGGGCCGCGTCGGCCCGCGCCATGAGGTCCGCGAGCAGCGGGGCGGCGGCCGCGGTGCCGGGGGCCGGCAGGGTGGCCTCCAGGGTGGCGGCCCCCGCGCTGTAGCCGACCGGGAATCCCAGGGCCTGCGGGCCCTCGGCGGCCAGCCGCGCGCGCAGCCGGCGGTCGAAGCCCTCGGCGGCGCGGTCGCCCGGCGCATGCGCGAGCAGCACGGCGAACTCCTCGCCGCCGATGCGGCCCGCCACGTCGCCCGTGCGCGTCGCGTCCTGCAGCAGCCGCGCGAAGAACGCGAGCACGTGGTCGCCCGTGCCGTGCCCATGCGTGTCGTTCACGCGCTTGAAATGGTCCACGTCCAGCATCACGGCGGTGACGCGCAGGCCGTGCCGCAGCGCTTGCGCCAGCAGCGCGCGGCCCCGCACGTCGAAGCCGCGCCGGTTGAGCACGCCGGTGAGCGCATCCGTCTTGGCCAGCGCGCGCAGCTTGTTCTCGGCCTCGGTGCGCCAGGCGACGAGCAGGGCCACCGTGCCCAGCACCAGTGTCACGTTGGCGGCGACGGCGGCGGCGATGTTCACCGGGTGCGGCGTGCGGAAGCTCGGGTAGGCGTCGGTGAAGGCACCGAGCACGCCGCGTGCGCCCGTGAAGCCGGCCATGGCGACGAGGCAGGCGCACAGCAGCAGGCGCCAGTGCCGGGGCGACGGCCGCCAGGGCACGAGCGTGGCCCGCGCCACGGTGGCCAGCAGCACGGCCAGCAGCAGGTTGGCCCAACCCACGCGAAAGGGGTAGCTGCCGAAGCCGAGGGTGTAGCCGAGCGGTATCGCGGCGACGAGCCAGGGCAGCCACCGCCGCCCCGGCCGCGGCCCCAGCCATTCCTGCAGCGCGGCGAACAGCGCCCACTGGGCGGCCGCCGCGCTGGCGATGGAGAGTGTGGAGAGCGCCTGGTCCCACAGGTGGGAGGACGCGATGATCGCCGCCCAGGAGGTGGCCTGCAGCACCACGCTGGCCTGCGCGAAGCGCGCCGCACGGCTCACCTCCCGCCCCATGATGAGCGGCAGGGCCACCGAGAGCATCAGCAGGTTGGTGGCCGTGACGGCCAGCAGCGTGACGAAATCCAGCGCCATCGTGCGTTGTCGGCGCCGCGGCGCTCCGCTATTGGAAGGCGACTTCCGCGAAGCTGCGCAGCTTGCGGCTGTGCAGCCGGCTCACCCCGCCGGCGCGCAGGATGTCGATGGCGCGCATGCCGATGCGCAGGTGCTGGTCCACGCGCTCGCGGTAGAAGTGGTTGGCCATGCCCGGCAGCTTGATCTCTCCGTGCAGCGGCTTGTCGGACACGCACAGCAGCGTGCCGTAGGGCACGCGGAAGCGGAATCCGTTGGCGGCGATCGTCGCGCTTTCCATGTCCAGCGCCACGGCGCGGCTCTGGCTGAAACGCCGCTGGGGCATGTTGTCGGGCAGCAGTTCCCAGTTGCGGTTGTCGGTGCTGGCCACGGTGCCGGTGCGCATGATGCGCTTGAGCTGGTCCTCGGGCACCTGGGTCACGTCGGCCACCGCCTGCTGCAGCGCGAGCTGGATCTCGGCCAGCGCGGGGATCGGCACCCACAGGGGCAGTTCCTCGTCGAGCACGTGGTCCTCGCGGACGTAGGCGTGCGCCAGCACGTAGTCGCCCAGCTGCTGGCTGTTGCGCAGGCCCGCGCAGTGGCCCAGCATCATCCAGGCGTGCGGACGCAGCACGGCGATGTGGTCGGTGATGGTCTTGGCGTTCGAGGGGCCCACGCCGATGTTCACCATGCTGGTGCCGCTGCGGTCGGCGCGCACGAGGTGGTAGGCGGGCATCTGCGGCAGGCGCGGTGGCGGGGAGCCGAGGTCGTCGCCCGCCTCGGCGGGCAGGCCGGTGCGGCGCGTGACCACGTTGCCCGGTTCGATGAAGGCGACGTATTCGCTGTCGGGGTTCGCCATCTCGGCATGGCCCAGGCGCACGAATTCATCGATGTAGAACTGGTAGTTCGTGAACAGCACGAAGTTCTGGAACCACTCGGGCGCGGTGCCCGTGTAGTGGCGCAGGCGGTGCAGCGAATAGTCCACGCGCGGGGCGGTGAACAGCGACAGCGGCTGCGCCTCGCCCGCGCGCGGCTCCCAGGTGCCGTTGGCGATGCCGTCGTCCATGGCGGCGAGGTCGGGCAGGTCGAACACGTCGCGCATGAGCATGCGGCGCTGGGCCGAGAGGGTGCCCTCGATGTGGTCGTGCTCGGCGAACGAGAAGTGGATGGGGATGGGCTGGTTGCTGATGCCCACCTCCAGTTCGACGTTGTGGCTGGCGCGCAGCAGCCGGAACTGCTCGGCGTAGTAGCGCGCGAACAGGTCGGGGCGGGTGAGGGTGGTCTCGTAGCGGCCCGGCCCCTCCACGAAACCGTAGGCCAGCTGCGTCGCCGCGCGCGCCACCGTGGTGGTCTGCACCCGCACAAAGGGATAGAACGCCCGCACGTGGCCGTTCGGCGTCTCGCCGGCCACGAAGCGCTGCATGGCGTTTCTCAGGTGGCCGATCTGCTCCTGGTAGATGCGCTGGACCTGGGCCAGCGCGTCGGCGGGATCGGTGTGGAGGGTGGGCTCTGTGAATTCTGGGATCTGGGCCATGGGCGTATTGTCCACGCCCGCCGCATGGTGCGCCGGGAAAGGGGCCGGGCCGGGATAATCGGGCGATGCAACCCTCTCCCCCTTCCCCGGCTCCCCGGGCCGCCGCGGCGTCCGCGGGCTTCGACGCCCTCGGGCTTTCCCCCGAGGTGCTGGCCAACCTGCGCCAGCTCGGCTACGAGCGCATGACGCCCATCCAGGCGGCCAGCCTGCCGCCCGCCCTGCTGGGCCGCGACCTGATCGCGCAGGCCAGCACCGGCAGCGGCAAGACGGCCGCCTTCGGGCTGGCCCTGCTGGAGCGCCTCAATCCGCGCCGCTTCGCCGTGCAGGCGCTGGTGCTCTGCCCCACGCGCGAACTGGCCGACCAGGTGGCGGCCGAGATCCGCCGGCTGGCCCGCGCGCAGGAGAACATCAAGGTCGTCACCCTCTGCGGCGGCGTGCCGCTGCGCGGGCAGATCGCGAGCCTGGAACACGGCGCGCATGTCGTCGTCGGCACGCCCGGCCGCGTGATGGACCACCTGGAGCGCGGCACGCTCGACCTGGGCGCGCTGGCCACCTTCGTGCTGGACGAGGCCGACCGCATGCTCGACATGGGTTTCTCCGAAGACATCGCCCAGGTGGCGCGCCGCTGCCCGGACACCCGCCAGACGCTGCTGTTCTCTGCCACCTATCCCGAAGGCATCGAGCGGATCGCGCGGCAGTTCATGAAGGATCCGCAGCGCATCGCCGTGCAGGCCCAGCATGCCGAAGGCAAGATCGAGCAGCGCTGGTACGAGGTGCAGGAGCGCGAGCGCCTGCATGCCGTCTCGCAGCTGCTGAACCATTTCCGGCCGGAATCCGCCATCGCGTTCTGCAACACGAAGCAGCAGTGCCGCGACCTGGTGGAGGTGCTGCGCGCACAGGGGTTCAGCGCCCTTGCCCTGCACGGCGACCTGGAGCAGCGCGACCGCGACCAGGTGCTGGTGCAGTTCGCCAACCGCAGCTGCAGCGTGCTGGTGGCCACCGACGTGGCCGCGCGCGGCATCGACATCGCCGGGCTGCAGGCCGTGATCAACGTGGACGTGGCGCCCGACCCGGAGGTGCACATCCACCGCATCGGGCGCACCGGCCGCGCCGACGCGGAAGGCCTGGCGCTCAGCCTCGCGAGCCTGCCGGAAATGGGGCAGGTGGGGCGCATCGAGGTGCTGCAGGGCCGGCCTTCGGAGTGGCATCCGCTCTCCGGCCTCACGCCCGCGCCGGGCGGGCCGCTGCAGCCGCCCATGGCCACGATCCAGATCATCGGCGGCCGCAAGGAAAAGATCCGCGCGGGCGACGTGCTGGGCGCGCTCACCGGCGAGATGGGCTTCACGCGCGAGCAGGTGGGCAAGATCAACGTGAACGACTTCTCCACCTACGTGGCGGTGGAGCGCAGCGTGGCCCGGCAGGCCGCCCAGCGGCTCTCGTCCGGCCGCGTGAAGGGCCGCAGCGTCAAGGCGCGGCTGGTCGAGGACGGCGACGCCTGACGCGCCCCCCGCCTGCACACTCGCCACGCCCGTGTGAAACGCCTTGAGGAGACTGGCCCCATGACCGATGCCTCCCTGCCGCTGGCCGGCTCCGTTCCCGCCGGATGGGTCTCGCGCCGCGGCATCGTGCTCGGCGCCTCGGCCGGCGCGCTCTGCGCTCCCTGGGGCGCCAGCCGCGCCGCGCCCGTCGCGGGCGGGCGCCCGGTCACCCTGGTGGTGTCCTACCCCGCCGGCGGCGGCGCCGACCTCATGGCCCGCATCATCGCCCCGCGCATGGGCGAGGCCCTGGGCCAGGGGATGGTGGTGGACAACAGGCCCGGCGGCGGCGGGCAGGTGGCAGGGGCCTTCGTGGCGCGGGCGGCTCCGGACGGCGCAACGCTGCTGGTGGACGCCTCCTCGTTCGCCGTGAACCCGTCGCTTTATCCGAAGATGGCCTACGACATCGGCAGGGACTTCACGCCGCTGGCGGTGCTGGCCACCTTCCCGAACGTGCTCGTGTGCTCCGCGGATTTCCCGGCGCGCACGGTGCTGGACGTGGTCCGCATGGCACGCCAGCGGCCCGGGGCCATCGCCTATGCGTCGTCGGGCAACGGCTCGGCGCAGCACCTGGCCGGCGCCCTGTTCGAGCAGCGCGCGGGCGTGAAGCTCTCGCACGTTCCCTATCGCGGCGGCGGCCCGGCCATGAAAGACGTCATCGGCGGGCTGGTGCCGCTGTTCTTCGCCAACGTGGCGTCCGCCCTCAGCCATATCCGGTCGGGTACGCTGCGCGCGCTCGCGGTGACGGCGTCGGTGCGCGCCCGTTCGCTGCCCACGGTGCCGACCATGGCCGAGGTGGGCGTGCCCCAGTACGAGGTGCTGGAATGGAATCCCGTGCTGGCGCCGGCGGGGTTGCCGGCGGACACCCGGGAGGCCCTGGTGGGCGCCATCCGCAAGACGCTGGCCGATTCCGGGGTGCAGGCGCGGGTGCAGGCCCTGGGCGGCGACATGTTCGCCGATGCCTCGCAGGCGAGCGCCGGGAGGTTCATCCAGGCGCAGCAGGCGCAGTGGGCCCAGGTGGTCCGCGAGGGCAGGATCTCGGTGGGATGAGCGGCATGGGGGGAGCCTTTTCCCGCGGCATCTGGTGCGCCGGCGGGCCGGGAACCTGTACGCCTGGGGCTTCCGTGTCCGGATGACATGCCTCTCGGGCAGAATCCGGGCAGACTCTCCCGACGGCCATGACCCAGACCTTTTCGCTCCCGCCTTGCCGGCGCCGCACCGCACGCCACGGGGGCCGCGCATGAAGCCCCTGCCGCCGCGCACGCTGCTCTGGATCTCCGTCGGCGTGGCGTTCGCCACCATCGGCCTCAAGGGCGCCGCCTGGTACCTGACCGGCTCCGTCGGGCTGCTGTCGGACGCACTCGAATCGTTCGTCAACCTGGCGGGCGCCGTGTTCGCGCTGATGATGGTCACGGTGGCCGAACGCCCGGCCGACGGCGACCATCCCTTCGGCCACCACAAGGCCGAATACTTTTCTTCCGGCTTCGAGGGCATCCTCGTGCTGGGGGCGGCGCTGGCGATCCTCTGGGCCTCGGTGCACCGGCTGCTGGTGCCCGCGCCCATCGAGCAGCTGGGCTGGGGCCTGGCGCTGTCGGTGGCCAGTTCGGCCCTCAACGGGCTGCTCGCCTGGATGATGCTGCGCTCGGCGCGGGCGTACCGCTCCGAGGCGCTGGAGGGCGATGCCCGGCACCTGATCACGGACGTCTGGACATCGGCCGGCGTGGTGGCGGGCATCCTCGGCGTGATGGCCACGGGCTGGCTCTGGCTCGATCCCGTGGTGGCGATCGCCGTGGCGCTGAACATCATGCGGGAAGGCTCCCGCCTCGTCTGGCGCGCATCGCAGGGCCTGATGGACGAAGCCGTGGAGCCGCAGGAGCGCGCGGCGATCGACGCGGCGCTGGCCGCCTTCACCCGGCGCCAGCCCGGCGTGCATTTCGACCACGTGGCCACGCGCCGAGCCGGGCGCCGCCGGCACGTGTCCCTGCACCTGCACGTGCCGGGCGAATGGAGCCTGGCCGAGGCCGCGCGGCTGCGGGGCGCGGTGGAGCAGGCGCTGGTGGATGCCGTGCCCGGCCTGCGCGCCACCATCGAACTGCTGCCCACGGGCATGGAAGCCGTGGCCACCCCCATGGAAGACGACGAAACGAGGAGCCTGCACCCATGATGGGCCTGCTGCAGCGCGTGCGCGAGGCGCGCGTGGACATCGACGGAGCCACCGTGGGCCGCATCGGCCCCGGCCTGCTCGTGCTGGTATGCGCCGAACGCGGCGACACCGAAGCGCAGGCCGACCGACTCCTGGACAAGCTGCTCAAGCTGCGCATCTTCGCCGACGAGGCCGGCAAGATGAACCGCAGCGTGCAGGACACGGGCGGGGGGTTGTTGCTCGTGAGCCAGTTCACCCTGGCAGCCGACACGCGCGGCGGCAACCGGCCGAGCTTCACGCAGGCGGCCGCGCCGGAAGACGGCCGCCGGCTCTACGGCCATTTCGTGGAACGTGCCCGTGCCCTGCACCCGCTGGTGGAGACCGGGCGCTTCGCGGCCGAGATGCAGGTGCACCTCGTCAACGACGGGCCGGTGACGATCCCGCTGCGGATCGCCCCGCCGTCCAGTCCGGCAGGCTCTCAGTCCGAGTAGGGATCCGCGAAGCCCAGCTCCTGCATGATCGCCGTCTCGTAGGCCTCCATCTCGTCCGCGTCCTCGGCGCTGGTCTCGTGGTCCCAGCCCTGGGCGTGCAGGGTGCCGTGCACCAGCAGGTGGGCGTAGTGCTCGTGCAGCGCCTTGTTCTGCTCGCGCGCCTCGCGCTCGACCACCGGGGCGCAGAGCACGAGGTCGGCCATGACCACCGGCTCCTGCGCGTAGTCGAAGGTGAGCACGTTGGTGGCGTAGTCCTTGTGCCGGTACTCGCGGTTCAGGGCCTGGCCCTCTTCGGCATCGACGATGCGCACGGTGATTTCCGCGTCCAGCGAGAGCGCGTGGCGGATCCAGCGGACGACGGCATGCCGGGGCAGGGCGGCGCGGTGCGCCTCCACGCCGGGAAACCGCGCGAACTGCAGGGAGAGGGAAAGCTGGTTCAGGGCCATGGGAGCCTAGCGTCGTCGTATGTATTGAATGGTTCGCTATTTGATGCGAAAGCCGCCGACGGAACCCGGCGAAGCGGTTCTGGCGAGGCGCTGCATCGCAGGCTGCGCGGCGGAGTGCGCCGGGCGTCCCCCGGCTGTCGCGGGTGTGTCCAAGCGCGTCCAGCCATTTTGCCCCCGTGCCGCTGAAAAGTATCGATAGTTCGCTATGAAAAAAGAAGCGATTCCCGGCAGGGCCGCTCCCGCCCATCGGTGCGGCTGCCCGGCACCGTTACACGCCGTCACCACGCTGCCGCTCCATCCCTCCGATCCCTGGCGCTTTTGCCCGGAGAATCCGGCCCCGAAAATAAGCAGAGGGAAGGGCGATGGACCCTATTGTTCAGGTCGATAGACAGAAGCTTCGCGCGGAACTCGAAAAGAAACTGCCGCCCAGGGTCCGGCGCTTCCGGCTCGATGAGATTCCGGGTGTAATGCGCTCGCACCTGGGGTGGCCGGTGGCGGCGGCGCTGATGGAGCGGTGGTTCAGGGGCGTGGGGTTTGCGATCAACCTGCCGATCAAAATCAGCAAGTCGCCAAACAAGCTACTCCAGTTGCCTGCCTCGCAATTGGAAGAAAACGTGGTCACCATGGGCTGGGCCCTGGGCTTTTCCCGTGTGCGGGCCGCCGTGTCCCAATTGCAGGCGCGGTGGAACAGCCCTGCGGGGATGGTGGAGCTAAAAAAACGGGTTGAACAGCAGACGATTGGTAAAACCCCGCCCTGGCGCTTTGGCGATCTGAATCAGCCGGCCAAGATCCTGGACGACACCTGCCAGGTGAATTTCCTGAACGTAGGCCGATTCGGCGACCCCCTGGACGACTTCTACGGCGCCATGGGCGAGGCCACGCTCAAGATCGCGGTGTCGGGCCTGGTGACGCCCAGGGGGCGCGGCAAGGTGTCCATCGCGATCGACGAACTGGCCTTCTACCTGCGCGATTCCTATGACTTCAACGACGATTCCTTACTGTCGCAGCCGCTGGGCTTCTGGGGGCCTCTCGGCGTGAAGCGTTCCCCCCGGTCCGCGATGGACATTCCCCTCGGCGAGCAGTGGATGTACGCCGATGCCGACGGCGCGGGCCGCCAGAGCTATCTGGTGCAGAACCGACATTTCCGGCAATGGCGCGCCCTGCATGGTCGGGGCGGGGATTTCATGGTTGTCTCCGATGTGCACCGCGTGCGCCTCGCGTTCCCGATCACGCTGGAGTGGTGATGAAACTGTCCCGACTCAAGAACGTGCCCTGCATCGTCTGGTGCCTGGCGCTGCATGCCTGCGTGGCGCTGGGCTGGTATGCGACCCGGTCGACGCTTTTCACCATCGACAACAGTCCCCATGATGTCTACCGGCTGGAGACTTATCACGCATCGCCGTGGCAGCGCATCGTGCATTACGACCAGAAGTACCCGGCCATCTTCCGCCTGTACCGGGTCGAGCCTAGAGAACTGCTGGGAGAAAGCGAGGTGGTCGATCTCATCGGCGGCGGCGACGTCAGTTGGCATCTTGATCCGCCCGTGCAATTCAATACAGTCTATGCCGGGAGCGTCATGTTTGAAAACATCCCACCGGAATGCACGGAGGCGGCGCGGATACCGAGTTGCCCCCGCACCCAGCCTGCGGAATGAACACTTTCGCCAAGCGTCCTGAGCGCCTCGCGTTCCCGATCACGCTCGAGTGCTGATGAAACTGCCCCGACTCAAGAGCGTGTCCTGCGTCGTCTGGTGCCTGGCACTGGATGCCTGCGTGGCGCTGGGCTGGTACATGACCACGCCGACACTGTTCAACAGCTACAACAGCCCCCACCATGTGTATCGGCTGGAGATCTACCACGCATCGCCGTGGCAGCGCATCGTGCACCGCGACCAGAAGGTTCCGTCCGTCGTCCGCCTCTACCGGATCGATCCCCGGGAGCGGCTGAGGGAAAGCCAGGTGGTCGACCTTGCGGCCGGCCGTGAGATCCGCTGGCAGCTCGACCCACCCGAGCAAGCCAACAAAGTCTATGTGGGCAAGGAGCTTGTCTTCGAGAACATCCCGCAGGAATGCACGGAGGCGGCGCAGATACCGGGTTGCCCCCATACGGAGCCGCCGGCATGACCGTCCCCGATAGGCGCCAGGTGCATCGCGTGCGCCTTCCGATCGCGCTGGAGTGGTGAGGAAGCGGCCTCATCGCCGTGGTTCTGGCGAGGCTCTGCATCGCAGGCAGTCCACGCCCGAATGACAAGATGCGGCAGCGGCGCCGGAAGGGTTTCGTTGGACGATCTTTTATCTGTAGCGATCCGCCGGTCACGCCGCGCCGGAACGGCTGCTGCGCTGGGCATCATAGGCATCGACGATGCGCGCCACCAGCGGGTGCCGCACCACGTCGGCGGTCGTGAAGCGCGTCACGGCGATGCCCTTGACGCGCTTGAGCACCCGCTCGGCGTCGATCAGGCCGCTCATCGCGCCCTTGGGCAGGTCGATCTGGCTCACGTCGCCCGTGACCACCGCCCGTGCGCCGAAGCCGATGCGGGTGAGGAACATCTTCATCTGCTCGGGCGTGGTGTTCTGCGCCTCGTCGAGGATGACGAAGGCGTTGTTGAGCGTGCGCCCGCGCATGAACGCCAGCGGCGCGATCTCCAGCGCATTGCGCTCGAAGGCCTTCTGCACCTTGTCGTAGCCCATCAGGTCGTAGAGCGCGTCGTAGAGCGGGCGCAGGTAGGGGTCCACCTTCTGTGTCAGGTCGCCGGGCAGGAAGCCCAGGCGCTCGCCCGCCTCCACGGCCGGGCGGGTGAGCACGATGCGCTGCACGGCGCTGCGCTCCAGCGCATCGACGGCGCAGGCCACGGCCAGGTAGGTCTTGCCGGTGCCCGCCGGGCCGATGCCGAAGGTGATGTCGTGGCTGGCGATGTTGTCCAGGTACACGCTCTGGGTGGGCGTGCGCGCGCGCAGGTCGGCACGGCGCGTGTTGAGCACCACGGCCCCGTCGGCCGCCTCCCGCAGGGCGCCGTCGCCAGCCAGCATGAGCTGCACCTGCTCTTCGGTGACGGGCCGGTCGGCGATCTCGTAGATCGCCTGCAGCAGTTCCATTGCCTGGGTGGCCCGGGCCTTGGGGCCGTCCACCTTGAACTGCTCGTGGCGGTGCGCGATGCCGACGGACAGCGCCGCCTCGATGGTGCGCAGGTGGGCATCGGCGGGCCCGCACAGGTGCGTGAGCCGGGTGTTGTTGTGGGGAGTGAATGTGTGGCGCAGGATCACGCGGATAATTCCGGTTGGACGTCAGCAGGACAAAAAGACAGGACGAAGATGATAGGCAAACTCACCGGCACGCTGCTGGAGAAAAACCCGCCCGAGGTGCTGGTGGACTGCCATGGCGTGGGCTATGAAGTGCAGGTGCCGATGAGCACCTTCTACAACCTGCCCGCCGTGGGCGAGCGCGTGCAGCTGCTCACGCAGTTCATCGTACGCGAGGATGCGCAATTGCTCTATGGCTTCGGCAGCGCGCCGGAGCGCCAGGCGTTCCGCGAACTCATCAAGATCTCCGGCGTGGGGCCGCGCACGGCGCTGTCCATCCTCTCCGGCATGGGCGTGGACGACCTGGCCCAGGCCGTGTCGCTGCAGGAGGCCGGCCGCCTCGTGAAGGTGCCCGGCATCGGCAAGAAGACCGCCGAGCGCCTGCTGCTGGAGCTCAAGGGCAAGCTGGGCGTGGACATCGGTGCCCGCCCCGAGGCCGCGAACGATGCGCAGGCCGACATCCTGCAGGCCCTGCTGGCCCTGGGATACAACGACAAGGAAGGCGCCGCCGCGCTCAAGGCATTGCCGAAGGACGTGGGGGTCAGCGAGGGCATCAAGTTGGCGCTCAAGGCACTGGCGAAGTGAAGTTAAGCCCGTCCCGGCACGCCAGTGCCGGACGCTGGGGGAGGGGCGAGAGAAAAATGAACCACAACATGAAAAATCACAGGGCTTCCGAATGGAAGATCGCGCGCCGGGGCGGCGTGCTCGCCGGCATCGCGGCAGCATTGCTCATCGCAGGATGCGGTGGCGGGGGCGGCTCCACCGCCACGGCCTCCTCGTCCGGCGAGACCGTGCTGCGGGTCGAGTCTGCGGTGCAGCCCGCGGACGCGGCCGTGCCGTCGCGCACCGCAGCACGCTCCGAGGCCGTGCCGCAGCCCGTGCGCGTGGCGCTGGCGGCACTGCAGTCCGCCCGGGCGGAGGAAACGGGGCGGCATGGCGGCCCGCGCAAGGTGGGCTCCCTGCGCACCGTGCCCGGCACGGCCTCGGCCGCCGCACTGGCCGGCCGCCTGCAATGGACGCCGGCGGCGGACGGGGGCCTGCGGGCCGCCATCAGCTTCACGGCCGAGGATGCCTACGGCGTGCGCCTTGGCGTGCTGGTGCGCCGGCTGCCCGAATCGGCGCAACTGCGCGTGTACCGGCAGGACCGGCCGGATGCCGCCTACGAGACGCGGGGCAGCGACGTCCTGCAGATCCTGGCGCGCAACGCGGCTGCCGGCGACACGTCGGACGCAGCGAGAACCTGGTGGACGCCCGATACCGGCGGCAGCGAGGCGACGCTGGAGATCGACCTGCCGGCCGGCACATCTGCCGATGCGCTCGACATCGCCATCCCGTCGCTGGTGCACATCCAGGAAGACCTCTCGCTGTCCTCCAGCGGCGATGACGCGCTGGTCGCCAAGAACGTCGGCGACGCCGTGGCCTGCAACCTCGACTCCACCTGCTATGACGACTATGCGCAGCAGCGCAACGCCGTGGCGCGCATGGTCTTCGTGGACTCCACCGGGGCGCATTTCTGCACCGGCACGCTGCTCAACGACCGCGACGGCACGCGCACGCCGTACTTCCTCACCGCCAACCACTGCATCCCGTCCCAGACGGTGGCGTCCACGCTGCAGACCGACTGGTTCTTCCGGTCGTCGTCCTGCAACAACCGCACGCTGTCGCCGAACGCGGCGACGCGCACCGGCGGTGCCGTGCTGCTCTATTCGGGCCCCGATACGGACACGGCCTTCCTGCGCCTCAACGACGCACCGCCGCCCGGCGCCGTGTTCGCAGCCTGGGATGCGGGCCTGCAGGCCGAGTCCTCCGCGATCGCCAGCATCCACCATCCGCGTGGCGACCTGCAGAGGATCAGTTTCGGCAGCATCATGGGCACGCTCGCCTGCTCCGGCGACCTCGAGAGCCTGACCTGCGACTCCGCGACGGGTGACGCTGCCAACTACTACGATGTCGGCCTGGACCGCGGCACGGTGGAGCGCGGCAGCAGCGGCGCGGCGCTGTTCCAGGGTGGCCGGGTGATCGGCACGCTCTACGGCTTCTCGGGCGACGGGCAATGCTCGGTGGACGGGGTGCGGGTGTATGGCCGCTTCGACCATGCCTACCAGGCGGCGCTCAAGGAATGGCTGGCCCCGGCGACCCCTGCCCGCCACCGCGGCCACCAGCCCCGTGTGCTGCCCCACCACGGCCACAGCGGCCATGGCACGCCGGCGGCTCCGCAGGAGGCCGCCTCGGTGGCGCAGGGGTGATCCAGGCCCGGCCGCTTGCGGGGCCGGCGTGTGCCGCCCGCAACGGAACGGCCGGGCAAATTCGTTTTGCTGCGGCCGCGCTCGCCCAAGGTAACGCGGCCGTGGCACATTGACGGGCAGCGGCGGGCATGGTGCCCGCCGGAGCCACAACAGGAGCAGAGGCCATGGATTTCAGGCTGCGAAGTGTTCGAGCGGTAATGGTGCTGGGAGCTGCCGCGCTCCTGGCGGCTTGCGGGGGCGGTGGCGGCAGCGGTGCAGATGCGGGTGCTTCCGCCTCCGCCGCGGTCCAGCCCAGGGCGGCGGTGCTGAGCGTGGAGTCGCGCGAGCAGCCCGCCACGGCCGCGCAGGATGTCATACGGGTCAAGGACCTGGCGGCGCGGCCGGCACTGGCGCCCGCGCGGGTCTCGCTGGGCGCCCTGCTGGAGTCGCGCAGCGAGGCGGCCGCAACCGCCGTCGGCCCGCGCCAGATCGGTGCCGCACGCGCCGTGGATGCCACGGCCACGCCCGCCGCGCTGGCCGGTCAGCTGCACTGGACACCCACCGCGGCCGGCGGCCTCGCCGCCGCCATCAGCTTCACGGCGCAGGACGCGCACGGCCTGCGCCTGGGCGTGCTGGTGCATGCGCTGCCGGGCGGCGCGCAGCTGCGCGTCTATCGCCAGGACCGCCAGTCCGCGGTGTACGAGATTTCCGGCCAGGAAGTCCTGCAGACCATCGACCGCAACATCGCTGCCGGCGACACGTCGGACGCGGGCCATACCTGGTGGACGCCCGACACCGGTGGCGACGAGGCCACGCTCGAGATCGAACTGCCGCCGGGCACGCCCGCCAGCGCCCTGGACATCGCCATCCCGCGGTTGTCGCACATCTACACCAACCTTTCCCTGCCGACGGCGGACGAGGGCGAGCAGGCCAAGATCGGCCAGTCGGGCTCCTGCAACCTCGACTCGAGCTGCTACGACGCCTATGCCAGCCAGCGCAACGCCGTGGCGCGCATGGTCTTCGTGCGCCCCGACGGCAGTGCCTACCTCTGCACCGGCACGCTGCTCAACGACCGCGACGGCACGGGCACGCCGTACTTCATCTCGGCCAACCACTGCTTCTCGTCGCAGACCGTGGCGTCCAGCCTGCGCACGGACTGGTTCTACCGCTCCCCGAGCTGCAACAGCACTGCGCTGTCGTCCAGCTCCGTGACCCGCACCGGCGGCGCCACGCTGCTGTATGCCAGCTCCAGCACCGACACGCTGTTCGTGCGCCTCAACGAGACGCCGCCCGCGGGCGCGGTGTTCGCCGCGTGGAACGCGGGCACCCAGTCCCTCGGCAGCGCGGCCGTGGGCATCCACCATCCCAAGGGCGACCTGCAGAAGATTTCCTTCGGCAACGTCGCGTCCCTGAGCTCCTGCAGCGCCCTGACCGAATCGAGCACGACCTTCTCGTGCAGCGGCACCTCCGGCAACTTCTACCGCGTCAACTGGACCCAGGGCGTGACGGAAGGCGGCAGCAGCGGATCGGGCGTGTTCGTGAACGGCGCCCTGGTCGGCACGCTGTACGGCGGCAGCATCACCTGCACCAGCAATGGCGGAGCGGACTTCTACGGCCGCTTCGACATCGCCTACGGCGCGGCGCTGCAGCAGTGGCTCTCGCCCGCCGTCAGCACCAGCGGGCGCACCGCCATCTACCGCTTCTTCAACGGCAGCACGGGCGCGCATTTCTACACGTCCAGTGCCAGCGAGCGCGATTTCGTGATCGCCACCTACCCGGCGTTCAGCTACGAGGGCGTAGGCTTCTATGCCTACGGCGGCGCCACGGCCGGCCAGAGCGCGGTCTTCCGCTTCTTCAACACCTCGACGGGCGCGCACTTCTATACCATCAATGCCGGCGAGCGCGACTCCGTGATCGCCAACTACCCGGTCTTCAAGTACGAAGGCCCCGTGTGGTACGCCCAGACGGGCGCCGGCAACGGCTCCACGGCGATGTACCGCTTCTTCAACACGAAAACCAGCACGCATTTCTACACGATCAGCCAGGCCGAGCGCGATTTCGTGATCGCGACCTACCCGGTCTTCAAGTACGAAGGCGTGGCGTACTACGCCTGGACGAACTGACGGCCCGGCACCTCCTCCCCGACACGCATCCGCGCCCATGAGCATTCAGACCGACGATTTCGCACCCGCGCCGCCCAGGCGCGTGGTTTCCGCCGCACCCGCGTCCCCGCAGGAAGAGGCGCTGGAGCGCGCGCTGCGGCCCAAGCTGCTGCAGGAATACGTCGGCCAGGCGAAGGCGCGCGAGCAGCTCGAGATCTTCATCGGGGCCGCGCGCAAGCGGGAGGAGGCGCTCGACCACGTGCTGCTGTTCGGCCCGCCCGGGCTGGGCAAGACCACGCTGAGCCACATCATCGCGGCCGAGCTGGGCGTGAACCTGCGCCAGACCAGCGGGCCGGTGCTGGAAAAACCCAAGGACCTGGCGGCGCTCCTGACCAACCTGGAAAGGAACGACGTCCTCTTCATCGACGAGATCCACCGCCTCTCGCCCGTGGTGGAGGAAATCCTCTACCCCGCGCTGGAAGACTACCAGATCGACATCATGATCGGCGAAGGGCCGGCCGCGCGGAGCATCAAGCTCGACCTGCAGCCCTTCACCCTGGTCGGCGCCACCACCCGCGCCGGCATGCTCACCAACCCGCTGCGCGACCGCTTCGGCATCGTCGCGCGGCTGGAGTTCTACACGCCCGAAGAGCTGTCGCGCATCGTCACGCGGTCGGCCGGGTTGCTCAACGCACCCATCGACGCCCAGGGCTCCTTCGAGATCGCGCGCCGCTCGCGCGGCACCCCGCGCATCGCCAACCGCCTGCTGCGCCGCGTGCGCGACTATGCCGACGTGAAGGGCGACGGCCGCATCACGCAGGATATCGCCCAGCGCGCCCTGGCCATGCTGGACGTGGATCCGCAGGGCTTTGACGTGATGGACCGCAAGCTCCTGGAGGCCGTGGTGCACCGCTTCGACGGCGGCCCGGTGGGACTGGACAACATCGCCGCGAGCATCGGCGAGGAGCCCGGCACCATCGAGGACGTGATCGAGCCCTACCTCATCCAGCAGGGCTACCTGCAGCGCACGCCACGCGGCCGCATCGCCACCCTGGCGGCGTTCCGGCACCTGGGCGTGGCGCCCTCGCGCCAGCACACGGACCTGTTCGGCGGCGCCTGAGCCGGCCGCGCGTAGCGGTTTCCGCCTTCCATCCTGGGGCCACCCGGGGCCCTTTCGCAAGCGTTCCGAAAATGGTGTTGCCGCAAGGCGTCATTCGGGGAAATCCCGTGCGTTTTGCCATGCGCATGGTGTCTACTGCGATAACCAGCCGCTATGCGATGCATTGAAAACAATGCCTCGCGCTAAGGCTGGTTTCAAAGCAATCAACGAACGGATGAGAGGGAAATTACGATGGATCCGATCCTTGGACAGATCATTCTGTGGGCCACGCCGTGGATTCCGCGCGGCTGGGCCATCTGCGACGGCACTTTGCTGAGCATCCAGCAGAACGCGGCGCTGTTCTCGCTGATAGGTACCGCCTACGGCGGCAACGGGGTAAGCACCTTCGCGCTGCCGGACCTGCGCAACCGCGTGCCCGTGGGCTCGCAGAACGCGACGAGTGTGGCCATCACCAGCGGCGCTGCCACGGCCTCCACCACCGCCAGCGTCACGCTCGCGGCGAGCCAGCTGCCGCCCCACACCCATGCGGTGACCGCCGCCGGCAATGGCAAGCTGAGTGTCGCCATTCCAGCGAATGCCGGCGCCGCGGCGGACACCGTCGCCCCGGCCAGCGGCCTCGTGCTCGGCAAGGGCACCGCCGGCAACTTCCCCACCAAGATCTACGGTGCCACGGCCGCCGATACCACGCTCAAGCCCTTCGACGTGGACCTGCCCGTGCTCACGGCGCAGCCGTCGGGCACGCCCGCGGTACCCGTGAGCATCCCCGTCACGGTGAGCACGCTGCAGCCCGGCATCACGCTGAACTTCATCATCGCCACCGAAGGCATCTACCCCTCGCGCAACTGAGGGGCTGCGCCCGCGGCTTTCCGGTCCGGCCGGAGGTGGCGCGGTGCGTTCCATCGAGACCATTCGCCAGTTCCCAGCCCCCTGAGCGGGGCTGCGGAGCGGTGCGTCCCGCGGCATGCGCGCGGGCCCATTCAAAGCAGTCACCAACCGAAAGTGAGGGAAACCATGGATGAAGCGTATATCGGCACGATCGTGCTGTGGGCCGGCAGCTGGGTGCCGAGGAACTGGGCGCTGTGCGACGGGACGCAGCTGAAGATCATGGACTACCAGGCGCTGTACTCGCTCATCGGCGTGCGCTACGGCGGCGATGCGCGCACCACCTTCAATCTCCCCGACCTGCGCAACCGGGTGCCCATGGGGCTGCAGGCGGCCTCGCAGATGCCCGGCGTCACGGGCGCAGCGGCGCAGGTCCTGACCGTGACCGGTGCCGCCACCGGCATGATCGCCGCCAACCAGCTGCCCCCGATGAGCGGCAAGGCATCGGTATCTATCCCCGTGAACAACGCGCCGGTCGCTGCGAACCTCACCGATGTCCCCGGCCCCACCGGCGTGCTGGCCAAGGGAACGGCGGGCAACTTCGGCGCGAAGATCTACACGAGCGATGCGGCCAATACCAACCTGAAGCCCTTCGACGCACCCGTCACCATCAGCCCCGGTTCCGCGCAGCAGCCCCTGTCGCTGCCGGTGTCGCTGTCGGGCCCGGTGAGCACCATCCAGCCCTCGCTGACGCTGAACTTCATCATCTGCCTGCTGGGTCTGTACCCCGACCGGCCCTGATCCGTCCGCCATGCCTGCGGACCGTTCCAGACATCTTGAGGAAAGAGGGAAATCATGGATGAGAGTTACATCGGCACCGTCCTGCTGTGGACGGCGGCCTTCGTGCCGCGCGGCTGGGCGCTGTGCGACGGGTCGGTCCTGAACATCACGCAGAACCCGGCGCTGTTCGCGATCCTGGGCAACCGCTTCGGCGGCGATGGACGCACCACCTTCCAGCTGCCCGACCTGCGCAACCGGGTACCCATGGGCCTGCAGACGGCCGACCAGCAACCCGGCCCGACGGGGGCCGCGTCGCATCCCGTGGTGCTCAACGGAGCGGCGGCGGGCATGGTGTCCGCCAGCCAGCTGCCGCCGGTGGGTGGCAGCGCAGCCTTGAGCATTCCCGCGAACAGCGCACCGACACCGGCCAACGTGAGCGACACGCCCGGCCCTGGGGCCGTGCAGTGCAAGGGCAAGGGGGGCAATTTCGACGTCAGGGAATGGACGAGCGACGCCCCGAATGCGAACCTCAAGCCGTTCAACGCCCCCGTGACCGTTGCCCCGGTGGGCGCCCAGCAGCCCATGGCCTTGCCCGTGGCGGTGTCCGGCACGATGGGCACCCTCCAGCCCTCGCTGACGGTGGCCTTCATCATCTGCGTGCAGGGACTGTTCCCGCCCCGGCCCGACTGAGGAAGCTTCAGGTCACCGCGCCGCGTGCGTCCACGCGCAGGATGCGCTCGACCACGCCGTGCGCGAGCCCGCCGCGCACGCCGATGAGGTGGCCGTGGAGGTTCACCGTCGGGTCGCAGTGGCCGGGAACGAGCCAGAGCATGCGGCCGATGGCGGGCAGGCGGGCCCGGTCGCCATCCGCGAACAGCAGGCCGTGCTCGTCGCCGCCGTTGGCGTAGCGCAGCGCGCGTTCGGGTGGCAGGAAGGCGACCTGAGGCAGGCCGGAGTCGATGGCATGGCTCTTGTGGCCCGCATCGCAGACGGCGTGCGTATCGCGGCTGGAGATGACCTGGGTCTTGATGAACAGCGCATGCTCGAAGGCCGGCTGCGCGGGCTCGCGCTCGTTGGCCGCGTAGTCCGCATCCATGAACAGGAAGGAGCCGGCCTGCAGTTCGCCGTACACGCCGCTCGCGGCTTCGTGCACCAGGGTGCCCGTGCCCGCTCCGGTGACGAGGGGGACGGGCAGGCCCGCCGCCTGGATGGCGTCGCGCGTGGTGCGGGCGGCTTCCACGGCGGCGGCGATGGCATCGCGCCGTTCGGCCGCGCCTCGCAGGTGCTGGGCCCGGCCATGGTAGGCATGCAGGCCGGCGAAGTGCAGCCGTGCATGGCCGGCGACCGCCTGCGCGAGCGGCACCGCCGCCTCGCCCGGCGGCACGCCGCAGCGGCCCTGGCCGACGTCGATCTCCACGAACACGTCGATCCCGGCGCCATCCGGGCCGGCCGCGTCCATGGCTTCGGCCAGGCGGGTGATGCCCTCCGGGCTGTCCACGGCGATGGCGAGGCGCCCGCCGCGTGCGGCGAGCTGCTGCGCCAGGCGTGCCACGCGCAGCAGCTTGGCCGGCGCGATCACCTGGTTGCTGATGTAGATGTCCGTCACGCCGCCGGCGGCGAGCGCCTCGGCCTCCGAGACCTTCTGCACGCAGGCGCCGCCGGCACCGGCCTGCTGCAGGCGCAGCGCCAGCTCGGCGCACTTGTGCATCTTCGCGTGGGGGCGCCAGCGCACCTGGTGCTTGCGCGCGAAATCGGCCATGCGCTGGATGTTGCGCTCCATGGCGTCGAGGTCCACGACCGCGGCAGGGGTGTCGATCAGGTCCACCCGCTGGCCGATGGTGGCGAGCAGCGCCGCGGCGGGATCAAGCATGGTTTTCATCGCGGGCGGCGTCCTCGAGGTGTTGCGTGTCGGCCCAGCCCACCAGGGTGAGCCCGTCTTCGGTCCAGAGCAGGCGGTTGATGGCGGCATTGGCCAGGAGCCAGGTGCGCGGCGCCTGCAGTTCCTGGCCGGTGGCGGCGCGGTAGAGCACGTCCATCACGCCGCCGTGCGCCACCAGGGCGATCAGCTCGCCCGGGTGGCGGCGGGCCAGGGCATGGGTGGCCGCGGTGATGCGCTCGCGGAAGGCGAGCAGCGATTCGCCGCCTTCGGGCTCGAAATCCGGGTCGCGCTGCCGCCAGCGGCGGGCCTGTTCGGGCAGCTCGGCCTCGATTTCGCGGAAGGTGCGTCCCTCCATGAGGCCGAACGCGCGCTCTCGCAGCCGCACGTCGGTGGCCAGGGGCGCGCCCGTGGCGTCTGCCACGGCCTGGGCCGTGGCATGGGCGCGCCGCAGGTCGCTGGCGTAGATCGCGGCCACGGGCTCGTCCGCGAGGGCCCGGCCCAGCTGCCGGGCCTGCCAGAGGCCGGTGTCGTTCAGGGGAATGTCGAGGTGGCCCTGGATGCGCGTGTCCACGTTCCAGGCGGTTTCCCCGTGGCGGATGGCGATGATGCGGGTGGCTTGCTGCATGCGGCGGTCAGGGGGCGCGGCCCGGATCGGGGGGCACGACCACCCCCGGCGTGGCGGGTGCGGAGGGCGCGGCGGAGGTGGCGGGGGCGGCGGCGGGTGCAGGCCCCTGGCCGGCCGGGGCGAACGTGGTGCGCACCTGGCGCGGCCCGGCGGGCGGTGCCGGGAATCCGGTGAGTGCGGCGTCGAACAGGATGCCGAAGATGGCCGGATCGTTCACCCAGACATCCTCATAGATGGCCGAGGTCTCATAGACGATCTTCTGCGTGGCCGCGTCGCGCAGCACCAGGCTGGCCTCGCGGCGGTAGAGCGTGGGCGGGCGGTCCATCATCCAGCCGGAGCCCATGCCCCAGCCCCATCCGCCGCGGCCGCCCCAGCCCACCCCCCAGCCCCAGCCGGGGTAGGCGGGGCCGTAGTAGGGCCAGGAGGCGGGCCAGGTGGTGCTGGCGCTGGCGCCGATCTGCAGCACCAGCCGGGCGTCGGCGTCGTCGCGCTGCAGGCCCACGCGCGCGAGCGACTGCTGGGCCAGCGCCTCGATGGGTGCGAACTGCGCGGCCTGCGCCTGCTGCGAAGGCAGGCGCTCCAGCCGGTAGGTGGGCGGGGAGGGCAGCCCCGGCAGGGTGGAGTAGGTGGACACGGTGCTGTCCACCGTGCGGGTGCTGGCGCAGCCGGCCAGCACGGCGGCGGCCAGCAGCAGCCAGAGGCAGCGGAAGAGCCGGGGCAGTCCGGCGGTGGCGGCGTTCATGGGCGGTCTCCTGGAATCCGGTACGAAGGGGAAGGCTTCACGGGTCGCTCGGAGGGCCGCGGCGTGTCAGGAAATCTGCACCACCTGCAGGCCCGGCAGGGCGGGCGCCGGGGGGAATTCCTCCGCGTCGAAGGCCTTGTCGCCGTCGTCGCTCGGAACGCCCGTGGCCTTCAGATGCTGGAAGTCGTGCAGCGTTCCGTCCAGCAGGTGGGACGGCACGATGTTCTGCAGGGCGTTGAACATGTTGTCCACCCGGCCGGGGAAGCGCTTGTCCCAGTCGCGCAGCATCTCGCCCACCTGCTTGCGCTGCAGGTTCTCCTGGCTGCCGCAGAGGTTGCAGGGAATGATCGGGAACTGCTGCTGCTGCGCCCAGCGGGTGGTGTCCTTCTCGGTCACGTAGGCCAGCGGGCGGATCACCACGTGGCGGCCGTCGTCGCTGACCAGCTTCGGGGGCATGGCCTTGAGCTTGCCGCCGAAGAACATGTTGAGCAGCAGCGTCTGCAGGATGTCGTCGCGGTGGTGGCCCAGCGCGATCTTGGTGCAGCCCAGCTCGTCGGCCACGCGGTAGAGGATGCCGCGGCGCAGCCGGCTGCACAGGCCGCAGGTGGTCTTGCCCTCGGGCACCACCCGCTTGACGATGCTGTAGGTGTCCTGGTTCTCGATGTGGAAGGGCACGCCGGTGGTGGCCAGGTATTCGGGCAGGATGTGCTCGGGGAAGCCCGGCTGCTTCTGGTCGAGGTTCACCGCCACCAGGTCGAAATGGATGGGCGCGCGTTTTTGCAGCTTGATGAGGATGTCCAGCAGGGTGTAGCTGTCCTTGCCGCCGGACATGCACACCATGACCTTGTCGCCCTCCTCGATCATGCGGTAATCGACGATGGCGCGGCCGACCTCGCGGCACAGGCGCTTCTCGAGCTTGTGCGCCTCGCGTTCGATCCGGGCCTGGGCGGGGCGGGAGGCGTCGGCGGTCCAGTCGGTGTCTTGGGGCAGGGAGGTCATGGGAGGGGAGACAATCGGGTCCGCGGAAGCAGGAAGGGCACGGCGCGGTTGCGCGGCGCCTCCCGCTTGCCGCGCGGCGCAGCCGTGCGGCGGCGCCCGTTCAAGGGGCGGGTGACCGCCGATTTTACGGCGGGAACGCATTTCCGGGACGGATGGAAGGCGCATGGGAACAGGCAAGGACGTATTTCGCGGAGCCCCGCCGGACGGCGCGCCCTCGGCCGGCGCAGTGGACCCCGCGGCCCGGCTGCGCACGAAGATCGTGGCGCTGGCCGTGGTGCCGCTGCTCGTCACCCTGGCGCTGGTGACGGCCCTGGTGCGCCACCAGGCGCAGGACCTCGCGCGGCGCGAGCGCGCCCTGGTCGAGCAGTCCTACCTGGAGCAGCGCCGCAGCGAGCTGCGCAGCTACGTGGACCTGGCGGTGAGCACCGTGCGGCCGCTCTACGAGGCGGGCGGCGACGACCCGAAGGCGCGGGAGGAGGCCATGCGCCGCCTGGCCGCGCTGGATTACGGCAGCGACGGCTACTTTTTCGTCTATGACCTGCAGGGCCGCTCCCTCATGCACTCGCGCCAGCCGGAACTGGTGGGCCGGATGCTGTGGGACCTGCGCGATCCCCAGGGCCGGCCGACCATCCAGCAGCTCATCGCGCAGGCGCAGGCCGGCGGCGGCTTCGTGGAGTATTCCTGGCCCAAGCCGTCCCTCGGCGGGCAGCTCGCGCCGAAGCTGGGCTACGTGATCGCCCTGCCGCACTGGAACTGGATGGTGGGCACGGGGCTGTACCTGGACGACATCGAGGCCACGCAGGCCGGCCTGGAGCGGCAGGTGGGCTCCAACGTGGGCGCCACGATGTGGTGGATCGCGGGTTTCGCCGCCCTGGGCTTCGCGGCGATCAGCGCCTGCGGGCTGCTGCTCAACCTCAGCGAGCACCGCCTGTCGGAGGCCCGCCTGCGCCTGCTCGCGCGCCGCGTGGTGCAGTCGCAGGAGGAGGAGCGCGGCCACCTGGCGCGCGAACTGCACGACGGCACCAGCCAGACCCTGGTCTCGGCCAAGCTGCTCATCGAATCGGCGGTGGAGGAGATCGAGCGCGAGCGGCCGGCGCCGGCCACCCTCGGCACCGCGCTCCAGCACCTCAACGAGGCCCTGGGCGAGGTGCGGCGCCTGTCGCACGAGTTGCGCCCGGCGCTGCTGGACACCCTCGGCCTGCCCGCAGCGCTGGAGCACCTGGCCCACGCCTTCGGCGAACACGGCCCGGTGGCAGCCACCGCCGACGTGGCCCAGCCGCCGGGGCCGCTGCCGCAGGACGTCACCACCGCGCTGTTCCGCGTCGCCCAGGAGGCGCTCACCAACGTGCGCAAGCATGCCCAGGCGCGACAGGTGCACGTGACGCTGGAGTGCGTGGGCGGCGGCGTGCAGCTGGAGGTGCGCGACGACGGGCGGGGCTTCGATCCCGCGGCGCTGCAGCACGATCCGCGGCGCGGCATCGGCCTGCGCAACATGCACGAGCGCATGGCGGCCATCGGCGGCCGCCTGCAGGTGCGGTCGGGCGCGGGCGGCACGCGCGTGGTGGCCGAGGTGCCCGCGGATAGGATGGAGCCCGCATGACCGCTGCCGCCATCGCTCCCCTGGAGCGCCCCGTCCGCCTGTTCCTCGTCGATGACCATGCCCTGGTGCGCGACGGCCTGCGCGCGCGCCTGGGCAGCCTGCCGTGGGTGGCGATCGTGGGCGAGGCCTCTGGCGCGGACGAGGCGGAGCCGCTGATCGCGCGGCTGGCGCCCGGCATCGTCCTCATGGACGTGGGCATGAAGGACGTGAGCGGTCTGGACCTCGCCGCCCGCCTGCTGGCCGGCGACGGCGCCCCGCGGGTGCTCATGCTCAGCATGTACGACAACCCCGAGTACGTGCAGCGCGCCCTGCAGGTGGGCGCCAGCGGCTACGTGCTCAAGGACGCGCCGGCGTCCGAGCTGGTCGCGGCGCTGGAGGCGGTGGCCGCGGGCGGCACCTTCCTCAGCCCGGCCGTGTCGCAGCGGCTCTTCCGCAACCAGGCCCCGAAGCCGCTGCTCACCCCGCGCGAGAGCGAGATCCTGGCGGCGCTGGGCCGCGGCGCGTCCAGCAAGCAGATCGCCTGCGATCTCGGCCTGAGCGTCCGCACGGTGGAGGCGCACCGGCAGAACATCCGCCGGCGGCTGGAGCTGGGCAGCCTGGCGGAGCTGATCCGCTATGCCGTCGAGCACGCGAAGCGCTTCGACACGGGCCGCTGACGTCCAGGGCCTGTCGGTAGTCCTTAGAGCGTGTTCACGATCTCGCAGGGGATCGCGTTGGAGCGCAATCGGGATGAGTGGATGCCCCGGATGCGCCGCATGGGCTCGTGCCCATGCAAGCAGCCGGGGCGTCCAATCGCCCGATTTCGCTCCAACCCGAAGGGCAGCGGTGTGGGCGGGCCGTCTGCGGCGTTGCGGCGCTTGTGGATAGCAGTGCTATCCACTGCGCACCGCGCCTTGCATCCCATCCCGCCCACACCGCTGCGCGACCCCTGGGAGATCGTGAACACGTTCTTAGGGTTGTCCCTTACGAAATTCCACCCGGCCCGCCTACGTGGCAGGGCGGATGCGCGCGGCGCCCCTGGCCGGGATACTGGCCTGCCCCCGGACCACCGGGGCCCTTCCCGCATCCAGGAGACAAGTCCCATGCCCCTCATCCGCCGCCACCTGGTGTGGCTCTGCATCGCCGTGCTCGGCGCCTGGGCGCTCGGCACCGTCGCGCTGACGCGCGGCGAGGCCGTCAGCGCGCTCTGGATCGTCGTCGCGGCGGTCTGCGTCTATCTGATCGCCTACCGCTACTACAGCCTGTTCATCGCCAGCCGCGTGCTGGTGCTGGACTCCAAGCGCTCCACGCCGGCCTGGCGCCACAACGACGGGCTGGACTACGTGCCCACCAACAAGCACGTGCTGTTCGGCCACCACTTCGCCGCCATCGCGGGCGCGGGGCCGCTCGTGGGGCCGGTGCTGGCCGCGCAGATGGGCTACGTGCCGGGCCTGCTGTGGCTGCTGGCGGGCGTGGTGTTCGCGGGTGCGGTGCAGGACTTCATCGTGCTCTTCATCTCCACGCGGCGCGACGGCCGCTCGCTGGGCGACCTGGTCAAGCAGGAGATGGGCACCGTGCCGGGGCTGATCGCGCTCTTCGGCACCTTCATGATCATGATCATCATCCTGGCCGTGCTGGCGCTGATCGTGGTGAAGGCGCTGGCCGAATCGCCCTGGGGCGCGTTCACCGTGGCGGCGACCATTCCCGTGGCGCTCTTCATGGGCGTGTACCTGCGCTTCCTGCGCCCGGGCCGCATCGCCGAGGTCTCCGTCATCGGCTTCGTGCTGCTGATGGCCGCGATCTTCGGCGGGCAGGCCGTGGCCGCGCACCCCACCTGGGGGCCGATGTTCACCTTCTCGGGCACCACGCTCACCTGGATGCTGATCGGCTACGGCTTCGTCGCCGCCTCGCTGCCGGTGTGGCTGCTGCTCGCGCCGCGCGACTACCTCTCCACCTTCCTGAAGATCGGCACCATCGTGGCGCTGGCCATCGGCATCGTGGTGGTGGCGCCCACGCTGGAGATGCCGGCCATCACCCAGTTCGCGCAGGGCAACGGCCCGGTCTGGGCGGGCAGCCTGTTCCCGTTCCTCTTCATCACCATCGCCTGCGGCGCGGTGTCGGGCTTCCATGCGCTGATCTCCTCGGGCACCACGCCCAAGATGCTGGAGAACGAAACCCACGCGCGCTACATCGGCTACGGCGGCATGCTGGCCGAATCCTTCGTCGCCGTGATGGCGCTGGTGGCCGCCTCGTGCATCAACCCCGGCATCTACTTCGCGATGAACAGCCCCGCGGCGCTCGTGGGCACCACGCCCGAGGCCGTGGCGCAGACGCTCTCCACCTGGGGCTTCGTGATCACGCCCGACATGCTGGTGCAGACCGCCAAGGACGTGGGCGAGCACACCATCCTGGGCCGTGCCGGCGGCGCGCCCACGCTCGCCGTGGGCATGGCGCACATCCTGCACCAGGTGGTGGGCGGGCCGGCCATGATGGCCTTCTGGTACCACTTCGCGATCCTGTTCGAGGCGTTGTTCATCCTCACGGCGGTGGACGCCGGCACGCGCGCGGGCCGCTTCATGCTGCAGGACCTGCTGGGCAGCTTCGTGCCGGCCTTGAAGCGCACCGATTCGCTGCCGGCCAACCTGGTCGCCACCGCGCTGTGCGTGGGAGCGTGGGGCTACTTCCTCTACCAGGGCGTGGTCGATCCGCTGGGCGGCATCAACACGCTGTGGCCGCTGTTCGGCATCTCCAACCAGATGCTGGCCGCCGTGGCGCTGATGCTGGGCACCGTGGTGCTGTTCCGCATGAAGCGCGAGCGCTTCGCCTGGGTCACCATCGCGCCGGCCGCCTGGCTGCTGGCGTGCACGCTCACGGCCGGCTGGCAGAAGATCTTCTCGGCCGACCCGAAGATCGGCTTCCTGTCGCACGCCGCGAAGTACGCCGAGGGCATCGCCCAGGGCACCGTGATCGCGCCTGCCAAGACGGCCGAGGCCATGTCGCGCATCGTGCTCAACGACCGCATCAACGCCGGGCTGTGCGCGCTGTTCATCTTCGTGGTGCTGAGCGTGCTGCTCTACAGCGTGCGCGCCTGCCTGCAGGCCCGCGCCGCCCACCGCCCCACGGCGCAGGAGACGCCCTTCGAGGCCCTGCCGGAGGGCGCGCGGTGAAGCCGGCGGCCGACGGCAGCGGCAATGCCGGCGGCGGCAGCGCCACGGGCCGGCCGCTGCAGGCCGCGCGCGAGGCCGTGCAGGCCGTCGCCACGGGCGGGCGCTACCTCGCGCAGTCGCTGCGCCTCATGGTGGGCCTGCCCGACTACGATGCCTACCTGAGCCACCAGGAGCGAACCCATCCCGGCGAGCCGGTGATGAGCTATGCGGAATTCTTCCGCGACCGGCAGGATGCGCGCTACGGGGGCAAGGGGCGCATCGGGCGCTGCTGCTGAAGGTCAGCCTGCCGGGGTCACCACTCCCCGCATTCCATCCGTATCGCCACCTCGCAGTCGTCGAAGATTTCGAGCTTGGCGATCTTCACGCGCACGCCGATCACGCCGGGCAGCTGCATCAGGCGGCGCGTGAGCTTGCCGATCAGGCTCTCCAGCAGGTTCACGTGCTCGGCCGTGCATTCGTCGATGATGATCTGGCGCACCTTGCGGTAGTCCAGCACGTGGCCGATGTCGTCGTCGTGCGGCAGCAGCGGCTGCCTGCCCTGGTTGAGTTCCGCGTCCACCTGGATGGGCTGGGGCGCGGTCTTCTCGTGGTCGAGGATGCCCAGGTTGGCATCGAAGCGCAGTCCGGTGAGCGTGAGGATCTGCAGGCCGCCGTCGTGGTGCATGGGCATGATGGCTTTGGGAGAAAAAAGGGTAGGGAAAGGGCGGAGCGGGGACGGAAGGCGTGGGCCGGCGTCACATGAGCGAGAAGTCGCGCTCGAACCGCATCAGGTGCTGCCCACCATCCACCAGCAGCGTGGTGCCGGTGATGGAGCGGTTCTCCAGCGCGAAGCGCACGGCCGCGGCCACGTCCCCGGGCGTGGAGGAGCGGCCCAGGGGGCTCTGCCGGTGCAGCTCGCGGAATTTCTCGTCGGATAGCATGTGGCTGGTGAGCGTGAGCCCGGGCGCCACGCCCACCACGCGCACGCGCGGGGCCAGGGCCTGCGCCAGCAGGGTGGTGGCCGATTCGAGCGCGGCCTTGGAGAGCGTGTAGCTCAGGAAGTCGGGGTTCGGGTTCCAGAGCTTCTGGTCGAGCAGGTTCACGACCACTCCCTGCGGGTGGCCGGCTGGTGCGCCGTCGCGCGCGGCGAGATGCGCATGCAGCGACTGTGCCAGCAGGATGGGCGCGGCGGTGTTGCTGCGCAGGTGTTTCTCGAGGGCCGCGAAACCGAAGCTCGCCACGTCGTCGTGCTCGAAGAGCGAGGCGCTGTTGACCACGGCATCGACGGTGCCAAGTTCCGCGGCCACGCGCGGCAGCAGGGCGCGAACCGCGGCCTCGTCGTGGAAGTTCGCATCGAAGGCGGTGGCGCCCGGCGTCAGCGCGGCGCAGTCGGCGGCCGTGCGCAGGGCGTCCTCGCGCGAGCCGCGGTAATGCACGGCCACGCGCCAGCCCGCGGCGGCGAGCGCCAGGGCGATCTCCCGGCCGAGGCGCCGGGCGGCGCCGGTGACCAGCACGGTATGGGGGGAAGCGGAAGAGGGCATGGGGGACAATCGGGCCGTGACGACGACAGAACAGCACCCCAGTTTATCGAGCGCCCTGGCCCGGCGCATCGCCGATGGTATCGCCGGGGCCGGCGGCTGGACCGGTTTCGACCGGTTCATGGAATGGGCCCTCTACACGCCCGGCCTGGGCTATTACGCCAACGCGCTGCCGAAGTTCGGCGCCCTGCCGCAGTCCGGCAGCGATTTCGTGACCGCGCCGGAAATGTCCCCCGTGTTCGGCCAGGCCCTGGCGCGGCAGGTGCGCGAGGCACTGGACACCACGGGCACGCACGACGTTTGGGAGTTCGGCGCCGGCTCCGGCGCGCTCGCCGCGCAACTGCTGGAGTCGCTGGGCGGCCGCGTGCGGCGCTACACCATCGTGGACCTGTCGGGCAGCCTGCGCGAGCGCCAGCGCGAGCGGCTCCTGCCCTGGGGCGACCGCGTGCAGTGGGCACAGGCCCTGCCGGAGCGCATCGAGGGCGTGGTGGTAGGCAACGAAGTGCTCGACGCCATGCCGGTCCAACTGCTGGCCCGCCACGGCGGGGCGGAAGGTGGCACGTGGCACGAGCGCGGCGTGGTCGTCGAAGGCGCTGACAGCGGCGTCCCCCGCTTCGCCTGGGAAGACCGCCCCACGGCCCTGCGCCCGCCCGTCGAGCCCGAGGGCCCGCAGGACTACCTGACCGAGATCCACGCGCAGGGCGAGGGCTTCCTGCGCATGCTGGGGCTGCGCCTGGCGCGCGGCGCGGCCTTCCTGATCGATTACGGATTTCCCGAGGCCGAGTACTACCACCCCCAGCGCCACATGGGCACGCTGGTGTGCCACCGGGCCCACCAGGTCGATTCCGATCCGCTCATCGACGTGGGGGCGAAGGACATCACTGCGCACGTCAATTTCACCGCCATGGCGGTGGCCGCGCAGGAGGCGGGGCTGGACGTGCTGGGCTACACCACGCAGGCGCACTTCCTCATCAACTGCGGCCTGCTCTCCCTGCTGGAGCCGCTGCCGCAGGCGCAGCGGGCGCAGGCCGCCAAGCTCATGATGGAGCACGAGATGGGCGAGCTCTTCAAGGTGCTGGCCGTGGGCGCGGGCGTGCCGGCATGGACGCCGATGGGCTTCGCGCGCGGGGACCGCACGCACCGGCTGTAGGCGGCCCGCCTCGCTTCAGTTCAGCCGCGCGCCGCTGGCGGCATCGAACACATGCGCCTGCGCCGCCTGGGGCCGCAGCCAGAGCGGCTCGCCGGGCCGCACGGTGATGCGGTCGCGGAACGCGGCGAGCACGTCGTGGCCGCCGTGGCCCACGGACAGCGCCACCTGCGTCTCGGCACCCGTGGGTTCCACCACGACCACGCGGGCGGGCAGGGCGCCGTCCTCGCCCTCCTCGCCGCTCGCCAGCGCGAAGTGCTCGGGCCGCGCGCCGTACAGCACACGGTCGCCCTGGCGCGCGCGCGGCGCGCGGGGCAGCGGCAGTTGCAAACCGTCGTCGGTCACCACGCGGGGGCTGCCGTCCAGCTCCAGCCGGCCGGGGATGAAGTTCATCGACGGCGATCCGATGAACCGCGCGACGAAGGCGTTGGCCGGCCGGTCGTAGAGCTCCAGCGGCGCGCCGGCCTGCTCCACGCGGCCGTCCTTCAGCACCACGATGCGGTCGGCCAGCGTCATCGCCTCGACCTGGTCGTGCGTCACGTAGACCGTGGTGGTGCCCAGGCGCTGGTGCAGCGCCTTGATCTCGGTGCGCATCTGCACGCGCAATTGCGCATCCAGGTTGGAGAGCGGTTCGTCGAACAGGAAGGCGTCGGGCTGGCGCACGATGGCGCGGCCCATGGCCACGCGCTGGCGCTGGCCGCCCGAAAGTTGCCGCGGGGTGCGGCCGAGCAGGGCCTCCAGCCCCAGGATGGCGGCCACCTCGCCCACGCGGCGCTGGATGGCATCGCGCGGCTGTCCCTGTAGCTTGAGCGCGAAGCCGAGGTTCTCGGCCACCGTCATGTGCGGGTAAAGCGCGTAGTTCTGGAACACCATCGCGATGTTGCGGTCGCGCGGCGGTGTGTCGTTGACCAAGCGCCCGCCCAGACGGATTTCGCCGCCGGTCACGGATTCGAGCCCCGCGATCATGCGCAGCAGCGTGGACTTTCCGCAGCCCGAGGGGCCGACCAGCGCGACGAATTCGCCGTCGCGGATGCCGATGTCCACGCCGTGGATGACCGGCGTGTCGCCGTAGTGCTTGGTGATCTGGTGGAGGGTGAGCGCAGCCATGGAATTCCTTGCAGAGGGGTTCAGTCCTTGACGCCGCCCGCCGTGAGGCCGTGCACCAGGTACTTGCGCACCAGCACGGTGAAGGCCACCACGGGCAGCATGACCAGCGTGCCGCCCGCGGCGATCTTGGACCACTCCCAGCCTTCGTACTGCAGGAGGTTGACGATGGCCACGGGCGCCGTCACCGCCTGCGTGCGGGTGAGGATGAGGGCGTAGAAGAAGTCGTTCCACGCGAAGATGAAGCACAGCACTGCGGTGGCCGCCACGCCCGGCGCGGCCAGCGGCAGGGTGATGCGCCAGAACGCCTGCCAGACGCCGCAGCCGTCGATGTAGGCGGCCTCTTCGAGCGCGGTGGGTACGGCCTCGAAGAAGGTCTGCATGAGCCAGATGACGATGGCGAGGTTGAAGGTGAGGTACACCAGCGCCAGGCCGAAGATCGTGTCCTGCAGGCCCAGCCAGCGGTAGGCGAGGAAGAACGGAATGGTGAAGGCGATGGGCGGCGCCATGCGTGTCACCAGGATCCACAGCGCCACGTGCCGGCGGCCCGGAAACTTCCAGCGCGTGAGCGCATAGGCCGCAGGCACGCCGATGGCCAGCGACATCGCGGTGGAAAGCGTGCTCACCGCCAGGCTGTTGAGGAACGACCGCGGGAAGCTGCCCTGCAGCAGCGCGCGGAAGCCGTCCAGCGTGGGGATGTAGAGCAGGCTGTCCTCGAACAGGTCGGCGGCCGGCTTGAAGGCCAGGTGAACCAGCCAGAGGAAGGGGGACAGCGTCAACGCCAGCAGCGCCAGCGCAGCGGCGGCGCGGCCGTGGCGGCGCAGCCAGCCGGTGCGCGTGCGGTGGTCGGCGTGCGCGTCGTCCCGAGCCGGGATTGCAAGGGCTGCGTCAGTGCGTGCCATGGTCGTTCCACCCGAGCCGTCCCACCAGCCAACTCAGGCCGAACACGCCCGCCAGGATCACGGTGGCGATGGCGCTGGCATAGCCCCAGTAGTAGAAGTTGAAGGCCTGTATGAAGCCGTAGTAGTTGGTCACCTCGGTCACGTTGCCGGGGCCGCCTTCGGTCAGCACGAAGATCAGCGGGAACGCCTTGAAGCTGTCGATGAGCCGGAACAGTCCGCACACCACCAGCACCGGGCGGATGTGCGGGAACACGATGTAGCGCAGCAGCTGCCAGCGGTTGGCGCCGTCCAGGCTCGCGGCTTCGATCGGGTCGGCCGGCATCATCTGCAGCGCCGCCAGCACCATCAGCATGGTGAAGGGGAACCATTGCCAGGTGTCGGCGAAGGCGATGGCCCAGAGCGCGGTGTCCGGGTTGGCGATGAGCGAGCGCACGGGCCAGCCCACGGCCTCCAGCGCGCGGTGCAGCGGGCTCACGTCGGGCGTGAAGAGGATCTTCCAGATCAGCGCGACCACGATGGGCGGCAGCACCATGGGAATGAGGAAAGCCCCGCGCACGGTGCCCAGCAAGCGCGACGGGCGGTTCAGCAGCAGCGCCAGCCCCAGCCCCACGGCCAGCTGCAGCAGGACGCTGGCGGCCGACAGTTTCAGCTGCGTGGCGATGGAGCCGAGGAAGCGCGCGTCCTCCAGCAGATGCCGGTAGTTGCCCAGCGGGTCGCGGAAGTGGAAGCTGCCCGCCGGGTCGGTGAGGCTCAGCGGCGTGAGGCTGGCCACCACCAGCGCCGCGGCCGGCACCAGGGTGATGGCCAGCAGCACGATGAGCGCCGGTGCCAGCCCGAACGCGAAGGCGCGCCGGCGGGCGGCCTGCCAGCCCTGGAAGGCCGGCGATGCGTTGGTGCCGGGCGCCCGGGCCGCCCCGGATGCCCCGGGCTTGGCGGGCGTAGCGAGCGTGGAGGCGGCTTCCATGGCGTCTTCAGATCTTCTGGCCCGCGCGGCGCAGCTCGGCGATGGACTGCGCCTGTGCCTGCTGCATCGCCTGCCGCGCATTCGCCTGGCCCGAGGCGATGAGCGCGATCGCCTTGTTGAGCTGCTGGTCCACCTGCGGATAGACCGACACGGTGCGGTACTTCATGTGGCCAGTGCGCTCGGCCTGGCTGATCGAGTCGAGCGACAGCTGGGCGAGGTCGCTGCCGTTGATGCGCTGGCGGCTGCGGAACTCGGCCGAATCGATGTCGGAGCGCCGCGCGGGCGAGCCATAGCCGGCCGCCACGGCGCGCCGCGTGGTCTGCTTCGACAAGGCCCACTGGATGAAGGCCCACGCGGCCTCCTTGTTGCGCGAGCCCGCCGGGATGCCCAGGCCATGCACGGCTGTGCCGGGAAAGCGCCCGGCCGGGCCCTTGGGCACGAGGCCGAACTTCAGCGTCTTGAGCGTCTTGCTGGTGGCCGCGTCGCCCAGCTGCGCCAGGTGCAGCTGGCCCGCATCGGAGAAATTGACGCGGCCGAGCTTGAGCGCTTGCGTGACCTGGTCCGGCTGGTAGGTGATCGCGCCGTCGGGGCCGAATTCGCGGATCAGGTTCGCGTAGTAGTCGGCGGCGGCCACGGCCTCGGGCGTGTCCAGCGTGGGAAAGAGATCGTCGGGCGCCTTGCGGAACACGTCGCCGCCGAAGGCGTGCAGGTAGGGCACGAAGGTCCAGCCGTAGTGGCTGTCGGAGACGAAGCCGGCCACGCGCTCCTTCTTGTTCACGGCGCGCAGCACCTTCACGAGCTCGTCGGTGGTCTCGGGGAACGCCAGGCCCGCCTGCTGCACGAGATCGAATCGCGACGAGACTGACAGCAGCGCCTCGGCCGTCCAGGGAATGCCGTAGAGCTTGCCGTCGCGGCCCGTCTCGGGCGCGCGTGCGCCGCTCAGGAAGTCGTTCACGTCCCAGTCGGCCGGGGTGTGCTGCGGGTTGGCGATGAATTCGTCCAGCGGCGTGAGCCAGCCGGAATCGATCCAGCGGCTGGAGTAGATGAAGGTCACGTTCACCACGTCGTAGGCCGAGCCCTTGGTGGACAGCTCCAGATCGGCGCGCTGGTTGTAGACCGGGAACGAGGGCGCATCGAAATTCACCTTCGCGCCCGTGAGCGCCTCGAACTCCGGCAGCCACTGCTGCAGCAGCCGGGGGTAGGCGGCGCTGAAGGTGGAGACGTTCAGCGTCGTGCCCTGGAAGCGGCGCGCGCCCCCGGGCTGGGCATGGGCGAGGCCCGGCAGCAGAAGGGAGGCCCCGATGCCGGTGGCGGCTTGCAGGAGGTGGCGGCGTTGCGTCATGGATGCGGTGCGGTCGTGGTCGTGGAGCGGGCAGGGTGGCGCGAAGGCGCTCGGGCGTTCAGGCGGTGGTCGCGATCAGCGTGTCGATGCGCGCGTCGTTCGTCGCCTCCGGGCGGCGGCGCGTGCGGCTGCGGCGGCCGTCCACCGCCACGGCGGGGTCGCCGTGCACGGTCACGCGGCGCACCACGCGCGGCTGCCCGCCGTAGTCGTTGACGGCGATGTGCTGCGTGGCGCGGTTGTCCCAGATGGCCACGTCGTTCTGCTGCCAGCTCCAGCGCACGGTGTTCTCCAGCCGCGTCACGCGGTTCTGCAGCAGCTCGAAGAGCCGCGCCGATTCGGTGGAGGAAAAACCCTGGATGCGCTGGATGAAGTGGCCCAGCAGCAGCGCCCGCTCGCCCGAGACCGGATGCACGTGCACCAGCGGATGCTCGGCCTCATAGACCTCCGAGGCGAACACGTCGCGGTGGTGGCGCAGGCGCGTTTCGTCCACCACCAAGCGGTCGGCGCCGTAGTCGTAGTTGTTGCTGTGCACGGCCCAGAGGCTGTCGGCCAGGCGCTTGAGGTCTTCGGGCAGGCGCTGGTAGGCCGCCGCGGTATTGGCCCAGACCGTGTCGCCGCCATAGGCCGGCACCGTGACGGCGCGCAGGATGCCGTACTTGGGGAAGGCATCGAGGAAAGTCACGTCGGTGTGCCAGGAGTCGGCGCGGCCGCCGCCTTTGGAGGCGTCCAGCTCGAAGATGCGCGTGCCCTCGCGGGCCGGCACCGTGGGGTGCGCCACCGTCTTGCCCAGGCGTTCGCCGAATGCCTGGTGGCTGGCGTCGTCCAGGTGGTGCTGGCCGCGGAAGAACAGCACCTTGTGGCGCACGAGCGCGGCCGTGAGGTGGCCGATGGTGGCGTCGTCCAGGCCGGCGGACAGCTCCAGGTCCAGCACCTCGCCGCCCAGGGCCCCCGCCACGCGGCGGATGCGCAGGTCGCCGAAGGAGGTATCGATCGATTCGTCGGAAACAAGGCTCACGGAGGGCTCCAGAAAAGAGGGGTGGGCGGATTCTGGAAGCCGGTGCGCGCGGCGCGAAGCGCGTTTTCCGAGCAAGGTTGCGCGCGGAACTTGGGGGCACAAGCTCATGCGGCCACCGTCTGAAGCGGCTGGATCGGGGGATGCTTAGCTGTTTTGGTAGTAAACAACTGAAAAATCATTCGTTCCAGGCATGAACGCTCCTGCATAGAGTGTGCATAAACCACCCGCCGCCGGCCCGCCCCTGTGTGTTCCCGGCGCGGTGCCACCTGGAGATTCCACGCCATGTCCGCAGTCCTGTCCCGTGCCGCCGAAGTTGATGTACCCCCGCCGGACGATGCGCCGGCGCAAGGCTTCGAAATCCGCCCGCTGCCCGGCGCCCCGCTGGGCGCCGAGGTGCTGGGGCTGGACCTGTCTCGCCCGCTCGGCGATGCGGACTTCGCCCGCCTGCACCAGGCGCACCTCGACCACCACGTGGTGGTGTTCCGCGACCAGCGCATCACACCGCGCCAGCACATCGACTTCAGCCGCCGCTTCGGGCCGCTGCAGATCCACGTGCTGAAGAACTTCCAGCTGGCGGACCATCCGGAAATCCTCATCGTCTCCAACATCAAGGACGCCAATGGCCAGCCCATCGGCCTGGGCGATGCCGGCCACTACTGGCATTCGGACCTGTCGTACAAGGAGCGGCCCAGCCTGGGCTCGCTGCTGCACGCGCAGGAATTGCCCGGCGAGGGCGGCGACACGCTGTTCGCCGACCAGCACGCCGCCTATGACGCGCTGCCCGCGGCCCTGCGGCGTGTGATCGGCCCGCTGCGCGCGGAGCACAGCTACCTGGCCAAGTACGAGGAGCTGCGCGCGCGCAGTCCCTGGCGCCCCGCGCTCACGCCCGCGCAGATCGCCGAGGTGGCGCCCGCCATCCATCCGGTGGTGCGCACGCACCCGGAGACGGGGCGCCGCGCGCTGTTCGTGAACGAGCACTTCACCACCCGCATCGTCGGCCTGCCCGAGGATGAGAGCCGGGCGCTGCTGGCCGAGCTGTTCGCCGCGGCCATCAAGCCAGAGTTCATCTACCGCCACGTGTGGCAGCCGCACGACCTGGTGTTCTGGGACAACCGTTCCGTGCAGCACCTGGCCGCGGGAACGCCGGACAGCGAACGCCGCAAGCTCTACCGCACCACGGTGGAGGGGGATCTTCCGCTGTAGAGAGGGAACACCCCCTGAGGCGCTGCGCGCCTTCATGTTGAAAACCACTGGAAAGCTCGATCCATGCCACGTCCCACCGCTGTCTCCCTCCTGCGCCGCGCCTTCGTGCGCAAGGCCGCCACCCTCACCACGGCGGCCGGCCTGATGGTCGCGGGCCTGGCGGCCCCCGGCATCGCCCAGGCCGGGGAAGGCAGGCTGCGCATCGCCCAGCAGTTCGGCATCGTGTACCTGCTGCTCAACGTGGCGCAGGACCAGAAACTGATCGAGAAGCACGGCAAGGCGGCCGGGGTGGATATCCAGGTGGAATTCCTCCAGCTCTCGGGCGGCTCCGCGGTGAACGACGCGCTGCTCTCGGGCAGCATCGACATCGCCGGGGCCGGCGTGGGCCCGCTCTTCACGCTGTGGGACCGCACCCGCGGGCGCCAGAACGTCAAGGGCGTGGCGTCGCTCGGCAACTTCCCGTACTACCTCGTCAGCAACAACCCGGCCGTGAAGACCATCGCCGATTTCACGGACAAGGACCGCATCGCGCTGCCGGCCGTGGGCGTGTCGGTGCAGTCGCGCGTGCTGCAGTTCGCCTCCGCCAAGCTCTGGGGCGACAAGGAATTCAACCGCCTCGACAGGATCCAGGTCGCCGTGCCGCACCCCGATGCCGCCGCGGCCATCATCAAGGGCGGCACCGAAATCACCGGGCATTTCGGCAACCCTCCGTTCCAGGAGCAGGAACTGGCCGGCAACCCGAACGCCCGCATCGTGCTCAACTCCTACGATGTGCTTGGCGGTCCCGCGTCCGCCACGGTGCTCTACGCCACCGAGAAGTTCCGCAAGGAGAGCCCCAAGACCTACCAGGCCTTCCTCGCCGGGCTGAACGAGGCAGCGCAGTTCGTCGCCGCCAACCCCGAGAAGGCTGCCGACATCTATCTGAAAGTGACGGGCGCCAAGACCGACCGTGCGCTGCTGCTCAAGATCATCCAGAACCCCGAGGTGCAGTTCAAGGTGCAGCCCGAGAACACGCTCGGCCTGGGCCAGTTCCTGCACCGCGTGGGCGCGATCAAGCATAAGCCCGAAGCGCTCAAGGACTACTTCTTCGACGACGCGCTGACCGCACGCGGCAGCTGACCGGCGGCGATTTCAGGGAACGCAGCATGAAACGCATGGGAAGCTTTTCTTCGGCGCTGCTCGCGCGGGTGCGGGACGAGATGGGCGGCGAAGGCCTCTGGGCGGAGCCTGGCGCCATGGAGGATGCGCCGGCCGCACGCACCGCCGCACCGCCACCTGCGCCCGCACGTGCGCTCGCGTCGGTGCCCGCTTCCGTGTCCGGCGCCGTGCGCCCGCTTCCTGCTTCCCCGTCGCCCTTGCTGCGCGTGGAGGGCGTGAGCATCGACTACCGCACGCCGCAGCGCGCCGTGCGCGCCACGCACCGCGTGGGTTTCGACGTGCACGAGGGCGAGCGGCTGGTGCTGCTCGGCGCCTCGGGCTGCGGCAAGTCCACGCTGCTCAAGTCCATCGCGGGCTTCATCCCGCCCAGCGAAGGGCGCATCCTGCTGGACGGCCGGGCGGTGACGAAGCCCGGCCCGGATCGCGTGGTCGTCTTCCAGGAGTTCGACCAGCTGCCGCCCTGGAAGACGGTGCGCGAGAACGTGATGTTCCCGCTGCTCGCCGCGCGCCGCACGGGCCGCGCCGAGGCCGCCGAGCGCGCGGCGCTCTACCTGGACAAGGTGGGCCTGTCGAAGTTCGCCGACGTGCATCCGCACCAGCTCTCGGGCGGCATGAAGCAGCGCGTGGCCATCGCCCGCGCCCTCGCCATGCAGCCGCGCGTGCTGCTGATGGACGAGCCCTTCGCCGCGCTGGACGCGCTCACGCGCCGCCGCATGCAGGAAGAGCTGCTGGCGCTGTGGGAAGAGTTCCGCTTCACGCTGATCTTCGTCACCCACTCCATCGAAGAGGCCCTGGTGGTGGGCAGCCGCGTCGCCATCCTCTCGCCCCACCCGGGCCGGCTGCGTGCCGAGATCAACAGCCACCAGTTCGGGCTCCACAGCCTGGGCGGTGCGGAATTCCAGGCCACGGCGCAGCGCATCCACCGCCTGCTGTTCGACGAGCCCGCGCCAGAAGAGGGCGATGTGGCCGCGTCCGGATTCGCGGGCGCCCATGCCGCTGCGCCTGCGCGACGACAGCCCGCCGGCAACCTGCTGCCCTTCCGGATCGCCACATGACCCAGCCGACCCCTCTCCCTCCCGCGGCGGCCCATGCCGTGGCCGCCACAGTGGGCCGCCGCGAGCTGCCCTTCCGGCCGGACGTCGAACATGTGCTGCCGCCGCTGGACGGCATCGCCCCAGAGCAACCGCTGCCCTGGGCCGCCCGCGTGTGGCAGCAGGGTACCGTGCGCCGCCTCGCCATCCTGGCGGCGCTGGCCGTGCTGTGGGAGTTGGCCGCGCGCTGGCAGGACAACGACCTGCTGCTGCCCACCTTCCTGCAGACCGCGCGGGCGCTGGGCGAAGGCCTCGCGTCGGGCGAGCTGGTGGCGAAGACGGCCATCTCGCTGTCGGTGCTGCTCAAGGGCTACCTCGCCGGCATCGCGGGCGCCTTCGTGCTGACCACGCTGGCCGTCTCCACGCAGTTCGGTCGCGACCTGCTGGGCACGCTCACCTCCATGTTCAACCCGCTGCCGGCCATCGCACTGCTACCGCTGGCGCTGCTGTGGTTCGGGCTGGGGCAGGGCAGCCTCGTCTTCGTGCTGGTGCACTCGGTGCTGTGGCCGCTGGCCCTCAACACCTATGCGGGTTTCCAGGCCGTGCCCGAGACGCTGCGCATGGCCGGCCGCAACTACGGCCTTACCGGCATCCGCTACGTGCTGCAGATCCTCGTGCCGGCCGCGCTGCCGGCCATCCTCTCGGGGCTGAAGATCGGCTGGGCTTTCGCCTGGCGCACGCTGATCGCGGCCGAGCTGGTGTTCGGCGCCTCGTCGGGCCAGGGCGGCCTGGGCTGGTACATCTTCCAGAACCGCAACGAGCTCTACACCGACAAGGTGTTCGCGGGCCTCGTGCTCGTGATCCTGATCGGCCTGCTGGTGGAAGGACTGGGCTTCCAGACGCTGGAGCGGCTGACGGTGCGGCGCTGGGGCGTGCAGCGGTAGAGAGAAACGGCCTGTGCGCCGCATGATGGAGGGAAACGCAGGAAGAGCCTGGAGAAACCGCGATATCTGCCTCGGATATCCGGGGTGCGCAAACTGGACCCTCGCTGTATTTGCAAAATGAATCCCGAGCGTTGATGGCGTACTCGAAGGGCCGGTGTTTCCTTGTGCTGGTTGCCTGCTTCTTCGGGGGCAGCTTTCTTCCTGGGTGGCGTGCAGACAAGCCTGTCGTTGCGCCTTCTTCGGTGAGTCCTGGAGCACAGGCAAGGATCGAAAAGGCCGTGGTTTACTTGAAGTCGGACGGTTTGAGGTTCTCGTGAACCGGGAAGACGGCGTCCTCTGCCTCCAAAAGGAATGTGTCAGGGTAGAGGCCATTTGTCCGCCGAAAAATAGTCATAGAAATAACGAGACTTGCAAGTATTGGTGAGGGGCCGCCACCTTGCCGGACACGCATTCCCTCACGCGGAAAGCCTCTCCCACCCATCCGTTGTCCTGGCGCACCGGGGGATGCGGCGAACCGGCTCTGCACCTACACTCGCGGGATGTTGCGCTGGCTGATCGTCGTCTTCCTCGCCCTGGTGCTGCTCCAGGGGCTGGCGCCGTTCCTGCAGCGGCTCGGCGTGGGGCGCCTGCCGGGGGATTTCCATTTCCGCCTGTTCGGGCGCGAGTGGCACCTGCCCCTGGCCAGCACCCTGCTGCTCAGCGCGGTGGCCAGCCTGATCGCCCGGTGGATCTGAGCACGGGCGAGGGCGTCACATGCACGGCGTTTTCCCCTGGCACAGTGATTGCCTCGCTTTTTGCCACCGTCCCTTTCCCTTCCCTTTCTCCTCCTCCTCCTCGATCCGGTCCTTTCCCATGATCCGCCGCTCTTTCCGGCTGCTGGCGCTCGCCGCGGCCTTCTCCATCCTTTCCGCTCCCGTCCTGGCCCAGGCGCCTGCCGACACGATGGCCCGCATCCAGCAGACCCGCACCATCACCCTGGGGGTGCGCGAATCGGCCTGGCCCTTCTCGTTCGTGGACGCCCAGAACGGCGGCAAGGCGGCCGGCTATTCGGTGGACCTGTGCCAGGCGGTGGTCGAGGACATCAAGAACACGCTCAAGCTCAAGGACCTGGAGGTCAAGTACCGCACGGTGAGCGCCGCCGAGCGCATCCCGAAGCTGGAAGCGGGGGAGATCGACCTGGAATGCGGCTCCACCACCAACACCAAGGCGCGGCAGGAGCGGGTGGCGTTCGGCCCCACCATGTTCGTGGCGGGCATCCGCGTGCTCGTGCCCAAGGGCACCAAGGCCGACACGGTGCAGGACCTCGCCGGCATGACGGTGGCCGTGAGCAAGGGCTCCACCTCCGAGAAGCTGCTCACCCAGCTCACGGCGAACGAGGTGAAGGCCACGGTCAAGGTCTTCGACAACAACGACGAGGCGTTCAAGGCCCTGCGCGCCGGCACGGTGAAGGCGTTCGCCCAGGATGATTCGCTGCTGCTCGGCCTGGTGGCCCGCAACAAGGCGCAGGATGCCCTGGCACTCAGCAACTTCGTGCTGTCCGTGGAGCCCTACGCCATCATGGTGCGCAAGAGCGACACCGCGCTCATGGCCGTGGTGGACCGCACGCTCGGCAAGCTCTACACCAGCCGCGAGATCGATCCCATCTACAAGAAGTGGTTCCTGAACGACCAGATCTCCATCCCGGTGGGCCGCCTGACGCGCGAGGGTTTCAGCCGCCCCAACAAGGAGGCGGGTGTGGCGATGATGCTCGGCTACTCGCTGTAGTCGCGGGCTGCGAAGGCGGCAATGTTGTCCAGGAGGCTGTCGAAGTCCTCCGCGGCAAGGCAGGGGTTCAGCAGGGTCAGCTTCAGCGCAGCGCGCTGCTGGACAGTCGTCTCCCCCAGTACGGCTATGCCGTGCTTGAGAAGTCCGGCGCGAAGCCTGCGGTTGAAAGCGTCGATATCAGTACCGGGCACGGGGCCGGTGTACCTGAAAAGAATCGTTGTCAGGCTCGGCTCGGCCAGAAGCTCGAACATGCTGCGGCGCCGTATGGCCTCGGCGACCTCGCGCGCCTGTCCAAGCAGGTGGTCGATCATCTCTCCCAGCACTTCGGTGCCGACCGCCCGGAGCATCATGTAGACCTTCAAGGCGTCGAAGCGTCTCGTCGTGGAGATCGTCTTGTCCACGAGGTTGGGAAGATCATCGGTCTCGCGGTTGAGGTATTCGGCCTGGTAGAGCAGGTGCCTGAAGCGTTCCCCTTCGCGGAACAGCAGGGCCCCGCAACTCACGGGCTGAAACCACAGCTTGTGGAAGTCGGCCACCATCGAATCGGCCTGCTCGATACCGGCAAGCCGGTGCCTGTGGCGGCCCAGCACCAGGGCAGAGCCGTAGGCGCCATCCACATGGAACCATAAGCCGTGCGCCCGGGAGATTTCGCCGATGCGCTGCAGATCGTCGATGGCGCCATGGTCCGTGGTGCCCGCCGTTCCCACCACGGCGAAGGGGAGCAGGCCCTCCTGCCGCAGCGACTCGACCGTTGATGCCAACTCGTCCATGTCGATGGCGCCATCGTTTCCGGTTCGCACCTTCACCACGCCGCGCTGTCCCAGCCCCATGATGAAAGCTGCCTTGTCCACCGTGAAGTGGCTCTTGGCCGAGGCGATGATCCTCAGCCTGGGGAAAAAATCGGGCATGCCGTCACGCCTGGCCTGATGCCCGTGGTGCGTCCACAGGAACCAGTCCCGCGCCGTGAGCAGGGCCATGATGTTGCCCTGGGTGCCTCCGCTGGTAAACACACCGTCCGCCCCGGGGGGATATCCGAACAGTGTGCAGAGGTGTTCCACGACCCGCTGCTCGACAAAAGTGGCAGAGCCCGATTGGTCCCAGGAATCCATCGAAAGGTTCTGTGCCGCGATGAAGCTTTCCGCAGCGATGCCGCTCAGGAGTGGTGGCGTGTGCAGGTGGGCGATGCAATGCGGATGCTGGACGATGATTGCATGCGCAGCGATGTCCTGGCGCACTTCCCGGATCACCTGCTCCAGCGGTGCTACCGCTTGCACTCCGAGGTCACGCCGGAAGACCTGCCCGCGCAGATCGGACGGCTCCCTGCCCGAATAGGGGCGCGTCGCCGACTCGAAAAGACTCGACAGTTCCTCCACGCAGGTCGCCATCACGGCACGATAACGATCAGCACCCCCGCAGCCCGTCCGGATGAAGTGCTCTTTCCACGATTCCGTCACCGTGCCTGCTCCGTGGCCTGCATGGCGTGTGTGAAGGCCCGGGCCGCGAAATCGATCTGATCATCCGTGATGTTCAGGGGGGGGAGAAAGCGCAAGACCGCGCCATGCCGTCCACCCTTCTCTATCATCAGGCCATGCCGCAAGGCTGCGGCCTGAATCCGGGCCGCGCGCTGCCCGTCGGCAAGCGGCTGACCCAGCGCATCCACGCGTTTCGGGTCGACGATTTCAAGGCCCAGCATCAAACCCTTGCCGCGGACTTCCGCAATACACGGATGGTCCTGCCGTAGCGCTGCCAGCCTGGCGCCCAGGCTGGCTCCCATGCGGTCCGCATTCAGGGCCAAGCCATCGCGCTGGATGATCTGCAATGTTCTGGTGCCGGCAACCATGGCCCACTGGGTGCCCCGGAAGGTGCCCGCGTGCTCCCCCGGGGTCCAGTTGTCGAACCGCTTCTTGAACACCAGGCACGAAAGGGGGAGCCCGCCACCGACAGCCTTCGACAGCACGAGGATGTCCGGTTCCACGCCTGCGTGTTCGAAAGCGAAGTGGCGTCCGGAGCGAGCGACTCCGCACTGGATTTCGTCGAAGATGAGGACGATACCCAGTTCGGATGTGATGCGTCGGATCTCCCGCAACCAATAGTCCGAGGCCGGTAGAACCCCTCCTTCGCCCTGAATGGGTTCCAGGATCATGGCGGCGGGTTTGACCATTCCGCTTTCCTGGTCGTGCAGCACGGATTCGATGTATCTGATCGATGCCCGTTCACCGGCCTCTCCGCCGAGGCCGAACTTGCAGCGCAGGCCGTAGGGAAATGGGAAGAAATGCACATCGGGCATCAGCCCGGTACGCCGCTGCTTCGCGCCCAGGTTGCCCATCAGGGCCTGCGCACCGTTCGTCATGCCGTGGTAGGCGCCATGGAACGCGGCGATGTTGTGGCGTCCCGTGTATTGCTTCGCCAGCTTGATGGCAGCCTCCACGGCGTCCGATCCCGAAGGACCGCAGAACTGGATGCAGGAGTCCCGGGCGAAGCTGGCAGGAAGAAATCCCATGATCTCCTGCATGAGCGCGTCCTTGGACGGTGTCGCCACGTCAAGGGCCTGCTGGGGAATGCCCGACTGGATCGCCGCCACCACCGCTCCCGTTACCTCGGGGTGGTTGTGCCCGAGTGCCAGCGCTCCGGCTCCAGCCAGGCAATCCAGATAGCGCTGGCCCAGCGTGTCCTCGACGATGGCTCCCTGGGCCCTGCGGATTGCCATGGGAAAGCGCCGCGGGTAGGACCGCACCTCCGATTCCAGGCGCTCCTGGTTCCTCAGTTCCAATCCCTGCGGGAACCGGCGCTGAGGAGTGGGGTCAAGGGGGCCTCCGATGTCCTGCGGCGCAGGGAGGGTGAAATCGAGAGGTCTGTTCATGATGCTGTGCCTGCCATGGTGGCCTGCCGGCTGGCGGCTTCGTTCTTCCATCGATCATCGATGCCGAAGGTCTGGAATGCGGTTTTGTGGGATGTGGGGTAGCGCGCGAACCCCAGCAGGCCGTTGACGATGGCGGCATTGCGATGGGCGCCGAGTCCGAGGTCCGGAGCGGCGATACCGTGGGTGTGCATTTCAGCGTTCTGAACGAAGATCCGGCCGGGACCGGTCCACCTGGCCTCCAGCGTGTAGTCGCGCCGCACGACCGGGCGACCTTGCCCGTCAAGGGCGAGCAAGGGCCTGAGGCTGTCCATGCAGGGGGGGAACACATACCGGTAGCCCGACCCCAGCACCACGGCCTCGGTATGGAGGTCGAAATTTTCCTGCAGATCGAGGTGCCGGAATGAAAGCTTCCAGCCCTGGCGGGTGCCGGATGCTGTCAGGAGCTCGCTTCGGGCCTGCAGGACGACGCCCGTTTCCGCGCCGTCCGCCGATCGCTCGTACATGCGGTCGTAGATGGCCGCGATGGTGCTGAACGAGATGCCCTTGTACCAGTGGCCCTGCTTCGAGAGTATTTCCTTGCGCTTCGCCTCCTGCAGGCCGAAAAAATGCTCGATGTAGTCCGGCGAGAAATGCTCCAGTCCCAGCTTCGAGTACTCCATCGGGAGAAAGCCGCTGCCACGGGTGAGCCAGTTCAGTTCGTATCCGAACTGCTTCTGGCCTTCCAGCAGGTCCAGGAAGCATTCCGCGGCGCTTTGCCCGCCCCCTATGACCGTGATGCTCCGCTTCGCATGCAGATGGGGCCTGGCGAAGGCGTACTGCGACGAGTGGATGAAGTCCGTACCGTTCAGCAGGGTCGACAGTGCGTCCGGCGTCGAAGGTACCGTTCCCACGCCCAGGACGATGTTCTTCGCGAGATGCCTCGAGAGTGCCCGGGTCGCCGTGTTCCTTACCGTCACGCGAAACAGCGAATCCCGTGCCTCGATGTCCACGACTTCCATCGAGAACCGCAGGCTGCAGAGCTGTTCGGCAACCCAGCGGCAGTACCTGCTGTACTCCGTGCGGGCGATGTGGAATCTCTCGTAGAAGTAGAACGGGTAGAGGCGCCCGTGCTCCTTCAGGTAGTTGAGGAAGCTGAAGGGGCTGGTGGGATCGACCATGGTCACCAGGTCTGCCATGAAAGGAACCTGGAGGTAGCAGTTATCCAGCAGCAGTCCTTCATGCCAGACGAAGGTGTCCCTGGTGTCAAAAAATCTCGCCTTCACGGCATCGATGGGGTGCAGCAGTGCTGCCAGACCCAGATTGAACGGACCTATGCCGATCCCGATGAGGTCGAGTATGTCTTCGGCTTCTTGCCCATCGCTCGTATTCATGGCACTTCCTGTGCATCTGCAATTCGTGTTTGATTGCCGCAGCCCGCGCAATAACCTGCACTGGCCGCTGGCTGAAGGGCCGGCGAATCCTCGCCGTCTTCTCACCTGGCTTTACCTGCTGGAGCACGGGAGGCAACCAGCGCCCCTTGCGGGTGCGGGATGCTTACGCGGCCGGGCGCTTGAGCATCTGGTGATAGGTGATATAGACCTCCTCCCGCTCATATCCCAGGGATTCGTACAGGCGCTGGGCGATCTGGTTGGTCGTGGCGGTGTCCAGCGTCAACCGCTGGGCGCCTTCGCGCGCGAAGTGGTCGGTGATGTAGTTCATCAGGTATCGCGCGTACCCTTTCTGCCGCGCGGCCTTGGCGACGTAGAGATCCGAGAGGTAGTAATAGGGCCGCATGGCCAGAGAGCAGGTGGCCGGGTAGAGCTGCGAGAAGCCGACGGGCTTGCGGTCCCCGTCGAGCAGCAGGAAGATCTTCGAGCGTTCTTTCTCGAGGTTGGCCTGGATGAAGGCGCGGGAGGCCGCGAGGTCGTCTTCCTGTTCGTAGAAGATCCGGTAGTCGTTGAACAGGCCTGCCAGAACATCGAGTTGTTCCAGGGTGCATTGGATGACTTGCATGTTGATTCCGTGGGGGTTAGTGGACTTGTCCGATTTCGACCTGCACACCATTGAGGTCCCGGAAGAAAAATGCCTTGTAGCCTCCCAGTTCGTGGGCCGTGTAGGGCTCCGGCGTGGTGGGATCGATGCCCAGCGCCTTCACCCGTTGGAAAACGCCTTCGATGTCCTCGACCATGAACGCGAGATGGATACCGCAGACGTCGCTGTGGGATGCCAGGAGATGCCGCCCCTTGGAGGTGTGGTGTTCGATGAGTTCGAAGTTGCGCTGGCCGATACGGGCCATGCACGAGTGGTAGTCCGGCTTCTCGACCCGGATGATCTGCCCCACCCCGTCGCCGCTGATGTGGACCGGCTCCTCGTAGATTTCGACCGTCGTGATCTGTCGATAGAAGGCAATCGTGTCCGCGATGCTGTGGACTGTCAGGCCAATGTGGTTCAACTGGGGAAGCAGGGGCGTCGTCATGGATGAGGTATCGCGTTGTACAGAAAATGGGGCGTGGGGTTCTCGAGGAACTCCGAGAACCGGATGCGCGTTCCGAAGCGTTCCTCGATGGCGCTCAGCAGGCGGATCGCCTTGATGGAGGTCCCGCCGACCTCCTGGAAGTCGGAATGGGCATCCAGCGAGCCCTGCGGGAGATCCAGGATTTCCTCCCAAAGGGAGAGAATGGGCTCGCAGGGCCGGCTGGAAGCCACTGCCGCATCCCGTGGCGCGGTGGCTGGCAGGGCATCGAAATCCACTTTGCCGTTGACCTTGAGGGGAAGCTGCTGCATCGGGATGAAGCACTGCGGTATCTTGTAGTCGCTCAAATGCTGAGCAAGCTGCTGGCGCAGTGCGTCCAGCCCTGTCTGCGGGGGCAGTGCGACATAGGCGACCAGCTGCCCCTGCGGCGATAGCCTGACCGCCGCCTGCAGACACCCCGACTGCACCAGGGCGCCTTCGATTTCCTCGAGCTCCACGCGAAATCCGCGGACCTTCACCTGCCGATCCAGACGGCCCAGGAAATGAAGGTCGCCGTGGGCATCCCGTTCGACGATGTCTCCGGTCTTGTAGAGGCGGCCTTCATCCACTTCGGGGCAAAGGACGAACTTCCGCGCGGTCGCCAGAGAGTCACCCATGTACCCCGGTGACACCATCGGGCCGGCGACGTGCAGTTCTCCCCGAACTGCCGGCTGCATCTGTTCATCCAGGACATGCAACCGTGCGCCGTCGATAGCCTGCCCGATGTTGGTCCGCGCCTGGCATGCCTCCATGCGCTTGAACGCCACGAGGACAGTGCACTCCGTGGGGCCGTAGAGGTTGTAGAACCGACGCTCCGCCGCCCACGCCTGGATTACCGCAGGACTGCAGGCTTCTCCGCCCGTGAGCAGGGTCTCCAGTGCCGGGAACTGCTGCGGGTCGAGCACGGAGAGCATGGCTGGCGGCAGGAACGCCTGATGGATCCCGTGGCGCGCGCAGAACTCCGCAAGCGCGGTGGCGGACAGCCGCTGGTCATCGCGGGGAATGCAGAGGGTGGCACCTGCCAGGAGCGCGGGGAAAATGTCCAGCACCGAGGCGTCGAAGTTGATCGTGGAGTACTGCAGTACCCGGTGGCATGCCTTCGGCGCTATCTCGCGGAGCACCCAGTCGACGAGGTGCAGTACGCCGTCGTGCCGGATCTGCACGCCTTTCGGGCGTCCGGTGGATCCGGACGTGAAGATGGTGTAGCAGCGGTCCCGCCCCGTTGCTCGGCATGGGAATGCCCACGCTGCGGACTGCGATGGATGGCTGCCGGCGGCCTCGCCGGGCGGAGCAACGCATACCCCGGAGACCGGGAGCCGGGTGCCGGGCGCCGCCAGAACCAGCCTGCAGTTGCAGGTTTCCAGGATGTGCGCCTGCAATTGCGCAGGGAGCGAGGGATCGACAGGAACATAGCTCGCGCCCGTGGCGAGGATGGCCAGGATCGACGCATAGAGATCGGTGCTCTTTCCCATGCAGATGCCGATGGCGTCGCCGCTGCCCGCTTCGCGGCCGAGGTGCGTCTGGAACCAGGCGTCGATCGACCGGGCGATTTGCGCGATGCGCAGGCCCAGGTCCTGGTAGCTGAGCGTTTGTGCATCGGAGATGAGCGCCGCAGCTTGCGGCTGCCGGCGCACGATTTCCGAGAGCCGGTGCATCACACTGGTCATGCACCCTCCCCGAAAACACTGGTTCTTTCGAGCAGGCAGGCGCCCCACTGGAACGGTCCGGCACTGAAAAGCATGGTTTTCTGGCCTGCGCCGACCCCTGCCAGGCGACCGGCGTGGTGGAGGTTGATGAGGTTGTCCGAGCCGAAACAATGCGCGTGGCTGGCGATGGTGCGCGTGAATGCCTTCGCATAGTCCAGCCCGGCGATCTGGCAGTAGAGGCGGCTGATGTCGAGCGAATAATTGTTGGAGATGAGCAGGTCTATCTCTTCGGCGCGCATCGCCGCGCTTTCGAGGGCCTCGTCGATAAGGCGGGCGATGCAGCGGACTTCTTCTTCGAGGGACGTCCGGATGGCTTGCCGTCCATCCCACTTGTTGATGACGCGCCCGACCAGCCGGTAATCCAGTGATGCCGGAGAGCTGCTGAAGATGCATGCCGCGGCCGCATCGCCGGTGAGATAGGGGAAGTCCGGGTTCTCCGCATACAGGCGCTGCAATCCGTCCTGTGCCTTGTCGAAACTGGCGACAAGGATGTGATCGCACTGTCCCGATTCGATCAGGCCCGTTGCGAGCTTCGCCGCCCAGTGGAAGCCTGCGCATCCAGCCATGCCCAACTGGTAGTGCGGAGCATGGCAAAGGCCCAGCCGGGCATCCAGCACGCCCAGCCAGCTACCGTCCAGGTTGTTCCGGGCGTCCAGCCCGTTGGATGTGAGGAAGACGGCATCGATCTGCGATGCCTGCCTGCCGGCCGATGCCATGCACTGAGTGATGGCAGATTCCGCCAGATCAGCGATGTCGTGGTCCCATTGGGGGAACGTATCTGAACCGTGGTTCGGATTGCGCAGCCTTGCCCGCATGGCCTCGTCGCTGATCGCTTCTTCGAGGGGCACCAGAGGTCCCGCCGCATAGCAGGCCGCTCCGATATGGACGGGCGTGCGTGCGACAGCGTCGTGTGAACGAACCGCCGTCATGTTGCTGCTTCCTGGTAGGGCACCTTCATTCCTTCCAATACAGTGGCTGCCGTACCGCGACCTTGAGGAGCTTCCGGGTCTGGCTCCACGTACCCTTGAATCCTTGGGGCAGCACGAAGATGTCTCCTGCCGAATAGGTCTTGCCCAAGCCATCCGTTCCGGTGACGGTCACCATGCCCTGAATGATGTGGATCACCTCGGTTTCCGGCCACGACAGGATTTCCAGATCCACCGGCTCGATTTCGCAGACCTCGATGGCTGCCACCTGGCCGGGAAGGGTGTAGGGAACATGGCACCTGTATGTGAAGTGCGTGCCGTGCCGTGTGATGTAGTGCGGGTCCCTGTCTGAAGCCTTGACGGTACGGGCCGTGGCGGGTACGGACTTCGAAACCAGTACAACCGGGCGTGAATCCGGTGCCGCTGCCGGGGAGGAGGGGGGCGCTGCCTTGGTTCCTACGGCCAAGCGGACCGGTATCCCGGAATTCGCGGCCATGGCCGCGGGCGATCCCGCCAGGGATGAACAAACAAGAAACAGGTGCGTCACCGTGCCAAGGCGGGATTGAATTGAGTACATGTGCGGGAGGTTTGGGAGATTTCCGGATCAGGATTCCAGAAATCACCGGGCAATGGGGGAAATTCGGAAAATAACCGCCAAAGCTTTTGATGTCGGGTATCGGGTGGGTCAGTGAATTGCCGGTTCAGGATGGGCGACGGCAGTATTCATGGCTGGAGCGCCTGTTGAATCAGGAAGCAGAATTAGTTGTTGGAAGCACGTAGGTGCCTATCGCGGCGAATCGAAAATATCGGAGTGGTCGGTGTGGATCCGCTGTCATCTCTTGCAGCCTGAGAATACAACGGAAAAATGGGACTGTCGTCTTGGTGACAATAATAATAATATTGATTTAATATAAAAATAATTTGGAAGTAAATATTTGGCGCGGCATGCACGCAGTCCAGGAGTCATAAAGCAAGCACCGCCTGATTGCGCAGGGGACTCGCAGGAAACCGGGGGAGGATCAGCCTGTGGCTGGCAGTCCGCGTGATCTCCGGTCCTTGCGCTTCGATGGGGGTGGCATTCCGGGCCTCCGGCGCCCCCGGCCTACACTGCAGACACGCCGGTTGCATCCATACTGCCGGCTCGATGTTTCGCGGCGCGCGCCGGCATGGCGCGGCGCCTTTTCCGATCGACCGAGGTGGCGATGAGAGCTTGTATCGACATAGGGGGAACGAAGGTCGCGGTGGCGCTGGCGCCCGCGGGAACGGACCGGGCCGCGCTCGTGGCGCGGCGCAGCGAGCCGACCGTGAAGGAAGGGCCGCCCGACGCGCTCGCGCGCCAGTGCCTGCGCATGGTGGACGAGGCCTGTTCCGAGGCCGGCATATCGCGTGCGCAACTGCAGTCCACCGGCGTGGCGAGTTGCGGGCCCTTCGTCCTGCAGGACGGCATGGTCGAGGTCTCCACCCCCAACATCTGCGGAGGACTGCCCGGGGCCGACCGCAGCCTGCTGCCCAACGACTGGACGCGCATCCCGCTGCAGGCCCCGCTGGCCGAGGTGCTGGGCCGCGTGAACGTGCAGAACGACGCCGTGGCGGCCCTGGTGGCCGAACGCCGCTGGGGTGCGCTGCAGGGGCAGGACCACTGCGCCTACGTCACCTGGAGCACCGGCGTCGGCGTGGGCCTGTGCGTGGACGGCAGCGTACTGCGCGGCAAGAACGGCAACGCGGGGCATGCGGGCCACAGCTTTTCCAGCGACGGTCCGCCGGAGGCCACCTGCGGCTGCGGCAACGTGGGCGACGTGGAGTCGCTGGTGGCGGGCAATGCCATCCCGCGCCGCTGGGGCCGCGATGCCGGCGGCCTGATCGGTGCCGCGCGCGAGGGCGACGCCGCCGCCGCCGAGGCCGTGGCACAGATGTGCCGCGTGCTCGGCCGCATGCTCTACAACCTTGTCGCCATCCTGGACCTGCAGCGCATCAGCGTCGGCGGGAGCGTGTTCCTGCACCACCAGGATTTCCTGCTGCCCCGCCTGCAGGCGGAAGTGTCGGGCCACCTGCCCGCGCTCACCGGCGGCGTGCAGGTGGTGCCGGCCGGCCTGGGGCTCCAGATCGGGGATTACGCGGCGCTCGCCATGGCCGGCTGAGCGCAGGCTCAGGGCCCGGCGGCCGGAGTGCTTGCGGCGACGGCGACCCCGTAGAGCGCCAGCAGGCCCATGACGTGCCCGATGGCGACACCGGGTTCGCCGGATTCGATCCGGCCGATCGTCTGCACATGCACCCCGAGCCGCGCGGCGGCCGCGGCCTGGCCGTCACCTGCCGCCAGTCGCGCCTGCTTCGCCGCCGCGCCGAGGGCGCGGATCGCCTGCAGGGCGTCCTCGGAGATGTCCACGGAGATGCGTTTGCCTTGGGCCATGCGCGCATTGTGCCGCGTGGCGGCTCAGTCCTGCGCCTTTTCCAGGGCGTCCAGGAAGGTGCGCCGCCACCAGTGGATGTCGTGCCGGCGGATGCGCTCCATCAGGGCCCGGTGGCGCTGCTGGCGCTCCGCGAGTGGCATGCGCAGCGCGGTCTGGATGCAGTCGGCCATGCCCTGGGTGTCGTAGGGGTTCACCAGCAGCGCTTCCTTCATCTGCTCCGCCGCGCCCGCGAAACGCGAGAGCACGAGCACGCCCGGGTCTTCCGGATCCTGTGCCGCCACGTATTCCTTGGCCACGAGGTTCATGCCGTCGCGCAGCGGCGTGACCAGCCCCACGGCCGAGGCCCGGCACAGCCCGGGCACGCGCTTGCGGGCCACGGTGCGGTGGATGTAGCGCACGGGCATCCAGTCCAGGTCGCCGTGGTCGCCGTTGATGGCCCCGCACAGGCCCTCGAGTTCGTGCCGCAGGTCGGCATAGGCGTTCACGCTGTCGCGCGTCGGGGACGCGATCATGATGAGCGTGGCGCTGTGCTGGTTCTCGGGATAGCGCGCCAGCAGTTCGCGGAACGCCCGCACCCGCTGCGGAATGCCCTTGGAGTAATCCAGCCGGTCGATGCCCATCAGCAGGCGCCGCCGCGAATACTCGTTCTTCATCGCCTCGTAGGTCTGCACGGCGTCCGGTGCGGCGGTGAGGCGCGAGAACTCGTCCACATCGATGCCGATCGGGAAGGCCCCCACCTGCACCGTGCCGCCGAAGGCGCGCAGCCGCTGCGGGCCCACGCTTTCGGCGCCGCCTTCGGTCCTCAGGTACTGCGTGAAGTGGGACACGTCCGCCTCGCTCTGCAGGCCCACGAGGTCGTAGGCGAACAGCGAGCGCATCAGCCATTCGTGCTGCGGGATCGCGGCCATGATGAGCGGCGGCGGCACCGGGATGTGGAGGAAGAAGCCGATGCGCTGCCTGCATCCGAGCGCGCGCAGTTCGGCCGCCAGCGGGATCAGGTGGTAGTCGTGCACCCAGAGGATGTCGTCGTCCTTCAGCAGCGGCAGCAGCTTGCGCGCGAACATCTGGTTCACGCGCCGGTAGCCCGCGATGTAGCCCGCATTGAAATCGGCCAGGTCCAGCCGGTAGTGGAACACCGGCCACAGCACGCTGTTGCTGTAGCCCGCGTAGTAGCTGTCGTGGTCCTCCTGGCACAGGTCCACCGTGGCCAGCGTCACGCCTCCCGCCTGGCGCGTCTGCAGCTTGCCCTCGCCGGGCACGCCGTCCTCGGTGATGGTGCCGCTCCAGCCGAACCACATGCCGCCCGTGCGGCTCAGCGTCTCGCCCAGGGCCACGGCGAGTCCCCCCGCGGCGGGTTTGCGGGGATCGGCGATGCGGTTGGAAATGACGACGAGTCGGCTCATGGGAATTCCTTGTTGTTCAATCCAGGGGGCCGCCCGTCAGATCACGCTGTCCCAGGGCGCCGACAGGCGCATCGCGGCATTGATGATGCCCACCATGGAATAGGTCTGCGGGAAGTTGCCCCACATCTCGCCCGTCTGCGCATGCGTGTCTTCCGACAGCAGGCCCAGCGGGTTGCGGGCGGCGAGCATGGCCTCGAAGATCTCGCGGGCCTGGCTGCGCCGGCCGATGCGCGCCAGGGCGTCGATGCGCCAGAACGTGCAGATGTTGAAGGCCGTGTCGGGCTTGCCGAAGTCGTCGGCGGCCTCGTAGCGGCGCATGTAGGGGCCGTCGCAAAGCGTCTGCTCCATGGCGTCCACCGTGCTCACGAAGCGCGGGTCGCGCGGGTCGATCAGGCCCACCTCGGCCATGAGCAGCACGCTGGCATCCAGCTCGCTGCCGCCGAAGCTTTCCGCGAAGGCCTGGCGCTTGTCGCTCCAGGACTTCTCCAGGATCTCGTCCTTCATGCGCCGTGCGTGGCCGTGCCAGTAGCCGGCGCGGTCGGTCAGCTGCAGCGAGTCGGCGATCTTGGCCAGGCGGTCGCACGCGGCCCAGCTCATGAGCGCGGAAGAGGTATGCACCCGCGCGCGCGTGCGCAGCTCCCACATGCCGGCGTCCGGCGTGCCGTACACCTTCACCGCCAGCTCGCCGATGTGCTCCATGCGCGCGAACTCGGCCGGCCCGGCGGGATGCAGCAGGCGCCGGTCGTGGAAGGCCTGGGCGGCACCCAGCACGATGTTGCCGTAAACGTCGTGCTGGAAATGCTCCGCCGCCTGGTTGCCCACGCGCACCGGGCCCATGCCGCGGTAGCCGGCCAGCTGCGGCACGAAATACTCGGGCAGCTCGCGCTCCAGCCCGATGCCGTAGAGCGGCTGGATGTGGCCGCTGCTGGTCTCCACCACCACGTTGCTCAGCCAGCGCAGGTAGTCCTCCATCGTGGCCGTCTCGGACAGGCTGTTGAGCGCGCGCACCACGAAGAATGCGTCGCGCAGCCAGCAGTAGCGGTAGTCCCAGTTGCGGCCGCTGTGGGCGGACTCGGGGATGCTCGTGGTCATGGCCGCGACGATCGCGCCCGTGTCCTCGTAGAGCGAGAGCTTGAGCGTGATCGCCGCGCGGATCACGGCGTCCTGCCATTCCAGCGGCACCGCCAGGCGCTGTGTCCACTGGCGCCAGTAGGCGACGGTTTCCTGCTCGTAGGAGCGGGCCGTGTCCGCGATGCCGTAGGGCAGCGATTCGTCCGCCCCCAGCAGGAAGTTGTATTCGCGCGAAAGAACGAACGGCTGGCCCGAGAGCACATGCGAGAGCGGGGCGTCGGTGTTCAGCCGCAGCGTCTGGTCCGCGCCCACGAAGCGCACGTGGTTGCTGCCGCGCGTGATGCCGGGTTTCTCGCTGCCCCAGCCGAAGCGCACGTTCGCCGTCACGCGGATGCGCGGCGAGCCCTGCACCGGGCGTATGCGCCGCACCAGCAGCATCGGGCGGAAGAAGCGCGAACGCGCGTGGAAGCGCGGCGCGAAATCGGTCACTTCGATGCTGTTGCCGGACCGGTCCGTCAGGCGCGTGCGCAGGACCGCGGTATTGGGCTCGTACCACTGGCGGCTCTCGACCTGGGCTTCCAGTTCGATCGCGAAGCGGCTGCCCTGTTCGCCGGGCTGAATGAGGGCGTTGAACACAGGATCGCCGTCGAAGCGCGGCAGGCAGCACCACACGATGTGGGCGTTGGCATCCACCAGCGCGCTGACCGAGCAATTGCCCACCATGCCGAGCGACAGCGAGGCCTCCCCGGGCGCGGCGAAGCCCGGCGGGCGCGGCAGCGGGTCGTGCGATAGCCCGAGGTTGCCGTCGGCGAAGGGCGGTGCGCTGGCCGCGGCGGCCGCGGCGGCGCCGGCGGCGGCGGATGCCGGGGGCGGCGGCGCAGGAGAGGCGGAGGTGGGAGAAGTCATGCGGGAAACCCTTCCGGCGATGCCATCTGGAACAACCATTCGCGCAGCTCCGTGGTGTCGTCGCAGCGCGCCAGCGCACGGGTGTCGCCGGCTCCGATCTTGATGCCGATGCCGCCGAGCGCCTGTGCGGCATCGAAGCCGTATTCATCGGTCACGTCGTCGCCCGCGAACACGGGGATGCGGCCCGCGAAGGGCGCCTGGCGCATGAAGTCGGCGATCGCCCGGCCCTTGTTCGGCCCGGAGGGCTTGATCTCCAGCACGCACTTGCCCTGCATGATTTCCAGGCCGGGCGCCTGCGCCAGCGCATGCTCGAGCGCCGCGCGGCACAGCGGCTCCAGCTCCACCGCCTGGCGGTAGTGCAGGGCCATGCCCGCGCTCTTGCGCTCCAGCACCAGCGCGGGATAGCGGTCCAGCAGCGGCTGCACGGCGCGCACCACGGGGGCGAGGTCGGGCGCCGGCACGCCGCCGATGACGCCGTTGCCCATCCGGTACTGGGCTCCGTGTTCGCAGGCCAGCGGCAGCTGCAGGGGGCTGAGGAAGTGGTCGATATCGGCCTGCGTGCGGCCCGTGGCGATGGCCAGGGCGCCATCCAGGCGTTCGTGCAGGGCCCGCAGGGCCGGCACCACGCCAGGATGGACCTGCACCGCATCGGGGTGCGGTGCAATGTCGGCAAGCGTGCCGTCGAAGTCGAGAAACAGCGCATGGCGCGCGGTCAGCAACGGTGGCTTTTGCATTGGCGCATACCTTACCAGATGGCACTGCCGAGCCTGTAGGCGGCCAGGCAGGCGCCCTGTAGGCGTGCCGCAGCCGCTGCGGGCGCGGCTTGAAAACACGGGTGTCGCCGCGCATCTGCCGCCATGCCCGAATCCCTGCACATCGTCTGCCCGCACTGCCACACCACCAACCGCATCGCGGCCGAGCGCCTGTCCGCGCCGCCCGGCACGGTCGAGGCGGACTGCGGGCAATGCCACCAGCCCCTTTTCACGGGCGAGCCCGTGGTGCTCGACGATGCCTCCTTCGGGCGCCATACCGAACGCAGCCACATTCCGGTGGTGGTGGATTTCTGGGCGCCCTGGTGCGGACCCTGCCGCACCATGGCCCCGGCCTTCGCGCAGGCGGCGCGGACGCTCGGGCCGGGCGTGCGGCTCGCGAAGCTCGATACCGAGGCGCATCCCGCCATCGGTGCGCGCCTGGGCATCCGCAGCATCCCGACAATGGTGATGTTCCGCCAGGGGCGGGAGGTCGCGCGCATCTCCGGCGCACTGGGCGCCAACGACATCGCGCGCTGGGTGCGGACGGCCGGCGGGGGCTGAGGCCGCAGGGGCGGTGGACGGGGCCTGTCAGGCTCCGGCAGCCGGCGGCTGCGCCGCCATCCACTCCTGCACCGCATCGCCGCGCGCCCGGCGGATCCATTCGCCCACCTGCGGGCCGGCGGCGCCGCGCGCCTGGGCGCGCGCGGCCACGGCGGCGGTATCGACGGAGCGTGCCGCTTGCAGTGCGCCCAGCAGGCGTTCGCGCTGCGGATAGGCCGTTTCCTCGAACCCCAGCCGGCCGCGCGCATCGCATTCGCAGGCCAGCAGCACATCGGCGAACCGGGCGGGCTTGCGCAGCGCATCGCAGCGCTCCAGCAGCCGCACCAGCGCCGCCGCGCCCAGTTCGGCGCTGCGGTGGATGTTGCCGTGCTCGCGCGCGACCACGTCCGCGGTCTCGCGGCATTCCACGGGCACCCGCAGGCGCTCGCACACATCGGCGAGCAGGGTGGCGCTGCGCTGCTCGTGCCCGATATGGCGCGGCAGCACGTCGGCCGGCGTCGTGCCCTTGCCCAGGTCGTGGACGAGGCAGGCGAAGCGCACCGGCAGCGGCGCCTGCAGCCGCGCGGCCATGTCCAGCACCATCATCACGTGTACGCCGGTGTCCACCTCGGGGTGGTATTCGGCGCGCTGCGGCACGCCCCAGAGCCGGTCCAGCTCCGGCAGCAGCACCGCCAGGGCGCCGCAGCCGCGCAGCACCTCGAACATGCGCGACGGTGCGGCTTCCATCAGGCCGCGCGCGATCTCCTGCCAGACACGCTCGGGAACGAGATCGGCGGCCTCGCCGGCTTCCACCATCTCCCGCATGAGTGCCATCGTCTCGGGGGCGACGGAGAAATCGGTGAAGCGCGCGGCAAAGCGCGCCACGCGCAGGATGCGCACCGGGTCTTCGCGGAAGGCGTCGGTCACGTGGCGCAGCAGGCGGGCCTGCAGGTCGCGCGCGCCGCCGTAGGGGTCGACCAGCTCCCAGTTCGAGGGGTCGTCGCCGCGCACCGCCATGGCGTTGATGGTCAGGTCGCGGCGGGAAAGATCCTGCTCCAGCGTCACGTCCGGGGCCGTGTCCACCACGAAGCCGCGGTAGCCGCGCCCGCTCTTGCGCTCGGTGCGTGCCAGCGCGTATTCCTCGCGCGTCTCGGGGTGGAGGAAGACGGGAAAATCCCGCCCGACGGGCAGGAAGCCGCGCGCGGCCAGGTCACCGGGCGTGGCGCCCACCACCACCCAGTCGCGGTCGTTCACCGGGCGGCCCAGAAGCCGGTCGCGCACGGCGCCGCCCACCATGTAGATCTGCATGCGGGCAGTGTAAGGGGCCGGTCTCGGTATATTCGGCGGCGATCCTTTCTGCCCGTCTGCCATGTCCCTGTCTTCGTCTCTCACCATCGCCCAGCTGAACCCCGACGGCAGCGTGCCCGTGCCCGAATCGCCGGATGCGGCCGCCAACGCGGCCGTGGAGGCGCTGCGGCGCGAGGAAGAGGCCGATGCCCTGAAGCAGCGGCTGGAGTCGCTGCAGGAAGTGCTGGACAAGCCGCTCAGCGAGATCCTGGCCGAGCGCGACCGGTTCAAGGAAACGGCTGCGGCCTGGGATGCCTTCGCCGCGATGTGGGTGCTGTCGCAGCGCGCGATGCGCAGCGTGGCGATGGAGCTTGCCGCGCAGCAGGGCGTGCCCGAGGAAGAGGTGGTGGCCCGGGCGCTGGCCTGCGCGAACCGGGTGCTCAACACCGAGGACGAGGACCTGGGCGGCTCCATCGCGCCGGCGCAGATGGCGCACATCGCGCGGCACCGGGCCTTCCTGCGCAAGCAGTTCCGCCAGGGCTGACTCCGGGCGGGAGCGGCCGGGACCGCGACGGCCCGGGGGCGTTCAGCGCCCGAGCCGGTAGGGTTCCTCGAAGTCCAGGAAGTCCTGCTCGGCCAGCGCCGCGTCGATCCACGCCTTTACGCCCGGCCGTGAGGCCACGTGCTCCACATACGCGGCGATCGGCTCCGGCACGGGCAGGGCATAGGTGCGCAGGCGCATGCAGACGGGTGCGAAGAAGGCATCCGCGATGGTGAACCGGTCTCCGAAGAGCAGCGGGCCGCCGTGCTCGCGCAGCAGGGCGCCCCACATCTCCACGAGGCGCTGCACGTCGGCGCGCACGCCGGGGCGGTCGCGCCAGAGCAGGGCGCCCGTCTCCGTCAGGTGGGCCTCGATGTTCATGGGGCAGGCGCTGCGCAGCGCGCCGAAGCCGCTGTGCATCTCGGCGGCCACGCTGCGCGCCTGCGCACGGGCCGCTGCGTCCTGCGGCCACAGTTGCTTGTCGGGATGGCGTTCCGCGAGGTATTCGGCGATGGCCAGCGTGTCCCAGACGGTGATGTCGCCATCGACGAGCACGGGTACCTTGCCGGTGGGGCTCACGTCCTGCAGGGCCTGCTTGAAGCGCGAGCCGGGCTCGAAGCTGTCGAAGCGCACGGCCACTTCCTCGAAGGGAATGCCGGCCTCGCGCAGCAGCACCCAGGGGCGCATGGACCAGGAGGAGTAGTTTTTGTTGCCGATGTAGAGCTGGAGCATGGACCGCACTCGCAGGGGTGGAAAGGAAAGGTCCATGCTAGGGCCAGGCGCCGCGCCTGCCAATGCCGTATGTCCCGCCCATTGATACGTGCCGAGCATCAATGCGGCGCCGGGCGGCCTGCGGCACAATCCGCCCCCAGCTTTTTTCGCGATCCGTGCCGGTCTTCCCGTTTTCCTGCCTGCTGCTCTTGCGTGCCGCCCTGGCCTGGCTCTGCCTGGCGCTGGTGCATCCAGCCGCGCGTGCGGGTACTGTCGAGCCGGCAGTCCTCGCTGCGCGCGAGGGCGGAGTCTCGCTCGTGCCCCACATGGAGGTGCTGGAAGACCCGGGGCGCCGCCTCGGCATCAAAGACATCATCGCACCCGGGAACGCGGCGCGTTTCGTCCATCCCGACGATCCCCTGCGGGGCGCCGAGGCCGACCGGGTGCTCTGGTTCCGCGTGCAGCTGCGCCTGGCCGACCCGGCGGACGCGCAGCGCGAATGGCTGCTGGTCGTGCCCACGGTGTCCACCCACGAGCTGCGCTTCTACGGGCCCTATGGCCCGGATGGCCGCGCGCTGGCGCCGCCGGTGGTGACGGGCATGCGCCATCCGTGGGCCACCCGGCCTGCGGGATCGGAGCAGATGGCCTGGCGCTTCCGGCTGCCGGATGCGCAGGCCTACACGGCGTATTTCCGGGTGGAATCGACCTTCGCGCGCTTCTACGCGGTCACGGCCTGGGACCTGGCCGACTACCTGCAGGCCACGCAGGACAAGCGCATGTTCGACGGCGCCTGCTATGGCCTGCTGCTGGGCCTGCTGGCCTTCAGCCTCGCGATGCTGCTGGTGTTCCGCGAGGGCATCTATGCCTGGTATTCGCTGTCGTGCGCCTGCGCCCTGCTGGCGCTGGCCAGCCTGAACGGGCATGCGCTGCGCTACCCGTTCGCCCACTGGCCGGCGGCGGCGGGGCTGCTCTACACCCTCGCGCCCCCGCTCTGGGCCATGTCCAAGCTGCTGTTCGGGCGCAGCCTGCTGCGCCTCTCGCGCTACGCGCCGCGCATCGACCGCCTGGTGCTCGCCCTGGTCGCGCTGCTGGGCGCGGCCACCGTGTACGGGCTTTTCGGTCCCCATCCGCTCTGGCTGTTCCGGGCCGTGCAGGCGTCGGTGATGGTGTCCACCGTGGTGCTGGCCGCCGGGGCGCTGATCGCGGTGCGCCGGCGCTACTGGCCCGCCGTGCTCTACAGCGCCGGCGTCCTGCTGCTGTTGCTGGGCATCTGCGCCATCATCGTCGCGAGCTGGGGCTGGGTGGCCTGGACGCCGGGCCAGATGGACCTGACCCAGGCCGCACTCGTGGCGGAAGCCGTCATCTTCGCCGCCGCCATGGCATCGCGCCTGCGCCTGCTTCGCATGTCCGAACAGGCGCTCGGCCGGCGCACCCGCGAGCTGGTGGAGGTGCTGGGCACGGACGCCCTCACGGGAGCGGCCAACCGCGCCGGGCTGGCGCGCCGGGCCGAAGCGGCGCTGGAGGCTGGCGAACCGTTCACGCTCATGCTGCTGGACCTGGATGGCTTCAAGGCCGTGAACGACACCCACGGCCACGCGGCGGGCGATGCCGTGCTGGTGGCCCTGGTGCCGCGCCTGCGCGCCCTGCTGCGCGAAGGAGACCTGGTCGCACGCCTGGGCGGCGACGAATTCGCCGTGCTCCTGGCAGGAGCGCCGCCCTGCACGGCCCTCGCGGACAAGGCCCGCGCCATGGCCAGCACCGTGGCAGTCCCCCTCGGCTTCGAAGGCCGGAACCTGTCCGTGGGCCTCAGCGTGGGCATTGCCAGCCATCCCGGCGACGGCCGGACCCTGGAATCCCTGCTGCGCGCCGCCGACGCCGCCATGTACGCCAGCAAGCGCCGCGGCCGAAACGGCGGCGCGGAATGCTTCGCCTTCGCGAGCGACCTGGCTACGGTGACATGACAGTCACTGCCTGACCTTCAGTGCGTTGGCATGGGGATGGCTCCGGGACCTGCACGGCCTCAACCATCAGAAGGCCGCGGAGCAGGCCACGCCAGCGGACGCCGCGGAACCGGCTCCGCCGGGCCGCTGGCGTCGTCCCCCTGGGGGGAAGGCGCCGAAGGCGACTCAGGGGGGATCCTATTTCAGTGGCCAGACGACTCCGTTGTCATTGAGGATGGCGTCGAGCGGCAGGTCGTGCGGCTCCGGCTCGAAGTCTTCGAGGAACCCGTGGGTGAACCCCAGGCCCACGGTGGTGGGCACCGGGTACAGCGTGGCCAGGGTCCGGTCGTAGAAGCCGCCGCCATATCCCAGGCGGTAGCCGCCGGGGCCGTAGCCCACGCAGGGCACGAACAGGAGGGTGGGCACGATGATCTCGGTGTCCTTGGGTTTCGGGATGCCGTAGGCATCCTCTTCCATCGGGCAGCCGGGATACCATGCGTGGAAGGTGAGCGTCTTGTGTTCCTTGTTCACCACCGGCAGGCCGATGCGGCGGCGCTGCGGCTCGTCCAGCAGTTCGCCGTCCTCCTTCCAGCGGTGCAGCGCGGGCAGGGGATCGAACTCGCCCTTGATGGGCCAGTAGGCGCCGATCACGGTGTCCGGGCGGTCCACCAGCCAGATGCGCATCACGCGCTGCAAAAGGTCCGCGCGCTGTAGGCGGTCCGGCAGGTTCAGGCGTTCCTCGATCAATGCGCGTCGCAGGGCTGCTTTGTCCATCACATAATTCCCCAATGCAATTGCTCACGATTCTGACACCGCTCCTGGCCGCCGCGGCTTTTGCCACCGCCGCGGTGCCTGTCCAGGCCCAAAACCGGGGCGACGACGCGCTGTTACAAATGCAGCAGGCCTACCGCAAGGGCGACCGCGCGCGGCTCACGCAGCTGCTGCCGGACCTGCGCGGGCACGTGCTGGAACCGTGGGGAGCGTACTGGGAACTGCGCGCCCGCCTCGACCAGGCGACGCCTCAGGAGGTGGCTGGCTTCCTGCAGCGCTTTGCCGGCACCTACCAGGAGGACCGGCTGCGCAACGACTGGCTGCTGCTCGTCGGCCAGCGGCGCGACTGGGCGCAGTTCAGCGAACTGCACGCCCTCTACCGCATGAACGACGACCGCGAGGTGCGCTGCTACGCGCTGCTGGTGGACCAGATCAAGGGCTCCGCGGCCTCTGGCGCGGCCGACGAGGTGCTGCGCAACTGGTATGCGCTGCGCGAGGCCGACGACGGCTGCACGCACGCGGCGGCCGAGTTCTACTCCGACAAGCGCATCGCGGCCCTGGACGTGTGGCGCAAGGCCCGGCTGGCGGCCGAGGCCAACCGGGCGCGCGCCACGCGCAACGCGGTCGAGATCGTCGCGCCCGAAGCACTGCCGATGCTGCGCGAGGTGTTCGATGCCCCCGCCAAGTTCCTCGCGAGCCGTGCCACGGCACCGGGCCGCATGCGGCAGGAACTGGTGGTGCTGTCGCTCATCAAGATGGCGATGTCCGATACCGGCACTGCGGCCCGGCTGCTGGACTCCAAATGGGGCCCGCTGCTCACCCCGGAGGAGCGCAACTGGGTCTGGGGCGTGATCGGCAAGCAGTCCGCCGTGGCGCTGTCGCCGGATTCGCTGGGCTATTTCGGGAACGTCTCCAGGGATGCCGACCTGACCGACGACATGCTCGGCTGGAAGGTGCGCGCCGCCCTGCGCGCAGGCCAGTGGAAGCAGGTGGCCCGCGCCATCGACGCGATGAGCCCGGCAGGGCGGCAGGATCCTGCCTGGACCTACTGGCGCGCGCGGGCCTGGCTGTCCAACCGCCCCGGCGACGAAGACCGGGCGAAGGCGCGCGAACTGCTCGAGCGCATCGCGGGCCCCGGCGGCTTCTATGAGCAGCTGGCGCTGGAAGAGCTCGGCCAGCGGGTGGTCCCGCCCGCGCCGCCGCTGCCACCCACGCCCGAGGAAAAGGCCGCCGCGCGCGCGAACCCGGGCTTCGTGCGCAGCCTCTACGCCATCGGCCTGGGGCTGCGGCACGAGGGCGTGCGCGAGTGGAACTACACCACCAACCTGCACTCGCCGGGCGGCATGGGCGACCGCGAGCTGCTGGCCGCCGCCGACCTCGCCTGCCAGCGCGAGATCTGGGACCGCTGCATCAATACCAGCGAGCGCACCAAGTCCTTCACGGACGTCGGACAGCGCTTCCCGATGCCGTTCCGCAACAACGTCGTGGCGCGAGCGCAGTCCATCGGGCTGGATCCGGCCTACGTCTATGGCCTCATCCGCCAGGAAAGCCGCTTCATCATGGACGCGCGCTCGGGGGTCGGCGCGTCGGGCCTGATGCAGGTCATGCCCGCCACCGCGCGCTGGACGGCCCGCAAGATCGGCATGGCGGATTTCACGCCCGACCAGATCAACGACCGCGACACCAACATCGCCATCGGCACGGCCTACCTCAAGCTCGCGCTCGACGACTTCGACGGCTCCATGCCCATGGCTGCGGCCGCCTACAACGCCGGTCCCGGCCGGCCGCGCAACTGGCGCAACGGGCCGGTGCTCGAGGCCGCGATCTGGGCCGAGAACATTCCCTTCTCGGAAACGCGCGACTACGTGAAGAAGGTGCTCTCCAACACCACGATGTATGCCGCGATCCTGACGGGCCAGCCGCAGTCGCTCAAGGGCCGGCTCGGCAACGTGGGCCCGCGCGACGCCGCCACGCCGGACCCGAGCCGCGAACTGCCCTGACTGGGCACGGACGCGGGCGCTGCGTCCTGCGGCAGCACCGGTCCGGCCCCTGCCGCTCCCTTCAGGCGTTGTGCAGCGTCTCCCCGTCCAGCCGGGCGGCCCCGCTGCGCACCAGCTCGTGCACCAGGGCGTCCTGCCACGCCGTGCGGGGCTGGTCCGCGAAATGGCCTGCGTGCAGCGTGCCGAAATACGGGGTCGCATCGGCCCAGGCGTGCAGCCGGGCGAGCGGCACGCTCTGCCATTCGAGCAGCTTGTACTTGAGCAGCACCTTGGCGGCGTAAAGCGCGTGCCGCTCCGGGGCACGCACGAACCCGTCGAGCCGGCGCCGGGCCGCATCGAGCGCGGCCGCCACTTCCGTGAACACGGAGCCGTGCCCCGGCACGACGGTGCGCGGAGCCAGCCCGGCGATCAGGTCCAGCGTGGCTGCGACGTCCGCGAAGGCATGCTCGCCGTCCAGCTCGGGGAAGACCACGCCGAAACCGTTCTGCCAGAGTGCGTCGGCCGAGAGCAGCACCCGATAGCGGGGCTCGAACAGCACCACCGAATGGGTGTCGTGCCCCGGTGCGGCATGGATCTCCCAGTCATGGTCACCCAGGCGCACGGTGCATCCGGGCTGCAGCAGCCCGTCCAGGCGGAACCGCGGGCAATCCTGCCCGGTGGGCGTGTAGCTCAGGGCCTGCGGATCCCAGTCGCGCACATGCGCGGCCTGCCCGGGCGGCACCAGGGTGCGCGCCCCGGGCCAGGCCTGCTGCAGCGCCGCGTTGCCCCCGCAGTGGTCGCTGTGCAGGTGGGTGTTGGCGATGAGCGCCAGGGGCCGGCCCTCCAGGGCCGCTGCCGCCAGCGCCACCGTCTGGGCCGCATGCGCGCAGTAGCCCGTGTCCACGACCGCCGCCGCGTCTTCGCCCACGCAGACGATGTTGTTGGCCGAAAGCCATCCGCGTTCGAGCACCGTGGTGCCTGGCGGCAGGAGCGGCGCGGTGCCGTCGATGGGGGCCTGGGGCATGGGGATGTGCATGGAAAGAGCTTCTGCGGGAAAAAGTATGGCACCGGCCCCGCCGTTCATCCATCCGGCGCAACCCTTCGCGCCGCCCCGGCGCAGGCTGTCGCACCGCGCTGGCCCGGGCTGCCTGGCGGCCCGACAGTCGCTCAGCCATCACTGCACCGCTGCCGAGGAATCCCCCATGACCTTCATTGTCCACATGCTCCAGGCGACGCCCGCCTGGGTTTTCGCGCTGCTGGCCGCCCTGTCCGCGCTGGGCGTGCGCCAGATGCGGCCATCCCGCAGGACCCTGGGGCGGGCCCTGCTGCTGCCGGCCGCCATGGCGGCTTTCTCGCTGTACGGGATGGTGGCTGCGCATCACGGGCAGCCGGCCGCCTGGGCCGCATGGGGGGTGGCGGCAATGGCCGCGGCGGCCTTCGTGGCGTCGCGGCCGGTACCGGCGGGCACGCGCTTCGACCCCGTGGACGCGGTCTTCCACCTGCCCGGCAGCATCCGCCCGCTCCTGCTGATGCTCGGCATCTTCTGCACCAAGTACACCGTGGCCGTGGCGCTCGCCCTGCATCCGGCGATGTCGGGCGATCCGCTGTTCGCCGGTGCGGTCAGCCTGCTCTACGGCATTTTCGCCGGCGCCAGCGCGGGGCGGGCGCTGCGCCTGCTGGGCCTGTGGTGGGCCGCGCGGGGGGCGATGCCGCCGCTGGGCCGCACCTGACGCAGGTCGGTCAGAACGTCACGCCCGCGCAGAGGATGACGTTCGCGTAGGGCGTGCATTCCCCTGTCCGCACCACGGCGCGCGCATCGCGCGTGAGGCGCTTGAATTCCTCGTGCGACAGGGTCTGCGGTGCCACGGGCAGCGCGCCGGCCCAGCCGGGCAGGGCCCCGCCCGCGCGCTCCACCGCCTCGGTGGCGATCAGCGCGCGCTCCACCTGCATTTCGGAGAGCACGGCAGCCAGCACGTCGGCCACCGAGGGCAACCCCTGGGTCACGGCCAGGTCGATGCGCAGGGGGCTGGGCGGAATCGGCAGGCCGGCATCGCCGATGACGATCATGTCGCCATGGCCCAGGGCGGCGATGGCGCGGGACAGGTCGGCGTGCAGCAGTGCGGTGCGTTTCATGCGATGCGGCTCCATTCGGGGGGCATGGGGGATGCGGCCACTTCGGCGCGCGTGGGGATCGATGGCTGTGCGCCCGGGCGAGTCACGCACAGCGCCGCGGCGCGGACGCCGGTCTGCACCGCCAGGTCGAGCGATTCGCCGCGTGCCAGGGCGACGGTCAGGGCGCCCAGGAAGGTGTCACCCGCGGCCGTGGTGTCCACGGCCTCCACGCGCAGGCCCAGGTGGTGCCGGCAGCCGCTGCCGTCGCAGGCCACGGCGCCCGCCGCACCCAGCGTCACCACCACCTGCCGCGGGCCCCGGGCGCGCAACAGGCGCGCGGCATGGGCGGCATCTTCGGGCGTTTCCACGTCGCAGTCGGCGAACAGCGCGGCCTCCACCTCGTTGGCCACGAGGGTGTCCACCAGCGGCCATAAAGCATCGGGGATCGGCTGCATGGGCGAAGGGTTGAGCACCACGGGGCAGCCCCGCTGGTGCGCCTGCCGGGCGGCGGCCATCACCTGCGGCATCGGCACCTCGAACTGCAGGAGCAGGCTGCTCGCTCCCTGCAGCGCCGCGTCCAGGGCCTGCGCGTCGATCCCGAAGCGGGCGTTCGCCCCGCCGACGAAGACGATCCGGTTCTGCGCGGTGGATTCCACCGTGATGCAGGCGATGCCCGTGGGGGCCTCCGGATCGGTCTGCACGCCGGCGTGGTCGATGGCGTCGGCGTCCAGCGCCGCACGCAGCGCCGCGCCATGCGCATCGTGCCCGACGCGGCCCAGCAGGTGCACATGCGCGCCCTGGCGCGCGCAGGCCACCGCCTGGTTGCCACCCTTGCCTCCGGGAATGTGGTGCAGTGAATCGGCCATCACGGTCTCGCCTGCGCCGGGGGCCCGGGGCACGCGCAGGACGATGTCCATGTTGAGGCTGCCCACCACGGCGATGCGCGGCGGGGCGGAACGGGAAGGGGTTTCCGGGGCGGGGTGGGAAGAGGCGGTCATTCGGGGTCGCGGGAAGGAAAACGGCCGTGCGGAGCGGCAGTGGAAGCGGTGCCCGGGGGCAGGGCCGCGGTCGAGGCGCGCAGCCGCAGCTCCGGCTGCAGCAGCAACTGGCGTGGTTCGCGCCGCGCGCCATCGATGCGCTCCAGCAGCATGTCCACGGCCGCCACGCCGATCTGCCGCTTGGGTTGGGCCACGGTGGTGAGGGGCGGGCTCGTGAAGGCCGCGAGCGCGATATCGTCGAAGCCCACGATGGACATGGCCTCGGGCACGCGCAGCCCGCGCTCGTGGACTGCACAGAGCGCGCCGATGGCCATCAGGTCGTTGCCCACGAACACCGCCGTGGGCGGGCGCGGCGAGGCCAGCACCGACTGCATGGCCTCGTAGCCGCTCTGGCTGGTGAAATCGCCGTGCCACAGCAGGCCGCCGTCGTCCACGCCCGCCTCGGCCAGCGCGTCGCGCCAGCCCTCGACGCGCTGCGTGCTGGGGGCCAGGTCCTGGGGGCCGCCGATGCAGGCGATGCGGCGGTGGCCCAGCCAGAGCAGGTGTCGCGTGGCCATCCGGCCGCCTTCGCGGTGCGCGGTCTCCACCAGGTCGCAGGGCTGCCGGTGGACCTCGATCTCGCGGTCCACCAGCACGGTGGGCACGCCCAGCCCCTCGAGCTGGCACGCGAGTGCCGCGTCCTGCCCGGTGGAGACAACGATCAGCCCGTCGATGCGCCGTTCGGCCAGCACCTGCAGGTACGAGCGCTGCCGCTGGGCCTCGTCGTGCGTATTGCACAGGATGAGGTTGTAGCCCGCGCCGAAGCAGCGGTTCTCCACGCTGTGCACGACTTCGGCGAAGTAGGGGTTGGAGCTGTTGGGGATCAGCATCCCCAGCGTGCGCGTGTGGTTGCTCTTGAGGCTGCGCGCGATAGCGCTGGGCACGTAGCCCAGCTGGCGGATGGCGGTCTCCACGCGGGCACGCCCGTCGTTGCTCACATGCCGCGTACCGTTGAGCACGTGCGAGACGGTGGTTACCGACACCCCGGCCTCGCGCGCGACGTCCTTGATGGTTGCCATGTCTTCGCGCGCCGGCCTCAGACCGCGGCGCGGCGCTGCCGCAGCGTATCGATGATGACGGCCGCCACGATCACGCAGCCGGTGATGATGCGCTTGCTCGGCTCGCTCGCGCCGATCTGTGCGAGGCCCGCCTCCAGTACCGCGATGATGAGCACGCCGAAGGCCGTGGTCACCACCGATCCGCGCCCGCCCATCAGGCTGGTGCCGCCGATCACCACGGCCGCGATCACCTGCAATTCCATGCCGGCGCCGGCATTCGGGTCGGCCGCCTCCAGGCGTGCCGACTGCATCAGGCCCGCCAGCCCGGCCAGCAGGCCGGTGAGCGCGAACACGGCGATGCGGATGGGCCGCGGATCAACGCCGGCCAGCCGCATGGCTTCCTCATTGGTGCCGATGCCCACCATGCAGCGGCCGAACACCGTGCGCGACAGCACGAGCTGGGCCACCACCACGATGAGCAGCGCGATGCCGAAAGCCACCGAGACGCCGGCCGCCACGGGCGCGGCGAGCCAGGAAATCGCGTCGCCCACGTACTGCGTGCGCGAATCCGTCACCAGGTAGGCGCTACCGCGCACCGCCTCCAGCATGCCGAGCGACACGATGAACGACGGCAGCCGCCAGGCGACCGACACGGCGCCGGTGATGGTGCCGCACACCAGGCCGGTGGCCAGCGCCAGGGCCGCCGCGGCCGGCACGCTCCAGCCCCATTGCAGGATGGCCGCGGCCGACGTCGCCGCGGACAGCGCCATCACCGAGCCGACCGACAGGTCGATGCCCGCGATGATCAGCACGAACGTCATGCCCACCGCCATCACGGCCAGCGCGGGAATCTCGTTGGCGATGGTGACGAAGGTCTCGGCGCTCCAGAAGAAATCGGACAGCCAGGAAAACAGCGCGACCATGCCGACCAGCACGGCGGCCAGGCCCAGGTAGGTGCCCAGCTGCGTGCGCCAGAGCGGCACCGACGGCGCGGCGGAAGCGGGGGAGGGGGACGTGGTGGCGGTCATGCGGAAGCGGGAGAAAAGGGGGATGCGGAACCGGCGCCTTCGGCGCGCGGACGGTCTTCGGCCTCGGAGAAGGCGGCGGCCAGCAGCGACTGCTCGGTCCACTCGCCGCGCTCGAAAACGGCGACCAGGCGGCCGCCGCTCATCACGCCGATGCGGTCGGCCATGGCCATCAGCTCGCGCAGGTCGGACGACACCATGAGCAGCGCCCGGCCTTCCGCGGCCATGCGGTCGAGCTCGGCGTACAGGTCGGCGCGCGCGCCTACGTCCACGCCGCGCGTGGGTTCGTCCAGCAGCAGCACGCGGCCGTCGCGGTGCAGCCACCGCGCGAACACCACCTTCTGCTGGTTGCCGCCCGACAGCTGCCCCACGGGCTGCTCCGGCCCGCGGCAGCGCACCCGCAGCGTGCGGATGAATCCCTGCACCACCGCGCTCTCGTGCGCGCGGCGCAGCCAGCCCGCGCGCGACACGGCGGACAGGTCCGACAACGTGGCGTTCACCCGGATCGGCTGGCTGAGCAGCAGGCCCTGCGACTTGCGGTCTTCGCTCACGAGCCCGATGCCCGCGGCGATCGCCGCCAGCGGCGAACGGAACCCGCGCGCGTGGGTGCGCTCCGCGGCGTCGCCGGAAGCCGTGCTCCCTGCAGCCAGCGTCACGCTGCCGCGGTCGGCGCGGTCCGCGCCGAACAGCAGGCGCAGCAGTTCGGTGCGGCCCGAGCCCACGAGTCCCGCGATGCCGAACACCTCGCCGGCCCGCAGCGCCAGGCTCACGTCCTGCACGGCGGTGCCCCGGCCGATGCCGTCCACCCGCATCACCACGGGCCCGGCCGTGCGGCGGGGGCGGTGCTCCAGGTCGTTCACCGCGCGTCCCACCATGCGCTGCACGAGGTCGGCCTCGGACAGCCCTGCCATCGGGCGGGCATCCACCAGCGCGCCGTCGCGCAGCACGGCCACGCGGTCGGCGATGCGCCGCAGCTCCTCCAGCCGGTGGGAGACGTAGATGATGGCCACGCCGCGGGCCGTGAGCCGGGCGATCTGCTCGAACAGGTAATTGGTCTCGCGCGGCGTCAGCATCGCCGTCGGCTCGTCGAGCACCAGGATGCGCGTGTCGTCCTGCAGGTTGCGGGCGATCTCCACCATCTGCTGCTGGCCGATGCCCAGGCGGGACACCGGCGTGGCCGGATCGATGCCCGTGAGGCCGATCTTGGCGAGCTGCGCGCGCGCGGCATCGTGCAGCGCGCGCCGGCGCAGCCAGCCCATGCGGTGCGGAAGCCGGCCCATCAGCAGGTTCTCGGCCACGGTGAGGGTCGGCACGAGGCCCAGCTCCTGCATGACCATGCGCACGCCCTGGTGCTCCGCGTCGCGCCGTGAGGACGGCGCATAGGGCTGCCCCGCCAGGCGCAGGCTGCCGCGCGTGGCGGGCTCCAGCCCGCAGAGGATCTTGGACAGCGTGCTCTTGCCCGCGCCGTTCTCGCCGGTCAGCGCGAGCACTTCGCCGGCATGCAGCGACAGCGTGACACCGTGCAGCACGGTGGTGGCGCTGTAGTCCTTGCCCACGCCCAGCATTTCCAGCAGGGGCACGGAGGCGGGCGCCGGCGCGGCGGCGATGGAGGAGGAATGGTCGGCCACGGTGTGCGAACCCGAAAAAAAGAGGAATGCCGCGCGGGTGGCGCGCGGCGTCGGCCCTGCGGTGCGCGGAAGGCGGGCGCGGCGCCCTGCGGCGCCGCGTGGCTCGCGCGCGTCGCCGCTGCGTTACTTGCCGGTGCCCTTGGTCACCAGCACCACTTCGGTCTTGACCTCGGCGGGCAGCTGGGCCTGCGGCGTCTTGGCGGCCAGCGCCTTCAGTGCCATCTCGATGCCGAACACCGCCTGCTTGGCGGCGTACTGGTCGGCCGTGGCCAGCACGCGGCCGTCGGCCAGCATGGGCTTGATGGCGTTGATGTTGTCGTAGCCCACCACCTGCACCTTGCCGGCCTTGCCGGCGGCCTTCACCGCGGCCACGGCGCCCAGCGCCATGCTGTCGTTGCCGGCCAGCAGCGCCACCAGGTCCGGATGCTCCCGCAGCATGCCGGCTGCCACGGTGTTGCCCTTCTCGATTTCCCACTGGCCGGACTGCACGCCCACCACGTTGATGTTGGCGGCCTTCATCGCGTCCTGGAAGCCCAGCGTGCGCTGCTGCGCGTTGAACGTGGTCGAGACGCCCTCGATGATGCCGACCTTGTCGCCGGCCTTCAGCTGCTTGGCCAGGTAGTCGCCCACCAGCTTGGCGCCGGCACGGTTGTCCGGGCCGACGAAGGGCACGTTCAGGCTCTTTTCCTTGAGCGCGTCGGCATCCAGGCGGTTGTCGATGTTGACCACGAGGATGCCCTTGTCCACCGCGGTCTTCACGGCCGGCACCAGGGCCTTGGAATCGGCGGGCGCGAGCACGATGGCGTTCACCTTCTGTGCCACGGCCTGCTCGATCATCTTGATCTGCGCGGCGGTGTCGGTCTCGTTCTTGATGCCGTTGGCCACCAGCGTGTATTCCGAGGCATGCGCCTTCTGGTGCGCCTTGGCGCCGTCCTCCATGGTGCGGAAGAACTCGTTGGCGAGCGACTTCATCACCAGCGCGACCTTGGGCTTGTCCTGCGCGAAGGCAGGCTGCGCGAACAGGCCACCGGCGAGGGCCAGCACGGCGGCGGTCTGGAGGGTGCGGCGGTTCAAGGGCATGGAAGTCTCCTGGTTGTGGGCGGAAAGAGAATAGTCGGGCCCAGGCCTTCCGCCGTTCGCGGCAAGAGGGACCTGCGGGGGGTGCTATGGTAGCGAAAGAAAACGTTTGCGCAAACGTTTGCGCTCATCCATTCAGGAGGGGTGCTGCATAAGCTTCTCTTGGGGGCAGGCTCGGAATTGTTTACATCTGGATGCAAAAAACCCGGCCGTGGCCGGGCTTCCGACGGGGGGCGTCCGGCGCGGGCCGGCCTCAGGGGGCCGGCGCTCGCAACTCCCGCCGCAGGATCTTGCCCACGTTGGTCTTGGGCAGCGCATCCCGGAACTCGATGTGGCGCGGGCACTTGTACCCCGTCAGGTGTTCGTGGCAGTACCGCGCCACGGCGTCCTCGGTGAGCGCCGGGTCGCTGCGCACCACGAAGACCTTGATCGCCTCGCCCTGCTTCTCGTCCGGCACCCCGATGGCTGCACATTCCAGCACGCCCGGGCACAGGGCGATGACCTGTTCCAGTTCGTTGGGGAACACGTTGAAGCCGGAAACCAGGATCATGTCCTTCTTGCGATCGATGATGCGCGTATAGCCCTGTTCATCCATCACGCCGATGTCGCCTGTACGCAGGAAGCCGTCGGCCGTGAAGGCGCGGGCGTTCTCCTCAGGCTGCTGGTAGTAGCCCGCCATCACGTTCGGGCCGCGGATGCAGATCTCGCCGGACTGGCCCACGGGCAGGCTCTGGCCCGCGTCGTCCTTGATGGCGATGTCGATGCCGGGCAGCGGCAGGCCGATGGTGCCGGTGAACTCCGTGTTGTCCACGGGATTGTTGGTGCCGATGGCGCAGGTCTCGCTCATCCCCCAGCCTTCGATCATGGTGTTGCCCGTCACCTTCTGCCATTGCCGCGCGGTGCTCTCCGAGGCGGCCATGCCGCCCGCCTGCGAGACGCACAGGTGCGAGAAATCGAGTGCGCGGAACTCCGTGTTCTGCAGCAGCGCGTTGAAGAGCGTGTTCACCGCGGGCATCATGTGGAAGGGCCTTTTCTTCAGTACCGCCACGAACTTGGGGATGTCCCGCGGGTTCGGGATCAGCGTGAGGCGCGAGCCCTGGCGGATGGCCAGCAGGCACAGCGTGAGCGCGAAGATGTGATAGAGCGGCAGAGCCGCGATGCTGTTGGCCTGGCGCACGTCGCCGATGCGGGAGAGCGCCGGCGTGAACCAGGCCTCCGCCTGCAGCGTGGCCGCCACGATGTTGCGGTGCGTGAGCACCGCGCCCTTCGACAGCCCCGTCGTGACGCCCGTGTATTGCAGGAACGCGGCGGAATCGAGCGTCGCGGTGCTCGGCGCGAGCGTGTGCCGCGCGCCCTCGGCCAGGGCCGCGGGCAGCGTCGTCACGCGGCGGCCGTCCGACAGGGGCAGGTCGAAGGCCGGCACCATCCTCGCCAGGTGCCGCACCGCGAAGCTGATCCAGCGCCCGCGCACGGGTCCGAGCAGGTCGCCGAGCGCGGTGAGCACCACGTGCTTCACGGCCGTGCGCTCCACCACCTCGGAGAGCGTGCGCGCGAAATTCTCTAGGATGACGATCGCCTCCGCGCCGGAGTCGCGCAGCTGGTGCTCCAGCTCGCGCGGCGTGTAGAGCGGGTTCACGTTCACGCAGGTGTAGCCGGCGCGCAGCACCGCGGCCATGGCCACGGCGAACTGCGGCACGTTGGGCAGCATGATCGCCACGCGCGCGCCCTGCGCCAGTCCCTGGGCCTGCAGCCATGCGCCCAGCCGCGTGCTCAGGCGGTCCAGCTCGGCATAGCCCATCCATTGCTCCATGCACACCGAAAAGGGATGGTCCGCATGGCGGCGCAGCGATTCCTCCAGCAGGTGCGCCACCGAGCGGTAGCTTTCGGGATCCACTGCATGCGGCACGCCAGGGGGATAGTTCTTCAGCCAGATCCGGTCCATGGATTCGTCTTCCTTTCGCTCCGCCAGGCGGCGGGCGGTTGATGCGGCATTGCGGGGGTGCAAGGGCCGATTGGCGGGAGCCGCAGGCGATTGTGGAAACCCCTGCGCGCCTGTCCATCGGGACAGTCCCGGGGCCTGGGCCCCGCGTACGGCCGTGCGTCTCCTGTGTGACAGGATGCGGGCTGGGCGGGTGCACGATCGACCCCGGTACCGGAAAGGAACGACGTGACGAATGCAAGGTGGCAGCGATGGATGGTGGTGGCGCAGGTCGCGCTGGCCGCGGGCTGGCTGGCCTGGTTCTGGCCCCGGTCACCCGCGGGGGCGCTGGCCGGCGCCGCCCTCTGGCTGGTGGGGCCCCGTCTCTGGCTGGGGTTGCAGTTCCTGGTCATGCTGCATGCCAACCGGGGCGATCCGGTGCCGGCCCCTCCTGCGGGGCGCGTGCTGCGTGCCTGGTGGGCGGAAACCCGGTGGGCGAGCTGGGTGTTCGGCTGGTGGCAGCCCTTTCGCCATGCGGCCGTGCCGGACTGGCTTCCTCCGCCCGCGGCTGGCGGCACCACCGCGGCGCCGCGCGGAGTCGTGCTGGTGCATGGCTTCCTGTGCAACCGCGGCTTCTGGATGCCCTGGTTCGCGCTGCTGCGGCGACGCGGCCATGCGTTCGTGGCCGTGACGCTGGAGCCGCCCTTCGGCGCGATCGACGGCTACGCCGCCGCCATCGACGCGGCCGTGCGGCGGGTGGCCGAAGGCACGGGACGGCCCCCGCTCGTGATCGGCCACAGCATGGGCGGCCTCGCGGTCCGGGCCTGGCTGCGCGCCTGCGGCGAATCAGGCATCGGCCGGGTGCACCGCGTGATCACGCTCGGCACGCCGCATGGCGGCACGGAGGCGGCCCGGCTCAGCCGGTCCGACAACGGCCGTCAGATGGTGCCCGGGCACCCATGGCTGCAGGCCCTGGATGCGTCCGAGCCGCCCTCCGTGCGCGCTCGCTTCACCTGCTTCCATTCGGACTGCGACAACGTGGTCTATCCCGCCAGCACGGCCACGCTGGCCGGGGCGGACAACCGCTTCGTGTCGGGCGCGGGGCACGTGCACATGGCATTCCATCCGGATGTGGTGCGTGCCTGCCTGGAGATTGCCGGGCAGCCCTGACGGGCGGATGTTTCCGCAGCGGTGCGTTTCAGGCCGCGAGTGGCTGCCGGTGCAGCAGCGTGCCGGAGCGGGCCGCCAGCAGCGCCTCCGCCGCCGGGCGCGGGCTCCAGAGCGGCGTGCCATGGGTGGCCTGCCGCGAGGCCCGGGCCTGCCCCCCCGCGCTGAATTGCGGCGGCAGCCGGCCATGCCGGGCGAACCCCTCCGGCCCCGCCAGCAGGCCGGCCGCGGCACGAGGTGCCATCGAGGCGGCCGACGACGTGCGGCGCGCCACGCCCGGTACGGTGGGCTCTGGCGCGGGTGAAGGAAAGCGCCGGACGAGCGGCGCGACGGGTGCGATGCGGCCTTCCAGGGACGCCGATGAAAGACCTGGAGATGAACGCAACAGGTTGGATGTGATGCCGGAGACACGGGTCATGGCAGTCATCCTCGCCGTGCCGCGGGGCGCGTCCCCCGCACCACCCGAAACCTCTTGCTGGCGCGCGAAGGGCATCCAGCATGGCCATGCCACGCAAGCCGGCCCGTGTACCGGCCCTGCGCGGCGGGTGCCGGTGGCCCTCAGGCAGCCACGGCCTCGCGCTCGTCCGCGGCGAACTCGGGCTGCCCGCACAGGCGTTCGTACACCGGCCCGAAATCCGGCTCCGTCATCGCGAAGAGCTGCTCGAAGCTGTCGATCACGAAATATGTCTGCTGGTACGTGTCGATCTTGTAGCGCGTGCGCATGGTTCGCTCCAACTGCAGCGGCAGACGTTGCGGCTCGGGGCTGTTCACCGAATATTCCAGCTCGCCGGAAGAACTGAGGATGCCGGCCCCATAGGCGCGCAGCGCGCCGCGCTCGCGGATCAGGCCGAACTCGATCGTGTACCAGTACAGGCGCGACAGCATCTCGCAGGCACCCAGCCCGTGCGCCTTCAGGCCTCCCTGGCCGTAGCGCTGCACGTAGTCCGCGAACACCGGGTTGAACAGCAGCGGCACGTGCCCGAACAGGTCGTGGAAGATGTCCGGCTCCACGATGTAGTCGAACTCCTCGGGTGTGCGGATCCAGTCCGTCACCGGGAACTTGCGGTTCGCCAGCAGCGTGAAGAAGGGCACTTCGGGAATCAGGCCCGGAACGCCCACGATCTCCCAGCCCGTGGCGCGCTGCAGCCGCTCGTTGATCTCGTCGAAGCGGGGAATGCGGTCGCTCGCGCCCAGCGAGGGCAGGGCGGCGATGAAGGCCTCGCTCGCGCGGCCCGGCAGCAGCGCCGACTGGCGGGCGTACAGGCGCCGGTAGGTGTCGTGGTCCTGCGGCGTGTAGGCCGCATAGTCCTGCGCGCAGGTGTAATCGCTGCCGGCGCGGGCGTAGTCGCCGCGCGGGGGGCGGTCGGATTGGCCGTAAACGACGGGGGCTTGTCCCATGGCATGTCTCCTGGTTATGCAATGCACGGGAGTGCCCATGCCAGGGCGCCCCGCGCTGTCAGTCCATCTTGATCTTCGCGGCCTTGATGAGGAAGCCGTACTTCGCGTGCTCCGCGCGCACGAACTGGCCGAAGGGCTCCAGCGTCAGGTCCTCGGCGTCGATGCCCATCTTCTTGAGCTTCTGCTCGCTGGCTGGCACCTTCATCGCCGCCGTGATGGCCGCCGCATAGCGGCGGGCATCCGCATCGGGCAGGGAGGTGGGGGCGAACAGCCCGAACCAGGTCACCACGTTGAATCCCGGCACCTCGTCGTTGATGCTGCGCACGTCCGGCAGCTCGTCGTCCCGGCCCAGGCTGGTCACGCCCAGGGCCTTGAGCTTGCCGGCCTTGATCAGCGGCAGCGACGAGGCGAGGTTGTCGAACACGAACGCGACCTCTCCCGACTGCAGGGCCTTGAGCGCGGGCGCCGACCCCTGGAAGGGCACGTGCGCCACGCGCGTGTTGGTGAGCGACTTGAACATCTCGGCCGCGATGTGGCCGATGCTGCCGTTGCCGCCCGATCCGTAGCGCACTTGGTCGGGGTTCTTCTTGAGGTACTGCACCAGTTCCCCGGTCGTGCGGATGCCCAGCGACTTGGCATGCTCCGCGTCCATGACGAGCACGTTGGGCGTGCGCGCCACCAGCGCGATCGGCTTGAAGTCCTTCAGCGGGTCGTACGGGAAAGCCTTCTGCAGCCACGGATTCACCGCGTGAGTCGCCACCGCGCCCATCACCAGCCAATTGGCGTCCTTCGGGGCCTTGGCCACCAGTGCCACGCCCGTCGTGCCGCCAGCCCCCGGCTTGTTCTGCACCTCCACCGGGCCCAGCGTGCCGCGCACGCCTTCCGCCACGATGCGGGCGGACGCGTCCACGGGCCCGCCGGCCGGGTACGGAACAACGATGGTCAGCGGTGCCGAGGCGTTCTGGGCCTGGACGCTCCAGGCCCCTCCCGCCAGCAGGACGGCCAAAAGGTAACTGCGACGCAACATGGGTGTCTCTCTCTCCGTGCTCATTGGGAGGGCGCAGTATAGAGACGGGTGCCATGCCGATGCAGTTGGTTACGTCAATCGGCTTGCAGAAGGTTTTAGGCGTTCTTTCAGGCGCCCTGCAGCACCCCGCGGCGCATCTGGTCGAGTTCGATGCTCTCGAACAGCGCCTTGAAGTTGCCGTTGCCGAAGCCGTCGTCGCCCTTGCGCTGGATGAACTCGAAGAAGATCGGGCCGAGCTGGTTCTCGCTGAAGATCTGCAGCAGGATCGCGTCCTTCTTGCCGTCGATCAGGATCTTGCGCTTGTGCAGTTCCTCCACGCTCTCGCCGTGGCCGGGAATGCGCTTGTCCACCAGCTCGTAGTAGGTGTCGATCGTGTCCAGCAGGCGCACGCCGGAGCCGCGCAACGCGTCCACCGTGGCGTAGAGGTCGTCCGAGCCCATGGCGATGTGCTGGATGCCCTCGCCGTTGTACATGTCCAGGTATTCCTGGATCTGGCCGGCCTTTTCCTTGCCCTCTTCGTTGATCGGGATGCGGATCTTGCCGCAGGGGCTGGTCATGGCCTTGCTCTTCACGCCGGTCACCTGGCCTTCGATGTCGAAGTAGCGGATCTCGCGGAAGTTGAACAGGCGCTCGTAGAAGTTCGCCCATTCGACCATCCGGCCGCGGTGCACGTTGTGCGTCAGGTGGTCGATATAGGTCAGGCCGTGGCCCTTGGGGTTGAGGGCTTCCTCGGCCGTCACGCCGGGCAGCGGCTCGAAATCGACATCGAAGAAGCCGATGTTGCCGATGTCGCCCGGCTGCGCCCCGTTCTTGCCGCGCCAGCGGTCCACCAGATAGATCAGGCTGTCGCCGATGCCCTTGATGGCGGGGATGTTCAGCTCGCCCGGGCCGGCCTGGCCGGCGTAGCCCCAGGCGCCGAGGTTGAGCGCGCGTTCGTAGGCGGCCTTGGCATCGTGCACGCGGAAGGCGATGGCGCAGACGCTGGGCCCGTGCAGCCGCGCGAAGCGCTGCGCGAAGCTGTCGGGCTCGGCATTGATGATGAAGTTGATTTCGCCCTGGCGGTAGAGCGTCACGTTCTTGTGGCGGTGGCGCGCCACGGGCTTGAAGCCCATGCCCTCGAACACCCGGCCCATGGCCTGCGGATCGGGAGCGGCATATTCGATGAATTCGAAGCCGTCGGTACCCATCGGGTTCTCCCAGGCGGCGGTGTCCTGGACGGCGGGGTGGGGCAGTGGGTTGTTCATGCGTTGTCTCCGGGGTTGGCGCGTTGATCTGCGTCATGCCACTGTAGGCGCACGCAGGCTCATGTTTCTGGCGTAAACATCGCGGCGGCTCCAGCTTCGTGCAGGAAAACTGCGCCATGGCGGCGCGGTACGCAGCCTGCGCCCGGCCGGACGGTCGCCAGAGCCGGCGCTCAGCCCCCGCCTGGCGCGCCGGGGCGCGTGGACCGCAGCGCCAGGGCCCCTTCCACGCGCAGCCGCTCTTCGGGCGTGAACAGCTGCTCGCGCAGCTTCTGCAGGGCCGGGCCGTCGCCCTGCGTGGCCCGGGCCTGCTGGTACTGGTCCAGCCGCTGCTGCCACTGCCGCTCCTCGCCGTCCAGGCGCGCCAGGGCGTCGGCAGCCGCCGCACCGTAGCGGGCGCTGCGCTCCGCGTGGCGCGTCGCGTCGTCGGCCTGGCGGGCATCCAGCGCGGCCGTCTGCTCCGCCACCGCCTGCGGCGTGGCATAGGCCTGCCGCGCGGCGCGCAGTTCGGCAGGCAGCGCGTCCTCTGCGGCCTGGAGCGCCCGGGCCTTCTCCTGCGGAGAGCGGCTGGCGTCCTGCAGGATCTCCAGCCGCGCGAGCGTGTGGCGATCCAGCGCTGCTTCGCCCCCGAACAGTGCGGTGGCTTCGCCGGGCTCGAAGAAACGCTCGCGCAGCCGGTCGCGCTCCTCCATCGAGGCACGCAGCGCCTTCGGATCGGACAGGTCGGCGGGCGGCGCCACCGTGCCGAGCGCCGCGCGGTAGTCTACGTAGCGGCCGGCCAGCGCCAGGGCACGCTCGCGCACCGCTGCCGGGAAATGGCGGTCCACCAGGCCCTCCAGCCGGCGCTTGAGCGTGGCCGCATCGGTGGTCGGTCCGGCGTCCAGGGCTTCCTGCAGCAAGGTTTCCAGCGTGTCGCGCAGGCCCGCGCCCAGCAGCGGGTCGGTCTGGAGCACCTCCAGCTCGGCCGCGGAGCGCGGCGCCAGGAACCGCGGATCGGGCCCGCCGGACGGCCGGTGCGCGGATGCGGAGGCGTCCGGCGCCAAGCCGGATGCAGGGCGCGCCCCGGCCTCGTCGGCGCCGTCCGCCGTGGAGCGCTGCGCCCACCATCCGGCCAAGCCCAGCGCCGCGGCGGCCAGCAGCGCCGCAGCCATCCGCCCGCGTGCCGCCGCCATCGGTCAGAGCCCCTGCAGCTTCAGCCGGTTGGCATGCTGGCGGTAGAGCGTCACCGGGTCGGGAGAGAACAGGTCCCGCAGCCCCACCAGCTGGTTGATTTCATCGAGGTGGTTCTGGCGGTAATCCCCCAGGTGCCGGCCCAGCCGCGAAGAGCAGGCGGACACCAGCCCGTCGTTCGCCTCGCCGTGCACCGGCGCCAGCAGGGCCAGACCCGCATCGCTCGGGTCGAGCACGTTCGTGACCGGCTGCGTGCCCGTCCAGGAGTAGTAGCGCACGCCGTTCACCACGTCGGCGCCGCTGCCGCATCCGCTGGCCAGCCCCTGCGGAAAGCGGCGGTTGAAGTCCGCCGCGCCGGCCGTGGTGAGCGAATCGAGCGCTGCCGTCGGCTTCTGCGGCAGGCTGGAGCCGCCCGAGGCCGCGCTGATCACCTGCGCGAGCGCCCCGGCTGCGGCGCTCGCCACCGCTTCGGACACCGAGCCCGGCGGGGCCACGCCGCGCACCACATCCGCCACGCGGGAGCCCTTGTTCACCCCGCCGATCGACGTGACCGATGCCACGAGCTGCGGCGCCACGCCCGCCACGTAGCGGATGGTCGGGCCGCCGTGGGAATGCCCGACCAGGTTCACCTTCGCCGCGCCCGTGACCGCCAGCACCTGCTTGACCTGGGCGAGCAACTGCTCGCCGCGCACTTCGGTGCTGTTGGTGGCCGACACCTGGGCCACGAACACCTGCGCTCCGTCCCGGCGCAGCGCGTCGGGAATGCCGTAGAAATAGTCCACGCCCAGGGCCGAATCGAACCCGAACAGGCCGTGCACCAGCACGATGGGGTAGCGCGTCTGCGTGTAGCCGCTCTGCGCATGGACGGCCGGCGCAGTGAATGCGCAGCCCAGGGATAAGGCGAGGGCGGCGCGCGCCGCCAGCGCCCTGAAGCGGCCGAGGCCGCGAAGGGTTCCGTTCATGGTTGCTTGTCTCCGTCGTTGTAGTGATGTCCACAAAAAAGAACGACCGTTCTTTTTTGTGAATTCCATTATTCGCCGCCCATGGCCGCGTTCCACCGGGACAAACCCGGGGAAGGTGCCGGCAGGCCGTGCCTGCACGCGCTGGGCTTCGTAGAATCCTGTGCCATGAGCGCTTCCCACGCACTGGACCGGCTTGATCGGGCGATCCTGCGCTGCCTTCAGGACAACGGCCGCGAAACCTATGACGTCATCGGCGAGCAGGTGGGCCTGTCGCCCAGCGCGGTGCTGCGCCGCGCCAAGCGCCTGGAGGATGCCGGCGTGATCGACCGCTACGTCGCCCTGGTGCGGCCGGAAGCCGTGGGCCTGGGCCTGACCGCGTACCTGAACGTCCGGCTGGAAAAGCACACCGAAAGCCACAAGCGCAACCCCATGGACCTGTTCCGCGCCAGCGTGCAGACCTGGCCCGAGGTGGTGGAATGCTCCGCGCTCACCGGCGAAATGGACTACCTGCTGCGCGTGGTCGTGGCCGACATGGCCCACTACAGCCGCTTCATCATGGACACCCTGCTCAAGCACCCCAGCGTGCAGGACTGCAAGACCAGCTTCGTGCTCGACCGCGTGAAGAGCACCACCGCGGTACCCGTCTGACACATTGGCGACAGGTGTTTGCTATCAAATAAGTAGCAACCGAGGGCCGAGGGCCGGTCATGTGGAGCTACCCCGTGTCTGGACATTCGAAAGGCTGGCGTTTGCGTGGTTTCCAGGCCACGGCACGTCTTGTGCTAGGGGAAAACCCTAAAATTCGTGCATGTCCGCGCCTGCCACCGACACCCATCCCCCGCGTCCGCCCGTGCGGCGCGGTGCGCCGGTCGTGGTCCCCATCCGCTCGCTGGGCCCAGAGCACCGCGGACGCATCGCCGTCCACCTGCTCCGCCTGGAACCCGGCGACCGCTACCTGCGCTTCGGCTACGCCGCATCGGACGAACAGGTGCTGCGCTACGTGCAGCAACTCGACTTCGTGCGGGACGAGGTATTCGGCATCTACAACCGCCGGCTTGAACTCATTGCCGTCGCCCACCTCGCCTACGGCGACGCGGCCGAGCACCGCAGCTGTGCCGAGTTCGGCGTCTCCGTGCTCGCCCAGGCCCGGGGCCGCGGCTTCGGCGCCCGGCTCTTCGAGCGCGCCGTGATGCATGCGCGCAACCGGGACGTGCGCATGGTGTTCATCCACGCGCTGAGCGAAAACACTGCGATGCTGCGCATCGCCCGCAAGGCCGGCGCCGTCGTGCGCCGGGACGGTTCCGAATCGGAAGCCTACCTCGAGATTGCCCCGGCCGGCCTGCAATCGCGCATGGCGCAGAAGGTGGTGCACCGCCTGGCCGAGATGGACTACCAGCTCAAGCGCCAGGCCCGCCAGTTCCGGGCATTTCTTGCGGGCATGCAGGCTGCGCGGAGCGGGACGCCGCCGGGGGCGTGACGTGGTTCGGCCCTCAAGAGGCTGGATGGCGCTGACTTTCGTCGACTTGCACGTGGTATTGCGATGCAATGACCCTGATGAATGAGTCGTTGCCGGGGATGTAGTATTCCTCGAGCCCGAGCCTTTCTTTCGGGTCGTAGATTTTAATTTGCCTGCGTAGGATTCCTTGTCTGCATTCTTGTATAAGGCCGAGTCAAATTGCGCGGTGGAAGATGGGAATATCTTGATATCCTCGTGCTTCGACTCATAAAAGTTCATTCCTACGCATTCGAACTCCGCGACGATGGGGAATAGGATCGTCGCAATGGCCGGTCTGTTGTCCTTGATGACAGTGAGCTGGATGGAAAGACCTTCCTGCTCGGAATAGGTGATTTCAACACCGGTGGTGTTGATTTGGAATTCCAAATCTTCTGCAATTAATTCGATCATCTGCAATTATTGGTTGATGTCTTGTGGATTTGCAAGATGGCACGCCTCACCTCATCATAAGAGCCCCATGGACCACACAACTTATTCAATGCGGACTGATTTTTTCATTTTTATAGTGAAGGGTCACTCCATTTTTGAGCAAGAATGTTTCCTCGTCATCAAGTTGGAATTGATCTGATTTTTGATGCAGAAAAATTGCTGCTTTATATTTGCTTTGTAAATCAGCCCAATTGGCTGAATCGTTGTAAATGTCAACTGTATCGAAATTTATTATTTTGTTGCATAATGTTATGTTTGCCTAGAGCGTGTTATGAACTTTGCTCCTCGGAGTGGAAGTCAAAGTAGAGTCTGCGGATGCCTCGCAAACCCTACCCGACGGATGTCAGCGATGAAGAATGGAGCTTCGCTGCGCCCTACTTGAGCCTGATGGACCAGCGCGCGCCCCAGCGCGAGCACGATCTGCGCGAAGTCTTCAACGCGCTGCGCTGGCTGGTGCGCGCGGGCGCGCCTTGGCGGATGCTGCCCAACGATCTACCTCCTTGGGAGGCGGTCTACCAGCAAACCCGACGCTGGCTGGAAGCGGGCTGCTTCGAGGCGATGGTGTCGGACCTGCGCTCCATCATCCGCGTGGCGCAAGGGCGCCAGGGACAACCCAGTGCCATGGTGATGGATGGGCGGACATTGCAGTCGAGCTGCGAGAGCGGACCGCGTGC
>NZ_JMKU01000012.1 GCF_000687165.1 Paracidovorax oryzae ATCC 19882 | reverse complement strand
CTTCGAGCGGCGGCTGGACATCCACGAAGCGCTGTTGAAACTGGCTGCAGCGATCATCTGTGCGCGCTTCGTGGATCGGTGGTGTTAGCCGCTCTAAACCCTACACCCTGGCGCTGCCAGCGAAGTCCTTGCAGAACGCGTTGCTGATCATCAGACGCTGGCAGCTTTGGCGGACAGGGACTGCGCCAGGATGCCCTTCAACTCATCGCGCAGAGCCTGGGCCTCGGCCTGCAACCGGGCATAGTCGGCCAGCAGCACGTCGGGGTCGTGGCTTTGCTGCTCGCCAACGTGGGGGTTCTTCTGGTCCAGGTTGTAGCCGGCAGCCTTGATCTGGTCGACGCCCACCTTCCAGGCCCGTTCGTTTTCCACGCGGGCGGCAAAGCCGTCGTCCTCGGTGCCCCACCAGGCTTTCTCGGCATCGAACTCGTCGATGCGGATGGGCTTGGTCTTGTTGTAGTTCTTCGCGCCCGGCGGGTAGGGGTGCTCGTAGTACCAGATGTGCTGCGTCGACTGGCCCTTGGTGAAGAACAGCAGGTTGGTCTTGATGCCGGTATAGGGAGCGAACACGCCATTGGGCAGGCGGACGATGGTGTGCAGGTTGCATTGCTGCAGCAGTTGTTCCTTGATGCGGGCCTTCACGCCTTCACCGAACAGGAAGCCGTCGGGCAGCACCACGGCGGCGCGGCCATGGGGCTTGAGCAGGTGCTGGATGAGCACGAGGAAAAGGTCGGCCGTCTCCTTGGTGCGCACGTCGGCGGGGAAGCCGGCCTCGATGCCGGGCTCTTCGATGCCGCCGAAGGGCGGGTTGGTGAGGATGACGTTGACACGGTCTGCCGCCGTGTAGTCGCGCAGCGGGCGGGCCAAGGTGTTGTCGTGCACGATCTGGCTGGGTACTTCGATGCCGTGCAGCAGCAGGTTGGTGACGCAGAGCATGTGCGGAAGCTGCTTTTTTTCTACGCCACGGATGCTGTTTTGCAGTACCGCTTCTTGGCCGGCATTGCGCACCTGTCTGCGCAGGTGCTCGATGGCGCAGACCAGGAAGCCGCCGGTGCCGGTGGCCGGGTCCATGACGCTCTCGCCCAGTTGGGGGTTGATCATGTCCACCATGAACTGGGTGACGGCGCGGGGCGTATAGAACTCGCCCGCGTTGCCGGCGCTCTGCAGGTCGCGCAGGATCTTTTCGTACAGGTCGTTGAACTGGTGGCGTTCGGCCTGCCGGTTGAAGTCGATGGTGTTCAGCTTGTTGACCACCTGGCGCAGCAGATGACCGCTCTTCATGTAGTTGTAGGCGTCTTCGAACACGCCGCGCACCACGTAGCCGCGCGGGTTGCGCACGGGATCGGCATTCAGGCCCTTGAGGGCCGGGAAGAGTTGCTTATCGACAAAATCCAGCAAGGCCTCGCCGGTCATGCCTTCCGGATTCGCGGCCCAGGCGCGCCAACGAAGGTGTTCGGGGATGGGGCTCTGGTAATGATCGCGGGTGGTTTCAAGCTCTTCTTCGAGCGCATCAAAGACTTTGAGGAACAGCAGCCAGGTCAGCTGGCTGATGCGCTGTGCATCGCCGTCAACGCCAGAGTCCTGGCGCATGATGTCTTGGATGGATTTGATGACAGGAGACAGGTTGGACATGAGCGGTTATCGATCCAGGATCTTCTTTTTCTCTGCAGCAAACTCTTCGTCGGTCAGCACGCCTTTGGTCTTGAGGTCGTGCAGTTTGTTCAGCTCTTCGTACCTGTCCACATCCAGCTTTTCAAGCTTGGGGATGCTGACCGCATCGGGAAATTCGTGGGGCATGGGCAAGATGACCGGGTCCGGGCCCTTGCTGCCACCGCGTGTGATGTTCTTGTAGACACCCAACCCCGCCCCGATGACGGCACCCGCCACCGGCCCGATCAACGGCACCGGTATGGCCACCACGGCCCCCACGGCAGCGCCTGCTGCCGCATCGCGGGCCATGTCGGTTTTCAGGGCGTCTTTGCCCAACCGGGCTATTTCCGTCACCACTTTGGTGGCGGTGTCCACAGCCGCGTCCGTGGTGCGTTTGATGTCGGCAGGCTCGGGTCGAAGGTCTTGGGCTACCTGGACCGCCTTGGTCTTGGCTTTGTTCAGCAGGTCTTTCATGAGGATGCGCCTTCTCCAGCAGTGCTGCCGGTTGACGTGGTGGGGAAATACAGCTCACGCTCCAGCGCGGCGAGCGCATGGAGATACTGTGGGCGGCCGCCGAAGCTTCGCACCAGTTCCACTGGGCTGCCAAGGCTGGCAAACGGCTGAAGCTTGAACACCTCATTGCTTTCGATGGTGGAGACACCTTCGTCGGCATATTTGTCGAGCAGCGCGTCCAGCACCTTGCGGGCCGTGGGACCATACTGCGTGAAAACGTTGCGCTTCTTCACGCGCAGCGCGCGCTCGCGGCGGGTGAGCGGAGGCTGATCGTAGGCCACGTGCAGCAGCAGGTCGAAGGGATCGAGGTCCTTACCCACCTCGGCGGCCAGCGCTTCGATCAGCACGCCTTGTGCCTCCAGTTCGGACAGCAATGCCGCCTTGCGATCGGCCTGGTGCCATGTCTGCAGGAACTGGTCCAGCGATTCATACTGTTTGCGCAGGTTGATGCGCGTGTAGTCGCGCAAGCTCTCCGTCACCAGTTTGCCCTGGGCGTTGAGGTATTGCACACGCTCTCGGGCCACCACCACGGTCACATCGTGGCCCACCGTGTATTTCCGTGGTTCGTCCGACGTGCCCGCACCTCCCTGGTCAGGGTCAAAACCAGGCGATGGCCAGCCGGGAGTGGTTGCATCAGGCGGAGCTGGGAGGTCTGTAAACGGAGGCGCCAATGGCTCACCAGGCCCTGGTTCGTACACCTGCACTGGGTCACCATCGAATTGCTCGTCCGCGAACAATTCCGTGGCCCGCTTGAAGTCGAGAATGGTGAACCAGCTTTTGTCCAGGTCTTCCCGCAAACGGGTTCCTCGGCCAATGATCTGCTTGAAGAGCGTCATGGACCGAATGGTCTGATCGAGCACGATCACCTTGCATGTCTGCGCGTCCACACCCGTGCTCATGAGCCTGGACGTGGTGGCGATCACGGGATAGGTTTTTTCCGGATCGATGAAGTTGTCCAGCTCGCGTTTGCCCTCGGCATTGTCCCCCGTGATCCGCACCACGTATTTCGGCTGGGAAGCGCAAATGTCGGCATTGGCGTTGCTCAATGCCTGCCGCATGCGGGCCGCGTGTTCGATGTCTTCACAGAACACGATGGTCTTCGCGTAACGGTCTGTGGCTTTCAGGTACTCCGTGATCTTTCGGGCCACGACTGCATCGCGCTGCTCCAGCACGAGCTTGCGGTTCATGTCCGCACCGTTGTAGATGCGGTCTTCGATCAGGTGGCCGAACTTGTCGCGCATGCCCTCCGTGGGCCGCCATCCGAAGGTGTCTCGATCGAGGTCCACGCGAACCACCTTGTAAGGGGCAAGGTATCCGTCTTCGATCCCCTGGCGAAGGCTGTAGGTGTAGAGCGGCTCGCCAAAATAATCGATGTTGGAGACATCTTCCGTTTCTTTCGGAGTGGCCGTCAGTCCGATCTGCGCCGCGCTGGAAAAGTAGGTAAGGATGTCGCGCCAGGCCGAGTCTTCCGCAGCACTGCCGCGATGGCACTCGTCCACGACGATGAGATCGAAGAAGTCCGGGCTGAACTGCTTGTAGATGTTGCGCTCTTCGTCCGAACCGGTCACGGCCTGGTAGAGCGAGAGATAGATTTCGTAGCTTTTGTCTACCTGCTTGGTGCTTTTGCTCACCGCAGTGACGATGTTGTCCACCGCCGGTTGACCCGCAGCATCGATGCGCTCCACACCCTTGGCATGGGGGCTGAGTTTGGCCATGGCTCCCTTGAACGGCCGGAAGTCATTGACCATGGTCTGGTCGATGAGGATGTTCCGGTCTGCCAGAAACAGGATGCGCTTCTGCCCTGCCGCTTTACCAGCCAGCCACGGAGACTTCCACAGCCGGTGAATGATCTGGAACGCGGTGTAGGTCTTGCCTGTTCCGGTGGCCATGACAAGCAATACCCTCTTCCGCCCCGCCGCGATGGCTTCGACGGTGCGATTGATGGCCAGAAGCTGGTAGTAGCGCGGTGTCTTGCTGGGTGCATAGTCGGTGCTGGCGATCTGTTGCACCTCAGTCGTCCAGCCCTTCCAGACGCAATACTTGGCCCACAGTTCGTCAGGGGTAGGAAACTCGGTGAGCGCGAGGTTTCGCTCCAGCACACCATCCGAGAGCGTGGCATCGCGGAAGACGAATCCCTCGCCATTGCTTGCAAAGCTGAAAGGTACCCCGAGCAATTCGGCATACTGGATTGCCTGTGGCATTCCAGCTCCTACCGCATGATGGGGGTCCTTGGCTTCGACCACTGCCAGCGGAACGTTGGGCTTGTGGAACAGAACGTAGTCTGCACGCAGGATGCTGTTTTTGTCGCGAAACGCTGTGTTTCCGCGCACCACCACTCGTCCGGCACGCAACGTGTACTCGCGCAGCACTTGGGCGATCAGGTCCCAGCCTGCGCTGGCAATGGCCGGACTGATGCGCTTTTCGCAAACGTCGGTTTCGCTCCAGTTTTTCTTGTCCATGGCTCCTCGCCCGTTCTTCCAGCCTTGGCCTCACCTATCCACGGCATGAAGGATCATTATCCGAGAGGAATACGCATGCCGGCGCCCTACGTCCGCAACGTCTCCCACCCCAATCCGAACTTGAGCAAATACTTCCTCAACCGGTCCGCATCATTGACCACCGACCGCTGCGTACGCGACTGGTCGAAGAGCCGCCGCCCCGCCTCGGACAGCGTCGCGCACTCCCTGCAGACGCGCACGACAGCCTCCAGCTGCAGGCGGTCGAACAGGTCCAGCGTGCGGGCCATGCCAGCGGGCAGCAGACGGTCCAGCTCCTGATCCAGGTCGGCATACGGGCCTTCGCCACGGCCCCCGAGGCCCGCGGCTGAGCCCCCTGTCTGTGCATGGCGCAACTCCCCCGCAGGTTGCCAAAGCCACCGCAAGCGCTGGATCTCCGCATCGACCAGGGCGGTGGAGATCCGCCCCCCGTCCGCCAGGGTCGCCATGCGGGTCACGCTGGCCGACAGGTCGCGGAAATTTCCGTTCCACGTGGCTTCCGGCGACCGCGCGAACTGCAGGTAACGGGCCTTGGCTTCGGCGCTGAAGCGCACGGCGCGGCCGGCCTCTTCGGCCACGCGCGCGAGCAGGTGGTCCACGTTGGGCTCGATGTCCTCGGGGCGCCGCGCGAGCCCGGGCAGCACGTAGGACCAGAGGTTGATGCGGGCGAACAGGTCTTCGCGAAAGCGGCCTTCGGCCACGTCGATGCGCAGGTCGCGGTTGGTGCCGGCGATGAGCTGGAAGTTACTGGCCACTTCCTTGTCGCTGCCCATGGGGAAGAAGCGCTTTTCTTCCACGGCCTTGAGCAGCATGGCCTGTTCATCCAGGCCCAGTTCGCCGATTTCGTCCAGGAACAGCACGCCGTCGTGCGCGGTGCGCAGCAGGCCGGCGCGGTCGGCCGCCGCGCCGGTGAAGGCGCCCTTGCGGTGCCCGAACAGGGTGGAGGCCGCGCCATCACCGCGCAGCGTGGCACAGTTCACTTCCACGAACTCGCCCTGCACCTGGTGGCGGGATTTCTTGAGCTCGAACATGCGCCGGGCCAGGTGCGATTTGCCTGCGCCGGTGGGGCCCGTTAGCAGGATGGGCGCCTGCGATCGCACGGCCACGCGTTCGATTTCGTCGATGAGGGCGTTGAAATGCGCGTTGCGCGTGGCGATGCCGCTCTTGAGAAATTCCCGTGCGTCCGCCCGGGCCTGGCTGAAGCGCTGGGCCAGCGCGTCGTAGCGGGAGAGGTCCAGGTCGATCAGCGCGTAGCTGCCGGGGTGGCCGCTCTCCTGCTTGCGGGGCGGAGCGGTCTGCAGCAGCACGCCGGGAATGAAGCGCGACTCCACCATCAGGAACATGCAGATCTGCGCGACGTGCGTGCCCGTGGTGATGTGCGCCCAGTACTGCTCCCTGGCCGGGTCGAAGCGGTACCCGCGCACCCAGTCGTAGAGGGCGGCGTACATCTCGCCGAAGTCCCACGGGTCTCCCACGTCCATGGGCACGAGGTTCACGGTGGTCTGCGGCGAGATGCCGGCGATGTCGCGAACCACGGTCTGCGCCAGCGCCTCGTACTTGGTTGCGTAAAGCAGTTCCATGCGGTCCACCAGCATGTCCTCGTGCTGCACAAGCGATACCGTGGGCCGCCACTTGGTCCAGCGCCCCGCTCCCTGGCCCGAATCGAGTTGCGTACCGATGAAACCAACGACGACGTTGCGCTTGGGCATAGCTTTCTGGATAGATAACTTAGCTCACATTCTAGTTTGGGGTGATTTTTGAATGCCGCGAGTTTGAGGCAGAAGCCGTTCCAGGAAGATTTTTCTCTTTCCAATCAACGGGTTATGAAACTTCGCTGGTGCCGTCATCCGTGTTGGCACGCGCGTTGCAAAGAAGAAAGCACATACGAAGAAACGCAACGCAGACGAGAGGTCATCATGGTCAACACCCAACTCTTCCAGACGCTCAAGGCACGCCTGCTGCCCGACGCCACGGCGTGCAACGCGGCTGCGGCACCGGCCTACGCCTTCGGCCCGCGGCACCAGCTCGCGCAACTGGCCGCCACGGGTTGCCTGAGCCGGACTTTCTATGCGGATGCGCAGGACCAGCTCGATCAGGTGACGGCGTTGGCCCGCGAACTGGAGCCCGCCTTTCTCGCCAAGACGGCTCTGTATGCCCGCGAATCCGGGCACATGAAGGACATGCCCGCCCTGCTGGCCGCGCACCTCGCGGTGCGCGACGTGGCCCTGTTGGGCCCGGTGTTCGGCCGGGTTGTGGACAACGGCAAGATGCTGCGCAATTTCGTGCAGATCGTGCGCAGCGGGGCCGTGGGCCGCAAGTCGCTGGGTACGCGGCCGAAGAAGCTGGTGCAGCAGTGGCTGCTGGCGGCTTCCGAGAAGCAGTTGCTGAATGCCGCCGTGGGCAATACGCCTTCGCTGGCCGACGTGGTGAAGATGGTCCACCCGAAGCCGGCCGAGGCCTGGCGTGCGGCGTGGTTCGCCTGGCTGCTCGGCAAGCCGGTGGATGAAGCGGCGCTGCCGCCCATCACCCAGGCGTTCGAGCGCTTCAAGCGCGAAAACGCCCAGGGCCTGGCGACCGACGTGCCGGACGTTCCGTTCCAGATGCTGACGGCGCTGGAGCTGGGCCCGGCGCAGTGGGCGCAGATCGCCCGGGCGGGTTCGTGGCAGATGGTGCGCCAGAACTTGAACACCTTTGCGCGGCATGGCGTGTTCGGGCTGCCCGGCATGGCCGAGGCGGTGGCCGCGAAGCTGGCCGACCCGCAGGCGGTGGCGAAGGCGCGGGTGATGCCGTACCAGTTGCTGTCCGCCTTCAAGGCGGCCGGGGACGCGGTGCCCGAGGCCGTGCGCGATGCGCTGCAGGACGCGATGGAGCTGTCGCTGGCCCACGTGCCGGCCTTCCAGGGCCGGGTGGTGGTGTGCCCCGACGTGTCGGGTTCGATGGGTTCGCCCGTGACGGGCTACCGGGGGACGGCGACGTCCCGCGTGCGGTGCATCGATGTGGCTGCGCTGGTGGCTGCCGCGGTGCTGCGCCGCAACCCCCAGGCCCGGGTGCTGCCATTCGAGCGGGAGGTGGTGAAACTGCGGCTCAATGCCCGCGACTCGGTGATGACCAACGCGCAGGCGCTGGCCGCCATCGGTGGCGGCGGGACGAACTGCAGTGCGCCGCTGGCCCTGCTGAACCGTGAGCGCGCCGCCGTGGACCTTGTGATCCTGGTATCGGACAACGAATCCTGGGTGGACGTACGGCGCCATGGCGCGACGCGGACGATGCTCGAGTGGGAGGCGCTGAAGAAGCGCAACCCGCAGGCGCGGCTGGTATGCATCGACATCCAGCCGAATGCGACGACGCAGGCCGCCGAGCGCAGCGACATCCTGAACGTCGGGGGATTCTCCGACGCGGTTTTCGGGATGGTCGGCCACTTCGCCGCCGGCACCCTGGATGCGGAGCACTGGGTCGGAGAGATAGAGAAGATGCCGCTGGCCGCGCAGTAGCGCAGCGGCGATGGAAGTTGGAGGATGTCCCGGGCGAATGCCTGCAGGAGTACAGCACCTTTTGGCCACGCGGGCCTGCAAGCCCGCAACGGAGACCCCGTCGGCCGCTCTTGCACTCTTCGTCGCCCGGGACGGCCGCCTGGTCACGCCTTTTTTGCGATGCCTTGCTGCGAATGCAGGTGGAACTACAGCCTGTCACGCTCGTGGTCGCGGGTTCGATTCCCGCCGGCGCCCTTCGGGTGCCGTAGCTCAGTGGATAGAGCACGATTGTTTCACCACCCCTTGTCGCAGCGGGGCATCCGCTTTTTTTCATGGAGAAGAACAACATGTCGAAGACGAACTATCAACTGCAGGAAGTGCCCGGCGGCGTGCCGGTGAAGATGTGGACGCAGGGCGTGCCGGTCGAGGACGAGGCCCGCCAGCAACTGGCGAACGCGGCACGCCTGCCGATCGTTTTCAAGCACATCGCGGCGATGCCGGACGTGCACCTGGGCATCGGCGCCACCGTGGGCTCGGTGATCCCGACCCTCAAGGCCATCATTCCGGCCGCCGTGGGCGTGGACATCGGCTGCGGCATGATGGCCGCGAAGACCACGCTGCGCGCCGAGGACCTGCCGGACAGCCTGGGCCCGCTGCGCTCGGCCATCGAGCAGGCGGTGCCGCACGGGTCGGCACCGCGCCACCGCGGCCGCGATCCGGGCAGCTGGGAGCAGCCACCCGAAGCCGTTGACCAAGCCTGGGCCACGCTGGCCGACGAGTTCGAGGCGCTGTGCGAACTGCACCCGCGGCTGAAGAACACGAACAACCGCAAGCACCTGGGCACGCTGGGCACGGGCAACCACTTCATCGAGGTCTGCCTGGACGAGGCCGGCTTCGTGTGGTTCATGCTGCATTCCGGCTCGCGTGGCGTGGGCAATGCCATCGGCACGCATTTCATCGAACTGGCGAAGAAGGACGCGGAACTCCACCAGCGCAACCTGCCCGACAAGGACCTGGCCTATTTCGAGGAAGGGGCGCGGTACTTCGGGGACTATGTGCGCGGCGTGTCCTGGGCGCAGAAGTTCGCGATGAAGAACCGCGAAGTGATGATGGACCGGCTGATCGCCACCGTGCGCAAGTCGATCCCGAAGCCGTTCGAGGCGCACGTGGAGGCGGTGAACTGCCACCACAACTATGTGCAGCAGGAGCGGCATTTCGGGCAGGACGTGTTCGTGACCCGCAAGGGCGCGGTGAGCGCGCGGCGTGGCCAGATGGGCATCATCCCGGGCAGCATGGGCGCGCGCAGCTACATCGTGCGCGGCCTGGGCAATCCGGAGAGCTTCGAGAGCTGCAGCCACGGCGCCGGCCGCGTGATGAGCCGCACCAAAGCGAAGAAGCAGTTCACCGTCGAGGACCATGCCCGGGCGACGGCGGGGGTCGAGTGCCGCAAGGATGCCGACGTGATCGACGAGATCCCGATGGCCTACAAGGACATCGACGCCGTCATGGCGGCGCAGCAGGACCTGGTCGAGGTGGTGCACACGCTCAAGCAGGTGGTGTGCGTGAAGGGTTGATAAAGATGAAGGGGAAAGGACCATGCAGGAAGAAACCGTTCTGAGCGCCCATCCCGTGTCGGATGCGATGCGGGCCACGGTGCTGGAGCAGCTGTCGGCGATAGAGAGCCGCCACCAGGTGGCGGTGCTGTTCGCCTGCGAATCCGGCAGCCGCGGATGGGGCTTCGCATCGCCCGACAGCGACTACGACGTGCGCTTCGTCTATGTGCATCGGCTGCCCTGGTACCTGACCGTGGAAGCGGGCCGCGACGTCATCGAGCAGCCCATCAGCGGCGAGCTGGACATATGCGGCTGGGAGTTGCGCAAGGCGCTGGGGCTGCTGGCCGACTCCAACCCGACGCTGCTCGAGTGGCTGCGCTCGCCCATCCTCTACCGGCAGGCCGATCCCTGGACGGAGCGCCTGCGCGCGCTGGCCGAGGAGGGCTTTTCTGCAGTGCGGGGCTACCACCACTACGTATCGATGGCCAAAAGGAACCTGCGCGAGCACCTGTATGGCGAGACGGTCCGGTACAAGAAGTACCTGTATGTGCTGCGCCCCCTGCTGGCCGCGCGCTGGATCCGCGAGGGGCGGGGCGTTCCCCCGATGCGCTTCGCCGATCTGGCGGCGCGCACGCTGGCGGACCCGGCCGTGCTCGATGAACTGAACGCACTGCTGGCCGTGAAGATGCGTGCCGGCGAATCGGCGACGAGCCCGCGCTGGCCGGGCATCCACGCGTTCATCGAGCGGGAGCTGGCCGAGGCGATGGCCCATGTGCCCGAGGCCACGCCGAAAGCCGGCCTGCGCCCACAGCTCGACCGCTATCTGCAGGAGGCCGTGCGGCATTTCGACGCGCCGTCATGAAAACGAACGACCAGAAAGAAGAACAACACCATGATCGACATCGATGGCTCCGCCGGGGAAGGCGGCGGACAGATATTGCGGGCCTCGCTGGCCCTGTCCATGTGCACGGGCCAGCCCTTCGAACTGCAGCGCATCCGCGCCGGCCGGCCCAAGCCGGGCCTGATGCGGCAGCATCTGGCCTGCGTGGCGGCCGCAGCGGAGATCTGCGGCGCCGAGGTCCAGGGGGCGGAACTGAACTCCCAGTCCCTGCGCTTCGTCCCTGGCACCGTACGGGCGGGCGACTATGCGTTCCACGTCGGATCGGCGGGCAGCTGCACGCTGGTGCTGCAGACGGTGTGGCCGGCGCTGCTGATGGCCGATGCGCCCAGCCGGGTGCAATTGCACGGCGGTACGCACAACCCCATGGCGCCACCGTTCCATTTCCTGGAGCGCAGCTATGCCCCGCTGGTGCGCCGACTCGGTGCCCCGGCCGAGCTCACGCTGCACCGGCTGGGCTTCTATCCGGCGGGAGGCGGCCGCATCGAGGCGCACATCACCCCCGGCGCGGAACGGCTGCAGCCATTCGACCTGCTGCAGCGCGGCACCGCGATGCCGCACTGCGCGGAATGCCTGGCCCCTGCGCTGCCGCGGGCGGTCGCCCGGCGAGAGCTGGAGCACCTGGGCGCAGCGCTGGGCTGGAGCAGGGAGCAATTGCGCCTGGCACCCACCCGGCAGCACGAAGGGCCGGGCAATGCGCTGATTGCCACGCTGGCGTGCGAGAACGTCACGGAGGTTTTCACGCAATTCGGCGTGAAAGGCACCAGCGCGGAAGAGGTGGCGCAGGAACTGGCCCGCGATGTGCAGGCCTACCTGGCAAGCGACGCGGCGCTGGGCCCCTTCCTGGCAGACCAGTGGGCGCTGCCGCTGGCCCTGGCCGTATGGCAGCGCCAGCGCGGGGCCACCTACACCTGCACGGAGCTGACCGCCCACGCGACCACGCACTTCGCCGTGATCGAACACTTCCTGCCGGTACGGTTTGCAGTGGAAGGAACAGGCAACCACTGGACGGTCCGCGCACAGCCGCGCTAGGGTGAACGACAATCGCCTGCCTGCCGATCCCGCCCCGCCATGCGCTCCCCGATTTCCATCGTCAATATCGACAACCCCGCCACCTGGACCCGCTACCGCGCGGGCCTGTGCGCGACCTGCGCGGCCAACTGCTGCACCATGCCGCTGGAGGTGCAGCTGTCCGATCTCGTGCGGCTGGGGTTGGTGGATGCGTTCGAGGCCGAGCACGAGGAGCCGCGGCACATCGCGAAGCGGCTGCAGAAGGCGCGGCTCATCGACCACTTCAACCACAAGAACGTGGTGTTCACCATGGCGCGGCGCGCCAGCGGCGATTGCCACTTCCTGGACGCGGCCACGCGGCGCTGCACGGTGTACGAGGTGCGGCCGGAAACTTGCCGGCTGCATCCGCAGAAGAAGAGCCCGCGCCCCGGCTGGTGCGCCTATGGCCCGGCCGCGCAGGGACAGGGCGGCGGCACACGGCAACGTTGAGTGCGGCCCGCGCGCGCTCCACGGAACCATTGAACTGAGCTGTAGGACGCGGACGGGGCCGCGAGCGCTCCCTGCGCCCACGCGGCGGCGGCGCGAGCCATGCTGTGATGGCGGTTTGTCCCACCCCACAGCAAAAGGAGTCCGCATGTCCGAGAAAACCGCATCCATCCATTGGCAAGGCGCCGGCAAGACCGGCCAGGGCCAGATCAGCACCGAGACCGGCGCGCTGAAAAACTACCCGTATGGCTTCGGCAGCCGTTTCGGCGACGACCGCACGGGCACCAATCCGGAAGAAATCGTCGGCGCGGCACATGCTGCCTGCTTCACCATGGCATTCGCATTCGCCTGCGAGAAGGCCGGCATCGCCACGGAAACGCTCGACACCACCGCCAAGGTGCGCCTCGCCAAGGAAGGCGAAGGCTTCAAGATCGACCGCATCGCGCTCACGCTCAAGGCGAAAGTGCCGGGCATCGACGATGCGAAGTTCCAGGAAATCGCGGCCGGCGCCAAGGCCAACTGCCCGCTGTCGAAGGCGCTCGCCGGGGTGCCGGAGATCACGCTGGACGCGCAGCTCGTGGGCTGACAGGCCGCGCTGGCATCATCGGCGGGAGCACGCCGCGCCCTGGCCGTGCCATCGCCTTGCCAGCCGCACATGTCGCCTTCCATGCCTAAAGCCCTGCCCGCCATCGATCCCGGCCGCTGCACGGGCTGCGGCCGGTGCGTGGCGGTCTGCGCGCCGCACGTGCTGTCGCTGGGTACGGAGGGCAGCCCTGGCCGGGAAGGCGCACCGCCTCCACCATGGGGCCCGAAGCGGTCGACGCTGCACGACCCGGCGGGTTGCACGGGATGCGCCCTGTGCGCCGTGCATTGCCCCTTCGATGCCATCCGGATGGAGCGCACCGGGCCGCGGTGAAAGTCCGGCATTCCTGTACACTGCATCGCCATGTCGTTCGCACGCACCCCCAGCCCCCTGTTCCGCGCCCCCGTGGCGGCGGCAGCGGCCTGCTGCATGCGAATGACGATGATCACCATTACCACCGCGGCTGCCTAGCCTGCGCGCTGGGTGGCCGTTCCGACGGTCGCCTGGTGTCATTCCCTCCTCGAACGAACCCGGCCCGACCGCCGGGTTTTTCGTTTCCGGGCCATCGCGCCCTTTGTTCGAGAGAAAGAGAGTGACCCGATGTTCAACGACCCCCAATGGCGTCCCCTTCCTGCCGCCGCCCCCGCCGGCGGTGCGGGCCTGCGTCCCCTGCGCGTGGGCATGATCGGCATCGGCACCGTAGGCCTGGGCACCTGGCAGGTGCTGGCCCGCAACCAGGCGCAGATCGCGGCGCGTGCGGGACGGGGCATCGAGATCGTGGCGGTGGCGGCCCGCGACCTGGCGCGTGCCAGGCGCGTGCTCGGCGAAGCGGCCGATCGCGTGGAACTCACCGGCGATCCGCTGGCGCTGGCCACGCATTCCGGCATCGACGTGCTGCTGGAAGTGGCCGGGGGCACGGATGCCCCGCGCGAATGGGTGTCGGCGGCCATAGGCCTTGGCAAGCCCGTGGTCACGGCCAACAAGGCGCTGCTGGCGGTGCATGGCAATGCGCTGTTCACCCAGTCTGAGTCGCGCGGCGTGCCGCTCGCCTATGAAGCGGCCGTGGCCGGCGGCATCCCCATCGTGAAGGCGCTGCGCGAAGGTGCCACGGCGAACCGCGTGGAATGGCTGGCCGGCATCGTGAACGGCACCAGCAACTACATCCTGAGCCGCATGCGGCAGGCCGGCCTTGCGTTCGGCGATGCGCTGGCGGAAGCCCAGGCCCTGGGCTATGCGGAGGCCGATCCCACCTTCGACGTGGACGGCATCGATGCCGCCCACAAGACCGCCTTGCTGGCCGCCAACGCCTTCGGCATGCCGGTCCGCTTCGACCGCGCCCATGTGGAGGGCATCCGCGGAGTGGACGCACTGGACGTGGCAGCAGCGCGGGAGTGGGGCCATGCCGTGAAGCTGCTGGGCATCGCTCGGCGGCAGGGGGAATCGGTGGAGCTGCGGGTGCATCCTGCGCTGGTGCCCGCCACGCACCTGCTCGCGCAGGTGGAAGGGGCGATGAACGCCGTCATGCTGCGCGGGGATGCACAGGGCATCGCGCTGCACTATGGCGCCGGGGCGGGAGCGGAGCCGACCGCCTCCGCGGTGGTCGCCGATCTGGTGGACCTGGCCCGCCAGACGGTGGCGCAGGCCGGCGGCCCCATCCGCTGCACGGTGCCGCCGCTGGGCGTGCCGGGCGCGGCACTGGTGGATCGCCCCGTGCTGCGCATGGACGACGTGGTGACCCGGCATTACCTGCGCATTCCGTTGGGCGAGGGTACGGAGGGCATGGCGCCGGCCGCTCTGGCGCAGTGGCTAGCGCAGGCCGGTGTCGCAGTGGAGCGGCTCGATGCCTGGCGTCCCCAGGGCCCCGGCAGCGGCCAGGCCCAGTTGCTGGCACTCACCCGGCCGGCACGGGACGGCGCCGTTCGCGACGTCCTGCAGCGTACCGTGCAGGCGGACTGGTGCATGGGCACACCGGCGCACCTGCGTGTCGAAAACCTGGATTGACGGCCGGCAGGCCGTTCCGGAATACAGGCTGGCTCAGCGCTTCTGCTTCTGGTAGGCCTCGTGGGCCGGGGCACCGCGGTCGGTGTCCTTGAGGCCACGCTCCAGGTCATCATGGGCCTGCTTCATCTCCGGATCCGGCTTGCCGTCCGTCATGTCCACGGACTGATCGCGTTCGTGGGGCAGGCGCGCCTCGGGGCTGTTCAGGTCCTGCTGCTCGGCATCCGGAGCAGGGTGCTTCCGGGTGGTGTCGATACGGCGCTCGACCCGCTGGGGCACGCGGGCGGAGGCCGTGGGATCGGCCCCTTGCTGGTCGGAGGAACGGGGGGCTTGGGACATGGGGATCTCCTTGGGTTGCACCGCCGGGATGGCGGTTGCAGCGGCTCAGGGCCTGTTCTTCTTCATGCTAGAAAACGTGCTCCGCCCCGTCTGTAGTCCGCCGCGCACTGGCCTGGCCGGTACACTACCACTGTATGTCTCAACAGGAGTGGGCCGCGCAGGCCCTGCAGTCTTTCGATGCGGTGGTGCAGGCCACTGAGGGGTTCCGCAGCCGTGGCGGGCAGCGGCGCATGGCCGAGCAGGTGGCGCACACGTTCGCGCGGGCGCAACTCGGCAAGGTGGAAGCCGAGGACGGCGACAGCGCGCCACCGCCGCCTGCGCGCTCCATTGCCGTGGTGCAGGCCGGAACAGGCGTGGGCAAATCGCTGGCCTACAGCGTGCCGGCGATCGCGATGGCGCTTGCGCGCGGCACGCGCGTGCTGATTTCCACGGCCACCGTGGCGCTGCAGGAGCAGCTCGTGCAGAAGGACCTGCCGGCGCTCGCCGCCCGCATGCCGCAGCCGTTCCAGTTCGCGCTCGCCAAGGGACGCGGTCGCTACGTCTGCAAGCTCAAGCTCGAGCGCCTGGCGGGCACGGGCGAATCGGGCGACGAGGGACCCGAGGACGACCTGTTCGCCGAGGAAGAGGCCGCGGCCCGCGCCGCGCGCCCGCGCCACGAGACCGAGGCACGCATGAAGTTCTACGCCACCATGGCCGACGTGCTCGCGCGCGGCGCATGGGACGGCGACCGCGACACGCTCGAGTCCCCGCCCGAGCCCGAGGTCTGGAGCCCGGTGGCGGCCGAGGCCAGTTCCTGCACCGGCAAGCATTGCCCGGCCTTCAGCCAGTGCACCTACTACGACCGTCGCAAGGCCCTGGTGGCCGCGCAGGTGATCGTGGCCAACCACGACCTGCTGCTGTCCTCGATCGGCGCACGGCTGCTGCCCGAGCTGGACAACTGCCTGCTCGTGGTGGATGAAGCCCACCACCTGCCCTCCACGGCGCTCGACCAGTTCGCCTGCGAGGCGGACCTGAGCCGGCTGACCTGGATCGACAAGCTCGCGAGCCGCGCGCTGCGCATCGGCACGCTGATGGAAGTCGAGGAAGTGGCGGACATCCCCAACCATTCCGCCCGGCTGCGCACCGCGCTGCAGGATGCGGCGCGCATGGTCATGGATGTGTATGGCGACGAGCTGCGCGCGCCGCGGCCCGCCTGGGGCGGCGGGCGTACCGCATCCGCGCAGTCCTCCCGCATTCCCGCGGCCGCGGCGCCCACGCGCGCACGCGTTGCAGGCGGCGCGCTGCCCGCGGCCCTGGTGGAGCCTTTCAGCCAGGTGGCGCACCATGCGGCGGGCTTTCTCGACGCGCTGCGCGCCATCGCCAAGGCGCTGCGCTCGGAAATGCGCGACAAGCCGGACGAGGCGCGGCGCCTGTCCACGCTCTATGCGCAGATCGGCGCGCTCGCGCCCCGGCTGGAGGGCGTGCACGATACCGCCCAGTTGCTGCTGCAGGACGCCCCCGAGGGTTCCGTGCCGGCAGCCAAGTGGTTCACGCTGGCGGTGGATGGCGACTTCATCGTCGTCAAGGCGCATGCCAGCCCGGTGCTGCCGGGCAATACGCTGCGCAACCACCTGTGGTCGGCCGTGCGCGGAGCGGTGCTCACATCGGCCACGCTCACGAGTTGCGGCCAGTTCGATTTCTTCCTGCGCGAGGCCGGCCTGCACGGCGACGATGCGGTGACCACCCTGGAAGTGCCCAGCCCCTTCGACTATGCGCTGCAGGGCACGCTCGTCGCCACAGAGACGCAGGCCGATCCACGGCAGGCGGCCGACTACACCGCCGAAATGGTGGACGCGCTGCTGAGCGACCTGGCCATGGTCGAGGCCGGTGCCCTGGTGCTGTTCACCTCGCGCGACCAGATGCGGCAGGCCGTGGACGCGCTGCCCACCGCCATGCGCAGCACGGTGCTGGTGCAGACGCAGATGCCGCGCTCCCAGCTGCTGGCCCGGCACCGGGAGCGCGTGGCGGCGGGCGAGCCGTCGATCATCTTCGGCATGCAGTCGTTCGGCGAGGGCCTGGACCTGCCGGGCGCGCTCTGCGAATCGCTCTTCATCACCAAGCTGCCGTTCGCGCCGCCGGACGACCCGGTGGGCGAAGCGCGCGCCGAGTGGCTGCGCGGCGCGGGACGCGACCCGTTCAGCGAACTCGTGGTACCCGCCACGGCCATCCGGCTTGCGCAGTGGGTGGGACGCGCCATCCGCACCGAGGAAGACCGCGCCCACGTCTATTGCTACGACAAGCGCCTGGTGCGCACGGCCTACGGCCAGCGGCTGCTCAAGGGCCTTCCGCCCTTCACGCTCCAGCGCCGCGCGGCGGCGTAGGGTCTGATGGCGCGCACCTGACGGCATCAGGGCGCAATGCACAGGCGCCGCGGTGTCGGACGCACCCGACAGCCAGGCGGCGGCAGGGCCGACCCCGGCAGGACTGCATGCGGCCTACATTGGGTTTCCACACCGGGCCGCCACGCGCCCGGCCACGCACCCTACCGGAGGCTCTCCCATGACCCAGGATTCCCCCCAGACCACGCTCTGGAAGCTGATCAAGGACATCCGCTTCGGCATGCTCACGCACCGTTCCGCCACGGGACAGTTGCATGCCCATCCGCTGACCACGCAGAACAAGGACATCGACGAGCACTCGGAGCTGTACTTCTTCATCCCGCACGACGGTGAACTCGCGCAGCGCCTGAAAGCCGATGCCCAGGTGAATGTGACCTACGCCAATCCCGAGAAGGACAGCTACGTGTCCCTGTCCGGCACGGCCGGCTTCATCGAGGACAAGGCCCGCAAGGAGGCGTTGTGGTCGCCCGCGGCCAAGGCCTGGTTCCCGCAAGGCATCGACGACCCCAACCTGGCGCTGCTGGTGATCCGCATCCAGCACGCCGAGTACTGGGACGTGAAGGAAAGCAAGATGACCCAGCTCTTCAAGATGGCCAAGGCGGCGGTCACCGGCAATCCGCCGAACATGGGAGAGCACAGGGAGCTGTCGCTGTCCTGACCTGCCGTTCCGTCGCACACGGCGGTGCCTCCCGCACTGCCGTTTTTCCATTCCCTGAGCACCCCGGAAGGAGACACACATGTCCGACAAGCAGCAGCCCGGCACGGGCAAGGTCGAGAACGACCACAACCAGCAAGGCCACCAGGAACCCACGCAGCGCAACGAAGGCCAGCGCACGCCGCAGAGCCGCAACGACCGCGATGCGCACGTGGGCAGCAGCAACCAGGTGCAATCGCGCCAGGGCGGCGGCAGTCCGTCCACCGGCGGCGGTGGGCGCGGGGCGGGCTGAGCACCTCCCGAACGCGCTTTGAAGCAAGGGGCGACAATCGCCCCATGCCTTCTTCCCGCATCGCCGTCATCGATTTCGAAACCACCGGCATGACGCCCTCGCAGGGCGCACGTGCCACCGAGGTGGCCATCGTGCTCATGGAAGAGGGCCGGCCCGTGGACCGGTTCCAGAGCCTCATGAAGACCGGGGCCTGGCTGCCTCCGTTCATCATCCAGCTCACGGGCATCACGCCGGCCATGCTGGATACCGCGCCGCCGGCCGAGTCGGTGATGCGCGAGGCTGCGCGCTTCGTGGGCGATGCACCCATGGTGGCACACAACGCTTCGTTCGACAGCCGCTTCTGGACGGCGGAACTGGCCCGTGCGGACCTGCCTTCGCCCCACGCCTTCGCCTGCACGGTGCTGCTGTCCCGCCGCCTGTATCCCGAAGCGGCAAGTCACCAACTGGGGCGCATCGTCGCGCACCTTGGCCTGCCACCCGCTGCCCGCGCCCACCGCGCGCTGGCGGATGCGGAGATGGCTGCGGCGCTGCTGGGGCGCATGCAGCACGACCTGCGCACCCGCTACGGCATCGCCGATCCCGGCCATGCGCTGCTCACATCGCTGCAGCGCTGCGCACGCAAGGGAATGGACAAGCTGCTGGCACGGCATGCCTCGGGTGGAGACCTCTGGCAGAACGCCTCCCGCAGCGAGCCGGCAACCTCGCTCCCCTGAAAACCTGCGCCAGCTCCCGCACTGCACCGACCAGTCAGAACACCGCCCTGGCCGCGGCGGGCGCCAGGGCATCGGCCAGATCGCGCGCCAGGGGCCCGACGTCCGGGCCGGCGAGATCCCCCAGGCTGATGCGTACTGCCGGGCCGCTGGCGATGCGGAAAGGACCCCCTGCCTGGGCCGCCCAGCCCCGGGCCGCCAGCGCGGACAGCACGGCGCCTTCGTCACGCACCGGGATCCAGAGATGCAGGCCCTCGCCCGCCGTGGCCGCGGTGGCCACCGGATCCGCCGGTTGCGACCGCAGGGCGAACTCCAGCGCCTGCCGCCGCCGCGCATAGGCCTGGGCTGCCTGGGCGAGCTGGCCTGAGTGCAGGGCATCCCGCCAGAGCCGGGCGGCCAGTGCCTGGAGCAGCCGGCTGACCCATCGCGCACCTGCGGCCTGCTGGGCACGCATGGCATCGATGAGCGCCGGTGTGCCGGCCGCGAGCGCCACGCGCACGTCCGGACCGAGGAACTTGCCCACCGAAAGGACGTAGAGCCAGAGCGGGGGCAGGGCGGCCGCCGGGGCCAGCGGCTCCTGGCTGAGCGGCCCCCAGTGGTCGTCCAGGATGCACAGCAGGTGGGAACGGCCATGCAGGGCACGGCGCAGGGCCTTCCACCGCGGCTCGGAGATCGCGCAGCCGGTGGGATTGTGGGCGCGCGGCGTGAGCACCAGCGCAGCGCAGCCGTCCAGGCATTCGGCAGACGGCACCTGCACGCCCTGCGCGTCCACCGGCAGGGGCACCGCCTTGAGCCGCAGCGCATGCAGGAGCGCGGCCATCGGGGGCCAGCAGGGATCTTCGACCGCGACGCGGTCGCCAGGGCGCGCATGGTGGCGCAGGGCAGCTTCCACGGCATCCAGCGTGCCCGAAAAAACGCCCGTGGCCTCGTGGGGCAGCCCCTGGCTGTCCAGCCATTCCAGCGCGACTTCGCGCCAGAGGGGGACCTCGGCGGACCCGTCGTAGCCGGGGCCCGCATCCAGCAGCCCCCCCTGCCAGCCGTTGGAGGGAAGCCGCGGCAGAAGGGCGCGATCCCCATGGCCGCCAGCGAGATCGCGCAGGCCGGAGGGCAGCGCCACCGCCTCGACCACCGGGGGCCGGCCCGAAGCCACGCGCGTTCCGCGGCGGCCATCGGTCACCAGCCGGCCGGCATCGCGCAGGCGCGCGTAGGCAGCGGCCACGGTGTTCGGATTGACGCCCAGCTGCAAGGCCAGCGCGCGCACCGCGGGCAGAGCATCCCCGCACGACAGCGCTCCGGAGCGCAGGTGGGATTCGATGCTATCCGCAATTTCCGATGCCGACGCTCCATCGAATTTCATTGTCTTCATACATTCATTTTAATGTACTAGTACAAATTTCATTTGTATGGGTACAGCGGATTCAGTCGTTCCGGAGACGGGATTGGCTTTCTTGCAGAACCTGGAGAAATTCCAACGAAAACACTGCGGAAAAATGGGAAGGGAGAAAAAAGGCCCCGGAAACCGGGGCCATGGCGTGGCGGGAGGGAAGGGACGGCGCGCAGGAGCCGGCCGGCGTTCACGCCGGATCGGGCGCGTATTTGTCGCCCACCTGTTCACGCAGGGGGTGCGTGTCGTAGACGATGTGCATGTCCTGGATTTCGGTGCTGCCTTCTGCAAAACGAAAGATGTCCACGCAGGTGAAATGGACGATCCGCCCGTCGTTCAGCGTCCAGTCGTACCGGAAGTAGGCGGCCACGCGCACCAGGCCCGCCTCGGGCTCGGCAGAGACCAGCAGGTCGATCGGCGTGATCACACTGGCGGCCGAGGATTCGGCGAGCTTCCTGAAGAATTCGCGGGCCCGCATGGTCCCCAGGAACGGCGAATGCACGAGGCCCTCGCTTTCGAAGCAGGCGATCAGGCCTTCGGTGTCACCCGCGTGCAGACGGGAGAGGTAGGTTTTCACGGTGGCGAGTTGAAGCTGGGTCATCAGGGGGCCTTTACCGGGCGAAGAAGCAATGAAGAAAGGAGAGGAAGGACATGCGTCCCGCAGCATCTCCCTCCGCCGCCGCACACGCAAGCGCTGCCATGCCGGATATATAAATGGCGTTGATGTATCTACCCCACCTGGCCTACCTTCGCGCGCTCATCGAGCACGGCTCGTTCGCTGCCGCGGCCCGCGCCTGCGGCGTCTCCCAGCCGGCCGTCAGCCATGGCATGCGCATGCTGCAGGCCCGGTTCGACGCGCCGCTGCTGGTGCGGGACGGCCGCCGCCGCGTGCCCACGGAGCTGGCGCTGCGGGTGGCCGCGGAGTCGCGGCCCCTGGCAGAGGGCATCGATGCCCTGGTTCCCGGCCGGGCAGGTCCGGCCTCCGGCAGCCCGCGGGTACTGCGCGCCGGCCTGACGCCATCGGCCGCGCTGGTGTGCGGTCCGCTGCTGTATGCAGGCTGGTGCGAAGGCCGTCCCCGCCGCTCGCTGGAAATGGTCTGCGCCGATGAGGGCCGCCTGCTGGCGAATCTCGTGGAAGGCACGGTCGATTGCGCCATCGCGCCACGCCCCCGGGGATTCGAGCACCACGGCGTGGTGCAGCAGCGGCTGTACGCGCTGCGCCCGCAGGCCTATGCGCGGCGCGGCCACCCGCTGGCCGGCGCCCGGTCGCTGGAGACACTGCGGGGCGCGGCCTGGGCGCGCGTGGAGCCCAGCGTGAGCGGGCCTGTGGATGTGCTGGCGGAAGCCCACCGCGTGCGCCGCATGCCGCCGCCGCGCGTGGCCGCGCACTGCCCGGACTTCGCGAGCATGCTGCGGCTGGTGGCGCAGTGCGATCTGCTGGCCGTGGTGCCGCATCCAGCGCTGCTGGGGGCGCAAGCGCGCGCTCTGGTGCCGCTGGCGCTGCAGGAATCTTTCCCGCTCTACGACATGTGGCTGTTCGAGCCGGCACGCCGGCCATCCAAGCTGGCGCCCGACCTGGTGCGGCAACTGCTGGCGCTCCGGGATACGCAAGCGGACACTGGCGGCCCGGCAGGGCAGGGCCGTCCCGCATCGTGAGCCGGCTGACGTCCCTGGCATGCGCCGGGCCGCGGAGTTTCTTGCACGGGCTTTACTGCTGCGCGATGCCTGTGCTAGCATGAATGCTCAATCCTGCACACCATGCAACGCAGCCGCATCCTATCCACCCTAGCTCTAGGCCTAGTGCCTGGCCGGGGTCTGCCTGCGTTCGCCATCCCCGTTGCCCGCTGATCCGGCCCCCGTGCCGCCAGTCCGCGCAACACCGACCTTCCCCTGACCCCGGCCCACGAACCAGCCTCCACACGCGTGGAGGGCTGCAGGGAATGTCGTTTCGTTTTTCCTGTTCGTTGATTTGATCGCGCCATGGTGGCCGTTGTGCCGCCGACCTTGCCCTTGCGGCGATGCCCGTCCGGCGCGATACCGTTTCGTGGAGCCCATCATGATGATCGCCAAGCCCGCCACCAAGTACCAACCCACCGCCACGGTTTCCCTGCCCGACCGTACGTGGCCGTCCCGCTCCATCACGCGGGCACCCATCTGGCTCTCCACCGACCTGCGCGACGGCAACCAGGCGCTCTTCGAGCCCATGAACGGCGAGCGCAAGATGCGGCTCTTCGAGGAACTCGTGCGCATCGGCTTCAAGGAAATCGAAGTGGGCTTTCCGGCCGCGTCGCAGACGGACTTCGATTTCGTGCGCCGCCTGATCGAGGAAAACCGCATTCCCGACGACGTGACCATCATGGTCATGACCCAGTCCCGCGAAGACCTGATCGAGCGCACGGTACAGGCCGTGCAGGGCGCGCCGCGCGCCATCGTGCACCTCTACAACGCCACGGCGCCGGCCTGGCGCCGCATCGTGTTCGGCATGAACGTATCGCAGGTGATGGCGTTCATCGACCACCACGTGTCGCTCCTCAAGCGCCTTACCGACGCGCAGCCCGCCACGGCCTGGACGCTGCAGTATTCGCCCGAGACGTTCAGTGCCACCGAGCCCGAGGTGTCGCTGCGCGCCTGCCAGACGGCGATCGCAGCCTGGAACGCAGGCCCGGGCCGGCCCATCATCATCAACCTGCCGACCACGGTGGAGAACGCCACGCCCAACGTGTTCGCCGACCAGATCGAATGGATGCACCGCCGCCTCGCGCCGCGCGAGCACATCGTGCTTTCCGTGCATCCGCACAACGACCGCGGCACGGGCGTGGCCGCGGCCGAGCTGGCGATGATGGCCGGCGCCGACCGCGTGGAAGGGTGCCTCTTCGGCAACGGCGAGCGCTGCGGCAACGTGGACATCGTGACGCTCGCGCTCAACATGTACACGCAGGGCGTGCATCCGAACCTCGACTTTTCCGACATCACGCACGTGGCGCGCGTGGCCGAGGAATGCACTTCGCTGCCGGTGCATCCGCGCCATCCCTATGCGGGCGACCTCGTCTTCACCGCGTTCTCGGGCTCGCACCAGGATGCGATCAAGAAGGGCTTCGCGGTCCAGGACCCTGCGGGCCTCTGGGAAGTGCCCTACCTTCCCATCGACCCGGCGGACCTCGGCCGCACCTACGACAGCGTGATCCGCGTGAACAGCCAGTCGGGCAAGGGCGGCATCGCCTTCCTGCTGGAGCGCGAGCGCGGCGTGGTGATGCCGCGCCGCCTGCAGGTGGAGTTCAGTGCCGTGGTGCAGCGCGCCACGGACACGAGCGAGGGCGAGATGGACGGCGACGCACTCTGGAGCCTGTTCTCGCAGACCTACATCGCGGGGCCCGCGCAGGGCACGCGCGGCGCGCTCACGCTGCACGGCCAGCGTCTCGATGAAGACGGACAGGGCATCGCGCTGGACGTGACCATCGACGGCGTGCGCCAGACGCTGCAGGGGCGCGGCAATGGGACGATCGACGCGACGGTGGATGCGCTCGGCCTGCCGATGCGCGTGGACCATTACGAGGAACGCGCCACGGGCGCAGGCGCGGGTGCGCAGGCCCTGGCCATCGTCGAGGCCGCGCTCGAGGGCGTGCCGGGCGCCACCTTCGGCGTTGGACTGGACCACAGCATCGTCAATGCCTCGGTGCAGGCCGTGGTGGCGGTGGCCAACCGGCTGATAGCGCGGCGCGGTGCCCGGACCGGCACGCCGGAATCCATGCCCGCGGCAGCCTGACGGCGAGCGCGCCGTGCTGCAACGCGGCGCGCAGCCGGTTCGCATGGATGGACCACCGTTCGTGCAGCCTGCGGCGGCAGGCCCTGCATCGCCATAGACTCATGCAGCCATGGCCGGCATCGACAGGCATTTTTTGCGGGAGGCCGGCTGCTGCATCTGAACAAGCCATGCGTGCCTCTTCCATTCCCACATCCCACCCGCGTATTCCATCCGCCTCCACGGCAAGCTCCTCCGGCGCGCCGTCCGCCGCGGGAGACGCACCAGAGCATTCCGGTGCGTCGCGGCATTCCCATTCCGGTTCCGGAGGACCGCTGTCGGGCCTGCGCCGGAAGCTTTCCCACATAGGCCTGGGCGGGCCGCGCCCCCGTTGCGGGGCCAGCCCCGCAACGGCTGCCACGACGTCATCGGCCCCTGCCACGCCAGCCCGGCGGGCCGCTCTCCGGGCGCTGGAAGTGGCAACCTCCCGGCCCGGAGAACCGGTGTGCATCGACCTGCGCCGTCCCGTGCCGGAAGGGGCACCCTCGGAAGACGTGCGAACGACGCCGGATGCGCAATTGCGGCTGACATCCACGACAGAACGGGGCCGGCGCGTACTGCATCTGGAAAGCGGCGCCTACGGCCAGCCCGCCTTGCGCACCATCAAGTTGCGGGAAGGGCGCGGAGTGGATGAAGCGGCGCTGCAGGCGGTGGCCGATGCGATCGGAACGCTGGAGCCGGTCCGTACAGGTTCCCCCGCACGGCCGCAAGCATCTTCCAGCCATGCGGCGCTACCGGGTCCGCGCGCGGCCACCGGGCTTCCCCCCAGCCAGGCGACCCTCATCGGCGTGGCCCGTTGGCCCGACCAGCCGCACGGCATGGAGACGAGTGCCCGGAACAAGGCCTATGGACGGCGCTTCCACGAAACCACGCTGGATGCGGGCCAACGGATCGCGGATGGCCAGATCCAGAACTTCCGGCAACTCTGGAACTTCGTGGGTGCAGCGCGCTACCAGTGGGTTCTCGATGATCCAGATCGCTCAGGCGGGCCCGGCAAGGCAAGGCAGAACCAGGAACAAGCCTTCGCGAGCGGATACCCGCGACAGCAAGATGTGACCACGCCCCTGGGCGGGCGCTATGGCTACGTGATCGAGCGCGCACGCACGCTCCAGACGACAGCGATCGCCAATGGGCTGGCGCAGCAGAGCGGTCTGGCACTGCCGCCGCATTTCATGGCGCACCATGCTTTCCAGATGCAGGGCATGCTGGACGGACGGCCGGTGGCCCTCACCACGATCCGCGTGGCCGTGAACCCCGAGGACTTCCTGCATCCCGTGGCGAAGCAGCTGTCCGAGGCCCGGGGCAGCGGGCTGAGGAACACCTTGAGCCTGCCGCATTCGATCGAGCATACGCACTTCGCCGCGATACCGTCGATCGTGAACCATGTCGAGCATCTGTACGGATCGCTGATGGAACGGCCCCGCACGCGCGAGGAACTGCTGCCCAGGCTCGGTGAGCTGCACTGGTGGATGGCCCATGCCATGCCGGACGGGCGCGGCAGCGCGGCCAAGACGGAGATGGGAATGCGGGCCATTGCCCTGGCCCACGGGATCGCACTGCCGCCGTTCCGGCGGGGCATCGTGCCGGACCTGGAAGCGTTCATGCAGGATATGGAAACCTTCAGCCAGGGCTATGCGGACATGCTCGAGCCGCCGGCATACCGACAGCCCATGCGTTAATCTGCGCGCCATGCACGACCACGCCAGCCCCTCCCGTCCGGCTTTCGCGTGGGTGGCGGCCAGCCTGCTGGCAGCGCTCATGGCGACCGGGTGCGGGACATCGCCCACCTCCAGGACGCATTCGTCCATCCACTATTCACGCCTGACACCGGAACAGTCGAACGACATCGCGATCCACGCGATGGGTCTCGTCGGCACGCCGTACCGCTACGGCGGCAATACCCCGGAAGGCGGTTTCGACTGCAGCGGGCTCATCGGCTACGTGTACCGCAGCCTCGCCGGGGTCGCTCCGCCCCGCACGGTGGCGCAGCTCAGCGATTTCGGCGCTCCCGTGCCGGCGGGCGACGAACGCACCGGCGACCTCGTGATCTTCGGCTCCGGCCGCCCCACCCATGCGGGCATCGTGGTGGAGGGTGGGCGCTTCGTGCATGCGCCGTCCACGGGCGGCACGGTGCGGCTGGACCGATTCAGCTCGGGCTACTGGTCGCGGCAGGCCATCGCGTTCCGCAGGCCCTGAGACACGACCTGGGACAAGGTCCCACCGGCCGGGCGCGCGACAATCGCGCCCCATGAACCGTACCTTTTCCCCGGAAGTCGGCGGCGCCGGCATCGCCTCCCACGTTCCCCACGCAACGCCGCAACCCGGCACGCACGACACCACCCGCATCGACGATACGCGCATCAAGGCGGTGCGGCCGCTGATCACGCCCGCGCTGCTGCAGGAGTGGCTGCCCGCTTCGGACGATGCCCAGGCCCTGGTGGAATCCAGCCGCGCCGCGCTTTCGCGGGTGCTGCACGGCGAGGACGACCGGCTCATCGTCGTGGTGGGGCCGTGCTCCATCCACGACCATGGCCAGGCCATGGAATACGCGAAGGCGCTCAAGGCACAGGCCGACCGGCTGTCCGCGGAACTGGTGGTGGTGATGCGGGTGTATTTCGAGAAGCCCCGCACCACGGTGGGCTGGAAAGGCTACATCAATGATCCGCACCTGGATGGCAGCTTCGCGATCAACGAAGGCCTGGAAATGGCGCGCAAGCTGCTGCTGGACGTGCTGGCGCTCGGCCTGCCCGTGGGGACGGAATTCCTCGACCTGCTCTCGCCGCAGTTCATCAGCGACCTGGTGAGCTGGGGCGCGATCGGGGCGCGCACCACGGAAAGCCAGAGTCACCGCCAGCTGGCCAGCGGCCTGTCCTGCCCCGTGGGGTTCAAGAACGGCACCGATGGCGGCGTGAAGGTGGCCTCCGACGCCATCCTCGCAGCACAGGCGCCGCACGCCTTCATGGGCATGACCAAGATGGGTCAGGCCGCCATTTTCGAGACGCGCGGCAACCGGGACTGCCATGTGATCCTGCGCGGCGGCCGCCAGCCGAACTACGGCGCGGCCGACGTGGACGCGGCCTGCTCCCTGCTGCGCGGCGCGGGCCTGCGAGAGCAGGTGATGATCGATGTCTCGCACGCCAACAGCAGCAAGCAGCACCGCCGCCAGATCGAGGTGGCGGCCGACGTGGCGGCGCAGGTCGCTGCCGGGGACGGCCGCATCACCGGCGTGATGATCGAAAGCCATCTGCGGGAAGGCCGCCAGGATATCGTTCCCGGGCAGCCCCTGGAGGCCGGCGTGTCGGTGACGGACGCCTGCATCGGCTTCGACCAGACGGTGCCGGTGCTCGAAGGGCTCGCGGCCGCCGTACGGTCGCGCCGCAGCCACCGCTGATCCGCTGCCGCCCCGAGCCGCCCTGGAGGGAGCGGCTGTTGTTTTCTGCACGGAATGGCCACCCCTGCCCGGCCTCTGGACGGTTGCCAGGGTGTAGCATTCGGAAACATGCAGGCCGGGCCGTCTGCCGCTCCGGCGGGCGGACCCGGTAGCGCGTCCCCTCCCATCCCACCACGCCCACACCATGCAGGTGCAGCCGCTCCCGCTTCCGATGCCGCGCGCTCCAGAGCGCCGGGCGCCCCCGCGTCTCCGGGAGCGCTGACCATGGTTGCGCGAACGGACCCGGACCGCCGGCGCCTGGACGCATTGCACGCCTGCGCCATTCTCGAGACGCCGGCTGAAGACACCTTCGATCAGCTCGCCCGCCTGGCGGCCCATTTGTGCGGAGCCACTGTTGCCGCCATCGGCTTCGTGGGCAGGGACTGCGAATGGTTCAAGTCCAGCGCGGGCATGGAACTCGGCACGCTGCAGAACCTGGCGTGCGCCCATGTCCTGTGCAGGCTCGCCCTCGGGGGCCGGCTGGTGCAGGTGAAGGATGCGTCGGCCGACCCGGTATTGCGCAGCCATCCGCTGGTACAGGGGCCTTCGCGCATGCGCATGGCGGCCTGCATGCCGATCAACACCGCCGATGGCCTGACGCTGGGCGCCGTCGTGATCCTGGATACGGCCCCGCGGCACCTGGAAGAGAGCCAGCGCGAGGCACTGGTCGCGATCGCGAGCCAGGCGATGGCCCTCCTGGAACTGCGCCGCCAGCGCCGCGGCATGGCGCAGCGCGCGCAGGAACGGGCCCTGTCGGAAGAGCGCTTCCATCTCGTGGCACGGGCCACCGCCGACGCGATCTGGGACTGGAACCTGACCGATGATTCGATGTGGTGGAACGAGGGGATGGAAGTCCTCTTCGGCGTTCCGCTGCATACGCTGCCACACGACAGCACGTCCTGGACGCAGCGGCTGCACCCGGACGACAGCGACCGCGTGCTCGAGAGCATCCATGCCGCCATCGAAGGCGACGCCCTGCACTGGATGGACGAATACCGCTTCCGCCGGCAGGATGGTACCTATGCCTGGATCCGCGACCGCGGCTTCGTGATCCGCGATGCCCAGGGGCAGGGCCTGCGCATGGTCGGCGGGATGACCGACATCAGCGCCCAGAAGCAGAGCGCGCTGCAGGCCCAGCGCGATGCCGGCGCGCATGCGGAGCTGGTGCGCGTGCAGCAGCGCATGAGCGCGCTCGACCTGCCCGTGGAGGAAGTCCTGCTGCTGGCGGCACGCACCGCGATGGACCTGGCGGACGGGCAGGGCGCCATGGTCGTGCTGCGCGAGGGCGACCGGCTGCGCGTGCGCGCCAGCACCGGGCCGCGGGCCGCGCCAATGGACGAATCCCGCCCGATGCTCGGGTACCCGCTCTGGCAGCAGCTGGAAGCCGAGCAGATGGTGCTGCACAGCGATGGCTCGCAGCAGCATGCGCAGTTCGCCACCGACGAGGGCCAGCACGGCCTGCTGTCATTCATCGCCGCGCCGCTGCGCGCCGGTGACACGGTGCTGGGCATGCTCAAGGTGAATGCCGATCCGGTGTTCACCTTCTCCCAGCGCCAGGTGGCCTATGTGCAGATCCTCGCCGAATCGCTGGGCGCGGTGCTGCAGCTGCGCAGCTATGCCGCGCAGCTGAGCGCCTCGGAACTGCAGTACCGCTCGCTCTTCGACGCGCATCCGCAGCCGATGTGGGTCTACGAGCGCGGCAGCCTGCGCATTCTCGCGGTGAATCGCGCCATGGTGCGCCACTACGGGTACACGGAAGCGGAGCTGCTGCGCATGACGACCGCCCAGCTCTGGCCCGAGGAGGAACGCTCGCGGCGGGAGGTGGAGGCACGGGCCCTGCCGACCGGCGTGCGCCGCGACGCGGTGCACCGCCGCCATCGCAAGAAGGATGGCACGCACATCGACATGGAGGTGTACGCGGGCGACATCACCTTCAACGGCCGGGCAGCGCGCCAGGTGCTCGCCACGGATGTGACGCAGCGCATGCGCGTGGAACGCGAACTCGCGCGCGTGGGCACCGTGCAGCGGCTGCTGAGCGCATGCAACGAAGCCCTGGTGCGCGCCACGGGAGAGACGGCCCTGCTGTCCGAAGTGTGCCGCATCGCCCGGGAAGTGGGCGGCTACCGCAGCGCCTGGGTGGGCATGGTGCGCCACTGGAACGGCACCGAACGACAGAGCATCGAGCCCGTGGCCTGGTCGGGCCTGACGACGGTGGGCGTGGAAACCCTGCGCCCGGCCGGCACCCCCGCCGCGCCCTGGACGCCGCACAGCCCGGGTCCGTCGGGCGAGGCGCTGCGCAGCGGGCGTCCTGTGATCGTCCACGACCTGCGGCAGGCGCCGGATGCCGACCTGTGGGCCCAGCCGTTGCGCCAGATGGGACTGCCCGCGGTCATCAGCCTGCCGCTGCGCGATGCCGAGCAGGTCTTCGGCCTGCTCACGCTCTATCCGGAAGAAGTGCTGGAAACCGGCGCGGAGGAAGCCGAACTGCTCCAGCAGCTCGCCAACGACATCGCCTTCGGCCTGGGCAGCCTGCGCACGCGGCAGGACCAGCAGCGCCTGCAGGCGGTGGTGCTCAAGGCCGCGGCCGCCGTGTCTGCCAGCACCGGAACGCAGTTCTTCCGGCAGCTGGCCAGCCACATGTGCGATGCCCTGGGCGCCCAGGGCGGCTGTGTCACGCGGCTGCTTCCGCAGCCGGGGGGACGGGTGCCGCGCGCGGTGACGCTGTCGCGCGTGGAAGAAGGAATGGTCCAGCCGAATGCAGAATATTCCCTGAAAGGCACGCCCAGCCTGCGCCTGGTGAACGAGGCCGAATGCGTGATCCCGGAAGGCATCGCCGAGCTCTATCCGGATTCGCCGGTAGCACGGCTCGGTGCCCAGGCGTATGTGGGCCTGCAGCTGCGCAGCGCGGAAGGGCAGCCCATCGGTTTCGTGTTCGTGGTCTTCCGGGAGCCGCTGCAGCAGCCCGGCATGGTGGTCTCCACGCTGCGCATCTTCGCCGCGCGGGCGGCGGCAGAGATGGCCCGCCAGGCATCGGACGCGCACATCCGCCGGCAGGCCTCGCTGCTGGACAAGGCGCGCGACGCCATCATCGTGCGCGACCTGGACCACCACATCACGTTCTGGAACGAAGGTGCCGAGCGACTCTACGGCTGGACACGCGAGGAAGCGATGGGCCAGTCCATCGCCACGCTGCTGTACCAGGACACGCAGGAATTCCTGCGCGCGACCCAGGCCACGCAGGAGCAGGGCGAATGGGCAGGGGAAATCGTCCAGTTCCACCGGGACGGGCGGCGCCTGGACGTGGAGGGCCGCTGGACGCTGGTGCAGGGCGAGCAGGGACAGCCGGACTCCATCCTGGCCATCAATACCGACATCGGCCAGCGCAAGGCCACGGAGCGGGAGATCCAGCGGCTGGCGTTCTACGATTCGCTGACCGGGCTGCCCAACCGCATGCTGCTGATGGACCGCATGCGCCACGCCCTGGCCACGGCACAGCGGCGCCGGCAGGGAGGGGCGCTGCTCTTCATCGACCTGGACAACTTCAAGACCCTCAACGACACCCTGGGCCACGACCAGGGCGACGTGCTCCTGCAGCAGGTGGCTGCCCGGCTGAACACCTGCGTGCGTTCCGTGGACACCGTCGCCCGGCTGGGCGGCGACGAATTCGTGGTGATGATCGAAGGGCTCAGCCCCCATCCCGACGACCTGGCCCTGAGCGCCCGTACCGTGGGCGAGAAGATCCTGGCCGTGCTGGCCACGCCGTACGTGCTGCAGGGCTACCACTACCGCAGCACGCCCAGCATCGGCGTGGCGCCTTTCGGCGACGGCCGGGCATCGACGGTGGGCGAGTTGCTCAAGCAGGCCGACCTCGCCATGTACCAGGCGAAGACCGCGGGGCGCAATACGCTGCGGTTCTTCGACCCGGGCATGCAGGCGGTGGTCACCGCCCGCGCGGAACTGGAGAACGACCTGCGCACCGCCCTGGCGCGGGAGCAGTTCATGCTGCATTACCAGCCCCAGATCGACCACCGGGGCGGCGTGACCGGTGTGGAGGCGCTCGTGCGCTGGCCGCATCCGCAGCGCGGCATGGTGTCCCCTGGGGAATTCATTCCGCTGGCCGAGGAAACCGGCCTGGTGCTGCCCCTGGGCCGCTGGGTGCTGCACACGGCCTGCGCCCAGCTCGCACGCTGGCAGCACGTGCCCGGGCGCGGGCACCTCAGCATGGCGGTGAACGTGAGTTCGCGCCAGTTCCACCACGAGGCTTTCGTGGAGGACGTGGTGCGCGCCATCACCGCGACGGGCGCGCCGGCGTCGCGCCTGAAGCTGGAGCTGACCGAGAGCCTGTTCGTCGAGGACATGGAAACCACCATCGCCACCATGGCCGCGCTGCGGTCCCATGGGGTGGGGTTCTCGCTGGACGACTTCGGAACGGGGTATTCCTCCCTGAGCTACCTCAAGCGCATGCCGCTGGACCAGTTGAAGATCGACCAGAGCTTCGTGCGCGACCTGCTCGCCGACCCGAACGACGCAGCCATCGTGGACACGATCATCGCGCTCTCGCGCAGCCTGGGCCTGGACGTCATCGCAGAAGGCGTGGAAACCGCCGAGCAGCGCAGCCGCCTGGAACAGGCGGGCTGCCGTGCCTACCAGGGCTATTTCTTCAGCCGGCCGTTGCCTGAAACCGCCCTGGAAGACTTCCTGGTCCAGAAGCTTCCCGCGCGCTGACCGGGCGCAGGCGTGCGCGCATAGCCGGCACGCACAGGCGGACATTCCCTCCAGGCCTCCCAGAGGCCATGGAAGCCCACGACAAGCCTGTACGGCAGCCCCCCTACTGCCTTCTTCCCCAAGGCGCACCTGCGGCCTTCTCATGCCCATCCGCGGGCATGGACGGCGTGGGGGAGGCCTCCCGGGCGGCGGCAAGGCATGGACAGGCCCTCGGTCCGCCGGCCCGGTTGTTCCTTGTTCTTCCTTGTATGTCTTTATAAAAACATAGTCGTAGTAGTAAGGCCGGGCTGCCGTTGTGGACAACCGGATTTTTCCGTTGCGCGACAAGGCACTTGCCTTGCCGGCAACCATGTGTGTGGAGCAGGGTTGCCGCTGTCGTCCCGCCGGGGACAAATGCGGCGGTACCGCCTCCGCTGTGGAAAAGCCGGTACTTGTGCGAAAGATGTCCCCAGGTTTGTCCCGGAATCAGGATGCGGCAGGTTGTGCCCATTCCGGCTTTTGCGTCAGGTCGTACGGCCACGGGCGCTCAGTCGTGCGTTGCGGATATGCGCGTGTGGATCGATCCGCCGGAAAAGACCTGGCAGGCCCGAGCCAGCGTGGCCGGTCGGAGGAACCCGGACTGGCCCGGATCCAGCGAGCCAGGTCAGCCGGACGGGTCATGCTTGGGGCCTTTGCCATGGCCCTGGAGGATGTTCCTTGTTATTCCTTGAAAGCTTTTATAAAACCATAGGAATAGTAGTAAGGAGGCGGCTCCGTTGTGGACAAGCCCCGTTTCCCCAATGCTGGCAAGCACTTGGGACCTCCACAAGCCTGTGGCCTGGACTCGGGTGAACGCGGGCGCCGCCAGACAACAACTTCGGTCGCCGGCCTGCGGCGGTGGATAACCCGGAGATGTGCCTCAAATTGTCCCCAGCTTTATGCACAGCCTCGAGGCCGACAGGCCTCCCCGCCCGGGTTGCGCCAACGAAAAAGCCCCGCAGTGCGGGGCTTCGGAGGGAGGGCCAGGCCGTTGCGTCAGAAGTGGTACGCGTACCGCAGCTGGACGAAGTTCTCCCCGGGGTTGGGACTCTTGATGCCTGCATTGGAGAGATGCTGCACGCGGATCGCGACCTCATGCTGGCGCTGCGCTCCCAGGCTGTAGCCCACGCCCAGGTGGGTCGCGAAGTTGTACCGGGTGCTGAATTCCTTGTGGGGCGTGTGGTAGCGCTTGTCCATATAGGTGATGCCGACCCCGCCTTCCAGGAACCATGGCGAGCGGCCGTTGTCGGGCCGCAGCCGGAAAGTGGGCGTGATGCCGGCCAGGGTGGCATGGCCGGAGCCGCCGTCCACGCTGTCGTAGGACCACCGGCTCGCATAGATGTCCCAGTAGCCGCGCACTTCGCTGCCCCAGAGTTCGCTGCGCCAGGATGTCCAGGGCAGGGTGACGCCCACCGTGGCGGAGTCGGTCTGGTGCTCCGCCCAGCCTCCCTGCACGTACACCGATGGGCCCTCGGTGCCCGCTGTTTGTGCGTGGACGCCGGCCGCTGCCGCGGCCGCCAGAATGAAAAAAGCGCCCCGGGCCGCCAGAGGGGCCACGAGGCGCTTCATGAATGAATGGTGCATTTTGCGAATTCCCAGTTATGTCGCGACCGTAAGGTTACACAATCGGCGTAACCCACTGTAGGACAGGGGCCGGGAAGTCCGCTGTAGGTGGCCGCCGCATGCGCGGCGGGGCTGCGTCACTGGGGTGCGGGCGCGGCGGGCGCAGGGGCTGCGCCGTGGCGCATGCCGCCATGGGCGCCCGGCTTGCCGTCCTTTCCGCGCATGCCGTCCCGGCCGTGCATGCGCCGGCTTTCCTCGTCGAACACCTTCTGCTGCGCGGGAGTCAGCGCGGCGTAGAAGGTCTTCGTGGCCTCGTCGCGCCTGTCGGCCTCGGCGTTGTGCTGGGCACGCAGCGCCCGCATGCGGTCGATGCGTTCCGGCGTGGTCAGCTGTGCCATTGCGGACATGTCCGGGCGCGGGCCCTGCGGGCGCATGGCCGCGGTGAAGGCATCCCATGCGGGTTGCTGTGCCGGCGTGAGCTGCAGCTTCTGGCGGAGGGCCTCTGCGCGCCTGGCCATGCGGGCTTCGCGCTCCTCGGGGGTGGGCATGCGGTGCGGGCGTTCGGCTCCGGCCGTGGGGGGCGCGGCCGGCGGAGGGGGCTGCTGCGCGAAGGAGGGAGCCGCCAGCAGGGCCGTCAGTGCGGCGGCCGTGGCTGCGGTGGCGAAGCGTCGTTGCAGGAAAAGTGCGGTCATGGCGATGTCCTTTCAGGTCCCCTGGAGGGGCGTTGCCGCCGCGACCGGTGCGGTGCTGCGGTTGGAAGCCAGTGTCGGGCGCCCGTGTATCCCCGCCATGAGGGGGGCGTGTGGCTGTGTAAAGTTGTGCCAAGGTTCTGTGACCCCGCCGGGGCGCGCAGCAACGACAATGGCGCCCTTTCGCCGGCACCGCGGCCGGCGCGCCCACCGCAGGGCGATATCGCACACAAGGAATTCCGTGTTCAAGAACATGATCATCTACCGCATCGCCGAGTGGCATGCGGAACTGCCCCAGCTCGAGGAAGCCCTGGCCCGCACCCCGTTCGCGGAATGCGGCGCCACCCAGGAGAAATCCGTCGGATGGGTGCCGCCCCGGGGCGAGGCCCACGGCGCGCTCGCCGAATCCGTGGGCGGCCAGTGGATCCTGCGCTTCATGACCGAATCGAAGATGCTCCCGGGCTCGGTCCTGGCGCGCAAGGTCAAGGACAAGGCCGCGCGCATCGAGCGCGAAACCGGCCGCAAGCCGGGCAAGAAGGAAACCCGCGAGCTCAAGGAAGAGGCCAAGCTCGACCTGCTGCCGATGGCCTTCACCAAGCAGGGTTCGATGTGGATCTGGATCGACACCGAGGCGCGCCTGCTGGTGCTCGACACGGGCAGCCAGGGCCGGGCCGACGAGGTCGTCTCGCTGCTGGTGGAAGCGCTGCCGGGCCTGTCGGTCTCCCTGCTCGATACGCAGACCTCGCCGCAGGCGGCCATGGCCCACTGGCTCAAGGAGCAGGAGCCGCCGGTGGGCTTCAGCGTGGACCGCGAGTGCGAGCTCAAGAGCGCCGACGAATCCAAGGCCGTGGTCCGCTATGCACGCCATCCGCTGGACATCGACGAGATCCGCGAGCACATCGCCGCCGGCAAGCTGCCCACCAAGCTCGCGATGAGCTGGGACGACCGCGTCGCCTTCGTGCTGACCGAGGGCCTGCAGATCAAGAAGGTGTCGTTCCTCGACACGGTGTTCGAGGGCCGCGGCCAGGACGATTCGGGCTTCGACACCGACGTGGCGATCGCCACGGGCGAACTCTCCAAGCTGATTCCCGACCTGATCGAGGCGCTGGGCGGCGAGGGCCGTACGGGCCTGGACGGCCCGGCGCCGGCACCGGGCGAGCGCAAGGCCGGGGCAGGTGATGTCGCTGCCGCACCGGCCGCTGCCACGGCGGACGCGGACGACGACGCACCGTTCTGACCGGGCAGCACGGTCCGGGGGCCTGCGCGCCGCGGCTACCATCGCCTCCCATGGCGCTCAACTGGGTCTGGATCGGCTTTTTCACCATCGCGTTCGTGACCGCCGCCGCGCGCTGGGCCCTGGGCGACGCGGATGTCTTCCAGGCGCTGCTGGCCGCAATGTTCACGGCCGCGCGCTCGGGTTTCGAGATCTCCCTGGGCCTGGCCGGCGTGATGGCGCTCTGGCTGGGACTGATGCGCGTGGGCGAGCGCGCCGGCATGGTGGAGCTGCTCGCGCGCGCGGCCGGCCCGCTGCTGCGGCGCCTCTTTCCCGGGGTGCCGCAGGGCCATCCGGCGCAGGGCGCGATGACCATGAATTTCTCGGCCAACCTGCTGGGCCTGGACAACGCGGCCACGCCGCTGGGGCTCACCGCCATGCGCGAGCTGCAGTCGCTGCAGACAGGCCCCCGCGACACGGCCAGCGATGCACAGATCATGTTCGTGGTCATGAACACGGCCGGGCTCACGCTGATCCCCACGTCGGTGATCGCGATCCGCCAGAGCGTCGCCGTGCAGCAGGGGCTGGGCGCCGGCTTCAACGCGGCGGACATCTTCCTGCCCACACTGCTGGTCACCTTCATCGCGCTGATCGCGGGCGTGCTGGCCGTGGGTCTGTGCCAGCGGCTGCCGCTCTGGCGCCCCCGGCTGCTGCTGCCGCTGGCGGCCGTGTCCGGGCTGCTGGGCGCGGCCGTATGGGCGCTGGGCCGGCTGCCGGCCGAGCAGGCGTCCCGCATCGCGGGCACCATCGGCGCGGCGGTGATCCTCGGCATCGTGATGCTCTTCATCCTGGCCGGGGCGGTGCGCCGCATCAACGTGTACGAAGCCTTCATCGACGGCGCCAAGGAAGGCTTCGGCGTGGCCGTGCAGATCGTTCCCTACCTGGTGGCGATCCTGGTGGCCATCGGCGTCTTCCGCGCGGCCGGTTGCATGGATGCTCTGCTCGCGGCCGTCGGCGCGGGCGTGGCGGCGCTGGGCTGGAACACGGATTTCCTGCCGGCCCTGCCGGTGGGGTTGATGCGGGTGCTGTCCGGCGCGGGCGCGCGCGGGCTGATGATCGACGTGATGCAGGCGCACGGCGTGGACTCGTTCGCCGGGCGCCTCGCCGCGGTCATGCAGGGTTCTGCTGAGACCACCTTCTACGTGCTGGCGGTGTACTTCGGCAGCGTGGGCGTGAAGCACACGCGACATGCCCTGGCCTGCGCGCTCTTCGCCGATGCCGTGGGGCTGGCCGCCGCGATCGCGGTGGGGTATGCGATGCTGCGCTGAACGGGGAAGGCTGCCGCACGGCAGCCGAAGAAAAAGCCGCGCCTCCCTGGCGGGAAGACGCGGCCTGCGACGGATCGGAAGGTCCGGGAACCGTCGTCAGGGGGCCTTGGCCACTGCCGCCGGAGCGGTGCCGATGACGGGAGCACCCTCCTTCTCGGCGGAACGGTCGAACACCAGCGTCTGGCCGAACACCAACTGCACCCAGGTGGGGTAGGTATAGGCGGTGCCCTTGTTGTGGTCGATGATGGCGCCGATGCCGCCGCCGAAGATGATGTTGCCTGCCAGGCCGGCGTTGGCGCGCGAGATGCCGCGGCCGATGGCGTCGGGATGCTGGGGATCCTTGCAGACGATGTCCAGATCCTTGCCGGAACGGCGCACCTGCGACGTGACGCCGGACTTCACCGCCGTAGTGCCGTAGTCGTTGGTGACATTGCATTCGGCGCCAGAAACGAGATCGCCCTTGTCGTTCCTGGTCTCGATCTTCATCGGTTGCGTGGTGTCGTTCATCACCGAAGCGCAGCCCGTCAGTGCCAGGGCCGCCGCGGCCCCCAAAACCATGCGTTGCATGAAATCCCTCTTCCTTGCTGTTGGGTTGGAAGCGCGGGATTGTAACTATATGAAACGAGTGAATGCGCAGCGGTTACGGCATTTGCCGGACAATCCGGCTTTTCCTTTTCTCTTTTCCGAACGATTCCAGGACGCTTCCCGTGACCGACGCCGCGCAACGCCCCGAACTTCCCGACCATCTTTCCATCGATCCGCGCAGCCAATTCCACGTGCCCGCCGTATTCGAGCACGACATCGGCATCCGCTTCAACGGCAAGGAGCGCTTCGACGTGGAGGAATACTGCGTGAGCGAGGGCTGGATCAAGGTGCCGGCCGGCAAGACGGTGGACCGCAAGGGCCGTCCGCTGCTGCTCACGCTCAAGGGAACGGTGGAAGCGTTCTACAAATGAAAAATCCGCCGTGGCGGCGGATTTCATGTGCTGGCGGTCCGCCAGCGCGGCGGTAACGTCACTCGCATTGGAACCGTACCTGCAGCACGGCCGGCTTGCCGGACGTGCGCGACACGGCCGTGCAGCGCTTCACGGCATCGTCCGCGCGCTGGGCCAGGCGCACCGTGCCACCAGCGTAGTCGCACGACAGGAACTTGCCCTGAGGGTAGTCGCCCTCGAAGGACCACATGGCGGTGGAGCCGCCCTTGCCGGGCTTGTCCGACTGCGGGACCAGGGCGGCTCCCTGCGCGGGCGGGCCGTCGAACAAGTTGTATCCCGTCAGGCGCAGCGGCCGCGTGTCCAGCACGATGTCGGTGCCGGCTGGCAGGCCGGACGCGGTGACCCGGGGGGCGTCGAGCTGGACCGTGGCCGGGCATTCCAGCGTGGCGGAGGCGGCCATGGCCGCACCGGGCAGGCCGGTGGCTGCCAGGAGGAGGAGGGCCAGCAGGGGGGGCCGGCCGGCCTGGGAACGGGGTGCGGGAGAAGGAGTCATGGAAAGGCCTGGTTCGTTCTCTTCACTCGATGACGGAATACGCCGCGGCGTTGTTGCTGGGATCGGTGTAGTCGCCGTTCTTGCGCTGGGGCTTGGGACGCACGTAGCGCATCGACACCTTGGGCTTTTGCGTATCGCTCAGCCACTGGTCCATGATCCAGATGCCGCCGGCATCCTGCGAGATGAAGAAGGCCGCATGGTTGCCGGTGGGCAGGCTGCCGTACTTGCCGGCGCTGTTGAACGTAGCGATGGCCGTGCCTTTCTTGATGGCGGCATTGCCGAACACGGTCTCGCCCTGCTTCCAGTTGCTGGTGTGCGGCAGTTGGGCGTAGTGCTGCAGGAGCGCAACGCAGTGCTTGCTGCCGACCTTGTCGGTTCCCTCGAGCGCTGCGGCATTCTGGTAGATGTATGGCATCGGTTGTGTGATGGTCGCGCAAAGGAGGCGATCCTAGTCGGCCTTGTGCGGTTTGCTGGCGCTGTTTCCAATCGTTTCAAACACGTTCGAAGATGGCGGCGATGCCCTGTCCGCCGCCGATGCACATCGTCACCAGCGCGTAGCGCCCCCGGGTGCGGTGCAGTTCCGCGATGGCCTTGGCGGTGATGATGGCGCCCGTGGCGCCCACCGGGTGCCCCAGGGAGATGCCCGAGCCGTTCGGGTTCACCTTCGCCGGGTCCAGGCCCAGTTCCTGGATCACGGCGCAGGCCTGGGCGGCGAAGGCTTCGTTGGCCTCGATCACGTCCATGTCCTGCACCGACAGACCCGTGCGCTGCAGCACCGCGCGCGTGGCGGGCACCGGGCCGATGCCCATGTAGGCCGGGTCTACGCCGGCGTGCGCATAGCCGACCAGGCGCGCCAGCGGCCTGGCGCCCAATGCGGCCGCGCGGTCGCCCGCCACCAGCACCACGGCGGCTGCGCCGTCGTTGATGCCCGAGGCGTTGCCCGCCGTGACCGTGCCGCCGTCCTTCCTGAACGCGGGCTTCATGCCGGCCAGCACCTCCACCGTGGTGCCGCCACGGACGTGCTCGTCGGTGTCGAACAGCGTGGTCGTGCCCTTGCGGCCGGGGATTTCCACCGGAACGATCTGCTCCTTGAAATGGCCGGCTTCGATGGCGGCGGCGGCGCGGCGCTGGCTTTCGAAGGCCAGCCGGTCCTGCGCCTCGCGGCCGATGCGGTAGCGCTCGGCCACGTTCTCGGCGGTGATGCCCATGTGCATCTTCTGCCAGGGGTCGTGCAGGATGCCCAGCATGTAGTCGATGCTCCTGGCGTCGCCCATGCGCGCGCCCCAGCGGGCAGCGGTGTCGAAATAGGGGCCCCGGCTCATCGATTCGCTGCCGCCGCCGATGGCCACGTCGCAGTCGCCCAGCGCGATGGCCTGCGCCGCCGACACGATGGCCTGCAGGCCCGAGCCGCAGAGGCGGTTGACGTTGAAGGCCGGCGTCTCCACCGGGCAGCCCGCGTCGATGGCCGCCACGCGCGCGAGGTAGGCGTCCTTCGTGTCGGTGGGGATCACGTTGCCCATCACCACGTGGCCGACTGCATCGGCCGCGATGCCGCTGCGCTCGATGGCCGCGCGCACGGCCGTGGTGGCGAGCTGGGTGTTGGGGATGTCCTTGAGCGAGCCGCCGAAGGTGCCGATAGCGGTGCGGGCGATGGAGGCGATGAGGATGTCGCGTGGAGGCATGGCTGGTGGTCCTTCGAAGAAAGAAAAGCGGAAAGATCGAATGCCCAGAGGCGTGTTGCCATCAGGTTCTGAACAGCGATCTATGCCGCCATCGTAGGTCTGTGGTCTCGCACGCAGTGGCGCCAAGGCGTCATCGCATTGGACGTAAGGACCTTGGGACGAGCGAAACTCTTAAACCTTACGGGTTTTATAAGTAGTTGACTTGAAAGGATAAATTTTGGAGGTAGATGTTCCATACCTCTCTGGATCAAAGCCTGCCTGCTCTGCTTTGCGCTTCAGCCGCTCCCCGCCAGGTCATCCAGGATCGGACAATCCGGCCGCCCATCCCCCTGGCAGCAGCCCACCAGCTGCTGCAGCGAGCGCTGCATGGCCTGCATGGCGGCGATGCGGCGGCCCAGGTCGTCGATGTGGGCCTGGGCGATGCGTTTGACCTCGCGGCTGGCGCGGCGCTGGTCCTGCCAGAGGCCGAGCAGGGTGGCGATCTCTTCCATGGAGAAGCCCAGGTCGCGCGCGCGGCGGATGAAGCGCAGGGTGTGGACATCCGCTTCGGTGTACTGGCGGTAGCCGCTGTCCGTGCGCGCCACGTCCCGCAGCAGGCCGAGTGCTTCGTAGTGGCGGACCATGCGCTGCGAGACGCCCGCCCGCGCGGCAGCCGTGCCGATGGGCACGGGACCGGCCGCTGCCGTGGCCGGGGATTCCTGTGCCGTGCCGGATGGCGGGTTCGTGCGCCCGGCGCGGCGTCGCTTCGGTGCCGCGCTCATGCGGCGACGGTGTAGCCCTCTTCGGTGATGGCGGCGGCCAGCGCCTCGCGGGGGCTGTCGCTTTCCACCACGACGCGGCCGGTGGGCAGGTCCACCTGCACGGTGGCGTCGGTGTCGACGCCGCGCACGGCGTGGACGACGGCGCGTTCGCAGTGGCCGCAGGTCATGCCTTGGACCTGGAAGCTATGTTGCATGGTGGTCTCCTTTTCGAGAATCGGTGAAATGAACGGATGGATGTCGGTATCTTGAAGCCTGACATGGTGGCAGAGTCAAGCACCGGCCGGATGTGGCGCGGGCCTTGACCTTGCCATGATGTCAGGGGTTAAGGTGCCAGCATGGATGCTTCCCCCGATTCTTCCTCCGTCCCGACTTCCACTCCGGCCACCACGTCCGCGCTGGTGGATCGGTCCCTGGACCTGGGCATCGGCGGCATGACCTGCGCGAGCTGTTCGGGCCGCGTGGAGCGCGCACTGCGCAAGGTGCCGGGCGTGCGCAGCGCCGAGGTCAACCTGGCCACCGAGCGCGCGCACGTGGTCTATGCCGCCGCGCCGGACGGAGCGCCGGCCTCCATGGACGGGCTGCTGCGCCGCGCCGTGCGCCATGCGGGCTACGAACCGCGCGCGGCGGATGCACCGGAGCCGCCGGATGCGGCCTCGCCCTGGGCCGGCTTCGCACCGGTGGCGGCGGGCATCGCGCTGTCGCTGCCGCTGGTGCTGCCCATGCTCGGCGGCCTGGCGGGGCGGGACTGGATGCCGCCGGCCTGGCTGCAGTGGCTGCTGGCCACGCCCGTGCAGTTCGTGCTGGGCGCGCGCTTCTACCGGGCGGGCTGGCATGCGCTGCGTGCGCGCGCCGGCAACATGGACCTGCTCGTGGCCATCGGCACCAGCGCGGCCTACGGGCTGTCGCTGTGGCTCTGGCTTGCGTCCGGGCATGGGGCGGGGCATGCGCCGCACCTGTACTTCGAGGCGTCGGCCGTGGTCATCACCCTGGTGCTGCTGGGCAAGTGGCTGGAGGCGCGCGCCAAGCGGCAGACCACGGCGGCGATCCGCGCGCTGCATGCGCTGCGGCCGGACGCCGCGCACTGGATCGGTCCGGACGGTGAGGTGGACGTGCCCGTGGCCGAGCTGATGGCAGGGGACCGCATCGCCGTGCGCCCTGGCGAACGCCTGCCGGTGGACGGCACGGTGCTCGAAGGACACACGCAGGTGGACGAATCCATGCTGACCGGCGAGCCGCTGCCGGTGGCGCGAGGCCCGGACGACCCGGTGACGGGCGGATCCGTGAACGGCGATGGCCGCGTGGTGGTGCGGGTGACGGCCGTGGGCGCTGAGACGGTACTGGCGCGCATCATCCGGCTGGTGGAGGACGCGCAGGCCGCCAAGGCCCCGATCCAGCGGCTGGTGGACCGCGTCTCTGCCGTGTTCGTGCCGGCAGTCCTGTTGCTGGCGCTGTGCACGCTGCTGGGCTGGCTGGCCTGGGGCGCAGGCCTGGAGGCCGCGCTGATCCACGCCGTGGCCGTGCTGGTGATCGCCTGCCCCTGCGCGCTGGGTCTGGCCACGCCGGCCGCGATCATGGCGGGCACGGGCGTGGCCGCGCGGCACGGCATCCTCATCAAGGATGCGGAGGCACTCGAGGCGGCGCACGGCGTGGACACCGTCGCCTTCGACAAGACGGGCACCCTGACGCTGGGCCGTCCCCGCCTGCAGGCGTTCGATGCGGCGCCCGGACAGGACGCGCAGGGGCTGCTGGTGACCGCGGCTGCGCTGCAGGCGGGCAGCGGGCACCCGCTGGCGCATGCCACGCTGCAGGCCGCGCGCGAGCGGGGCCTGGCGTTGCCTGGGGCCGCCGAAGCCGCGGGTGCGGTGCCGGGCCAGGGCGTGGAGGGCCGGACCGGGGGCGCACTGTGGCGCATGGGCAGCCTGCGCTGGATGGCCGCGCTGGGCGCCGTGGTGCCCCAACCGCTGGCCGAGCGCGCGCGTGCGCTGCAGGAGGGCGGTGCCACGGTATCCGCGCTGGCTGAGGAATTGCCGGAGGGCGGGCACGCCGTGCGTGCCGTGCTGGCGTTCGGGGACGATCCCAAGCCCGGTGCGGCGGCGGCGATCGAGGTTTTGCGGTCGCGGGGGCTGCGGGTGGTCATGGTGTCGGGCGACAACCGCGGGGCGGCCGAGGCGATGGCGCGGCAACTGGGCCTGCGTCCTGAAGCGGGCGAGGTCGTGGCCGAGGTGCTGCCGGGTGGCAAGGCCGAGCGCGTGGCGCAACTCCAACGCGGCGGTGGGCAGGCTCCGCAAGGGCCGGGCCGGCATGTCGTGGCCATGGTGGGAGACGGGGTGAATGACGCGCCCGCGCTGGCGGCGGCCGACGTGGGCATTGCCATGGGCAACGGCACCGACGTGGCCATGCATGCGGCCGGCATCACGCTCATGCGTGGGGATCCGGCGCTGGTGGCGGCCGCCATCGACATATCCCGGCGCACGGTGGTCAAGATCAGGCAGAACCTCTTCTGGGCGTTCGTGTACAACGCTGCGGGCATTCCGCTGGCCGCGCTGGGCTACCTCAGCCCGGTGGTGGCGGGGGCGGCCATGGCGCTCAGTTCGGTGAGCGTGCTGGCAAATGCCTTGCTGTTGAAGCGCTGGCGTCTTTGAGAATTGCAATTGCTTCGGTTACGCTCGGTGATCGCTTTGCTACGTTTTGTTTCATTCATAGCCGGCCCGCATCGACGTGCTGGGGGGATTAGAGGAAGGCAATCATGAAATTCGATTCGCTCATGCGCGGGTTCACCATCCGTGTCCGCATGCTCGGGGCCATCGGCGTCGTACTGTGTCTGCTGGGCCTGCTGGGCGGTGCGGGCATGCTGGGCATGTTCCGCATCCACGCGATGAGCGAGGAGTTCATCGGCCATTCCTTCTCGGAAGTCAGCGCCATGGCCGAGCTGCGCGGCGAGATGGGCAATATCCGCCAGCACGAGAAGGACATGATCATCCAGTACGAGAAGCCCGAGGGCGTGCAGAAATCGCACGCGGCCTGGCTGGAAAGCCTGGACCGTGCGAAGAAGGCCGCCGCGCGCTTCCAGGACGGCGGGCAGGACAAGGACAACCAGCTGGCCACCGACATCGTGAAGCGGCTCGATGCCTACCGCACCCAGTTCGCGAGCGTCGCGCGCCAGCTCGAGGCCGGCGGCTATGACAGCGCCACCATCGCCAACCGCATGAGCACCAAGGCCGTGGCGGAATTTGCCGAGGCCGACAAGCTGCTCGCCCAGCTGGACAGCGAGCTGCGCAAGGAAGTGGCGGAGGTGACCGCACGCCAGCAGACCGTGTCCGAGCAGACCAAGTGGCTGTTCGCGCTGGCGGTGGTGATCACCGTGGTGGTGGTGGTGCCGCTCACGCTGCTGAACATGAATTCCATCTGCCGTCCGCTGGTGGAAGCGCGCCGCATGGCCCAGGCCATCGCCGGCGGCGACCTGTCGCAGCGCATGCACGTGGAGGGCCGCGACGAGGTGGCCGACCTGCAACGCTCGCTGCAGGGCATGCAGGAGGGGCTGAGCGCGCTGGTGTCGCAGGTGCGCGATGCGAGCGGGAGTATCGCAACGGCCAGCCAGGAGATCGCCTCGGGCAACCAGGACCTGTCCTCGCGCACGGAGCAGACCGCCAGCAATGCGCAGGAGGCGGTGGCCTCGCTGTCGCAGCTCACGTCCACGGTGCAGCAGACGGCCTCCTCCTCGCAGGTGGCCAACCAGCTCGTCGCCTCCGCATCGGGCATCGCCACGCGGGGCGGCGCCGTGGTGGAGCAGGCGGTGGCCAGCATGCACGAGATCTCGGCCTCCAGCCGCAAGATCGGCGACATCATCGGGCTGATCGACTCCATCGCCTTCCAGACCAACATCCTGGCGCTGAATGCGGCCGTGGAGGCCGCGCGGGCCGGCGAGCAGGGCCGTGGCTTCGCCGTGGTGGCCGGCGAGGTCCGCAGCCTCGCGCAGCGCAGCGCCCAGGCGGCCAGCGAGATCAAGGGACTCATCAGCTCCAGCGTGGCCGCTGTGAACGGCGGTGTGCGCCACGTGGAGGATGCGGGCTCCGCCATGAAGGAGATCGTGGAGAGCGTGCAGCGCGTCTCGGACATCATCGGCGAGATCAACTCCGCCGCCGCCGAGCAGTCTTCCGGCATCGGACAGGTCAACGGCTCCGTGGGCGAGATCGACCGCATGACCCAGCAGAACGCCGCGCTGGTGGAGCAGTCCGCCGCCGCCGCGGAATCGCTGCGCGAGCAGGCCGCGCGGCTGTCGCAGGTGGTGCAGCAGTTCCATCTGGACGATGCCGCGGTGGCGCGCCATGCCACGGCGGTACCCGGTTCCGGCGCCTATGGCGATGCGGCGGCGCTGCCGGCGGGTGGCAGGACGGCGTTGCTGTCGGCTTGATTGCAAGGCGGGGCGGGAGCAGTTCTGTTCTTCGCCCCAGCCCGCCGGACGGGACGGTTTTTCCGATTCCCAGGCGGTCTTTCAGGGCGTGCTGAACTCGACTATTTCAGAGGCAGGTCTGCTACCGCGTCGCGCAGCTGGCGGGCCCGGGTGCTGTTGAGTTCCGTAATGCACGCCAAACGCAGGATTTCGTGAGAATTACCGGCACCCCCTCCGCTCAGAGAAGCCTTGAATTTGCAGTGTGTATCGCGGTATTTATCGAAATCCTTATCGGATGCAGCCAAATCGGCCTTGGCTCGGCTGGAATATTTGGCATCTTCATCCCACTTCGACAAAGCGCTAACTGCATTTTTTGTTGCCTGTTGCAATTCAACTTGACTGTCTGAGGCTTTTTTTGAAAGGCAGTCACGCATTCCAGCTTGGGAGAATGCACTGCATTCCTCACGTAGAGCGCGCTCTTCTGTGGCATGCGTAGGTGACGCCGCAATAAATGATGCGAAAAGGAAGCTTGCCGAAGATATCGTCCTGAGAACTATTTTTCGCATATCGCAGCCTTTCCTTTGCGCAGCAATGGTAACACGTAGTCGAGTTTTCTTGCGTAATAGGGATCACCACCGCCGTTATATCGTTGTGCCACCATCTGAGTTGATAAAGTCCGCCAGCTTTTTATGGTTCTCTGGATTGATGATTTCTGGTATTTCAGCACTTGTCCGGGTCGCAGGAGCAGGATGTTTGGATTCAATTTTTGTATTGTCTCCACCGTGCTGCCATTTTTTCTTGCGATCTTCTCGAAGCTGTCTCCCGGCTTGACGACAACTTCGTAGTATTTTTCATCTGAACTCGTCAGGTTGCGGTATTCGTAATTTCCCATCTTCATCAGCAAATAACCTATTCCTGCACGTAGATTATATTGAGGAATTGCTCTGACCGTATTTGATGTCAATTTAGATTTCCAGTTGGGTGGCAATATCAAATCACCGCCTTCATCCCCACTGAGAAGCGAGGCCATTCCAGGGTCTCCAGCGACACCGATCTGCATTGGTTTGATTTTCCATTCGGGGCTGTTTGCACCAGTTTCTACCCAAACCATCGATTTGATTAAATACCAATCCAAGGGTATATAGCCTGCCACACCGGAAAGGTGTTGGTTGTATTCATTGACGGCCAGCTGGATCTCGCAATCCCAGTCGTTCCAGCGAACATCCTGGACAGCTTTGTCGATGCCCTCTTGCCACTTCTCGAATCCCGTCTTCTTGCGTCCTTGCTCTGCCATCAAAGCCCCTCTCCGTCTTATGCCGTGGTTTACGTTTGCTCTACTCGCACCGCTGTGCTGGGTTGAAGATAACGTGAACGTGCCTTGAAATCACGTAACTTCCATTCATGCATCTCATAAACTGCGAGCAGACCCAAGCCCGACCCTGGCAGCCAGAGCCTGGGACTTACCCCTGACAGCCACGTTCACCGGCAAGAAAAAAGGCCTGCCCCGCGGACGCCACATCCGCGCGACAGGCCTTCCATGCCAGTGACTGGTCTTATGCCGGCACGCCGGCCTCCTGTCCCTTTTTCGGCCCGAACCACGCCACATACAGCGCCGGCAGCACCACCAGCGTGAGCAGCGTGGCCGTCACCAGCCCGCCGATCACCACGATGGCCAGGGGGCGCTGCGTTTCCGAGCCGATCTCGTGCGACAGCGCCATGGGCAGCAGGCCGAGCATGGCGAGCAGGGCGGTCATGAGCACGGTGCGCAGGCGCTGCATGGAGCCCTGGCGCACGGCCTCGACCACGCTGGCGCCGCCGGCCTGCAGTTGCTGGAACACCGAGAGCATCACGACGCCGTTGAGCACGGCCTGGCCCGAAAGCGCGATGAAGCCGATGGCGGCCGACACCGAGAGCGGGATACCGAAAGCCCAGAGCGCCACGAAGCCGCCGATGAGCGCCAGGGGCACGTTCAGCAGGATCAGCGAGGCCATCTTGACCGACTTGAAGGCGTCGAACAGCAGCACGAAGATCAGCAGCAGCGAGATGGGCACGACCACCGAGAGGCGCTTCATGGCGCGTTCCTGGTTCTCGAACTCGCCCGACCAGTTGACCTGGTAGTTGTCGGGGACCTTCACGTTCTTTTCCACGCGGGCCTTCATGTCGGCCACGACGGAGCCCATGTCGCGCCCGGCGATGAAGATGCCGATGGCCGTGGTGCGGCGGCCGGCCTCGCGGGCGATGTTCATGGCGCCCGAGCTTTCGCGGATCTTCGCGACGTCGCCCAGCTGCACGTAGCCGCCGTCGGGCGTGGCGATGGGCGTGCGCGGCAGGTTGGCGATGGTGCGCTCGTCCGAGGGCAGGCGCACGGCCACGGCGAACTTGCGCTCGCCTTCCCACAGGTTGGTGGCTGCCTTGCCGGCCAGGGCGGCCTCGATCACGTCCTGGATGTCGCTCACGTTCAGGCCGTAGCGCGCGGCGCGGTCGCGGTCGATGTCGATCAGCAGCTGCGGCACCTGGCCTTCGCGGTCGATCTCGGCACGGGCCACGCCCTGCACCTGCTTGACCTCGCGGGCGATCTCTTCCGTGATGCGCTTCATCTCCACCAGGTCGTCGCCGGCCAGCTTGATCACGATCTGGCCCTTGATCTGCGAGATCGATTCGAGCACGTTGTCGCGGATGGGCTGCGAGAACGCCGGGTCGATGCCGGGGATGGCAGACAGGGCACGACCCATTTCCTCGGTGATCTTCGCGCGCGTCATGCCGGGGCGCCACTGGTCCTCGGGCTTCATGTCCACGAAGATCTCGGCCATGGAGATGGTCTTGGGATCGGTGCCGTCCTCGGGCTGGCCGGCCTTGGAGACGGTGGTGCGCACCTCGGGCACCGAGAGCAGCGCCTTGCGCGCCATGCGCAGGATGCGCGAGGCCTCGGCGGTGGAGACATTGGGCGAGAGGCTGAAGTTCACCCAGGTCGTGCCTTCGTCGAGTTCCGGCAGGAATTCCGAACCCAGGCGCGCGGCCGCCACCATGGCCACGCCGAACACGGCCAGCGCGATGATGACCACCGTGCGGCGGCGCTCCAGTGCCCAGTCCAGTACCGGCGCGTAGAGGCTCTTGGCGCGCGTGACCACGCGGTTGTCGCCGTGCGGCAGCTTGCGGCGCAGCAGCCAGTAGGCCAGCAGCGGCACCAGGGTGAGCGAGAAGATCAGCGAGCCGATGAGGGCGGTGGTCACCGACAGCGCCATGGGCTGGAAGATGCGGCCCTCGTGGCGCTGCAGCGCGAAGATGGGGATGTGCGCCGCGATGATGATGAGCATCGAGAACAGCGTGGGCCGGCCGACCTCGCCCGCGGCCTCGATGATGGTGTCGCGCCGGTCGCGGTCGTCCATGTCCTCGCCGCGCTCGGCCAGGCGGTGCATGATGTTCTCGATCACGATCACCGCACCGTCCACGATGATGCCGAAGTCCATCGCGCCCAGGCTCAGCAGGTTGGCCGGCACGCCCATGATCTTCAGGCCCATGAAGGTGGAGAGCAGGGCGAGCGGGATGATGACCACCACGGCCAGGCTGGCGCGCAGGTTCGACAGGAAGATGTAGAGCACCAGCGAGACCAGCAGCGCGCCTTCCACCAGGTTGTGGAAGACGGTGGTGAGGGTCTTGTCCATCAGCCAGGTGCGGTCGTAGAACGGCACGATCTGCACGCCCGGCGGCAGGCCGCGCTGGTTCAGCTGGGCGATCTTGTCCTTCACGCCCTTGAGCACCACGCTCGGGTTCTCGCCTTTGCGCATCACCACGATGCCGGTGACGATGTCGTCGTCCTGGTCCTGGCCCACCACGCCGAGCTGCGGCACGGCGCCGATGCGCACCTGGGCGATGTCGCGGATCAGCACGGGCGTGCCGCCGCGGGATGCGACGACGATGCGGCCGATGTCCTCGGCCGAGCGCAGCAGGCCCAGTCCGCGGATGGTGTACTGCTGCGCGCCCTGGGCCACGTAGCTGCCGCCGGCATTGGCGTTGCCGCGGCCCAGCACGTCCAGCAGGTTCTGGAAGCTCACCTTGTACGCGCGCAGCTTGTCCATGTCGGGCTGCACTTCGTATTGCTTGATGGCGCCGCCCATGGCCACCACGTCGGCCACGCCGGGCACCTGGCGCAGTGCGCGCTCCACCGTCCAGTCCTCGATGGTGCGGATCTCGGTGGTGGTCAGGCCGTCACCCTTCAGGCGGTAGCGCATGATCTCGCCCACCGGCGTGGCGTTGGGCGCGATCTCGGCCTGCACGCCCTGCGGCAGATCGACGGTCGAAAGCCGCTCTGCCACCTGCTGGCGCACGATGTTCACGTTGGCCGCGTCGTCGTACGTGACCACGGTGAACGAGAGCCCGAACTGCGTGTGCGAGAACACGCGGATGGAGTTGGGCAGGCCGGCCAGCGCGGTCTCGATGGGCAGCGTGACCTGCTTTTCGACTTCTTCCGGCGCGCGGCCGGGGAAGAGCGCGATCACGGTGACCTGGGTGTCGGTCACGTCCGGGAACGCTTCCACCGACAGGTTCTTGAAGGCGATCACGCCCGCGAGCGCGAACAGCAGCACGCCCAGGACGATGAACAGGGGCTGGTGCAGCGCGTAGTGGATGAGACGCTTCATGGGGTCTCTTTCTTCGCGGTGGCGGCGTCTTCGGCCATGGACTGGAACTGGCGCGCCAGCAGCAGCGCGTTCTGGTTCACCACGGCTTCGCCGGGCTGCAGGCCGGTGGCAACGAGCACCTCGGCCGGGCCTTCATGGGCCAGTTCGACCTTGCGCGGCTCGAACACGCCGGACTCGCGGCGCACGAAGACCATGTGCTGCGTGCCGTCCAGCACGATGGCGCTGGCAGGCACCACCACGCCGCCGGCGCGGCTTTCCTGCACGCGGGCGGTGGCCAGCATCTCGGCCTTCAGGCGGCGGTCGGCGTTGGGCACCACGCCCCGCACCTTGATCGTGCGTGTGCCGGGATCGATCGCATCGGCCGTGGCCGTGACCTTGCCGGTGAAGGTGGCGCCGGGGTAGGCCGGCACCTGCAGCGTGATCGGGTCGCCGGGGCGCAGCGAGGAGAGGTCGGTTTCGCGCGCGTCGATCTGCACCCAGAGGGAGGTCGGGTCGGTCACCACGAAGAGCGCCGGGCCGGACTGGTCGGGCCGCACTTCCTGGCCGGGGTTGAGGTTGCGCTCGACCACCACGCCGCCGATGCCGGTGGAGAGGGCCAGTTGCTGGTTCACGCCGCTGGCGCTGCCGTAGAGGCGCGTGCGGGCCGCCGCGCGGGCCACTTCGGCCTGGGCTCCGGCGGCGTCGGCCTCGGCCTGCTCCAGGTCCTTGCGGGCGATGATGCCGGCCTCGAACAGCTCGCGCTGGCGCTTGAGCGATTGCTGCGCCAGCGACTGCCCGGCCTGGGCCTTGGCGGTGTCGGCCTGGGCCTGGCCGAAGTCGGGCGAGGCCAGCAGCGCGAGTGGCGCGCCGGCCTTGACCGACTGGCCCAGGTCGGCCTGGATGGCCGTCACGCGGCCGGCGAAGGCGGGGTAGATGCGCTGGGTGCGCTCTTCGTTCCAGACCAGGCGGGCGGGCAGGTCCACGGCCACGTCCTTGGCGGCACGGGCCTCCACGGTGCCCAGCAGGGCGAGCTGCGGATGGCCGGACGGAAAGCGCAGCTGGCCGGCCTGCATGACGGGCGGGGCGGGTTCGGGCGGCGTGGCGGCGGTTTCCGCGCCGGACTTGCCGCAGCCGGGCAGCAGCGCGCAGGCGGCGCCGAGCGCGGCCAAGGCCAGCAGGCCACGCGCGGAAGTGCGCCGCGCGGGAAGGGAGAAGAGGGGAGCCATCATGGTCGGGAGGTCCGGAAAGGAATGCGGTGGAAGGCGGGAGGGCAGTGCGGTGGCGCGGCGTTCAGGCCGGGGTCAGGGCGCGCCGGTGAGCAACTGCGGGCGGGTGCGCAGCAGCCAGGCGCCGCGTGCCTTGGCGTAGTCGGCGCGGGCGGCCAGCGCGTCCAGCAGCGTGGCGCGCAGCGTGCGCTGGGCATCCAGCAGGTCGGTGAGGGCGATGGCGCCCTTGCGGTAGGCCAGTTCGGCGCTGTCGGCCACCTGGCGTGCGCGGGGCAGCACGCCCTGGTCGTAGTCGGCTGCACGGCGGGCGGCGCTCTCCTGCGTCTGGCGCAGGCGCTGCAAGTCCAGCAGGGCCAGCCGGCGCGTGTTGTCCAGCGCGTCCTGCGCCTTGGCGTAGTCGGCCTGGGCGCGGCCGATCTCGCCCTGGTACTGGTAGCCCCATTGCAGCGGGATCTGCACGCGCAGTTCGACCTGGCGGGTGGAGGTGCCGGGGAAATGGTCGATGGAGGCGCCCACCGTCCAGTCGGACTTGCGCAGCGCGTTGGCGCCGTCCAGAGCGGCCTGGGCCGCCTGTGCACGGGCCAGGGCGGCGCGCACGTCGGCGCGGGTTTCGGCCCAGGCGGCCAGATCGGTGTCGGTGGCGGGCGGGTCGCCGGCCAGGGCCGGCCAGGGCGTGTCCACGGCCTGCAGGCGGCTGCCGGTGCTGCCCGTGACCTGGGCCAGCGCCAGCGCGGCGTCGTCGCGGGCCTGCTCGGCCGCACGGGTGTCGGCCCGGGCGCGCTCGGCCTCGATGCGGGTGCGCGAGGCGTCCTGCACCGAGAGATCGCCAGCCTTCACGCGGCGGTCCGCCATGCCGGCCACGTCGCCCAGGCTGCGCTCGATGGCCGCGACCTCGGCAAGGCGGTCCTGCGCGGCCAGCAGGTCGTAGTAGGCACCCAGGGCCGCCTGCAGCTGCTGGACCTGCGTGTCTTCCACGTCGGCTTCCGCGGCGTTGGCCGTGCTCTCGGCCGCCTTCTTGCGCAATGCACGCTTGTCGCCGCGCTCCCAGGTCCAGTCGATGCCGACGGACTTGTCGATGCGCTTGCGCGTGAACACGTTGCCCGGCCCGGGACCGTGCTGCAGGTCGATGGAGCTGGCCTTGGTGGTCAGGGAGGGCAGGGGCGCATGGTCGGCGCTGAGCACGTCGGCGCGCGCGCCGGCCAGTTCCTGCCGGGCCTGGTTGACTTCGCTGTTGTCGCGTGCGGCGGCCAGGGCCTGGGACAGCGTCCAGCCAGTGCCGCGCGGGGCGGCTGCCATGGCGGGCGCAGGGACGGGCTGCGAGGGTGCGGGCATGGCCGCCGTGGCCTGGGCATGGGCGGGGTGCGGACCGGCTAGCCAGGCGCTGCCGCAGGCCAGGAGGCCGGCCGCGATCCGCAGCGCGGTGCCGCTGCGCAGGGAAAGGGAGGGGAGGTTGGAACGCATGCCCTGTTTATCGGCGTGCGAGCCTGACCACGGCCTGACCTGCCGTGCCGCCGGGGCCCGGGGCACGACACAATGCGGCTTGTGCGCCACGGTGCGGTCCGACGACCGGCCCCGGCTTTTCCCCTTTCTTTTTTTCTTTCCTTTTCTGGTGCAGGGCCCATGCGGATACTCGTAGTCGAAGACGATGCCGTGCTGCGCGGCGTGATGCAGCGCAGCCTGGCCGACGCCGGCCACCGCGTGGACGTGGCCGCCACGCTGGCCGAAGCCGACCATTTCTGGAAGGTGCAGCCCTTCGATGCGGTGCTGCTGGACCTGAACCTGCCGCAGGACGCCGCCCAGGCCAGCCCGGTGGGCAGCGGCCTGGCGGTGCTGCGTGCCGCCCGCGCACGGGGCGACCGCACCCCGGTGCTGGTGCTCACCGCCCGCGACCGCACCGAGGAGCGCATCGCCGGCCTGGATGCGGGGGCCGACGACTACCTGGGCAAGCCCTTCGACCTGGCCGAGGTGGAGGCCCGGCTGCGCGCCCTGGTGCGCCGCACGCAGGGCACGGACGACCGCACCAGCGCCGGCACGCTGGTGCTGGACCGGCGGGCGCGCCGCTTCACCCTGCATGGCCAGCCCTTCGAACTGCCTGCACGGGAGTTCGAGGTGCTGTGGGAGCTGATGACCCCGCCCGGGCGGGTGGTGAGCAAGCGCAGCCTGTCGGACAAGCTGTCCGGCTTCGACGACATGCTGGGCGACAACGCGCTGGAAGCCTTCATTTCGCGCCTGCGCAAGAAGCTGCAGGGCAGCGGCGCCGGCATCCGCACGCTGCGCGGACTGGGCTACATGCTGGAGGCGGCCGACGCCCCGGCGGCGGAAGGGGATGCATGAGCGGCGACGTGCCTGCCGCACCCCTGCCGCAGAGGCCTGCACCCGCGCCCCCCTCGCTGCGTGCGCGCCTGCTGCGCCATGTGCTGGTGCCGCTGGCGCTCACCTGGTTCGCGGGCACGGCCATTTCGGTGCTGGTGGCCAACGGCTTCACCCAGCGCGCCTTCGACCGGGCGCTGCTGGACGATGCCTATGCCATCGCGGCCAACGTGCGGATCAAGGGCGGGGCGCTGGACCTGGCGCTCAGTTCGCGCGAACTCAAGTCGGTGCTGTTCGACCAGGTGGAGACGGTGTATTTCGCCGTGCTGCTGCCCGACGGGACGATGCTCTCGGGCAATGCCAGCCTGCCCGTGCCGCCGCCGCGCGACGAGACCTATCGCTTTTCCGACATCAGCTACCGCGGGCGGGCGCTGCGGGCCGTGCGGGTGCGGGTGAGCGAGCCGCAGGCCTTCGAGGTCATCACCGCGCAGACGGTGCATGCGCGCAGTGCCATGCTGCGCGGCGTGCTGCTGTATTCGGTGGTGTCGCAGGTGCTGCTGCTGGGCGCGCTGGCGTTCTGGCTGCGGCGCGCCATCCAGGCGGACCTGCAGCCCCTGGCGGCCTTCCAGGAGGAACTGGCGGGCCGCGATGCGCGGGGCCTCGAGCCGGTGCCGGTGCAGGCCTCCACGCGCGATCTGCAGCATCTGGGCGCCGCCGTGAACGGCCTGCTGGCCCGCGTGGCCGAGGGCGTGCGGGCGCAGCGGGAGTTCGCGGGCAACGTGGCGCACGAGCTGCGCACGCCGCTGGCGGGCATCCGGGCGCTCGCCGCCTATGGCCTGGCCCACAAGGACCCGGCCGTGTGGCACGAGCAGCTTGCCGGCGTGGCTGCCAGCGAGGCCCGCGCCAGCCACCTGGTGGACCAGTTGCTGGCGCTGGCACTGGCCGACGAGGTGCGCGGCGCCATGCCGCGGCAGCCCGTGGCGCTGGACGATCTGGCGCGGGATGCCGTGCTGCGCTTCCTGCCGCGCGCCGACGCGGCGGGCGTGGACCTGGGCGCTCGGGGGCTGGACCAGCCCGTGGTGGTGCAGGGGCAGACCGTGCTGGTCGAGGGGGTGCTGGGCAACCTGATCGACAACGCGCTGCGCTACGGTCGCCCGGTGCAGGAAGGTGTCACCCCGCGCATTACCGTGGAAATCGCGCAGGAGCGGGCGGAGAACGGGGCCGGGGAGGTCGTGCTGTCGGTGGTGGACAACGGCCCCGGCATCCCCCAAGGGTTGCGCACCGACCTGATGCAGCGCTGGGCCCAGGGCCGCGAGGGCGAGCGCCTGGGGCAGGGCGCGGGACTGGGCCTGGCCATCGTGGCGCGCTATGCGGAGCTGCTGGGCGCGCGCCTGGTGCTGGGCACGGGCCCGGACGGGCAAGGGTTGCGGGTGGGGCTGGTGTTCGCGCCGCTGGCGCCGGCCTGAGGCCGCTCAGGCCGCCTGGGCCGCTTCTTCGCCGAACACCGGCCGGAAGAAGCTGCGTTCGTAGCTCACGATGCAGCGGGTCTCTTCCGCGTACCGGAAGGCCGCTAGGCATTCGGCGTCCTGCATCGACTGCTGGCGGTAGGTTTCGTAGGCGGCGAGCGAGGGGAAGGTGAACATCGCCAGCGCGATGTTGTTGGCGCCTTCCGAGGGCAGGAAGTAGCCGTGGTGGCGTCCGCCGAACTTCTCCACCAGAGGAATCCAGAGCCGACCGTAGTGTTCGAATTCGGCGAGCTTGTAGGGATCGATGACGTAGCGCAGGGTGCAGGTGATCATGGCCCGATTTCACCGCATTTTCAGGTCTCTTGGGGCATCAGAGTGGCCCGACCCTCGGAGAACGGCGTTCGCGCCTCCAGAGGCCTTCCTGGGCCGCCCCAGGCTCTTCTCCAGGGCTGGGCCTGGGCGCATGCATTCGCCGCCGCAGCGGCGCCCTCTGCGCACCCACGGCCGCCACGCGGTGGCGCGGCGGCTGCGGGGCCCCCGGTCAGCCCTTCGCGGATTCTCCGAGCGTCGGGTAGTCGGTGTAGCCCTTCTCGCCGCCGCCGTAGAAGGTCTTGGAGTCCCACGGGTTGAGCGGCGCATCCTGGCGCAGCCGTTCGACCAGGTCGGGATTGGAGATGAAGGCCTTGCCGAAGGCGACGATGTCGGCCCGGCCGCTGGCCACCGCCTCCATCGCCAGCGCGCGGTCGTAGGCGTTGTTGACCATCCAGGCGCCCTTGCCGCCGGCTTCGCGGTAGGCGGTCTTCAGCGCCGCGTAGTCGAACGGACGGTCTTCCAACTCGCGCGGGCCGCCCGTGGAGCCTTCGATCACGTGCACGTAGGCCAGGCCCAGCGGCGCGAGCTGGCGGATCACGTAGTCGAACAGCGGCTGCGGATCGGCATCGACGATGTCGTTGGCCGGCGTGACGGGCGAGAGGCGGATGCCCACCTTGCCGCCGCCGATCGCATCCACCACGGCGCGCGTGGCTTCGAGCAGCAGGCGGGCGCGGTTCTCGATGCTGCCGCCGTAGTCGTCGGTGCGCTGGTTGGCGCCGGTCTTGAGGAACTGGTCCAGCAGGTAGCCGTTGGCGCCGTGGATCTCCACGCCGTCGAAGCCGGCCGTCTCCACTGCATTGCGCGCGGCGGCGGCGTAGTCGTGCACGATGCCGGGCAGCTCTTCGGCATCCAGCGCGCGGGGCTCGGACGTGGCCGCGAAATGGCCCTGGCCCGTGGCCTTGTCGATCAGGTAGGTCTTGGACTTGGCGGCGATGGCCGAGGGGGCCACGGGGGCGCCGCCGTCGGGCTGCAGGTCGTTGTGGGAGATGCGGCCCACGTGCCAGAGCTGGGTGACGATCTTGCCGCCGCGCTCGTGCACCGCCGCGGTCACCTTCTTCCAGCCGTCCAGCTGGTCGGTGCCGTAGAGGCCCGGCACGTCCGCATAGCCCTGGCCCTGGTGGCTGATGGCCGTGGCCTCGGTGATCAGCAGGCCTGCGGTGGCGCGCTGGGCGTAATAGGTGGCGGTGATGTCCTTCGGGACCGCATTCGGCGAGCGGTTGCGCGTGAGCGGCGCCATGGCGATGCGGTTGGCGAGCTGCAGGTCGCCGGCCTGGACGGGATCGAAAAGCGTATGGGACAAGGGAATACCTCTTTCGAAAAAGTGGGGGTGGGACAAAGGCCCGGGCCGGGCCCTCCACGGCAGGGAGCGACGTTACCGCGTTTGCGCTTTTCCTGCAGTGGGACTGCGCCGCTACGGGATATGCGAGTCGTGCTAGCGAAATCGCAGCAACCTGTTTATCTGTTTTCCGCATGAGCATGCGCGCAAACGGCGCTTCGCCGCTGGAAGGGCGCTCCCTACGATGGCTGGGCCCGGCCACGGTCGGGCTCTTCTTTCCTCCATCACGATCCAGCAAAGGGGTTATCCAGATGCCGTTCCAGCCGGGCCAGACCGCACCATCCACCCGCCGCCGTGCCTTGCAGGGCACGGCCCTGTTGCTGGCGGGCAGCCTGCTGTGCGGTACCGCCGCCATGGCGCAGGCGAAGAAGGAAGTGGTGATCGGCTACCAGGACATGGTGGTGCCCTGGCGCCATGCGCAGGAGACGAAGGAGGTCGAGCGCCGCACGGGCTACCAGGTGACCTACCGCAAGCTGGGCAGCGGGGCCGAGGTGGTGCGCGCGCTCGCCTCGGGCGCCATCCAGATCGGCGAGGCGGGCTCGTCCCCCATCGCGGCGGCGCTGTCGCAGGGCGTGCCGATCGAAGTCTTCTGGGTGCTGGACAACATCAACGATGCGGAGGCGCTGGTCGCGCGCAACGGCTCGGGCGTGAATTCGCTGGCCGACCTGAAGGGCAAGAAGATCGGCCTGCCTTTCGTCTCCACCACGCATTTCCACGCGCTGGTGGCGCTGCAGGATGCGGGCATCGACCCCAGGACCGTGCGCATCGTGAACCTGCGGCCGCCGGAGATCCTGGCCGCCTGGGAGCGTGGCGACATTGATGCCACCTTCGTCTGGGACCCGGTGCTCGCGAAGGTCAAGCAGAGCGGCAAGGTGCTCGTCACTTCCGGGCAGATCGCGGCGAAGACCGGCAAGGCCACGTTCGACGCACTGGCCGTCAACAAGGAGTTCGCGCGTGCCCATGACGCCTTCCTGACCCAGTTCGTGCAGGTGCTGGCCGATACGGACAAGGCCTACACCACGAACAAGGCGGCGTGGACGGCAGATGCGGCGCCCGTGCAGTCGATCGCCAAATGGTCCGGCGCCGAAGCCCCGGCGGTGCCGGCCAGCCTCGCGCTCTATGCCTTCGTGCCGCCGGCCGAACAGGCCGGCCCGCAATGGCTGGGCGGCGGCAAGGCGTCGGGGGTGGCGAAGTCGCTGGCCGCGACGGCCGCCTTCCTGAAAGAGCAGGGAACGGTGCAGTCGGTGTTGCCCGATTATTCGGTGGGCGTGAACCCGGCGTGGGTGCAGCGTGCGCGCTGAGCCGTCCGTGCAATCCGCAGGGGTGGGCAGCCCTGCCGGCCGGGAAGGTGGGGGCGCATTGTCCCTGCGCCATGTGAGCGTACGCTATGCCGGCACGGAACAGCCTGCGCTGCAGGGTGTCGATCTCGATATCACCGCGGGCGAACTGGTAGTGGCGCTGGGGGCCTCCGGATGCGGCAAGACCACGCTGCTGAACTGCATGGCCGGGTTCACCGAGCCCTCCACCGGCAGCATCCTCTTGGATGGCCGGGCGGTGACGGGGCCGGGCGCCGAGCGGGGCGTGGTGTTCCAGAAACATGCCCTCATGCCATGGCTGAACGTGATCGACAACGTGGCCCTGGGCCTGCGGCTTCGGGGTGTTTCACGTGAAACGCGCCAGCGCCTGGCGGGCGAGCGGCTCGCCCAGGTGGGATTGGAAAGCTTCGCGCAGGCGCCCGTCTGGCAACTCTCGGGCGGCATGCAGCAGCGCGTGGGCATTGCCCGCGCTCTGGCCAGTGATCCGCAGGTGCTGTTGATGGACGAGCCTTTCAGCGCGCTGGACGCATTCACGCGCGAATCGCTGCAGGAGCTGGTACTGCGGCTGTGGCAGGGCACGGGCAAGACGATTTTCTTCATCACCCATGACGTGGAAGAAGCGCTGTTCCTCGCCTCGCGCCTGATCGTGATGGCACCGCGCCCGGGGCGCATCGCGCGGCAGCATGGGCTGGATTTCAACCGCCAGTTCCTGGCAGGCCAGCCTGCCCGTGCGGTGAAGTCCGGCCCGGCTTTCATCGGCTGGCGTGAGCGTGTGCTGGACGAGGTGGCGCCATCGCTGGCCTCGCAGGCAGCGGCCCGGCAGCCGGAGCGTGTGGAGCATGTGCATGCCTGACGAAGCGTTGATGCCACCGCTCCGCGCAATGGCGCCGCAGCCCCCCCGGCGGGAGGTTGCGCCCGGACTGGCCCTGGAACCCGCGGAAGCCGGCCCGTCGCCCGCTGTGCGGGCCGTTGCGCCGTACCGCCTGCCGGGAGAGGAGCCGAGCCGGGGCCTGAGCGTGGCCTGTGTGGCCGCGCTCGCGCTGCTGTGGTGGCTGTCCACGCAACTGCAGTGGGTGAAGCCGCTGTTTCTGCCCGCACCCCAGGCCGTGCTGCTGGCACTGCGCGATGCGTGGGAAGGGCACATCCAGGGCGGTGAACCCCTATGGCGACACCTGCAATGGAGCGCGATCCGGGTCTTCGGCGCCTTCGTGCTCGCGGCCCTGACGGCGGTTCCCGTCGGCATCGCCATGGGCGTGAGCCGCGTGGCGCGCGGAGTGTTCGATCCGCCCATCGAGTTCTACCGGCCACTGCCGCCGCTGGCCTACCTGCCGCTCATCGTGATCTGGTTCGGCATCGACGAGGCGGCGAAGATCCTGCTGATCTACCTGGCCTGCTTCGCGCCCATCGCGCTGGCAGCGCGTGCCGGGGTGCGCAGCGCGAGCGTGGAGCAGATCCATGCCGCGCTGTCGCTGGGCGCAAGCCGCTGGCAACTGGTGCGGCACGTGATCGTGCCGGCGGCACTGCCGGAAATCCTGGTGGGGTTGCGCATCGCCATCGGTTTCGGCTGGACCACGCTGGTGGCGGCGGAAATGGTGGCAGCGACGGTGGGCATCGGGCAGATGGTGCTCAATGCCTCTAACTTCCTGCGCACCGACCTCGTGGTGGCAGGCATCCTGGTGATCGGTCTGGTGGCCTGGACGTTCGATCTGGGCATGCGCTGGGTAGAGGCCCGCGCGGTGCCCTGGAAGGGACGGGCCTGAACGGGGCCCATCCCATCCCGTTTCTGAAAGCCTGGAGAAGGCTTACTTCTGCAGGCCCTCGGCCTTGAGTGCGGCCTGCACGGCGGGACGGGCGCCCACGCGCGCCAGATAGGCCTGCAGGTGCTGGAAACCGGACAGGTCCACGCCCACGTGCTTGCCCCAGCTGCTGACGGTGAACAGGTAGCCGTCCGCCACGGAGAAATGCTCGCCCATCAGCCATTCCTTGCCGGCGAGTTGCTCGTCCAGCCACTGGAAGCGCGACAGCAGCTTTTCGCGCACGATCGGCTTGTAGGCATCGGGCGTGCTGGGCTGGAACAGCGGGCTGTGGCCCTTGTGCAGTTCCGTGCCGATGAAGTTCAGCCATTCCTGCAGGCGGTAGCGCGCCAGCGTGCCGTTGGCGGGCGCCAGGTTCTTGTGGGGTGCCTGGTCGGCGATGTATTGCACGATGGCGGGGCCTTCGCGCAGGCGGGTGCCGTCGTCGAGCTCCAGCACCGGCACATAGCCAAGGGGGTTGATGGTGTAGAAGTCGGTCCCGTCCTGGAGCTTGTGGCTCTTGGTGCTGGCGAGCACGGGGGTAAAGGCCAGGCCGGCTTCGTGCAGGGCGATGTGCGGGGACAGCGAGCAGGCACCAGGACTGTAGTAGAGCTTCATGGTCAGGTTCTGAAGGCAGTGGAACAAGCCTGCCATGCTATAGCGAAGCGGGAATCCGTGCTGTCGGCCTGCGAGCCGTCACACAGGTGGATCACCCTTGCATCATGCAGGCTGCGTGGCGGCTTCCAGCCGGCCGAGCCAAGCCAGGGCATGCTCCCTGCCGGGGCCGCACATGTCGTCGGACGGCCGCAGGGACGCGCAGACCGCTGGCCGCTCGGCGCTGCCGAAGATCCGGCAGCGCAGCTGGCTGTCGAGCTGGACGCAGGGCACCCCGGCAGGCTTGCCGGAAGGCATGCCGGGGATGGGGCTCGTGATGGAGGGCGCGATGCAGCAGGCACCGCATCCCGGCCGGCATGCCAGGGCCATGTCTTCAGGCGCCCAGGCGGCCGGCGGCCCAGAGCACCTGATCCACGACGGTGCGCACGCGGCCGTGGTGCGCGGCATCCACGAAGCCGTCCTGCGCATCGAAGGCATTGCCCGCATGGCCGAGGGCGAAAGCCTGGGGCGCCAGCCAGCACTCCAGGTTGATGAGCAGCGGGGCCAGATGGCTTTGCGACCGCAGGCCGCCGAGGCCGCCGGGCGATGCGCTCAGCATGCCCACCACCTTGCCGCGGAAGGGCAGGGTGCCGTCGCTCCACACCGGGTGGCCCGCCACGGGGCTGGATGCCCAGTCGATGGTGTTCTTCAGCAGCGCGGTGTAGCTGCCGTTGTACTCGGGCGAGCACACGATCCACCCCGCGTGGGCATGCAGAGTCTCCTTGAGCCGCACCACGTCGGCGGGCGTGCCCTGCGCCTCGAGGTCCGCGTTGTAGAGCGGGACGTCGAAGTCCGACAGCTCCAGCAGGGTGGTGTCCGCGCCTGCGTTGCGGGCGATGTCGGCGGCGGCGCGTGCCAACCGGCGATTGAGGGATTGCTGGCGGGTGCTGCCCGCGAAGACGAGGATTTTTGCCATACACGCATTGCAACACAGGGCCGGGACAGGAATCCTGCAAGCGGTGTTCCACGTGAAACATCGGGGCCGGACACCCCCGTCTGCACCCGGGGCGTTCCGCCCGAGGGTGGCGCACGCATGGCCGAAGTGGGAAAATCCCCGCCTTTCCCCCATTCACCCATCCGCTGACCCGGATTCGGTGGTGCCGGCCTGCTGCCGGTGCCAGCAGGGTCAAGGTGTGCGCCGGCGGCCCGGTGTGCGCCCCTTATCGGTAACGGGCCGCCCCCTCGTTCGAGGTCCCCGGAGCAGTTTGCATGTTGTACCCCCAGGAATTTGATGTCATCGTCGTCGGCGGAGGCCATGCCGGTACCGAAGCCGCATTGGCCGCTGCCCGCATGGGCAGCAGGACGCTGCTGCTTACCCACAATATCGAGACGCTGGGCCAGATGAGCTGCAACCCCAGCATCGGGGGCATCGGCAAGGGCCACCTCGTGAAGGAGGTGGACGCGCTGGGCGGTGCCATGGCGCTGGCGACCGACGAGGGCGGCATCCAGTTTCGCATCCTCAACAGTTCCAAGGGCCCGGCAGTGCGGGCTACGCGCGCCCAGGCGGACCGCATCCTGTACAAGGCCGCCATCCGCCGCATGCTGGAGAACCAGCCCAACCTGTGGCTCTTCCAGCAGGCCGTGGACGACCTGATGGTGGAGGGTGACCGGGTGGTGGGCGCCGTCACGCAGGTGGGCATCCGGTTCCGGTCGCGCACCGTGGTGCTGACCGCGGGCACCTTCCTGGACGGCAAGATCCATGTGGGCCTGAACAACTATTCCGCCGGCCGTGCGGGCGACCCGCCGGCCGTGAGCCTGTCGGCCCGGCTGAAGGAGCTGCAGCTGCCGCAAGGGCGCCTCAAGACCGGCACGCCGCCGCGCATCGACGGCCGCAGCATCGACTTCAGCCAGCTGGAGGAGCAGCCCGGCGACGGCATGCCCGGCGGCGTGAACGAAGGCACGGTGCCCGTGTTCAGCTTCATGGGCAACGCTGCCATGCACCCGCGCCAGGTGCCGTGCTGGATCACGCACACCAACGAGCGCACGCACGAGATCATCCGCTCCGGCTTCGACCGCAGCCCCATGTTCACCGGCAAGATCGAGGGCGTGGGTCCGCGCTACTGCCCCAGCGTGGAAGACAAGATCAACCGCTTCGCCGACAAGGACAGCCACCAGATCTTCCTGGAACCCGAAGGGCTGACCACCCACGAGTTCTACCCCAACGGCATCAGCACCAGCCTGCCGTTCGACGTGCAGTACGACTTGGTGCGCTCCATGCGCGGGCTGGAGAACGCCCACATCCTGCGCCCGGGCTACGCCATCGAATACGACTACTTCGACCCGCGCTCGCTCAAGAGCAGCTTCGAGACACGCCAGATCCAGGGGCTGTTCTTCGCCGGGCAGATCAACGGCACGACGGGCTATGAAGAAGCCGCCGCACAGGGCCTGTTCGCGGGCATCAACGCCGCCCTGCAGTGCCGGGGCGAATCCGCCTGGCTGCCGCGCCGCGACGAAGCCTACCTGGGCGTGCTGGTGGACGACCTCATCACCAAGGGCGTGACCGAGCCCTATCGCATGTTCACCAGCCGGGCCGAGTTCCGGCTGCAACTGCGGGAGGACAACGCGGACATGCGGCTGACCGAAGCAGGGCGCCGCATGGGCCTGGTGGACGATGCCCGCTGGGATGCCTTCAGCCGCAAGCGCGACGCGGTGGCGCGGGAGACCGAGCGCCTGAAGTCCACCTGGGTGAATCCCCGCAACCTGCCGGCCGAGGAATCGGCCCGGGTGCTGGGCAAATCCATCGAGCACGAATACAACCTGTTCGACTTGCTGCGCCGACCGGATGTCACCTATGAAGCCCTGACGGGCATGGATGGCGGCAAGCACGCCAGTGCCGCTGTTTCACGTGAAACACTGGGTGAACTGAGTGCGCCGGTGATCGAGCAGGTAGAGATCGCAGCCAAGTACGCGGGCTACATCGACCGCCAGAAGGACGAGGTGCAGCGAGCCTCCCACTACGAAACCCTGCAGCTGCCCCAGGAGCTGGACTACATGCAGGTGGCAGCGCTGTCGATCGAGGTGCGCCAGAAGCTGCAGAAGCACCGGCCCGAGACGCTGGGGCAGGCCTCGCGGATTTCCGGCGTGACGCCGGCCGCGGTGTCTCTGTTGCTGGTGCACCTGAAGAAGGGCGGCTTCCGGGGCTTCACGGCGCAGCAGGCGGACGAGGTGGCGGCGTGACGGTGGCCGACAGCGTGCTCTCGGCGCCTTTGCGCGCGGGGGCAGAGGCCCTTGGCCTGGATCTGTCGGAGACGCAGCTCGAGCAACTGCTGGAGTTCCTGGCCCTGCTGCAGAAATGGAACCGGGTCTATAACCTCACGGCGGTGCGCGATCCGCAGGAGATGCTTACGCACCACCTGCTCGACAGCCTTGCGGCGGTGGCGCCGTTGCAGCGCCATCTCCAGGCGGTGCAGGGCCTGCCGGGCAGTGCAGGCGAGGGCGCCAGGCTGCGCCTGCTGGATGTCGGCTCGGGTGGCGGCCTTCCGGGCGTGGTGGTCGCCATCTGCTGCCCATCGCTGGATGTGAGTTGCGTGGATACCGTCGCGAAGAAAGCCGCCTTCATCCAGCAGGCTGCCGTGTCGCTGAGGCTGCGCAACCTGCGGGGCATCCATGCGCGTGTGGAAACCCTGGCGGGCCCGTTCGAGGTGGTGAGCTGCCGGGCGTTCGCCTCGCTGCCGGATTTCGTGGCGTGGTCGCAGGCAGCCATCGCCCCGGACGGCGTCTGGCTGGCGATGAAGGGCCGCGACCCGTCCGATGAAATCGCCCTTCTGCCTCCGGTCGCGGAAGTGTTCCACGTGGAACAACTGGTGGTTCCGGGCCTGGATGCGGAGCGTTGCATCGTCTGGATGCGGCCACGCAAAAGCGCGGAAGCCGGCGCGGATGGCGTGGGCGGTGCAGCCCTGCCTTAAACTCCCGCTTCCAATTTTCGGGGGTGCTGATGTTTGGCATTGCGGACTACGGCGCATTCGTCGCCGCCATCCTGTTGTTCCTGGCCATTCCCGGCCCGGGCAATCTGGCGCTTGTCACCTCCACCGGCAAGGGCGGCGTGCGCGCCGGCATGGCGGCCACCCTGGGCGTCATCGCGGGCGACCAGGTACTTCTGTGGATGGCGGTGGCCGGCGTGGCCGCGATGCTGTCCGCGGTGCCGGCCGTCTTCCACGCGGTGCAGTGGCTGGGTGCTGCCTACCTGGCCTGGATGGGCGCGCGCATGCTGCTGGCGCGGCCCGGCTCGGCGCCGGTCATCGCCATCCAGCCCCGGCACTACTTTCGCCAGGCCGCGCTCATCACGCTGCTCAACCCCAAGGCCATCATGTTCTACATGGCGTTCTTTCCGCTGTTCGTCGATCCGGCCCATCACCGCGGCCTGTTGACCTTCGGCGTGATGGCCGCCACCATCGCGGTGCTCTCGTTCCTCTACGGGCTGGGCGTGGTGCTGCTGACGCACCATATGGCCGAGCGCATGCGTGCCCGGCCCGCGCTGGGCCGCGCGCTGGAGCGTCTGGCGGGCACGTTTCTGATCGGCTTCGGCATCAAGCTGGCCGTGGCCCGCTGACCTTTCCACCTATTGGCTGCAAGGCCCCATCCCTTCCATTCCCATGGCCAAGATTTTCTGCATTGCCAACCAGAAAGGCGGCGTCGGCAAGACGACCACCTCCGTCAACCTCGCCGCGGGCCTCGCCAAGGTGGGCCAGCGCGTGCTGCTGGTGGATCTCGACCCCCAGGGCAATGCCACCATGGGCTCGGGGGTGGACAAGCGTGCGCTCGAACTCACCATCTACGACGTGCTGCTGGAATCGGCTTCCGTGCAGGAGGCGGCGGTGCTGTCGGAGCAGTGCGGCTACCGCGTGCTGGGCGCGAACCGCGAACTGGCGGGTGCCGAGGTGGAACTGGTGGCCCTGGAGCAGCGCGAGCGGCGCCTCAAGAGCGCCCTGGCGGTGGTGGACAAGGATTTCGATTTCATCCTCATCGACTGCCCGCCCAGCCTCTCGATGCTGACGCTCAATGGCCTGTGCTGCGCGCACGGCGTGATCGTGCCGATGCAGTGCGAGTATTTCGCGCTCGAGGGCCTCACCGATCTCGTCAACACCATCAAGCAGGTACATGCCAACCTGAACAAGGACCTGCAGATCATCGGCCTGCTGCGGGTGATGTTCGATCCGCGCATCACGCTGCAGAGCCAGGTCAGTGAGCAACTCAAGGACCATTTCGGCGACAAGGTGTTCGACACCGTGATCCCCCGCAATGTACGCCTGGCCGAGGCGCCGAGCTACGGCCTGCCGGGCGTGGTGTTCGACCCGGGCGCCAAGGGCAGCCAGGCGTTCGTGGACTTCGCCCGCGAGATGGTCAAGCGCGTCAAGCGCATGTGATCGGTTGCTATCAAATGAATAGCATGAACCCTGACGACGTGCTCATCCTGCCGGGCTGGCAGAACTCCGGCCCCGACCACTGGCAGAGCCGCTGGGAGCGCCGTTACGGCTACCGCCGCGTGGAGCAGCACGACTGGATGCGCCCGCTGCGCGGCGACTGGTCGGCGCGGCTGGAGGACGTGGTGGGCGATGCGCCGCGGCCCGTGGTGCTGGTGGCGCACAGCCTGGGCTGCATCCTCACGGCCTGGTGGGCCGCCCATACGCGGCATGCCGGCAAGGTGCGTGGCGCCCTGCTGGTGGGCCCCGGCGACGTGGAGCGGCCCGACATCGCGGCGCTGCTGCCCGGCTGGACGCCCGTCGCGCGCGCCGCGCTGCCGTTCCCGTCGGTGCTCGTGGGCAGCCACGACGACCCGTATTGCGCCCTGGAGCGCGCCCGGGCGATGGCCTCGGACTGGCATGCACGCTTCGTGGATGCGGGGCCGTGCGGCCATCTGAATGCCGACTCGGGGCTGGGTGACTGGGACGAGGGGCATGCGCTGCTGGCCCCCTGGCTGGAGCAGCCGTGAGCAAAGAGCGGCAGGCCGGTGGCCGCTGGGCGCGCATCGGAACGGTGCTGCTGGAGGGGGTGCAGGCTTTCGCTGGCGGCGGTGCCCTGTTGTCCGTTCCGGTCGCCCTGGCCATGGGCAAGGTGGCGCTCGCGGTGGTGCTGGGCCTTGCCGGCATCGGCATTTGCGTGCGGCTTGCACGCCACCGCCGTGCCGCTGCTGGCAGGGCGCCGACCGTTCCGCAGGAGCTGCGCGCGGCATTGACGGCCGCTGCTGCGGTCCTCGCCGTCGCGGAGACTGCGCTGCTGGCCGAGGCCACGGGCCTGCCGGTGCGCTACGGGCAGCCGGGCTTCGCGCCGTCGAACTGGGCCTGGGTGCTGGCAGCCCTGGCCGTGCTTTTCTGGGGGCAGCGCAATCTGCTGCTGGGCTGGGCCCGGGGTCGCCGCAATGCGGTGGCCGGCGCGGCCCGCTGAATTCCACATCTTTCCTTTCGGATCACATCGCATGGCAACCAAGAAACCCAAGGGCCTCGGGCGCGGCCTCGAAGCGCTGCTCGGCCCCAAGGTCGCGGAGGCAGCTCCCGGCGCCGAAGGCGGCGGTTCCAACGCCGCCGCTCCCGGCGCCCCGTCCACCCTGGCGCTCGACGACATGGTGCCCGGCATCTACCAACCGCGCACGCGCATGGACGAAGGCGCGCTCTACGAGCTGGCCGAAAGCATCAAGGCCCAGGGCATCATGCAGCCCATCCTGGTGCGCCGGCTGGCGCAAGGCGAGAACGCGGGCCGCTACGAGATCATCGCTGGCGAGCGGCGCTTCCGGGCCGCTCGCATCGCGGGGCTGGCGGAGGTGCCGGTGCTGGTGCGCGAGGTGCCCGACGAATCCGCCGCGGCGATGGCGCTGATCGAGAACATCCAGCGCGAGGACTTGAATCCGCTCGAGGAGGCCCAGGGTCTGGCGCGCCTGGTGAAGGAGTTCGGCCTGACGCACGAGCAAGCCGCGCAGGCCGTGGGCCGCTCGCGCAGCGCCGCGAGCAATCTGCTGCGCCTGTTGAACCTCGCCGAGCCGGTGCAGACCATGCTCATGGCGGGCGACATCGACATGGGCCACGCCCGTGCGCTGCTGTCGCTGGACCGCGCCGCGCAGATCACGGCGGGCAACCAGATCGCGGCGCGCAAGCTTTCGGTGCGCGAGGCCGAGGGGCTGGTGAAGAAGATCGGCGCGGAATTCAGCCTGGCGCCGCAGAAGGCGCGCAAGGAAGGCAAGTCGCGCGACCTCAAGCGGGTGGAGGAGGAACTCTCCGACCTGCTGATGGCCGAGGTGGAGGTGCGGGTGAAGAAACGCGTGAAGCGCGGCGGCCGCACCGAGGAGGTCGGCGAGCTGGCGATCCAGTTCGGCTCGCTGGAGGCCCTCAATGGCCTCATAGAGCGCCTGCGCGGCGAAAGCTGACCCCTGGGGTGCCCCGCGGGCTTCGGGGGCTTGCAGGGCCATCCGGGAGGCCGGCGCCCGTGGCCGCCCGGCTCCGGTCCGAAAGCGCGTGATCAGGCCACCGAACGCTGCTGGTCCTTCCAGTAGGGCGCACGCAGCACGCGCTTGAGGATCTTGCCGCTGGGGTTGCGGGGCAGGGCCTCGAGGAAGTCCACGCTCCTGGGGCATTTGTAGTGCGCGAGGCGTTCGCGCATCCAGTCGATGATCTCGCGTTCGCTGGCCTGCGCGCCGGGCCGGAGCACCACGCAGGCCTTCACCGCCTCGCCCCAGGTGGCATCGGGCACGCCGACGACGGCCCCGTCGGCCACGGCGGGGTGCTGTGCCAGGAGGTTCTCGATCTCCGCCGGGTAGATGTTCTCCCCGCCGGAGATCACCATGTCCTTGATGCGGTCGTGGATGTAGAGGTAGCCGTCCTGGAGGTAGCCTCCGTCGCCGGTGCGCAGCCACCCGCCGCGCTCGTCGCGGCCCTCGGGGAAGGCGCGCTGCGTGGCGGCTTCGTCGCGCCAGTATTCCTTGAGGTTGCGCACGGACTCCAGCCATATCTCGCCGGTCTGGCCTTCGGGCAGGTCCTGCAGGGAGACGGGATCGACGATGCGCAGCCGGCATTGCCCGACCGGCCTGCCCGCGGAGCGCAGCAGTTGCGGGTCGGTGGCCGCGCGGCGGTGGTCCGCCTGCGAGAGGAAGGTCGCCGGGCCGGAGACTTCGGTCAGCCCGTACACCTGAAGGAAGTCGCACCGGAACGTGTCCATGGCCTGCAGCAGCAGCGTTTCGGAGACCGGGGAGCCGCCGTAGGCGATGAGTTCGAGGGCGCTGAAGTCGGTGGTCCGGGCGGCGGGCGACTGCAGCATGAACAGCAGCATGGCCGGCACCAGGAAGGCATGCGTGACCCGGTTTTCGGCCAGGCTGGCGATGAAGCCATCGGGCTCGAAGTCCGAGCAGGCCACGGTGGTGCCGCCGGTATGGAGCGTGAGCAGCAGCATGAGGATGCCGGCGACGTGGAAGGTCGGCAGGGGATTGCCGAGCACGCCGTCGGCCCCGAAATGCCATTCGTCCACCACCGCGCGGACGGCCGACAGCAGGCCCCGGTGCGAGAGCACGGCACCCTTGGGCAGCCCCGTGGTGCCCGAGGTGTAGATCTGCATGGCGCTGTCTCCAGCCTGCGGCGCCACGGCCCGGAACCCGCGTGCGTGCGGCCCGTGCCAGGCATCGAACGCGGGCGCGCCGGACACGGCGCCGTCGGTGCAGACCACGGTGCAATCCGCCGGCAGCGCCACGCTGCCTCCGGGCAGGTAGGGCGCCGCGAAGGCGGCATCCACCATCAGCAGCCGGCTGCAGCCGTGGGCGATGATGTATTCGGCCTCGGCCGGTGCCAGGCGCCAGTTCACCGGCATGCAGACGGCGCCGGCTTTCATGGCGGCCAGCGCGAGCAGGATGAAGGGAACGTGGTGCCGGGTCATGCACGCCACGCGGTCCCCCGGGCCGATGCCTTGCTCCGCCAGCGCATTGGCGATGCGGTTGGTGTCTTCCTCTACCTGGCGGAACGTCCAGGTCCTCGCGCCCCAGCGGCAGGCCACCCGGTCGGGCCGGCTCTGCAGGTGCCGCTGGAGGGCGTCCAGCAGGCTGAGGTCATTCCGTCCAGGGTCGCTCATGGTGGTCTCCGTTGTGTGTCGTCGCGGCGGCAGTGCCTGGCTCCAGGTCTTCCGGGGGCAGTTGCGCGGCCAGCGATGCCGGCACCCGGATCGGCATGTCGAGCAGCACCTGCGCGTGGCCCTTGCCGAGCGGGTCGAAGCGCGCGGATGCGGGGCCGCCGCCCGCGAGTGCGTCGTGCAGCAGCAGGTTCAGCGAATGCGTGCCCGGCAGGTGGAAGCGCTCCACGCGTCCCTGCACGAGGTGCGCGAAATAGCGCCCCACGGCCTCGGGCGTCAGGCGTGCCCAGAGCAGGGGCAGCCACTCGGGGCGGCGCGCGATGACGCCGATGTTGGAGAGGTTGCCCTTGTCGCCGCTGCGCGCCCAGGCCAGGCGTACCAGCGGCACCTCCTGCTGGGGTTCGCCGGCGGGATCGCTCCATGCCGCAGGCGCGGGTAGCGGAGGGGCTGCTGCCGGGCCCGGGGGCGGGGAGGGCAGCCAGGCCTCCGCGCAGGGGCGGCCGTCCAGGTGCACGCTCACCGGCACGCGCGCCTTGTCGATCAGGAACGAGAAGGGCTTGATCAGCGGCGTGGGCGATGGCCGGCCGCCCGAAGGCATGGTGGTTCCCGGGGACCATGAGGTGCCCGAGGGAGCGATCTCGCGCGCGAAGATCTCCAGCGCCTGCTTCTGCGGGTGATCGACCACCACGCGCACCATGACCTCGCGCGAAGCGGCCGTGCGCGCGTGGGCGCCGTACAGCGATTCGTTGCCGAAGAGCTCGATCTGCACCCGGCTGTAGTCGGGCATGCCGGCCTGCCGCAGCAGGCCGCGCGTGCGCTCGACGATGGCCTCGCCGGTGCGCCGGGCCTTGGCCGCGGCATCGATGCCCACGATCACCATCATGCCGGCGCAGCGGTATCCGTCCAGCTGCGTCGCGGACACCTTGTAGCTGCCGTTCGGCGCCCGGCCCCGCGCGCCGCTCACGCGCACACGCTCCGGGCCCCGCTGCTCGACCTCGACCTGGCGGAAGTCGCAGCTGACGTCCGGCAGCAGGTAGGCGGACGGGTCGCCGATCTCGTAGAGCATCTGCTCGATGACGCAGGCGCGGTCGATCAGGCCGCCCGTGCCCGGCGCCTTCCCGAGTTCGAAGCTGCCGTCGGGACGGCAGTCGATGATGGGGTAGCCGATGTGGGCCCAGCCGGGCACGCGCCGCCAGTCGGTGAACAGGCCGCCCGTCGCCTGGCAGCCGCATTCGATGATGTGCCCCGCCAGGCTTCCGCCGGCCAGCGCGTCGAGGTCCTGCGGTGTCCAGCCGAATTCGTGGATCAGCGCGCCCAGGGTGACCGCGCTGTCCACGCCGCGGCCGGTGATCACGATGTCGGCGCCCGCGGCCAGCGCCCGCGCCACGGGGAAGGCGCCGAGGTAGGCGTTGGCGCTGAGCACCTGCACTGGCAGCGCTTCGCCGGTGAACATGTCGCGCACACCGGCACTGCGCAGCGCCCCCAGCTGGGCGCTGACATCGTCGCCCTCGACCACGGCGATGCGTGGCGACAGGCCCATCGAGGCCGCCAGCGCCCGCAATGCGTCGGCGCAGCCCCGCGGGTGGATGCCGCCCGCATTGGCGATGACCTTGATGCCGCGCCGCAGGACTTCGGGCAGTACGTCGCGCATCGCGGTATCGACGAAGTCGGTGGCATAGCCCATGTCGGGCTTTTTCGCGCGCGCCGCGGCCAGCAGGGCCATGGTGGTTTCGGCCAGGAAGTCGAACACCAGGTAGTCGATCAGGCCCGAGGCCACCAATTGCGGCGCCCCGGTGCGGCTGTCGCCCCAGAAGCCCGAGGCCCCCCCGATCCGCACCACCTTGTTGGCCGGCTTGTGCTCCGCCATGGCTCAGGCCTCCACGAAGTAGTCGAGTTCCGGCTCGGTGCCCGGGTGGGCGAGGTAGCCGCTGAAATCGGTGTGGCCCATGCCGCGCAGCACCTCTTCGTCGAGGAAGCTGCGGCCGCTCACCTGCCGGCTGTCCTGCGTGAGGATCCAGTGGGCGGCGTCGGCCATGATCTCGGGCCGGCGCGCGCGCCCGGCCTGGCCCGGCGCGGCGATGTGCAGCGCGGCGGTGGCGATGAGGGTGCGCGGCCAGAGCGTGTTGGCCGCGACGCCCGCGGCGCGGAATTCCTCCGCCACGCCCAGCGCGAGCAGGCTCATGCCGTATTTGGAGAGCGTGTACGCGGGATGGATGCCGAGCCAGTGCGGGCGCAGGTTGATGGGCGGCGACAGGCTGAGGATGTGCGGGTTGCGCGCCTTCAGCAGATGGGGCAGGCAGGCCTGGGTACAGGCGAAGCTGCCGCGCACGTTCACGTCCATCATCAGGTCGTAGCGCTTGAGCGGCGTGCCGAGTACGCCCTGCGGATGGATCGCGCTGGCGTTGTTGACGAGGATGTCGATGCCGCCGAAGCGATCGACCGCCTGTTCCACGGCGGCTTGCACCTGCCCGTCGTCGCGGACATCCACTGCCAGGGGCAGCACCTGCCCGCCTGCAGCTTCGATCTCCGCGGCTGCGCTGTGGATGGTGCCCGGCAGCCGGGGATCGGGCTCGGTGGTCTTGGCCGCGATCACCACGCGGGCGCCGTCGCGCGCGGCGCGCAGGGCGATGGCCTTGCCGATGCCCCGGCTGGCGCCGGTGATGAAGAGGGTTTTGTCTCGGAGTGTGTTCATGGCGATGGTGCGTCTGCGGGGATGGTGGTCTCTGCCGCGCGTGCCGTCTTGCGCCGAATGGCTGCACGGCGCGGCGGATGCACGCCGGTCAGCGCCCGGTCCACCGGGGCTTGCGTTTCGCGTTGAAGGCGGCCATGCCCTCGCGCGCGTCTTCGGTCATCGGCATGAGCGCGATCTGGCCCTCCGCATAGGCGATCGCCTGGTCGAAGGGCATGGCGGCCATCGCGCGCATCGCGTACTTGCCGCGCCGGATCGCCGTGGGGGATTTGTCGGCCAGTCGATCGACCAGCCATCGGGTCTTGGCATCCAGGTCGGCCGCGGCCACCACGTGGTTGACCAGGCCGGCCTGACGGGCCTCTTCGGCGGTGAAGGGCTCGCCGGTGAGCGCCCATTCGCGCACCGTGCGGGGGGCCACCAGCTCCTGCAGCAGGCTGAGCACCTGCACCGGGAACAGGCCGATCTTCACCTCGGGCAGGCCGAACACCGCATGGTCCGCGGCCACGGCCATGTCGGCCATGCACAGCAGGCCCATGCCGCCGGCCATGCAGGCGCCGTTCACGCGGGCGACGATCGGCAGCGTGGCGCCGCGGGCTTCGCGCAGCAGGTCCGCATAGTCGCCGTTGGGGCGCGAGAGATCGAATGCGAAGCCCTGGCCGGGCTGCAGGTCGCCCCCTGCGCAGAAGGCCCTCTCGCCCGCCGCCGTGAGTACGATCGCACGCACCGCGGGCAGGGTGTGCGCCTGCCGCAGCCCTTCGCGCAGGCCGGCGATCACGCCCGCATTCAGGGCATTGCGCTTGTCCTCGCGGTGGATGGTGATCCAGAACACTGCGTCCCGCTGCTCGAACAGGACGTCGCCGCCGGTGCCTGCCACTGCGTTCATGCTGCGGCCCCTTCTTCCTGCACCTCGGGCTGGATCTCGATCACGACCCGGCGCGATTCGATCTGCTCGCCCAGGCCCACCAGCACGGCGGTGACCGTGCCCCGGACGGGCGCGTGGTGCACGTGCTCCATCTTCATGGCCTCCAGCGTCAGCAGGGGCTGGCCTGGCGATACCGCGTCGCCCACGGCCGCCAGCAGGGCCACGACGCGGCCGTTCATCGAGGCGCGCACGCGGCCGTCGCCACCGGCCTGGCCGCGCTGTGCGTGTGCAACGCGCGTGCGGTCCTCCAGCACGTGGGTGCGCCCGGCATGGTGGAACCACAGGCTGGCGCCGTCGCGGTCGAAGGCCACGCTGTCCATGACGCCGCCCAGGATGAAACGCGCGCTGTGCCCATCGAGCGCGACCTGTTCCAGTTCCTGCACGGTGCCCTGGACGTCCAGCGCGAACACATGCGGCCCCCGTTGCGACACGCTGACGGCGTGTCCGGCGCCATCGAGCGTGAAGCGCAGGCCCAGCGGCAGGCCGTGCGCCAGTTTCCCGCCCGCAGCGCCCTGCCCACCGAGCCTGTCCGTGGCATGCAGCAGCCAGGCGCCGATCAGCGCCGCGCGCGCCGTGGCCTGGGCGTCCTCGGGAATCAGCGTGGCTTCGTGCTGCGCGATGAAGGCGGTCGTGGCGCCACCCTCGGCGAACACCGGATGGGCCAGGCAGCGCGCGAGAAAGGCCTGGTTGGTGCGCACGCCCAGCGCCACCGTGTCCTGCACGCCCTGCAGCAGGCGCCTGCGGGCCTCCTCGCGGGTGCGGCCGTGCGCGATCAGCTTGGCCACCATGGAGTCGTAATAGGGCGGCACCTCGGCCCCCGAACGCAGGCCGTGCTCCACGCGCAGGCCTTCGGGTACCTGCCAGCGCCGCAGCAGGCCGCTTTGCGGCATGAAGCCCGCGGGAACATCCTCGGCACACAGGCGCACTTCGATGGCGTGGCCCGAAAAGCCGATCGCCTCCTGCGCCAGCGGCAGCGGCTCCCCGGCGGCCACGCGCAGTTGCCATTCCACCAGGTCCAGACCGGTGATGGCCTCGGTGACCGGGTGCTCGACCTGCAGCCGCGTGTTCATCTCCATGAAGTAGTAATGGCCCTCGCGGTCGAGCAGGAACTCCAGCGTGCCGGCGCCCTCGTAGCCGATCGCCCGTGCGGCCTGCACCGCGGTGGCGCCCATGCGCGCGCGCAACCCGGGCGTTACCGCAGGCGAGGGCGCTTCCTCGATCACCTTCTGGTGGCGGCGCTGCACCGAGCAGTCGCGCTCGCCCAGGTGCACGGCCTGTCCGTGGCGGTCGGCGAAGACCTGGATCTCGACATGGCGGGGCTCGACGATCGCGCGCTCGAGGATCACGGTGTCATCCCCGAACGCGTTCCTGGCTTCCGACCGGGCGCTGCGCAGCAGATCGGGGAATTCCTCCGCCGACCGCACCAGGCGCATGCCACGGCCGCCCCCGCCGGCCGTGGCCTTGATCATCACGGGGTAGCCGATGCGGGTGGCTTCGTCGGCGAGGCGCCCGCTGTCCTGGTCGCTGCCCTGGTAGCCCGGAATGCAGGGAACGCCGGCATCCATCATGAGCCGCTTGGCGCCGGCCTTGTCGCCCATGGCGCGGATCGCCTCGGGGGAGGGGCCGACGAAGACCAGGCCCGCGGCGCGGCAGGCTTCGGCGAAATCCGCGTTCTCGGCGAGGAAGCCGTAGCCCGGGTGCACGGCGTCGGCGCCGCTGGCGCGGGCGGCCTCGATGAGGGCGGGGATGCGCAGGTAGGACTGCGCGGGCAGCGGCCCGCCGATGCACACGGCCTGATCGGCGGCGCGCACATGTTCGGACCGGGCGTCGGCGGTGGAATACACGGCCACCGTGCGGTAGCCCAGCGCCCGTGCGCTGCGCATCACGCGCAGGGCGATTTCACCGCGGTTGGCGACCAGGATTCTGGAAAAGGGTGTCATCGGTTGCATGGCGGACGAAAGAGGTAGTGGATGCATCGGTCGCTGCGCAGAACGCCTCAGGGGCGCGCCACGGAGAACTGCATGGGCCGGGGGCTGCGCGCTTCGGCCTCGCGGCAGACCGCCAGCACTTCGGCCAGCACGGCGCGGGTGTCCCGCGGATCGATGACCCCGTCGTCGAGCAGGTGCGCGCTCGTGGTGAACACGCTCATCTGGCTGTCGAAGCGGTCCACGATGCGCCGGGACATGTCGTCCAGCTTTGCTTCGTCGATCGCGCCTTTGCGGCGCATGCCGGCCTCCGCGACGATGCGCATGGTCCCGGCGGCCTGCTCGCCGCCCATCACGGCGGTCCGGGCGTTCGGCCAGCTGAAGCAGAACCGCGGATGGAAGCCGCGGCCGCACATGGCGTAGTTGCCTGCGCCATAGGAGGCGCCGCAGTAGAGGGTGATCTGCGGCACGGTGGCGCCCGCCACGGCCTGGATCATCTTGGAGCCGTGCTTGATGATGCCGGCTTCCTCGTACGCACGGCCCACCATGAAGCCCGTCGTGTTGTGCAGGTAGAGGATGGGCGTGCGCGACTGGCAGCAGGCCTGGATGAAGTGCGTGGCCTTCGCGGCGCCGGCCGGGTCGATCGGGCCGTTGTTGGTGATGACTCCCACGGGCCGGCCTTCGATCCGGAAGTGGCCGCAGACCGTGGCGCTGCCGTAGTTCTCGCTGAACTCCAGGAACTCGGAGCCATCGGCGATGCGGGCGATGACCTGCTTCATGTCCACCGGCCGCTTGGCGTCGGCAGGCATGATGCCCAGCAGTTCCTCGGCGTCGTAGCGCGGCGGCTGGAAGCTGCGCGCGGCTTCGGGGGCCGTGCCGTGGTGCCAGTCGATCTGGCCCAGGATCTCGCGCGCGATGCGCAGGGCGTCCCGGTCGTCTTCGGCGAGGTAGTCGCCCAGCCCGGAGACCGACGTGTGCATGAGCGCGCCGCCGAGTTCTTCCTCGGTGGCCACCTCGCCGGTGGCGGCCTTCAGCAGCGGCGGGCCGGCGAGGAAGGCGCGGGAGCGGTCGCGCACCAGGATGATGTAGTCGGCCAGGCCGGTCTGGTAGGCGCCGCCCGCGGTGGAGGATCCGTGCGTCACCGTCAGCACCGGCAGGCCGGCGGCGGACAGGCGCGCCAGGTTGCGGAACAGGTTGCCGCCCCGCACGAACTCCTCCACGCGGTACTGCATGAGGTTGGCGCCCGCGCTTTCGACCAGCTGCACATAGGGCAGCTTGTTGTCGAGGGCGATCTCCTGGATACGCAACTGCTTGTCCAGCCCCATGGGCTGCAGCGCGCCGGCATCGATACCGGAGTCGGAGGCGACCACCATGCAGCGTATCCTGTTGATGAAGCCGATGCCGCCGATCACCCCACCGCCGGGCACGCTCGTGTCGAGGTCGGGCGTGTCCAGGCCCAGGCCCGCGAGCGTGGCGAGTTCCAGGAACGGCGCACCCGGGTCCAGCAGTAGCGAAAGGCGTTCGCGCGGCAACAGCTGCCGGCGCTTGTCGAAGCGTTCGCGCGAGGCGGCCGACCGGGCCTGCGTGCGCTGCTCGAAGGCGCGCAGGCGCCCGATGAGCCCGAGCATGTGCTCGCGGTTGGCGGCATGGTCCGCGCTGGTGGGGGAAAGGGTGGATTCGATCTGTGGCATGGCGACCTGTGCTCGGGTGTCGCAACTGCATGCGACGGTGCCTGCAGCGTAGGCATGGCGGCTTTCGGGGTCTTGCGCCGAGTGGCTGTGCCGCTGCGGCATCGCACCCTGCCGGAGGATCAGGCCAGAGTGTCGGGCAGCAGCCGCCACTTGGGCAGCAGCAGGGCCGGCCGGTAGCTCAGCTTGGTCTGGCGGAAATTGGCCAGGCCCAGGTCCTGTTCGAAGTTGAGCCAGTCCACGCGCGCGTCCGGGCGCTCGGCGAAGTGGCGGAACATGTGCTGCGTGATGCCCTTGAAGCGCACCAGGCCCTTGGCGAAGCGCACCACCCAGACGCCGGGCTGCAGCGGTTCCGCGAGCAGGAAGCCCGCGGGCTCGCCATCGGCCCAGTGCATGAAGCCTTCGAGCCGCAGTTCCGGCCCGCCGGCCAGGGCCTCGCGGCAGGGTGCGTCGTCGGCGTCGCCCGCGGCCTTGCCCTTGTCGTGCAGCCATCCCTGCAGCACGGCCAGCGCGTGCGGCTGCAGCGCTGGCCGGTAGGGTTCCGCATGCAGCGTGTGCGCGGCGTGCAGCTGTGCCACCAGGTTGGCTTTGTTGTGCAGGGCGGGGCCGCGGTAGCCACGGAACTGCCCGGCCGGATAGAGGTAGTCGGCGTCGGCGCGCTCGGCCGACAGTTTCCATCCAGACCGGCCGAGCACCTCGGCCTCGTGCCTGCACAGGGGAAACAGCCCGCCATGGCGCAGCGCCAGGTCGTGCAGCACGCCGCGCGGTGCCTTGCGTACATCGAACAGCGGCACGGCCAGACGCTGCCCATCGTAGGCGCGGCCGGCGACGCAGGGCCAGGCGCCGCCGTGCCACCGCCATTGGTGCGCATGCCGGAAGAGCCACAGGTTGCCGAACGACAGATCGGCCGGCGCATGCTCGCCCAGGCCTGCGATGCGGCGTTCGAGCAGGGGAGCGATGCGCGGCGCCAGGTCCAGCGTGAGCGCGAGGCCTTCGGCGCCGCCGGGTGTGTCAGCGTCGGGAGACACGCTCGCCGGGGGAGGGGCCGTCTGCGGGCTCGCCCGCGAAACACTGGGCCAGCCGGGTCCACTGCTCTGCCGGGTCGCCGGCCCATTGCAGCCGGGTATCCGCGCGGTGGCGCCGCTGGGTCACGAGCAGCACGAAATCGTGGGCGGTACCGCGCACCCAGTGTTCGCTGGAAGGTTCGCCCCAGGTCCAGCGTTCTCCGCCGGGCGCGGTGAGGTCCACGAACGGGACGGGATGCGGCACGGCCAGGCCGCGATTGGCGAAGCTCCAGCCGAACGTGGATACGCCGAGGTGGGCGATGTGGCGCAGGCCCGGCCCGGCGGGATGCTCGCCGCCCACCAGGTCGCGGATGTCCTGGCCGTGGGCCCAGGTCTCCATCAGCCGGGCGGTGGCGAAGGAGCGGGCGCTCATGGCGGGCCCGTACCAGGGCAGCCGCGCCCTGGCGTCCATGGCGGCCAGCGCGGCCACCAGCGCTCCGTGGCGCTGCCGCCAGCGGGCGAGGAGGGCCGCGCCATCGAGCGCTCCATGGCGCTCCCGGGCGATGGCGCTGATGGCTTCCCCGCGGCCCAGCCGCTCCGTGAGCGCTGCCTTGTCGGCTTCGAAGGCGGCGCCATCCTCCAACGCCAGCAGCGCGGCCTCGTCGAAGAACAGCAGATGCGCCACTTCGTCCCAGGGCGTCCAGCCGTGGAAATCGGTTGCGGTGTGCCATTGCTGCGGCGACAGGGTCTGGCAGAGGCCGGCCAGTGCGTGGTACTCGGCCAGCAGGTCGGCGCACAGCCCGCCCATGGGGGCGGCCTGGGCCGCTCGGCCTGCGGGAGCGCTGCCCTGGACCGCAGGTGGGGACGCCGCGGGTTGGCCATGGATTTCATCGTTCATGCGCACATGCTCGCCGGTGCGTGGGCGCCGGTCTTGCGCGGACTGGCTGGCCGCGGCGCGCTCAGCCGGCGGCGAGCGACGGATGCATGACCGGCTGGGCGATCACGCGCAGCTTGCGCGAGCCGGCGAAGATGTCCCTGGGCTTGAGCCCGTAGGTCCTGCGGATCGAGTGGCTGAAGTGCGTGGAATCCGGATAGCCGATGTTCAGCGCCACGTACACCAGGTTGCTGTCGCTGTTCACGTGCTGCAGCAGGGCCCGGGCGCGCTTCCACGTGCGCACGGACCGGAACGGGCCCCCCGCCTGTTCCTTGAACAGGTGCAGGAAGCGCGAGAAGGACAGGCCTGCCTGCGCTGCGCACTGTTCGGCCGCATCCATGGTGGACGGATCGCTGCGCAGCCCGTCGAACACGCCGGCGATGCGCATGTCCAGCATGCGCCCGGGCAGGGTTTGGCCGAAGAAGACGGCGTCGAAGTCGGCCGGCTGCAGGGGCTGTGTGCCGACGCCCGCAGCCAGCCGTTGGTGCGTGGCGCGCACGTGGGCGGCGAACCCGGGGACATGCACGGCGCCGCAGGCCCGCAGCCAGGGTGGCAGGCGGGAGGCATCCACGGTTTCTGGCTCGATCAGCAGGTCGATCACATGGCGGCCTTCGCTGGCGATCTCGTGCGGGACATAGGGCTGCACGACGACGACCTCGGCGGCCTGCCATTCCCCACCCTGGAAGCGCACGCGCAGGCGACCCTCGATGGCGACGTACACGGTGATGGCGCCCTTGTCGTGCATGACCGGAGCGCCCAGCAGTCCCGCGTAGAAGATGCGTTCGTGCGTGAGCCACATGATGCGATCGCCGCTGCTGCAGGGGCGGGGCACGGACGGGTCGTTCACGGTGGTCATCGGTGTCTCCTGGGCGAAGGCGGACGTTGCGCCACTCTGCCGTATGTTCCTTGTGCCGTCCAGGGTGGGGGCGGCCGGTGCCCCGGCCCCCAGGCGACGCGCAGGGCCAGCATAGAGGGGCCTGCCGCCGGATTCTTGCGTCAGCTGGCTATCGGCCGAGCCGTCCGGTACGGGTTTCCCCGGGGTACCGGTGCCATCCTGCGGCTGCTCAGGGGCGCTGCGCCCGCGGGCTGCCGCCCGGCGCGTGCCGCTCCAGCCAGCCGATGGCGGCGAAGCCGCAGGCCACGGCTATCCACAGCGTGGCGAAGCGGATGCCCACGGCCGCGAGCGTGGCGGTGCCCAGCGGCACGGCGTGCAGCGCCAGCAGGGCGACGATGGTGGCCTCGGTGGTGCCGATGCCGCCCGGCAGCATCGATGCCGCGCCGGCCAGCATGGCCGTGGGGTAGGTGGACAGCGCCGCGCGCAGTGGCACCGTAATGTCCAGGCCCTGCAGCAGCCAGGCGAACGATGCCGCGGTGAGCGTCCAGGCGGCCAGGCCCAGTCCGAACGAGACAGCCATGTCGCGGGGAGTGAGCCAGAGGCGGCAGCCTGCCAGGCCGAGCGCGAGCATGCGGCCGGTGCGCGCCGTGCGGCGCCATCCCATGGCCCGCATGCGTGCGGCCAGGCGCAGCAGCCAGCGGGGCCGGGCCGCCACCGCGGCGACCGCGCCGATCAGCCCGGCCACGAAGGCCAGCACGATGCCGAACAGGCGGCCGGAGGGCACGGCCAGCGCGGCCAGCAACGCCACCGTGAGCAGGTCGAGCGCCCGCTCATAGACGAAAGCCGAGAGGGTGCGGGACGCCGGCACGCCCCAGCGCGTGAAGTAGCGGGCGCGCACCAGTTCGCCCACCTTGCCCGGCGTGGCGGTGAAGGCGAAGCCTGCCAGGTAGCCCGCGAACCCCGCCATGGCCGGCACGCCATGCCCCGCGCGGCGCAGGAGCCAGTGCCAGCGCGCATAGCGCAGCCCGTAGGAGGCGAACGCCATCGCCGCCAGGCCGGGCATCCACGCCGCCACGCGCGGCAGCTGCGCGAAGACCTGGTTGCGGGCGTCGGCCCAGGCCAGGGCCGCCACGTAGGCGGCCGTGCAGGCCAGGGCAGCGGTGACGGCGGCACGCGGGTTCATGGCGCCGGTGGGTCAGTCCGGAGTGCCGGGCCGGGCCGGCGTTTCGGCGAAGGACCAGCGCTTGTGGCCCAGGTAGCTCGTGAACACCGGCACCACCACGCCCACGGCGTGCGCGATCTCGGGCGCGAAGGCCGTGATGCCGAGCGCAGGCAGCACCCACTTCAGCAGGGCCATGCTCACGGCCCAGGTCTGCGCCACGGCCAGCAGGTTCACCAGCACGAAGAACATCGCCGACTTGTGCGTGGACTGCGTGCTCGCCTTGAAGACGAAGGCGCGCGCCAGCACGAAGGCCGTGCACATGCCCACGCAGTACGCTGCGATCACGGCGGCGGAGAATGGCATCCAGTGGCTGAACGCGATGCGCGAGCCGAAATTGGCGAGCGCCGCCACCCCGCCCGTCACCAGGAAGGCCAGGAACTGCCTGGAGCGGAAGGCTTCGATCACGGGCGGGAGCCTGCGGCAGCCTGGGCTGCGTCGCGCGCCATGCGGCGGCCGAAACCGATGCTCTCGGAAATGCCGCGGTCCTCGGGGTAGTAGTAGGACGTATCGGCCACCCACAGGCCCTGCACTGGCAATTGCACGGGCGGCAGGCTTTCCAGGTAGTTGGGCGGGCAGATCGGTTGCGCGTAGCGGTAGCGGCTCGCGCGCATCGCCAGAAAGTCATCGTCCTGCAGTGCGGGGTTGATGGTGCGCAGATAGCGGCGCACCTTGTCCAGGAAGGCCTGGTCGGGCTCGGCGTACTTGGGGTGCTCGCCGGGCATGTAGAACGGCACATAGACGATGGATTCCGGCAGCGGGCGCAGGTTGCTGTATTCCACCAGGCCCGGAATGTCCATGTTCGGGTCGTTCACGTTGAGCCAGAAGTTTTCGGTGAGGGGCTTGCGCAGCTTGGCGATCACGCAGACCACGGCGATGTTCTTCAGCGCCGCGAAGCGCGAGAGCACGTCCTGCGGCAGGTCCGGCATGAGGCGCGGCACGAAGGGAAGGGGCACGGTGCTCACCACCTTGTCGAAGGCCTCGAAGCCCTGCGCAGTCTCCACGCCCTGCACGCGGCCCGCTTCCATGCGCACCCGGGTCACGGGCGTGGACAGGCGGATCTCGCCGCCGTGCGCGCGGATGTCGGCGGCCATGCCGTCCAGCAGCGTGGCGGAGCCGCCCTCCAGGTGGCCCAGCTTTTCCTGCATGAGGCTGTAGCGCGAACGGCCGATGCGGCGGATGCGGCTCCAGATCCAGGCGGCCGAGAGGTTGCCCGTGTGCTCGTAAAACTTGTACTCGAAGAGGCGGCGCCAGAGCACTTCGTAGGCCTCCGCGCCCACCCAGCGGCGGATCCAGCCTGTGGCCTCGACGCCGTCGAGCGGCTTCCAGTCGTCGCGCTTGGTGGAGAGGAACGCATGCAGGCCGTAGCGGAATTTAGCCACCAGCCCCAGGCCCTGGAAGCGCAGCAGCGCCACCGGGTTGCCCCAGGCCTGCAGGCGCTTCTGGAACCAGTAGCCCATGCGCGTGGCGCGCCAGCGCATTTTGTCGGCCAGGCCCAGCTCGTCCAGCACCTGGAGGAAGTCGTGGTCGGAGGTGCAGTGGAAGTGGTAGTAGCGCTCGATCGGCAGGCCGTCGAAATCGAACATCGCGGTCATGCCGCCCACGCGGTCGTCGGCCTCGAACACCACGGGCCGGTGGCCGTCGCGCGCGAGCTGGTAGGCCACGGCCAGGCCCATGGGGCCGGCGCCGAGCACGGCGATGCGCTGGCCGCGGGCCATGGCGGAGCCGGCCGCGGACGTGGGGGAAGGGGAAGCGGCGGCGTTCATCAGAACTCCAGCACCACGCGGCTGTACTCCGGGTGGTGGAAGGTTTCGTGGATGGCCTCGGCGAAGGGCGTGGCGCGCACGCCGAAGATGCCCGGCCAGTCGATCACCTCGAACTCGTCGTGCGCCACGAGGGCCTTGAGCTGGTCGGCGGTGAAGGGCGGGTCGCGGTCGAAGAGCGCCCAGACTTTCAGCAGCAGGTAGAAGAGGCCGTAGGGGATCTTCACGATGGCCGCCTTCGCGCCCGTGGCGGCCTTGATGGTGCGGATGATGTCGATGTAGTCGACCTTCTCCAGCCCCGTGATGTTGAACACGCCGCCCACGCGCCGCTCCTCGATGCAGCGCACGATGATGCGGCAGAAGTCGGCCGCGTAGAGCGGCTGCCGCATGTAGCGGCCATTGCCCGGGATCGGGAACACCGGCACCTTGCGCATGAAGCGCGAAAGCCAGCCCAGGTGCTTGCGGTCGAACCAGCCGAACATCAGCGTGGGCCGCAGCACCACGCAGGGAATGCCGCTGGCCAGCACCATCTCTTCCTGCGCGCGCTTGGTGTCGGTGTAGTGGTCCTTGGCGACCGACTCCACCACCGAGGAGCTGATGTGCACCGTGTGGGGAATGCGGTGCTGCTGGATGAGCGCCAGGATGCGTTGCGTCGAGGTGAGGTTGTTGCGCACGAAGGGCTCGGCCTGCGGCGCTCCGATCTGCGCCTGCAGCATCACCACCGCGTCGGCGCCTTCGAAGTGCCGTTCCCAGTCGCCGGGCTCGGCGAGGTCCGCCAGCTCGGCGACGATGTCCGGGTGCATGCGGCGCAGGATCTCCAGGTTGGCGGCGTGCTTGTCGAGCACGACGAGGTTGGCATAGCCATGGAGCTTGAGGTGCGCGACGAGGTTCTGGCCGACGAGGCCGGCGCCGCCGGGCAGGACGATCTTGGTGGTGTGCTGCTGCATGGAAGAGGGGAGATGCATCGGGATCGGAAAAGCGTGGAAAGGCGGCGCCGTGTCAGGAGGCCGGCACGGGGGGCGTCAGCACCAGGGCGGCCGAGCAGGGCGTACCGGGCGCCTGCAGCGTGACGGCGGGGGGCAGTTGCCCCGATGCCGGCACCTGAAGGTAGGCCGTGAACATGAGGTAGCGCCCGAACGGGCCCGGCGCGTGCGCGGGCGGCGTGCGCTTGCGCCAGCGGTCGGGCACGCCGTAGCCGACCACCGTGCCGTCGGCGCCGACGAGGCGCACGGCCTCGAAGGGCTTGCGCTCGGGCTCGGGCAGCAGCCCGCCCTGCACGCGCACGAAGCGGGGCTCGCCGGGCAGGGTCTCCACCTGGTCCACGAAGGCATGGCAGCGCGGGGGCAGGGCCTCGGCATGCTCGCCCACCGCGTGGGTGGCCTCCACCATGACGGGGCGGCCGAAAATGCCTGCGCGGATGGCCGTGGCCCCGCGGGCGAGCCGTGCACCGTACTCTTCGTGCCAGATCAGCATGCCGATGCGCCGCTTGTCGTGCACGCCCATCTGCAGTGCCAGCGCCCCGGTCATGCGCATGTGCTGCTCTTCCTTGCGTTCCGCGTCGCGCGTCTGCACCACGAGCATCTGCGCCAGGCATGCGACGAGCAGCACCTGCATGGCCACGCGTGCCGCGCCGCGCAGCGCGACCAGGCGCGGTGCGTACAGGATCGCCAGGGCCGCCCATGCCATCACGGTCGGCGTTGTGTAGCGGCTCGACAGCGCGCTTTCGAGGCCGAACTGCACGCGCCCGCCGCTGGTCGCGAAGGCGAGGCCGCCGATGTAGATGACGAAGGTCAGCAGGGCCAGGTCCAGCCGGTGTGCGCGGGGATCGCGCAGCACGCGCGGCAGCGGCGCCAGGGTCAGCAGCACGAAAAGCACCCCGAAGGCCTGGCTCAGCGGAGTCCACGACAGCGAATGCTGCTTCAGCACGAAATGCTGGAAGGGTGCGCCGAGGTAGACCAGGGTGTAGGAGAGCATGTCCAGCGGACGGTCCCGCAGCTTGGAGAACACGCCGCCGTGGTCGGAAGGGGAGGTATAGCCCACCGCATAGGCGCCCGCGCAGATGGCGGTGAGCACTGCCAGGATGAGCGTGCGCCGGCGGCCGAGCCGTGCGACGGCAGCGTAGAGCACCATCATGGGCAGGGCCATGACGCCGTTGGCCATGGTTCCCACGCTGAGCACCCCGATCAGGCTGGCGGCAGGAAACCAGCCGCGCGCCGTTGGCGCGCAAGCGGCGCGGTAGAGGCAGTAGAAGCCCACCAGCGGCAGCACCTGCGCCATGAAGAACTGGCCCTGGTTGGCCCAGGCCAGGTTTTCCTTCTGCACCCAGGAAAACAGCCCTATGGCCAGCAGCGTCACGCCGAAGAACCACGACCTGCCGGACAGGGCGGGCAGGCGGTCCCGCAGGAAGGCCGCGAACACCGCCAGGCCGCAGCCGACGAGCACGTAGTTCATGATGATCAGGAAGACCTGCTGGCCGCCGAACCAGGTGTATTCCATCCAGAACAGTGCCTTGGGAAGCACCAGCCGGTGCTCGTTGGCCTGGCGCCACCAGGCCTCCCAGCCGACACCATGGCGCACATCGATATAGAACTCCAGCGCTGCGCCCCACGTGTCCCAGATCGGGACCGGCGTGAAGGTGCGCCAGGCGGATACCGCCGTGGCAATCGCGTAGATGGTGGCGAACGCCATCAGCAGTGCGAACGGTAAGCGCTGCCGCCAGGTCTGCCGGGAGGGGACGGGGGAGAGATGGGTCTCGTCGTGGGTCATCTGTGGCAATGTCAGATCTTCATGCGGTGGAACACGGCGCGGGGCAGGTGGCGGATCACGAGCATGATGAGCGCCCACTTCGCCGGGGCATAGACCACCGGCGCACCGCGCGCCATGCCGCGCACGATGGCGCCGGCCACTTCCTCGGGTGTGGCCAGGCGTGCGCCCTGGGCCTTGAGGTGTGCGGTCATCGGGGTGTCGGTGGGGCCGGGCTTGACCAGGGTCACGCGCACCCCCGTTCCCGCGAGGCGGTGCTGCAGGCCCTGGGCGTAGCGCTCCACCAGGCCCTTCGCCGCGCCATAGACGTAGTTGGACTGGCGGCCGCGGTCGCCGGCCACCGAGCCGATGATGCCGATGCGCCCGCGCCCGCGGGATTGCTGCGCTCCGGCGAAAGCCTCGGCCCAGAGCGCGGGGGAAATACCGTTCACTTCCAGCGCCTGCCGGGCCGCCGCGAGGTCGGCCTCGCAGGCCGGCTGGTCGGGCAGGTTGCCGTGCGCGATGAGCACGAGGTCGGGCACCCCGTCCGCGCAGATGCCGCGCACCGTGCCGGCGATCGCCTCGGGCTGCAGCATGTCGGTGGCGATGGTCTCGATGCGCGTGCCGGGCTGGCGCACCTGCAGGTCCGCCGCCACGGAGGGCAGGCGGGCGCCGTCGCGCCCGATGAGCACCAGCCGGTCCACCCCGCCGGCGGCCAGCCAGAGCCGGGCGCACTGGTGCGCGATGGCCGAGGTGGCGCCCACGATGGCGATGGTGCGGGGAGAGGATGTATCGGACATGGCGGGCTGTGGGTTGGTACCGTTGGCAGAGCGGGCGGAAAAAGGAGGAAAGGGCGTGGAATGCCCCGGCGGTCAGTCGCCGAGCAGCCGCAGCGACATGGCGGAGCGGATGCGGGGATCGCGGTAAGGCAGGAATTCAGCCAGCCGGGGATAGCCGGCCTCGAACAGCGTGCGCGGCATGCGTGCGTCCTTGGCCGCATAGAGCCGGCCGCCCGCCGAGGCCACCACGGCATCGAGGCGGTCGAAGAGCCGCAGCGTCGGATCGCCCAGGTTGGGGAAATCGAGGGCCAGGGTGACGCCCGGCATGGGAAAGCTCAGCATGCCCAGGGGCATGCGCTGCCCGAAGGTCTTGAGCACTCCCAGGAACGAGCCCTGTCCCGATGCGGCGATCTCGCGCAGCAGTGCGGCCACGGCATCCTCGCCGCCCTCGCGGGGCACCGCGCACTGGTACTGGTAGAAGCCCCGGCGGCCGTAGATGCGATTCCACTCCAGCAGGTTGTCCAGCGGGTAGAAAAAGGGTTCGTAGTGCTGCAGCGCCCGGCCCGCCCGCCGCTTGTGCAGGTGGTAGTAGGCGGTGTTGAAGGGTCGCAGGCTCCAGCGGTTGACCAGCGAGACGGGTGGGACGAACGGCACGGTGCGCCTGCCGCCACGGGGCTCGGCGGGCGGCTGCGCCACCGGGCCGGGCACGTGGTTGCCGCGCATGAAGATGCCCCGCGCATCGGCGCCGGCGAGGCAGTCGATCCACGAGACCGTGTATTCCCATGCCGCTTCCGAGGCGTCCGCGAGGGCGAAGAACTCCCGCAGGCTGCCGTAGGGCAGCGTTTCGGTATCGAGCCACGGCCCGGCCACCCTGCGCAACCGCAGCGTGGCCTGCGTGACCACGCCCGTCAGGCCCAGCCCGCCGACCGTGGCGCAGAACCAGTCGGGCCGCAGGTCGGGCCCGCAGCGCACCAGCAGGCCGTCGGTGCGCAGCAGGTGCAGCGACAGCACGTGGTCGCCGAAGCTGCCATGGACGTGGTGGTTCTTGCCGTGGATATCGTTGGCGATGGCGCCGCCCACGGTGGCGAACTGCGTGCCGGGCGTGACGGGCAGCATCCAGCCGCGCGGGATGAAGGTGCGCTGGATGTCGCGCAGCAGCACGCCGGCTTCGCAGGTCAGCTCGCCCGTGGCCTCGTCCCAGGCGATGAAGCGGTCCTGCCCGCGCGTCGCCCAGAGCGTGCCGCCCGGGTTCAGGCACACGTCGCCGTAGCTGCGGCCCATGCCATGGGCCAGGCCGTGCTGGCCGGCCGAAAGCGGCAGCCGCGCAGGGGGATGCTCCGCCAGCGGGCGCAGCGCATGCTCGGCCGCCCGCAGCCGGCCCCAGGAGTGCACCGCTACCACGGCCACCCCAGTCCCGCGGCGGCGGCGGCCAGTGCCGCCACGAACACCGCGCCGGCCACCAGGCTGGCGCGGTCCTTGAACGCGAAGACGAGCGGATCGTCGTGCATCTGGCCGCGGGCGGCCTGCAGCCACATCCAGCTCACCCAGAAGGCCAGCACCGGCACCGCGATCCAGATCAGGCCGGGCGCACGGTACATGGTGAGCACCGTGTCGCTGTTGAGGTAGAGCGCCAGCACCACCACGGCCGTGTAGCCGGACGCCACGCCCAGGCTCTGCACGGTGGGTGCATCGGACGTGAGGTAGCCGCGCCCGTGCGCCTGGGTCTTGCCGGCGGCCTGCTGCACCAGCAGCTCCGCATAGCGCTTCACGAAGGCGAGCGACAGGAAGAGGAACCCCGAGGAGGCGATCAGCCAGAACGAGAGCGGCTGCGCGACGGCCGCCGCCCCTGCCACGACGCGCAGGGTGTAGAGCACGGCGAGCGCCACGCAGTCCACCAGCGCCCAGCGCTTGAGCACCAGCGAGTACGCCCAGGTGGTCACGAAATACACCAGCAGCCAGCCGAGGAAGGCCGGCCCCGTGGCCCACGCCAGCCACAGGCTCGCGCCGGCGAGCACGGGGACGAGCGCCACGCCCTGCCATGCCGGCAGCGTGCCCGCGGCGAACGGACGCAGCCGCTTGCGGGGATGCTGGCGGTCGCTTTCGAGGTCGAGCAGGTCGTTGGCCAGATAGACCGAGGAGGCGCACAGTCCGAACGCCAGGAAGGCCACGAAGAGCTGCACCCAGGCCGCACCGTCGCCCACGCGGTGGGCCGCCATCAGGGGAACGAACAGCAGCAGGTTCTTCATCCACTGGTGCAGGCGCAGCGCCTTGCGCCATGCGGACGCGCCGGCCGCGGCCGGGGGGAAGCTGCGCTGCACGTTGCCCTGGGCTTCTGCCCGGCGCGCCACGGAGGCCGGCGCGTTGACCACGATGGCCGCGCGGGCGGCCTGCCATACGGGAAGGTCGGCGCGCGAATTGCCCGCGTAGTCGAAGCCGCGCTCGCCGAAGGCCCGCACCAGGGCCGCGGCCTTCGCCGGGCCCGCGAGATTGGTGGCGCCGTCGCTGGCCATGACCGCATCGAAGCAGTCCAGGTGGGCGGCGATCGCGTCGGCCAGCGCCTGGTCGGATGCCGTGCACAGCACGATGCGCCGCCCCGCGGCATGCTGCTCGCGCAGCCAGGCAACCAGCGGCTGGTTGTAGGGCAGGTGGGCTACCGCGACATCGACCTGGCCGGCGATGCGGCGCTTGAGCGCCGCCTTGCCCGCGGCCAGCCACAGCGGCAGCACCGCCGCCTTCCAGGGGGCGTCGCGCACCAGCTGGAGCGAGGTCTCGTGCAGCATGTCGGTGAGCAGCAGCGTGCCGTCGAGATCCACCACGAGGGGTGGCATGTCGGCGGATGGCGATGGATCGAAAGGCGAACGCACTGGTGAGGGGCCCGGTCGGATGGAGGTTCTTCGGGAGAGCCGGGCGAAGGCCCCGGATCGCGGCTGATACGAAAAAATGGAACGGAGGATTGTAGGAGGGGCTGCCCGGACAGCCGGTGGCCGGTCCCGCGCCTCTCTACACTGCAGGGCTGCGGGCTGTCCGCAGGCTTTCGCTGTCAGAACACGTCATGCGCTTCCCGCTGCTGCCCTGGCCCCTTCCCGCCCTCCTGGCCTGGGCCGCCGCATGGCTGGCCTTCCTGCTGCTGCGCGGGGCGGCCGGCGCACCGTGGTGGGCGGCCTGGCTGGCAGGCTGCGCCATCGGGGCGGCGGCCAGCTTCCAGGGCCGCACCCGCTGGCGGCAGTGCCTGATCGCGCTGGGGTTCCCGCTCTCCTTCCTGGCTGCGGGGGCCAGCTCCCTGCCTGCCTGGGCCTGGCTCGCGCCGCTGGCGTTGCTGCTGCTGGTCTATCCGCTGCATGCCTGGCGCGACGCGCCGCTCTTTCCCACGCCGGCGCGCGCCCTCGACGGGCTGACCCGGGCCGTGCCGCTCCCCGGCAACGCGGCCGTGCTGGATGCCGGCTGCGGGCTGGGCCACGGCTTGCGCGCCCTGCGCAGGTCCTATCCCGATGCCCGCCTGGAGGGGCTGGAATGGAGCTGGCCGCTGCGCTGGCTGTGCGCGCTGCGCTGCCCGTGGGCCCGGGTGCGGCGCGGAGACATCTGGCGCGCCGGGTGGGGGGGCTACCGCATGGTCTACCTGTTCCAGCGCCCCGAAAGCATGGCCCGGGCCGCTGCCAAGGCCCGCGCCGAGATGGCGGCGGACGCATGGCTGGTCAGCCTGGCTTTCGAGGTGCCCGGGGCCGTGCCGGAGGCCGTGCTGCGGCCCGAGGCCGGGCACCCGGTATGGATCTACCGGGTGGGCCGCCTCCCCCCTGTCCGCCCGCAGGCCGCGGCGCTATGATCCGGCGCGGCCGCCCCGGGGCGGCGCCAAAAACCCCCTTCCATTCCCCTGTAGCCATTCCATAAAGGAATTCCTCCCATGTCTCAGAAGACCATCACCCTGCTGGCTGCGGCGCTGTCCGCCGCCCTGCTGGCGGGCTGCGAAACCACGAACATGCGCATGGGCAGCGCGGAATCCAAGACGGTGGCCACGGGCGCTGCCGCCGGCGAGTCGTCGGCGAACGCGAACACCCAGCTCGAGCGCTGCGCCTCGCCGCTGGGCACGGTGTCGCTGGTGGAGAACCAGGACGCGGGCTGGTACACCATCCTGCGCAACGAATACCGCCTGCCGCCGACGTCGAACCTGCTGCGCCTGATGATCCAGCAATCGAACTGCTTCGTGGTGGTCGAGCGCAGCGTGACCGGCATGGGCGCCATGAACCGTGAGCGCGCGCTGATGCAGTCGGGCGAGATGCGCGGCGGCAGCAGTTTCGGCCAGGGGCAGATGGTGGCTTCGGACTATGGCCTGTCGCCGGAGATCGTCTTCTCCAACAATGACGCGGGTGGCATCGGCGGTGCGCTGGGTGCGCTCATCGGCGGCGGGCGCGGCCAGGCGCTGGGCCAGCTGGGCGGATCGCTGAAGACGCGCGAGGCCAGCGCGATGCTGACGCTGGTGGACAACCGCTCGGGCGTGCAGGTGTCGGTGTCGGAAGGCAGTGCCTCCAAGAGCGACTTCGCGGGCTTCGGCAGCATCTTCGGCAGCACGGCGGGCGGCAACCTGGGCGGCTACCAGAACACCTCGCAGGGCAAGGTGCTGACGGCCGCGTTCATGGACGCATACAACCAGATGGTCATGGCGCTGCGCAACTACAAGGCGCAGAAGGTCCAGGGCCAGGGCCTGGGCGGCGGCGGCCGGCTGGGCGTGGACGGCGGCGCGGCGCCGTCGCAGACGAAGGCGGGCGCATCGATGTCGGTGCGCGAGGCGCAGGCACGGCTCAATGCGCTGGGCTACGACGTGGGCGCGCCGGACGGCGGCATGGGCGCGAAGACGGCGAACGGGCTGCGGGCCTTCCAGAAGGACAAGGGCCTGCCGGTGACGGGCCGCCTGGACTCGGCCACCACCGACGCGCTCTCGCGCTGAATCGGCGAGGGGCATCACGGCTCCTCGGTCTCCCCGGGCGTGGCGCTACACTCCGCGCCCGGGGAGCTTTCGAACAATGCGACACACCATCACGCGCGTCTCCCGCACGTTGCGCGGGGCACTGGCACTGGCCGGTACGCTCGCCGCCATCCCTGGCCTTGCAGCGCCGCAGTCAGGAGATCCTGCGTTCACGCGGCCCGATCCCGTCCGCCTGCCCGACCGGCCCATGTTGCAGGCTTTTCTCGAGGAGCTGGGGCAGACGCGCCGCGCGAACACCTTCTGCTTCGTGCAGCAACGCCTGTCCCCTCCGGAAACGGCCGAAGACGGCACCAGTGTGCTGTCGATGCTCTGGCATGAAGGCGAGCGCATTTACCTCGTCAATATCGTCCGGCCGGGCCAGCGCTATCAGCCGGTGGAAGACTCCGTGGGGGAAGGCCGTGCGCTGGCGTCCTCCGGCGGCAGCGTGGATCTCAAGACCGACGTTGTCCCGACCGACGCCGACGTCGGATCCAGCACGACCCTGGTGAGCCGTGCCTGGGTCGAGCACCTGAAAGCCCAGTGCCGCCGCGTGGGCACGACGATCCGCGTGCCTGCCTTCACGCCGCGGCGCACGCCGTAAGCCTGCGCACTCCAGTCTGCCTGCCGTCCGGCAGCGCTCCCTTCTTCCAGAGGCGCTGGAAATCATGCGCATGATGCGCCGCGTGATCGCCAACCGGCTGCAGTCCGGGAAAACGCAGGAGTTCATGGCGGCGGGTGCGCGCGACATCCGCGGCATCGTCACCGCGAGCGATGGCGGCAGCGTGCAGTTCGCGGGCTTCGACAGCTATCCGAACATCGCCGGCGCCAGGCAGAAGAGGGCGCAACACCTTCTTCACGCACCAACGGTACCGCGCCAGCGGCCGCTGAGGTGGGTGAACTTCAGCAGCCCGACCGTCGGGCCCAGCCCACAGTGACGCCGTTGTTGCAGTTTCGGCGAAGGATCGGCCGTGAAATTGACGTATTGTTACGCGTCAAAACCAATACACGAGGGTGCCATGAAATTGCGGACACGGATCCTGCTGCTGTGCGGGGCCACTCTGCTGGGGATGCTGCTTCTTTCCGCGGTGACGCTGGCCACGCAGTACCAGACCATGCTGCGAGAGCGAACCAGCCAGCTCTCCACCCTGGTAACGCTCGCGCACGCGGCGGCGCAGAAGGCCTACGACGAGGAAAAGGCGGGACGCATGTCGCGCGAGGACGCCATGAAGGCGGCCAAGCAGGCGATCGGCAGCTTCCACAAGGGCGACCTGTATTTCTTCGTCCGCGGTTACACCGATGACGTGAATCTCGTCCACCCGAATCCCAAGCGCATCGGGATCGTCGATCCCAATGTCGGCAAGGCGGCGGGCGAGCGCTACCGCGCGGCGCTGCAGGGCAGGACCATCGGCACCGTGGTGGCCAGGGGCACGCGCCCGGGCGCCAGGCAGGAGGTGGAAAAGCTCTATGCCATCATCAAGTTCGAGCCCTGGGACTGGACCATCGGCTTCGGTGACTACATCGACGACATCGACCACGCGTTCTGGCGCCAGGCGGCCATCCTGCTCGGCATCTGCGGAGTGCTGATGGCTGTCATCGTGGCTCTCGCCTGGGACATGCTGCGCACGCTGGTGCGCCAGCTGGGCGGTGAGCCCCAGTACGCTGCCGAAGTGGTGCAGCAGATCGCCGAGGGCAACCTGGCCGTGGATGTGCAGACCCGTCCTGGCGACCAGACCAGCATCCTGCATGCCATCCGCACCATGCGGGACAACCTGTCCGCCCTGGTGCTGCAGGTGCGGGAGAGCACGGGCTCCATCACCACGGCCTCCGCGGAGATCGCCTCGGGCAACAGCGACCTGTCGTCGCGCACCGAGTCGCAGGCGAGTGCCCTGGAGCAGACCGCAGCCTCGATGGAGGAGCTGACTTCCACCGTGCAGCAGAACGCACAGAACGCCCGGGTCGCGAGCGATCTGGCCGTGGCGGCTTCGGGCGTGGCCGTCCGTGGCGGTGCCATGGTGGGGCAGGTCGTGGAAACGATGGGGTCCATCGACGCGTCCTCGCGCAAGATCGTGGACATCATCAGCGTCATCGACGGCATCGCGTTCCAGACCAACATCCTGGCGCTGAACGCCGCCGTGGAGGCGGCCCGCGCGGGTGAGCAGGGCCGCGGCTTCGCCGTGGTGGCGAGCGAGGTGCGCAGCCTCGCCGGCCGGTCGGCGGCGGCCGCCAAGGAGATCAAGGGCCTGATCGACGACTCAGTGGCCAAGGTTGGCGAAGGAACGCGCCTGGTGCAGCAGGCGGGCGCCACCATGCAGGAAATCGTCGATGGCGTGCAGCGTGTCACCGCGATGGTGGCCGAGATCAGCGCCGCCAGCGCGGAGCAGAGCGCCGGGATCGCTCAGGTGAACCAGGCCGTTTCGCAAATGGACCAGGGCACGCAGCAGAACGCGGCGCTGGTGGAGCAGGCCCTGGCCGCGGCCCAGTCGCTGAGCCAGCAGGCCCAGGCGCTCTCCCACACGGTGGACAAGTTCCGCGTGGACGCATCGGCGCGGGGCCTGCCGGCGCTGGCGCACTGAGGCTGCGGGCCCTGCTGCGTGGCCGTTCAGTCGGCCGTGGGCTCGCGCGTCAGCCCCAGGAAATGGTCCAGCATGTGGAAGTGGTCCTCGAAGAAGGCCTCTTCCAGCGCAGCCAGCGCCGTGATGGGAAACCACTCCACCTGCGCCGCGTCGTCGTCCGCGCGCACGTCGGGAAAGGGCTCGCCTTCCAGGTCGAAGTAGTGCGCGTGCGTGATGGTGCGTCCGCGCTGGCTGCGGTCCGGGTGGTCGAACACGGCTACCTCCCGCAATGCGGCGCGCATGCGCGCCTCGGGCAGCGTGCAGTGGGTCTCCTCGGCCAGTTCGCGCAGGCAGGACTGCCAGACGGTCTCGCGCTGCTCGATGAAGCCGCCCGGCGCGGCCAGCTGCCCCTTGCCCGGCGCATGTGCACGGCGGATGAGCAGCACGTGGTCCTGGCAGCGCAGTACGGCATCGACGGTCACGAACACCGGCGGATAGGGCGCCTTCGCCCAGGCTTCGCGGTAGCCGCGGAGCATGCGCCATTCCTCCTGAAGGGCCGCGTAATGCGGGGCCTGGGCGAAGGCGCGCAGGAAGTCGATGGTGCTGTCCGGTACCTGCTCGGCGAGCGGGCCCAGCGCGGCGAGCAGCGTGTCCGGCGTGGCGCCGAAGTACGCATCGCGGATGGCGGTGGCGTCGATGCTGCCCTGCCGCTCCACGGCGATGAGCTGCCAGCCCGGAAAGCGCCGCAGGTAGCTGCTGGTGGCGTCCTTGAAGTGGCCTACCAGCCCGATGCGCGCATCGGGCCGCACATGCCGCGCCACCGCCTGCAGCACGGCGGCCACCCAGGCGAGTTCGTTGTAGTGGTCACGCACGGGCAGCACGGTGAGGCGCGCGCGGTCGGCCACGGGCAAAGCATTGCGCAGCATGGCTTCGCGCTCCTGCCAGGTGAACGGGTTCTTGGGCGAGCGCGCCTGCCAGGCCGAGCCCATGATGACGATGGCATGGTGGGCGCTGTCGAGCGCGCAGCGCAGCAGGGCCAGGTGGCCGTTGTGGACGGGCTCGAAGCGTCCGATGAGGATGGCGTTGTCGTACATGGATGCGGATGCGATGAGGGAGCCCGCGGGCGGAAGGTGCCCGGCGGGGCTGCGGGGCCACTGCGGCAAATGTAGCCGCGCCGGCGCGGTCAGGCGTACTTCGCCGCGATCGGCATCTGCCGGCCGTTGCCGAACGCCTTGGCACGCACGCGCAGGATGGGCGGCGCCTGCCGGCGCTTGTACTCGTTGCGCGCGATCATCCGGCGCACCCGGTGTACCAGCGCGCGGCCGGCCTCGTCATGCTGCAGGCGGGCGGCGAAGTCGCGCGCGTCGGCATACTCTGCATGCGAGAGGCCTTCGCCTTCGATCAGGAGCTTGAGCACCTGGTCCAGCACCGGATAGGGCGGCAGGCTGTCCACGTCCCGCTGGCCGGGAGCCAGTTCGGCCGACGGCTCCTTGTCGATGATGGCCTGGGGAATCAGTTCGCGGCCGGCGTGCGCGTTGACGTGGCGGGACAGCTCGAACACTTCGGTCTTGTAGAGGTCGCCCAGCAGTCCCAGGCCGCCGTTCGTGTCGCCATAGAGCGTGCAGTAGCCCACCGAAATCTCCGACTTGTTGCCCGTGGTGAGCAGCAGATGCCCGAAGGCGTTCGAGTATTCCATCAGGATGGTGCCGCGGATGCGCGCCTGCAGGTTCTCCAGCGGCAGCCCTTCGAGCGGCTGGCCGAAGCTGGCCTCGAACTGCGCGGCATAGCCCGCCACGAGGTCCGCGATGGGATGGGTGTGCAGCCGGATGCCGAGGTTGCGGCAGAGGGCCACCGAATCGTCCACCGACCCGCTGGATGAAAAGCGCGAGGGCATGGTCACCGCCACCACGTTCTCCGGGCCCATCGCTTCGGCGGCGAGCGCCAGGGTCAGGGCGCTGTCGATGCCGCCCGAACTGCCGACCACCACCTGCCCGAAGCCGCAGCGCCGCGCGTAGTCGCGCAGGCCGAGCACGATCTGCTGGCGGTAGAAATCCATCGTGGGCAGGCCCTCCCGCGGAACGTGCGGCAGGGCGCCCCCATCCACGGAGCGGAAGCGCCCGTCCTCCAGGCACAGGGTGCGCACGTCCTCGGCGAACCGCGGCGCCTCGAAGACCACGCCCGCCTCCGGCTCCGCCGCGAACGATGCCCCGTCATAGACGATCTGGTCCTGGCCGCCGACCTGGTTCACATAGACCACGGGCAGGCCGTGGCGCCGCGCGGCGTCGCCGAAGACCTGGTGCCGGACCTCGCGCTTGCCGATATGGCTGGGGCTGGCATTGATGCTCACCACCAGGTCCGGCGCGGCATCGGCCAGGCGCTGGAAGGGGTTGGTGGCGTAGTCGGCCACGGTGTCGTTCCAGCCGTCCTCGCAGACCAGGAAGCCGATCTGCGCGTGGCCGATGCGCAGCACCCGCGCGACGTCGGGGCCGGGCTCGAAGTGGCGGCGTTCGTCGAAGATGTTGTAGGTGGGCAGCAGCTGCTTGGCGTAGGTGAGGCGGACCTCGCCGTCCCGCAGCACCAGCAGGCTGTTGTGCAGGCGCTTGCCGGGGCCCTGCGCACGCGTGGGGGTGCCCACCACCCAGTGGAGCCCCGGCGTGGCGCGAGAGGCGTCCTGCAGCGCGGCGATCCCGGCATCCACGCGTTCCATGAAGCCGGCCTCTTCCAGCATGTCGCCGGGGTAGTACCCGCACAGCGCCAGTTCGGTGAACACCACCAGGTCGGCGCTGGCCTGCGCCGCCTGCCGGGCCGCGTCGGTCATCCGCTGCACGTTGCCTTCGATGTCGCCCACGGTGAGGTTGAGCTGGGCAAGGGTGATACGGAGCATGTCGTTTCCTTGGACGTTGTTGGGGGAAAAGCGAAAGGGCGGAAGTGGTCAGGGCTCGCGCGGCAGGCTGAACACCTGCCGCAGGTAGGCGAGGTAGGTTTCATCGTCGCACAGCGTCTTGCCCGGGCTGTCGGACAGTTTCGCGACCGGCTGGCCATTGGCACGCACGATCTTCATGACGATGTTGAGCGGGCGCGGCCCCAGGTCATTGCTGAGCTGCGTGCCGATGCCGAAGCCCAGTTGCACGCGGTCGCCGAAGTGGCGATGGAGCGCCAGGGCGCGCTCCACGTCGAGCCCGTCGGAAAACACCAGCCGCTTGCCGTGAGGGTCGATGCGCAGCCGCGCATAGTGCGCCAGGGCCTTCTCGCCCCAGGCGACCGGATCGCCCGAGTCGTGCCGCAGGCCGTCGAAAAGCTTGGCGAAGTACAGGTCGAAATCCGCGAGGAAGGCGTCCATGCCGACCGTGTCGGTGAGCGCGATGCCGAGGTCGCCGCGGTATTCCTGCACCCAGTCCTCCAGCGCCGCCTTCTGGAAATCGCGCAGCCGCACGCCCAGGGCCTGGTAGCTCTGCAGGTACTCATGGGCCATGGTGCCGATAGGCACCAGCTGCAGGTCGCGGGCCAGCAGCACGTTCGACGTGCCCTTGAACCATTGCGGGGCCTGCATGGCGAACGTCTGCACCACCTCGCGCTGCCAGGTGGCGCTGTAGCGCCGGCGCAGGCCGAAGTCGAACATCTCGAACGGATGGGCACGCGGCGCCTCTGCAGCCAGCGCCTGCACCCGCGCGATTTTCGCGGCCAGCCGGCGGCGGCCTTCCTGCAGCACATCCGTGCCACCGCCGAGCCGGCGGAAATACAGCTCGTTCACGATGGCCAGCACGAAAATCTCGAAGCCCATCACATGGACCTGCGGCCCGCGCGCCACGATCGACAGCTGCTCCCCTTCCGCCCGCGCCTCGATGAAGGCGCGCTGGAACTGGAAGATGCGCAGGAAATCCACGAAGTCGCTCTTGATGTAGCGCAGCCCGCCGAGGTAGGCCAGTTCGTCCGGGGAAAAGCGCAGGGCGCACAGGGCGTCGAGTTCCGCGTTGACCTGCGGCAGCAGCTCCGCGAGCGGAAATGCCGGTGCGTTGCGGCAGACGAAGCGGTATTCGGCCTGCGTCTGCGGGTGGCGGTGCAGCAGCGCCTGCCACATGGTGAACTTGTAGAGGTCGGTGTCCAGCAGGCTCTGGATGATCGGTGCCATGCGTGCGTGCTCCCTGGAAGGCGGTGGGTGATGGAAAGAAGGCCGGGCAGCCCGCGTCAGGCCGCGATGTCGTCCGCAGCCGCGAGCCGCACGCCCTGCGCGCGCATCGCTTCCAGGAAGGCGCCATGCTGGCTTTCGAAGCCGCGCACCGGGCTCATGCAGTCGGTCAGCAGCACGACGCGCTCCGGCGTCCAGCCCGGCTGCAGGCGCGGCAGGTGCCGCACGATGTGCTCGGTGGTGGCGCGCACGCAGTGGCTGCTGGCCTCGCCGGCGATCACCAGGCACTCCGCTGCACCCAGGCGCTCCAGCAGCGGGACGTTGAGCGCGGTCGCCGGGTCCTGCGGGTCGGGCACCTCGGCCTCGATCGCGCTGTAGTGTTCGGTCCAGGGGTTCATGCCCTTGAACACGGCCTGCACGGCCTCTCCGCGCACGGCCTGCCACTGTGCGCAGGCCGCCAGAACCTCGGCATGCACGCCGTGGCCCCAGCTTCCGATCTCGCAGTGCACAGGCCACACCATGAGGGTGTAGCGGCCCTGGGCCTCCAGCGCGTCCAGGTATGCCAGCACGCGGGGCAACGCTCCGGCATCGCGCGGAAGGAAGGTGCCGTCGCGCACCTGTGCGGCGGTGATCGGCGTGAAGGGCTGCACCTCCCCGCCTGCGGGCGCCGTCCAGAAGAGCGGATGGGCCACGTCGTAGCGCTGGTGCGAATCCAGCGTGACGGTCACCGCGTCCAGGCGGCTGGCCACACGCCGCACGAATGCCGCCAGCCTCTGCATGTCGGCGTGCGCGCCGGCCACGGGCAGCGAAGGCGCCAGGCGCGTACCGCTGGCAGGATCGGCGGGACACCAGTCCGCGGGCAGGTCGCAGAAATCGTTCTGGGGATCGATGGCCAGCAGGTGCAGCGGGGTGGAGAAGCGGGTCATGGCTGTGTCCTGGGAAGAAGGTGCGATGAGGTCATTCTAGTTTGTTAGTTTATTTACGCAACTAACTGACGCGGATTGGTAATCAGGTGCAACGGGCGCCCGCCTTCTGAGCCTTTGTCCCGGCGGGACGCTGTGCCATAAACACGCATGCCCGGTCCGCGTTGTCCCCCGAATGTGGCGAGGGACAACGCGGACCGGGCATGCCGGGCTGGCTGGACCTGGGGCCGCCGTGTTGCGGCCGCAGGAGCGCCAGGGCGGTTACTTCATCACACTGCGCGCCGCGCCCACGCCGAGCACGGCCAGCACGATGAAGATGACCGCGACCACGAGGAACAGAAAGAACAGGATCTTGGCGATGCCTGCCGCGCCCGCGGCCACGCCGCTGAAGCCGAGCGCGCCGGCGATGAGGGAGATGATGGCGAAAATGATGGCGTACTTCAGCATGGTGTCGCTCCGTTGACGATGAAGCCGCCGCCGGGCCGGTGAGGGCGCTTTCGGCGTCGGGTGCATCGATCATCGCCAGCGGCCGTGCGTGGCGCCGTCGGCATGCCGTGATTGCGGGTGTAGGAGCGCGCGCAACGAAAAAGCCGCCGGACCTGGCGGGGCGGCGGCTTTGCGGAGTGCGGTGAATGGCGGGGAGGCCTTGTGGCTTCGGCACGGCCCTGCGTGCCTTCACATCGCTTCGCGATATGAGCCTGCGCCGCAAAGCCCAAGGCTTGGCCTGAGGCCAAGCGCCGGGCTTTACAGCCCGGCCGCTGCTCGCAGCGCTTGGGCTTTGTCCGTCTTTTCCCAGGTGAACTCGGGTTCCTCGCGGCCGAAGTGGCCGTAGGCGGCGGTCTTTTCGTAGATCGGGCGCAGCAGGTCGAGCATCTGGATGATGCCCTTGGGGCGCAGGTCGAAATGCTCCTGCACCAGTGCGGCGATCTTGTCGTCGGGGATCACGCCCGTGCCTTCGGTGTACACCGTGACGTTGATCGGGCGGGCCACGCCGATGGCGTAGCTCACCTGGATCTGGCACTGGCGCGCCAGGCCCGCGGCCACGATGTTCTTGGCCACGTAGCGCGCGGCGTAGGCGGCCGAGCGGTCGACCTTCGTCGGATCCTTGCCGCTGAAAGCGCCGCCACCGTGCGGGCAGGCGCCGCCGTAGGTGTCCACGATGATCTTGCGGCCCGTGAGGCCGCAATCGCCTTGCGGGCCGCCGATGACGAAACGGCCCGTGGGGTTGATCAGGTATTTCGTGTCCTGCAGCCACTCCTTGGGGAGCACGGGCTTGATGATCTCCTCGATCACCGCCTCGATGAAGCTGGCCTTCATTTTGGTGGCGGTCTCGGACTGGTCGGGATGGTGCTGGGTGGAGAGCACCACCGTGTCGATGCTGTGGGGCTTGCCGTCCACGTAGCGCATCGTCACCTGGCTCTTGGCGTCCGGGCGCAGGAAGGGCAGGCGGCCATCCTTGCGCAGCTGGGCCTGGCGCTCGACGAGGCGGTGCGCGTAGTAGATGGGCGCGGGCATCAGCTCGGGCGTCTCGTCGCAGGCGTAGCCGAACATCAGGCCCTGGTCGCCGGCACCGGTGTTCAGGTGGTCGTCGCTGGCGTGGTCCACGCCCTGGGCGATGTCGTTGCTCTGCTTGTCGTAGGCCACGAGCACCGCGCAGCCCTTGTAATCGATGCCGTAGTCGGTGTTGTCGTAGCCGATGCGCTTGATGGTGTCGCGTGCCACCTGGATGTAGTCCACGTGGGCATTGGTGGTGATCTCGCCGGCCAGGACGACGAGGCCGGTGTTGGTCAGCGTCTCGGCGGCCACGCGGCTGCGGGGGTCTTCGCGGAAGATCGCGTCGAGGATGGCGTCGGAGATCTGGTCCGCCACCTTGTCGGGGTGGCCTTCGGACACCGATTCCGACGTGAAGAGAAAGTCGTTCGCCATTTGAATAAACTCCTGTGCTTTTTTGGCATTTTGGGGCGTTGCCCTCAGCCTTGTGGAGCCGTGGCGAACGCTTTAGCAGAGTTGTTTAACGTCGCCCTGCAAGTTGCTCATTTAACTCAGCGACCCCCCCATTCTACCGACACGGATCTGTCACGATGCCCACTGCGTTCCGCTTCTTCGCCCGATGGCCACTGGCCGCGCTCCACGCGCTGGGCGCCGTGCTGGGCTGGATCGCGTTCCTCGCGTCGCCCACCTACCGTCGCCGCTTCCTCGCCAACGCTTCCCTGGCCGGCTACCCGTTCGCGCGCGTGCGCGGTGCGGTGGCCCATGCGGGCCGCATGGCGGCCGAGTTGCCACGCCTGTGGCTGCATCCCGGGGCGCCGCCCTTCCGCATGGAGGGGGAGGCGTACGTCGAGCAGGCCTGGGCAGCCGGCCGGGGCATCGTCTTCCTGACGCCGCACATCGGCTGCTTCGAGCTGTCCGTGCAGATCGCCGCGCAGCGCTGGGCCCCTGAGCACGGCCCCTTCACGGTGCTCTACCGTCCGGCCCGGCAGGCCTGGCTCGCCGAACTCATGCGCACGGCGCGCGACCGGCCCGGCATCCGGGCGGTGCCCACGGCGCTCTCGGGCGTGCGGCAGATGATCAAGGCGCTGCGCCGCGGCGAGGCCGTGGGCCTGCTGCCCGACCAGGTGCCGCCCGAGGGGCAGGGCCTGTGGTCGCCGTTCTTCGGACAGCCGGCCTATACGATGACCCTGGCTGCCCGCCTCGTGCAGCAGACCGGCGCCGCGGTGATCCTGGCACGCTGCGAGCGCCTGCCGGGCGGGCGGGGTTACGTGCTGCACTTCGAACCCCTGGCCGAGCCGCTGTCCTCTTCCCTCGAAACTGCCGTCCTGCAGATCAACCAATCCATGGAACGCACCATCCGACATTCTCCCGACCAATACCTCTGGGGCTACGGGCGCTACAAGCATCCGCGGGCCGAAGCTTCGACGCAGGCCGCGCCGGGAGCGGACGCATGACGGCGGGGCGCTTCAATCTCGCCTGCATGCGCGTGCTCGCGCGCCTGCCCCTGCCCGTGCTGCGGGCCCTGGGCTGGGTGCTGGGGCAGGTGATCTATGTACTGGCCAGGCCGCGGCGCAAGGTGGCCCTGCGCAACCTGGAACTGTGTTTTCCTCAGGCCAGCGCCGGGCAGCGGAGGGCGTGGGCACGCGAGACCTTCGTGCGCTTCTGCCAGGCCTGGCTGGACCGCAGCTGGCTCTGGATGGCGCCGCAGTCGGTGGTGGAAAAGCGCCTGGAGATCCACGGCGCGCTCGATGAGCTGGAAGGCGACATGCCCACGATCATCCTGGCGCCGCATTTCCTGGGCATGGACGCCGCGGGAACCGCGCTCACGCTGCAGACCGACAGGGCCTTCACCTCCATCTTCACGCCGCATCCCGATCCGGACATCGATGCCTGGCTTTTCGCGGGCCGCCAGCGCTTCGGCAATGTGCGCATGCTCAACCGGGGCGACGGCGTCAAGCCCATCCTGAGCGGGCTGCGCAAGGGGGGGCTGCTGTACCTGCTGCCGGACATGGATTTCGGGCCCAACGATTCGGTGTTCGTGCCCTTCTACGGCATGTCGGCCGCCACCATCACTTCGCTCTCCCGCTTCGCGCGGCTGGGCCGGGCCAAGGTGGTGCCGCTCATCGGCCGCATCACGCCGCGCGGCTACAGCGCGGAAATGATGCCGGCCTGGCAGAACTATCCCACCGACGACATCGAGGCCGACACCGCCCGCATGAACCGCGAGCTGCAGCAGTGGATCGACACCATGCCGGGCCAGTACTATTGGGTGCACCGGCGCTTCAAGTCGCGTCCGGCCGGCGAGCCGTCGGTCTATCGCTGAAGCCGGGTGGCCGCCGCCATGGCCTGGCAGCGGCCGCCGCTGCTAGCGCGTCTCCTTCAGGAAATCCCCGATTTCGCTCGCCACGCGGTCCGGCTGTTCATGTACCAGCCAGTGCGACGCGCCCGGCACCGTGCGCAGCCGCAGTGCCGGTACCCAGTGGTCGAGGCCATCGAGCAGGCCCGGACGCAGCGCCGGGTCTTCCAGGCCCCAGAGCACCAGGGTGGGCCGGGTGATGCCGAGCATGCCGTCCGGCAGTTCGACGGCGGCGGCATGCGGCTCGCCTTCGCGAGGCGGACGCATCGGGCTGGCCCGGTAGTAGTTGCAGGGGCCCGCGAGGCCTTCGTCCCAGGTGGCGCGGTAGCGGCCCCGCAGTTCGGGCGTGAGCCATCCGGGTGCGCTCCCGTCGGGGCGGTCGAAGAAACCGAAGAGCCGGCGGTAGCCGTCCTCCGCCAGCAGGGCCTCGGCATCGGGCCGGCAGAGGAAGTGCATGTATTCGCTGGCCTTCTGCTGCTCCGGGCTGTGCTGCAGTTCCCGCAGGAAGGTGCCGGGGTGGGGCGAGTTCACGATCACCAGGCGCTCCAGCAGGTCGGGCCGCTGGTTCGCCAGGTTCCAGGCCACCGCCCCGCCCCAGTCGTGCGCGACCAGTGCGGCGAGCCGGCCGCCGGCTGCGGCGGGGCCGCATTCCGCTTCTATGAGCGCCACCAGGTCCTGCACGAGGTGTTTGGCCCGGTAGGCCTCCACGGCCTGCGGGCTGCTGGAAGGCGCGAACCCGCGCAGGAAGGGCGCCACGCAGCGGTAGCCGCCGTTCTCGGGGCGCGAGAAATGCTCCAGCATCCCGTCCCAGATGAAGGCGCCTTCGGGGAAGCCGTGCAGGAAGACCAGGACCGGGCATCCGGGCGCACCGCGCGTGCGGCAGTGCAGGGTGATGCCGTGGGGCAGCGGATGGAGCGTGGTATCGGTCATGTGCGCGGCGGTCCGTGGGGCCACCCGCGCGGATCGTCCACGCGGGTCGTCAGGGGGTTGCGGAATCCTCGGGGCCGGGCGCGGGAGCGTCAGGTGGCTGCGGGCCCTCCTGCGGCCCGGCCGCTGCGGCCGGCGTCGTGCCCAGGGGGTGCGACCATTGCCACAGCAGCTGCGCGACCTCGTCCACGCCCTGCTTCTTGAGGGCGGAGAACATCTTCACCTCCCCGCCGCCCGCCTGCAGTCGCGTGATGGACAGCACCTTGGCCTGCTCGGCGCGCGTGAGCTTGTCGGCCTTGGTGAGCAGCACCAGGAACTTCAGGCCGGCCTCGACGCGCGGCCGCACTGCCTCCAGCAGCGCCTCGTCCAGCTCGGTCAGGCCCAGGCGTGGATCGCACAGCAGCACGATGCCCGTGAGGCCCTTGCGGCTGACGAGGTAGTTCACCATCACCTGCTGCCAGCGCTGCTTGTCCGAGCGCGACACGGCGGCGTAACCGTACCCGGGCAGGTCGGCCAGCACCGCGTCGGTCACGTTCTGCCGGCCGAGGGCGAACAGGTTGATGTGCTGCGTGCGTCCGGGCTTCTTCGACGCGAACGCGAGCTGCTTTTGCTGCGTCAGCGTGTTGATGCAGGTGGATTTGCCCGCGTTGGAGCGCCCTACGAAGGCGATTTCGGGGACGTCGATGGGCGGCAGGTGGTGCAGCTGCGCGGCGGTGGTGAGGAAGCGGGCCGTGTGCATCCATCCCACGGCGACCTTGGCGTCGGGTGCGGGCGGAAGCGAGCCAGCAACTGGCGCATGTGATGTAGTCGTCATAAATGGGGGTTAGCAGGGAGACGCCCGCGAAGGGCCGCATTGTAAGATTGACGGGCTTTGCGGCCCCCTTCTACAACACAGAACCCCCGATATGAAGAAACTGCTTGCTCCCATGCTGATGGCTGCCGCGCTGGCGGTTGCCGCCTTCCCGGCCTCGGCCCAGGCACCCGCGGCGGGGCAGAAGGCGGGCAAGCCGGACCTGGCCAAGGGCGAGGCCAGCTTCGCCGCGGTGTGCGCGGCCTGCCATGCGGCCGACGGCAACTCCACCATCGTGGCCAATCCCAAGCTGGCCCAGCAGCACCCCGAATACCTCGTCAAGCAGCTGCAGGAGTTCAAGTCCGGCAAGCGGAGCGACCCGGTGATGCAGGGCATCGCCGCCACGTTGTCTGAAGACGACATGCGCAACATCGCCTGGTGGGCGGCCAGCAAGCAGGCCAAGCCCGGCTTCGCCAAGGACAAGGACCTCGTCGCCCTGGGCGAACGCATCTACCGCGGCGGCATCGCCGACCGCAACATCGCCGCTTGCGCGGGCTGCCACAGCCCCAACGGCGCCGGCATCCCGGCACAGTACCCGCGCCTGTCGGGCCAGCATGCCGACTACACGGCCAAGCAGCTGGCCGCGTTCCGCGACGGCAAGCGCGCCAACAGCGTGCAGATGACGCAGGTCGCCGCCAAGCTCAACGACCGCGAGATCCGCGCCGTGGCGGACTACATCGCCGGCTTGCGCTGACCCCCCCTTCCTCCCCGCGCACCTTGCGGGAATCCCGGGAGTCCCGGCGCTTGATTTGCGTCAAAATCCACTCGGTTGGCCCCCCGGCCTTCCGGAACCTGCCGCCGATAATCACACCCAAGACGGGCGGGCCCATCTGAACGGATGGCCCGCCTTTTCTGTTTTCAGGCCCCGCCGCTTCCATCCGTCCCCCTCGCTGCACGCTTTTTCGCCTGTCCGTCTCCATGTCCGACATCGTCCACGGCCATCCGCATACGTCCCGCACCGCACCCGCGCGGGCCCTGGTCGAGTTGCTGTCGTCCATGCGTTTCGCGATCTCGCTGCTCACGGTGATCTGCATCGCCTCGGTGATCGGCACGGTGCTCAAGCAGCACGAACCCGCGGCGAACTACGTGAACCAGTTCGGGCCCTTCTGGGCCGAACTCTTCATGGCGCTGCGGCTGAATGCCGTGTACAGCGCGTGGTGGTTCCTGCTGATCCTCGCCTTTCTGGTGACCAGCACTTCGCTGTGCATTGCCCGCAACGCGCCGCGCTACCTCGCCGACCTGCGCAGCTACAAGGAAAACGTCCGGGAGCAGAGCCTGAAGGCCTTCCACCACCGCGCGCACGCGGTGCTCGGCACCGAGGTGCCTGAGGCCGCGGCACGGCGCATCGGGGGGCTGCTGGCCGGCGGCGGCTGGAAGGTCCGCCTGCAGCAGCGCGACACCTCCGCCGGGCCGGGAACGGGGTGGATGGTGGCCGCCAAGGCCGGGGCCGCCAACAAGATCGGCTACATCGCCGCACACAGCGCCATCGTGCTCATCTGCCTGGGGGGCCTGCTGGACGGCGACCTGATCGTGCGCGCCCAGATGTGGCTGGGGGGCAAGACGCCATACACCGGCGGGGGGATGGTGTCCGAGGTGGGCGCGGAGCACCGGCTTTCCGAACGCAATCCCACCTTCCGGGGCAATCTGTTCGTGGCCGAGGGCACCCAGTCCGGCACCGCCATCCTGAACCAGTCCGACGGCGTGCTGCTGCAGGAGCTGCCGTTTTCCATCGAGCTGAAGAAATTCATCGTGGAGCACTACTCCACGGGCATGCCCAAGCTCTTCGCGAGCGAGATCGTCATCCATGACCGCGCCACGGGTGAATCCGTGCCCGCCCGCGTGGAGGTGAACCACCCCGCCAGCTACCGCGGCATCGAGATCTACCAGTCGAGCTTCGATGACGGCGGCTCCCTGCTCAAGCTGCGGGCCGTGCCCATGGCGCCGGGCGTGCGGCCGTTCGAGGTGGAAGGAACCGTGGGCGGCTCCACGCGCATCGAGCGTGCGGGCACCGGCGAGAAAGGCTCGGATGCCGCGCAGGCCCTCACGCTGGAATTCACGGGGCTGCGCACCATCAACGTCGAGAACTTCGGCGCCGGGGCCGGTGGCTCCGGCGCGGACGTGCGCAAGGTGGACCTGCGCCATTCCATCGAGTCGCGCCTCGGGGCGGGCAACAAGACGTCCACGCCCAAGGAATTGCGCAACGTGGGTCCGAGCGTCACCTACAAGCTGCGCGACGCCGCGGGCCAGGCGCGCGAATTCCATAACTACATGCTGCCGGTGGACACGGGCGACGGCCAGCCCGTGTTCCTGCTGGGTGTGCGCGAGACCCCGGCCGATCCCTTCCGGTTCCTGCGCGTGCCGGTCGATGACCAGGGCCGCATGGACGGCTTCCTGCGCATGCGCATGGCTCTGGCGGATCCCGCGCTCCGCGAACAGGCTGTGCGGCGCTACGTGGCCCATGCGGTGGACGGCTCCCGGCCCGAACTGGCCGATCAGCTCGCGCAGTCCACGCTGCGCGCGCTGTCGATCTTCGCCGGCGCGGCGGAGCCCGGCAAGGCCGCCACGGGCAGCCCGCAGCGCGGAGGGCTGCAGGCCATCTCGGAGTTCATGGAGGCGAACGTGCCGCCCGCCGAGCGCGAGCGGGCCGGCGAGGTGCTGATCCGCATCCTGAACGGCGCGCTGTTCGAGCTCGCCCAGCTGACGCGCGAGCGCGCGGGCCTCGCGCCCCTGCCGCAGGACGAGGCCACCCGCGCCTTCATGACGCAGGCCGTGCTGTCGCTCAGCGACGCCCAGGCCTATCCGGCGCCGATGGCGTTCGAACTGGCGGATTTCAAGCAGGTGCAGGCCAGCGTGTTCCAGGTGGCGCGCGCCCCGGGCAAGAACGTGGTGTACCTGGGCTGCGCGCTGCTGATCCTGGGCGTGTTCGCGATGCTCTACGTGCGCGAGCGGCGCGTGTGGGTGTGGCTGGCGCCGGCCGGAAACGGAGAGGGGGCCGACGCCACCATGGCCCTGTCCACCAACCGCAAGACCATGGACGGCGACCGCGAGTTCGCCCGGCTCACCGAGAAACTCATCGGGGCCCGGCCCCACCACGGAGGCATCACCGCATGAACACGGCGACCACCACCATCACCCTGAGCGAAGGCTATTTCGCGCGCCGCAACTGGTTCGACTGGATGTTCGCGGCCATCGTGGCGGCGGGCGGCCTCTATGCCCTGCAGCGCTACGGCGCCTTCATGGACGTGTACGAGAAGGGGATCCTGCTCGGCGCCATCCCCTGCACGGTCTGGCTGGGGTGGTTCTGGCGGCCGCTGCGCACGCTGATGCTGGCCGTGGCGGCCTTCGCCTTGCTGGCCATCGGCCTCTACCAGCAGGACGGCGCGGGCAGCCTCGCGCGCGCGGACACGGTGTTCGGCCTCAAGTACTTCCTCTCCAGCCAGTCCGCCATCCTCTGGATGAGCATGCTGTTCTTCATCAGCACGGTCTTCTACTGGCTGGGCATGTTCGCCCGCGGAGAGCGCGGCACGCTCTCCCTGCTGGGTTCGCGCATCGCCTGGGTGGCGATCGCCATGGCGCTGATCGGCACGCTGGTGCGGTGGTACGAGAGCTACCTCATCGGGCCGGACATCGGCCACATCCCCGTGAGCAACCTCTACGAGGTCTTCGTGCTGTTCTGCTGGATGACGGCCGCGTTCTACCTCTATTACGAGGAGCAGTACGCGACGCGCGCGCTCGGCGGCTTCGTCATGCTGGTGGTGAGTGCCGCCGTGGGTTTCCTGCTCTGGTACACCGTCGTGCGGGAGGCCCACGAGATCCAGCCCCTGGTGCCCGCCTTGAAGAGCTGGTGGATGAAGCTGCACGTGCCCGCCAACTTCATCGGCTACGGCACCTTCGCGCTCGCCGCCATGGTGGCCTTCGCCTACCTCATCAAGCAGCAGGCCGGCGAGACGCGCTGGTGGAAGCTCGCGCCGCTGTGGATGCTCGGCGTGGTGCTGTGCTTCGAGCCCATCGTGTTCCGCCAGGGCGCTGCCGAGAACGGCGGCAGCTACTGGATGGTGTACTTCGGCATCTCCGCACTCATCGTCGCCGGCATCCTCCTGGGCCGCCGGCGCATCGCCGAGCGCCTGCCGTCCTTCGAGGTGCTCGACGACGTGATGTACAAGGCCATCGCGGTGGGCTTCGCCTTCTTCACCATTGCCACCGTGCTGGGCGCCCTCTGGGCGGCCGAGGCCTGGGGCGGCTACTGGAGCTGGGACCCGAAGGAGACCTGGGCGCTCATCGTCTGGCTCAACTACGCTGCCTGGCTGCACATGCGGCTGATGAAGGGTCTGCGCGGCACGGTGTCGGCATGGTGGGCGCTGGTGGGCCTCGGGGTCACCACTTTCGCGTTCCTGGGCGTCAACATGTGGCTTTCCGGGCTGCACAGCTATGGAACGTTGTAACGCGGGATGAATCCTTCGGAGGGTTCGGCGCGTATAACCGGGGTCTTTCCCCCAGGCGCCCCCACCGAGGACCATCCATGCTCATCCGCAACCACGACGACGGCTTTCTCCACCCCGCCGGCAGCGAGATCACCTCCCGCGCGGTCTATGAGGGCCGCCGCGACCTCATGAAGCTGATGGCCGCGGGCGCGGCCGGTGCGGCCCTGGCCACGTGGGCCGGCCGGGAGGCCCTGGCCCAGACGGCCCGCCCGGGCAAGCTGGCGGCCCTGCCGTCGGTGCCCAGCAAGGTGGCAGGCGCCACCACCATCGAGAAGCTGACCGACTACAAGGACGCCAGCACCTACAACAACTTCTATGAATTCGGCGTGGACAAGAGCGATCCCGCGCGCAACGCCCATACGCTGAAGACCTCGCCCTGGACGGTGGAAGTCGAGGGCCTCGTCAACAAGCCCGGCAAGTTCGCCCTCGAGGACCTGCTCAAGCTCAGCCCCCAGGAAGAGCGCATCTACCGGTTGCGCTGCGTCGAGGGCTGGTCGATGGTCATTCCCTGGGTGGGCTACTCGCTGGCCGAGCTCATCAAGCGCGTCGAACCCCAGGGCAGCGCCAAGTACGTGGAGTTCGTGACCCTGGCCGACAAGAAGACCATGCCCTACGTGGACCGGCCCGTGCTCGACTGGCCTTACACGGAGGGCCTGCGCATGGACGAGGCCATGCATCCGCTCACGCTGCTGGCCTTCGGCATGTACGGCGAAGTGCTGCCCAACCAGAACGGCGCACCCGTGCGCCTCGTGGTGCCCTGGAAGTACGGCTTCAAGAGCGCCAAGAGCCTTGTCAAGATCCGTTTCGTCGAGAAGGAGCCCGGCACGGCCTGGAACAAGGCGGCGAAGCAGGAGTACGGCTTCTATTCCAACGTGAACCCCAATGTGGACCATCCGCGCTGGAGCCAGGCGACGGAGCGCCGCATCGGCGAGGACGGCCTGTTCGCCAAGAAGCGCAAGACGCTGATGTTCAACGGCTATGAAGCGCAGGTCGGCCAGCTGTACGCAGGCATGGATCTCAAGAAGTTCTACTGACGCCCCCGCTGCGGCAGCTGCTGCCTCCGGCTTGCTGCTTCCTGCCACATACCATGAAGAAACTGTTGCTGCACCCCGCCGCCAAGCCGGTGGTCTTCGCGATCTGCCTGCTGCCTTTCGCCTGGCTGGTGTATGGCGTGTTCGCCGATCGCCTGGGAGCCAATCCTGCCGAGGCGCTCATCCGTGCGTCGGGCGACTGGGCCTTGCGCGGACTGTGGATCGCGCTGGCGGTGACGCCGCTGCGCCTGCTCACCGGCACGCCGGCACTGGCGCGGTTCCGCCGCATGCTCGGGCTGTTCGCCTTTTTCTACGCGCTCCTGCACCTGCTGTGCTACGCCTGGCTGGACATGGGGTTCGACATTCCGGAAATTGCGCGCGACATCGCCAAGCGCCCCTTCATCCTCGTGGGCATGCTCGCCTTCGCCCTGCTGCTGGTGCTCGCGGCCACTTCGTTCAACCGGGCCATCCGCTGGCTGGGCGGCAAGCGCTGGCAGGCCCTGCACCGCGCCGTGTACGTGGCCTCGGCCCTGGCGCTGCTGCATTTCTTCTGGATGCGTGCGGGCAAGAACTTCTTCGGCGAAGTCGCCATCTACGCGGCGATCCTCGCCCTACTGCTCGGATGGCGCATCGGGAAGGCACTGCGCGGTGCGCGTGCTGCCAGGGCAGTGGCTTCGTGACCCAGAGGGCCGGTCGGGGAAGGCCGTTGCCGGCCCTCAGGCCCGCACCGCCTGCAGCGCCGGCCGCACCTGCCGGGTGGCCGGATCGATGAGCGCCGTGGGCAACTGGTAGGCGCGGTCGTCGAACAGGTCGATGCCGCACTGCAGGTTCTCGATCCAGTCGAAGAAGTCCGCGATCGCCTGGCGGCCCATGATGGGTGCGCCATGCTGCGGCACCAGCATGGCGATGTCGAGCTGGCGGGCCATGCGGGTCCACAGGCGCAGGATCTTGTTGGAGACCATGTAGCGGCGGTGGAAGCCTTCCATGCGCGGGATGTGCGGGCGCAGGTCGGTGACCGGCTCGCGCGCCTCGGCCCCAGAGGTCATCGATACGCCCAGGTCCCCCGTGAAGAGGATCCTGCTCACCGGGTCGTAGAAATGGAAGTTGCCCTCGGAATGCATGAAGTGCGCGGGCAGCAGCACCAGTTCATGCCGGCCCAGGGGCAGGTGGCCGCCGGCGTCGGGCACGCCGATCACGCGGTTCTCGGTCTTCCCCACCTTGGTGAAGTGCGGCGCGAACCGTTCCCAGATGCGCGAGATCACCAGCGTGGCCTTCGTGCTGGTCATCCACCGGTCGAGCGAGGCGATGATGTCCGGATCGGCGTGCGAGGCGATGAGGTAGGAGAGCTTGTGCGGGGCGAAGTGCTTGCTCATGCCCATGAACAGCTCGTTGAAGGCCAGGTTGCCGCCCGGATCGATGATCGCCCCGGTGTCCCCATCCACGATGAGGAACTGGTTGGCCTGCACCGCCTGCCCGTCCTCCTCGATGAGGTCGGAGAACATCAGGCACGCGTGGTGCTTGTCTCGATACAGTTCCAGAGGTTCCGATGCCATGGCGTCCCGTCCGTCGTGAAACGGCCAATGTACGGACACCGGCGCGGCGGGAGCTTGATGCGCATCAAGCGAACGTTCAGCCGGGCAGTTTCTCGTGGCGGAACGTATCTTCCAGCGGCTCGCGCGCGCGGATCAGGTGGGCCTGGCCGCCGTCCACCAGCACTTCGGCAGGCCGTGCGCGGGTGTTGTAGTTGCTGCCCATGGAGCTGCAATAGGCCCCTGCGGACAGAACGGCCAGACGGTCGCCGGCGCGCACGGCCAGCGTGCGGTCCCGGCCGATCCAGTCGCCGCTCTCGCACACGGGGCCGACCACGTCGTACACCGCGGCGGCCATGTCCCGGGCAGGCGCGGCCACCGGCACGATGCCGTGGAACGCCTGGTACATCGCGGGGCGGGGCAGGTCGTTCATCGCGGCATCGACGATGCAGAAGTTCTTCTGCTCGCCCGGCTTCACGTAGAGCACCTCGGTCAGGCAGACGCCTGCATTGCCGACCAGGGAACGCCCCGGTTCGATCATGAACTGCCGGTCGCCGTAGCCCCGCGCGTCGAGGCGCGCGAGCAGCTGCGTCCACAGCGCATCCGCCGCGGGCGGCGTGTCGCCGTTGTAGTCGATGCCCAGGCCGCCGCCGAAGTCGATGTGGTGGATGGGAATGCCGGCCGACTCGATCTGCGAGACCAGGTCGAGCATGCGGTCCACGGCATCGAGGTAGGGCGTGGCCTCGGTGATCTGCGAGCCGATGTGGCAGTCGATGCCCACCACCTGCAGTCCCGGCAGGGCCGCGGCGCGCTGGTAGGTGGCCACCGTGCGCTCGTGGGCCACGCCGAACTTGTTGCCCTTGAGGCCGGTGGAGATGTAGGGATGGGTCTTCGGATCCACGTTGGGATTCACGCGGATGCTCACGGGCGCGCGCCGGCCGCAGGCCACCGCGACCTCGCTCAGCACCTCGAGTTCGGGCTCGCTCTCGACGTTGAAGCAGCCGATGCCGGCTTCGAGGGCCTCGCGCATTTCCTGGCGCGTCTTGCCCACGCCCGAGAAGATCACCTTGCCTGCCTCGCCACCCGCCGCCAGCACGCGCCGGAGTTCGCCTGCCGAAACGATGTCGAAGCCGCAGCCTGCCCGGGCGAACAGCTGCAGCACGGCCAGGGAGGAGTTGGCCTTCATGGCGTAGCAGATCTGCACCTTGCGGCCCGCGAAGCCCCGCTGGTAGGCCTCCAGGGCCGAGAGCATGGACGCCTTGGAATAGACGTAGAGCGGAGTGCCGTGCTCCTGCGCCAGGTCGGCGGCACGAACGGATTCGATGAAGAGGTCGTCGCCCCGGTAGGCGATGTGGGGGTGCCCGGGCAGTGCGGTCAGCGTCATGGAGTGGTGGGGGCGGAGGCGGGAGAGGACGCCGGGGAGGGCGCGGGCGATGCGGCAGGCGATGGTGTGGGCGCCGCCGAAGCCGGCATCGCCGGCTCTGCGGGTACCAGGGACGGCGCCGGGATCGGCGAGGGTGTCGGTGCGTCGCGCATGGGGTCGAGCGTCTGCGGCAGCGTGGCACGCTGGCTGGCCGCGGGGTCGCCCGGCAGGTAGAGCGGGCCGCGCTGCCCGCAGCCCGTCAGCGCGGCAACCGTACAGGCAGCAAGGACGGACACGCTGACTAGAATTTGGGAAGCTCTCAACATCCGCAAATTGTAGAAGTAATGACCGACCTCGAATTCCTGGACCATGCCGAGAAACTGCTGCTGGCGGTGGAGCAGGGCTGCGACCGCATCAACGACACCACCGACGCCGACCTGGACGCCCAGCGCTCGGGCGGCATGGTGACCATCACCTTCCCCAACCGCAGCCAGATCGTCATCAACCTGCAGAAACCTTTGCACGAGATCTGGATGGCGGCGCAGTCGGGCGGCTACCACTACCGGCTGGAGGAGGGTGCATGGAAGGACACCAAAGGTGCCGGCGAGTTCTTCGAGGCCCTGAGCCGGGACGCGTCGCGGCAGGCGGGCATGCCGCTGTCGTTCTCAGCGGCCTGAGCGCCGGGCCGTTTTCCCAGGAGGCTTCCCAGTAAAAAAGGCACCGAGGCCGAAGCCGGGGTGCCTCCGTCGCCGCCTCGCGCTGCGCGCGCGAGGGGTTCAGTTCCTGAACAGGTCCAGGATGCGGTTGCGCTCTTCCGCCGGGGGCGGTGCCTGCGGCGGCGCGCCCGGCACCGCGGCGGCGGGATGGTCTTCCATGCCCACGCTCGCCACGCCGGCATTGCGGGCGAATTCCTCGTAGAACCATTCGCCGCCGACGTTCACCACGCCCGGCGGCACCGTCGGTTCGGCCACGGGCACTCCTTTCAGGGCACGTTCCATGAAGCTGATCCAGACCGGCAGGCTCAGGCCGCCACCGGTTTCGCGGCTGCCCAGGTTGCGCGGGGTGTCGTAGCCGATCCAGGTGACCGCCGCGATGGTGGGCTGGAAGCCTGCGAACCACGCATCCATGGCATCGTTGGTCGTGCCGGTCTTGCCGTAGATGTCCGGGCGCTTGAGGGTTGCCTGCGCGCGGGCGGCCGTGCCGGACCGCGTCACTTCCTGCAGCAGGCTGTCCATCACGAACGCGTTGCGGGCTTCGATGGCGCGCGGGTTGTCGGTGGTCGCCGGCGGCTCGAAGTTGGACAGGATGCGGCCCTTGTGGTCCGTCACGCGGGTGATGAGGTAGGGGTTCACGCGGTAGCCGCCATTGGCGAACACCGAGTACGCGGACACCATCTGCATCGGCGTCACGGATCCGGCACCCAGTGCCATCGTCAGGTAGGCGGGATGCTTGTCTGCGTCGAAGCCGAAGCGCGTGATCCAGTCCTGCGCGGTCTTCGGGCCGACGGCCTGGAGGATGCGGATGGACACGACGTTCTTGGACTTGGCCAGCGCGGTGCGCAGGGTCATGGGGCCGTCGTACTTGCCGTCGTAGTTCTTGGGCTCCCAGGGCTGGCCGCCGGTGGTGCCGGCGCTGAAGAACAGCGGGGCGTCGTTCACCACCGTCGCGGGCGTGAAGCCCTTCTCGAGCGCGGCCGAGTAGATGAAGGGCTTGAAGCTGGAGCCCGGCTGGCGCCACGCCTGGGTGACGTGGTTGAACTTGTTCTTGTCGAAGTCGAAGCCGCCCACGAGTGCCTTGATCGCGCCGTTGCGGGGATCGACGGCCACGAAGGCGCCCTCGACCTCGGGCAGCTGCGTGATGTCCCAGGTCTTTTTCGGGGTCTGGATGATGCGGATCACCGCGCCGCGGCGGATGCGGATGTTGGGCGGAGCCTTGTCGCTGAGCCCGGACTGCGCGGGCTTGAGCCCGTCGCCGGTGATCTCGATGGGCTCGCCGTTGGCGCGCGCCGCCACGATCTTCTTCGGGGACGCCTCCAGCACCACGGCCGACAGCACGTCGCCGTTGTCGGGATGGCTCGCGAGCGTGTCGTCGATGACATCCTCGGCCTCCTGGGCATCGGTGGGCAGGGCGACGAATTTCTCCGGCCCGCGGTAATGCTGGCGACGCTCGTAATCCATGATGCCCTTGCGCAGTGCCTGGTACGCGGATTCCTGGTCGCCTGCCGTGAGGGTGGTATAGACATTCAGGCCGCGCGTATAGGCTTCGGCGCCATATTGCGCGAAGATGAGCTGGCGCGCCATCTCGGCCACGTATTCGGCATGGATGCGGGTATTGTCCGGGCCGCCGGGGCGGATCTTCAGGTCTTCCTGCTTCGCGGCCGCGCCTTCCTCGGCCGTGATGAAGCCGTTCTCCACCATGCGGTCGATGATGTAGAGCTGGCGCACGCGGGCGCGCTTGGGATTGCTGATGGGGTTGTATGCGGAAGGCGCCTTGGGCAGGCCCGCCAGCATCGCCGCCTCGGCAATGCTGATGGATTTCAGCGGTTTTCCGAAATAGGCTTCGGATGCCGCGGCGAAACCATATGCCCTGTTGCCCAGATAAATCTGGTTCATGTAAATCTCGAGAATCTGATTTTTGGTCAGCAGGTGCTCGAGTTTGAATGTTAGTAATATTTCGTAAATTTTGCGTGTGATTGTTTTCTCCGACGAGAGATAAACATTGCGCGCCACCTGCATGGTGATGGTGGAAGCGCCCTGGCTCTTCACTCGACCCAGGTTGGCCAGGCCCGCGCGGACCATGCCCTTGTAGTCCACGCCGCCATGCTGGAAGAAGCGGGCATCCTCGATGGCCAGCACCGCATTGGTCATGACTTTCGGGATGTCCTGGATGGGCGTGAGGTTGCGGCGCTCTTCGCCGAACTCGCCGAGCAGCGCTCCTTCTGCGGAATAGACGCGCAGAGGCAGCTTGGGCCGGTAGTCGGCCAGATCGGAGATGTCCGGCAGGTTGGGGTAGGCGACCGCCAGCGCGACGGCGATCAGCAGGCCCAGGCCCAGAGCGCCTGCGGCCGCGATCCCGAAGAGCCAGGCCAGGCTCCTGAGCAGCCAGCGGAGCCACGTGGGACGGGCGGAAGCGCTCTCGCGAGCTGTCTTGTCGTTCGGGGGAGGCGGCATATCTGTCCAGTGCAAATCAACCGGGCATTATAAAAAATCGCGCGTTGCATCAACTTTTTTTCAGGGCGGGCCGCCGCTGCCGCGGCTGACGCGGCAGTGCTTGCGGCCACGTGCATTTAACGCACCGCAACAGGCCGAAAACCGTCTGCTTTTGACAACGTAACGGCGGCTTCGGCGGCGGGAAACGCTTTGCCGCCCCGCAACCTTACTGCTAGCATTCATGTGAAGTGTTAAGTTTTGTTGCGTCAATAAGGCGAGTTACAGGGGGCCAATCTTGATCTCTTTGGGATCTTTGTTCAGTCGCCAGGCTGCGCCGCTGCTGGGCATCGACATCAGCTCCTCCAGCGTCAAGCTGGTCGAGCTCGGGCGCGACAAGGCAGGGGGGCTGGTACTGGAACGTTGTGCGATCGAGCCCCTGGAGCGGGGCTGGATCAGCGACGGCAACATCGAAAAATTCGACGAAGTCGCCGAGGCCCTGCGCCGCCTGGTGAAGAAGAGCGGCACGCGCACGCGCAACGTGGCGCTCGCGCTGCCGCCTTCGGCCGTCATCACCAAGCGCATCACCCTGCCGGGCGGCATGACGGAGCAGGAACTCGAGGTCCAGGTCGAGTCCGAAGCCAACCAGTACATCCCGTTCTCCCTCGACGAGGTGAGCCTCGATTTCTGCGTCATCGGCCCCAACAAGAATGCGCCGGGCGACGTGGACGTGCTGATCGCAGCCTCGCGGCGCGAGAAGGTGCAGGACCGGCAGGGACTGGCCGAGGCCGCCGGGCTGAAGCCGGTCATCGTCGATATCGAATCCCACGCGTCCCGGCTCGCCGCGGGCCGGCTCATCGAGGCCCTGCCGCAGCAGGGCAAGGACGCGCTGGTGGCGCTGTTCGAGGTGGGCGCACTCACGACGAGCATGCAGGTCATACGCAATGAAGAGGTCCTCTACGACAGGGACCAGGCCTTCGGCGGCGCGCAGCTGACCCAGCTCATCGTGCGGCAATACGGTTTTTCCGCCGAGGAAGCGGAAGGCAAGAAACGCAGCGGCGACCTGCCGGAGGACTATGCCTCGGCCGTCCTTCGCCCGTTCGTGGAAAGCATGGCTCAGGAAATCGGCCGTGCATTGCAGTTCTTCTTCACGAGTACGCCCTACAACCGGGTGGATCACATCATGCTGGCTGGCGGCTCCGCGCCGCTGCCCGGCCTGACGGAAGCCGTCACGCAGCACTCGGGCTGCGCCTGCACGGCCATCAATCCCTTTGAGGGCATGGAGATCGGAAGTTCCGTCCGTCTCAAGAAGATGGTGCGCGAGGCGCCTTCCTACCTGACTTCGTGCGGGCTCGCCATGCGGAGGTTCCTCCAGTGATTCTCATCAACCTGCTGCCCCACCGCGAGGCAGCCCGGAAGCGCCGCAAGGAAGCCTTCCAGGTGGCGATGTTCGCGTCGTTCCTGGCGGGACTCGCGATTGCCGCCATCGTCTATTGGTGGTTCCAGATGATGATCGGCGAGCAGCAGGGGCGCAATGCCTTCCTGCAGTCCGAGATCCAGGTCCTCGAGGGCCAGATCAAGGAGATCGCCACCATCGAGGAAGAAATCGCCGCCCTGCGCGCGCGCCAGAAGGCGGTGGAGGATCTCCAGTCCGACCGCAACCTGCCCGTCCACCTGCTCTCGGAGCTGGTGCGGCAATTGCCTGACGGTGTCTACATCACCAGCCTGAAGCAGGCGGACCAGGTCATCACCATGCAGGGCATGGCGCAATCGAACGAGCGGGTCTCGGAAATGCTGCGCAACCTGGCGGACAACACGCCGTGGTTCTCCAAGCCCGAACTGGTGGAGATCGTGGCCGCGAACGTGGCGCTCAGTCCCCGGGACCAGCGCCGGGTGGCTTCGTTCAACGTGCGTTTCCGGCTCATGCGGACCAGCGAGGCGCAGAAGGCCATGGATGGCGCGAGCGCGCCGCGCGCGGCGGGGGGATGAGGATGGCGACAAGAAAAAAAGCATCGGTGGATTTCGGCGCGCTGCAGGACAGCCTGCAGCGGCAATTCAGGAACCTGGATCCGAAGGACCCCTCCCTCTGGCCGCCCCTGCCCCGGCTGCTGCTGTGCGTCTTCATCGCCGTGGCCGTGGCTGCGTTCCTGTGGTTCTTCAAGATCAATGAATACCAGGACGAGCTCGAAGCCGAGCGTGCGAAGGAGGTCAGCCTGCGGGAGGACTACCAGCGCAAGCTCGTCAAGGCGGTGAGCCTGGACGCCCTGAAGAAGCAGCGCGAGCAGGTGCAGCAGTACGTGATCCAGCTGGAGAAGCAGCTGCCCAGCAAGGCCGAGATGGCCGCGCTGCTCTCGGACATCAACCAGGCGGGCCTGGGGCGCAGCCTGCAGTTCGAACTGTTCCGTCCGGGGCAGGTGGTGGTGCGCGACTATTACGCGGAGCTGCCCATCGCCATCAGGGTCACGGGCAGGTACCACGACATCGGCGCCTTCGCGGCGGACATCGCCAACCTTTCCCGCATCGTCACGCTGAACAATATTTCGCTGTCGCCCGCGAACGCGAAGGACGCGCCGGCCGGCACGCTGACCATGGAGGCCACGGCGCGCACGTTCCGCTACCTGGACCCTGACGAGATCCAGGCCCAGCGCAAGGCTGCCGGAGGAAAGAAATGAAGCGGCATTTTCCGTATGCGCTGGCCGTGTTCGCGGTGGCGGCGTTGCAGGGCTGCGGCTCCTCCAACGAGGACGAACTGCGCGAGTGGATGGCGCAACTGCGCGCCACGACCCGCCCGCACGTCACGCCCCTGAGCGAGCCCAAGCGGTTCCAGCCCGAGAACTATGTCGTCGATGGAGCCGCCGATCCGTTCAACCAGGCCAAGCTGACCCAGGCATTGCGCCGGGACTCGGCGCAGGTTGCCTCCAACGCGACGCTGATCGCGCCCGAGATGGCCCGCCGCAAGGAGCCTCTGGAGGCCTACCCGCTGGACGCCATGGCCATGGTCGGCAGCCTGAACAAGAACGGTGTTCCCACGGCCCTCCTGAAGGTGGACAACCTGATCTACCAGGTGCGCGTGGGCAATTACCTGGGGCAGAACTACGGAAAGATCACCCGGATCACCGAGACGGCGATTCAGCTGCGTGAAATAGTCCAGGACGCCACGGGCGACTGGATAGAGCGTCCTGCGACGCTGGATCTCCAAGAGGGGAAGAAATGATTCGAACGAAATGGTTTGGTTTTCGCTGCCGGGCGGCCTTGCTGGCTGCCGCAGCCACGTTCTGCAGCACCTGGGCCCATGCGCAGGCTGCGATCGAGTCGGTCAAGGGCGTGATGCAGGGTGGCACGGAAATGGTCCGCATCGAGCTGTCGCAGCCGCTCGGCGCCGTGCCTTCGGGCTTCGCGATCCAGGCGCCCGCCCGCATCGCGCTGGACTTCCCCAACACCACCAACGGGACGGGCAAGTCGCTGGTCGAGGTGAACCAGGGCAACCTGAAGTCGGTGAACATCGTCCAGGCAGGCGACCGTTCGCGGGTGGTCCTCAATCTGAAGCAACCGACGTCCTACAAGGCGGAAGTGCAGGGTTCCGCCCTCATGGTGTCGCTGGAGCCCGTGTCCGGCGGGGCCGTGGCCAGTGCGGCCGCTCCTGCGGTGTTCGCCGAGAACCGCAACACCGACGTGCTCCCGCTGCGCGACGTGGACTTCCGCCGCGGCACCGATGGCGCCGGCCGGGTCATCGTCGGCCTGGCCAACAACCAGGTGGGCGTGGACCTGCGCAAGCAGGGCAACAACCTCGTGGTGGAATTCCTCAAGTCCTCGCTGCCCGAGGGGTTGCGCAGGCGCCTCGACGTCACGGACTTCGGCACGCCCGTGCGCACCGTGACCACCACCACCCAGGGCGAGCGCGTGCGCATGACGATCGAGCCCATCGGGGAATGGGAGCACAGCGCCTACCAGAGCGACAACCAGTTCGTGGTCGAGGTGCGGCAGAAGAAGGTCGATCTGAACAAGCTGAGCCAGGGCCCGGGGTTCAGCGGCGAGAAGCTGTCGCTCAACTTCCAGAACATCGAAGTGCGCTCGCTGCTGCAGGTGATCGCGGACTTCACCAATTTCAACATCGTCACGTCCGACACGGTGACCGGCGCCCTCACGCTCCGGCTCAAGGATGTTCCGTGGGACCAGGCGCTGCAGATCATCATGGATGCCAAGGGCCTGGGCATGCGCAAGTCCGGCACCGTGCTGTGGATCGCCCCGAAGGACGAGATCGACGCGCGTACGAAGAAGGACTATGAGGCGGCGCTGGCCATCCAGAAGCTCGAGCCGCTGCGCACGCAGGCCTTCCAGCTCAACTACGCCAAGGCGGCCGACATGGTGGTCCAGCTGGCCAACAACAGCACCGGCAGCACCGGCACCTCCACGCGCTTCCTGTCCGAACGCGGCAGCGCGATCGCCGAACCCCGCACCAACCAGCTCTTCGTCACCGATACGCCAGCCAAGCTGGAAGAGGTGCGCCAGCTGCTCAGCACGCTGGACGTGGCCGTGCGCCAGGTGATGATCGAGGCCCGCATCGTCGAGGCGCGGGACACCTTCGGCCGCTCCCTGGGCGTGCGCCTGGGCGGCGCCGACCTGCGGGCCAACCGCGGGGGAGACGGCGGCTACAGCGTGGGCGGCAACAACCGCCTCGCGATCGGCACCAGCTACAACAACGCGGTCGCATCGAGCGGCGGAGGCGGAACGGTGGCGACGGGTTCGGATGCTGCCGGATCCACCTTCGTGAACCTGCCGGCCGCGCTCTCGTCGGGTGCCAGCTTCGGCAACTTCGCGCTGACGCTCTTCAATTCCGCAGCGAACCGCTTCCTGACCCTGGAGCTGTCCGCCATGGAGGCCGACGGCCAGGGCAAGGTGGTGTCGAGCCCCCGCCTCATCACGGCAGACCAGACCAAAGCCCTCATCGAGCAGGGTACCGAGTACCCGTACTCGGTGACGGCCCCGAACGGTGCGACCACCATCGCCTTCAAGAAGGCGGTGCTGAAGCTGGAGGTCACTCCCCAGATCACGCCGGAAGGCAACATCATCCTCGACCTGGATGTGAACAAGGACAGCAAGGGAGAGACGACCACGCAGGGCGTCGCCATCGACACGAACCACGTCAAGACGCAGGTTCTGGTGGAGAACGGCGGGACCGTGGTGATCGGCGGGATCTTCCGGTTGGAGGAAACCAACCAGGAAAACAAGATCCCCCTGCTGGGAGACGTGCCGGTCGTCGGCAACCTCTTCAAAAACAGGACCCGTGAGTCCACCAAGCGCGAGATGCTGGTGTTCATCACGCCGAAGGTGATTTCGGACAAAGGTCCGGTCCGTTAAAAAGCAAACGAAGGTGAACGAATGAAAGCTTTGATGAGAGCCATCGCGGTGACGCTGGCTGCCACGCTTGCAGCGTGTGGAGGAGGTGGTGGGAGCGGTGGAAGCAGCGGCGGCGGCGGAAGCGGCGGCGGCACCACGACGCCGACCGTGGCATCCATCGAGGTACTGACCTCGGCGACGACGCTGGCATCCGCCGACACCACGGGCGTGACGGTCACGGCCGTGCTGAAGGACGCCTCCAACAACGCCATCGCGTCCAAGCCGGTGACCTTCAGCGCAAGCAGCGGCACGCTGGCCAGCGTGGCGGCTGCCACCGGCACGGACGGCCGCGCCACGGCCATCCTCACCGCCGGCACGGACCGTTCCAACCGCGACATCGTGGTGACGGTGGCATCGGGCTCCATCACGCAGAAGGCGACCATCCCGGTCTCGGGCACCACGCTGACGGCATCGGGCGCGACGTCCATGCTGACGGGTGCGACGACCAACTTCGCCGTGTCCTTGCGCGACAGCGGCGGGGCTGCCCTTGCCGGCGTCGCGGTGACCGCGTCGTCGTCGCTGGGCAATGCCGTCACCGCCAGCAGCGCCACCACGGATGCGAACGGCTCGGTGACTCTGACCTATGCGGCCACCCGCAGCGGCACGGACACGCTGACCATCCAGGGCGCAGGTGCGTCGCAGGCGCTCACCATCAGCGTCAGCAGCGTGAATTTCGCCTTCACGGCCCCTGCCGCCAACACGGAGGTGGAGATCAACAGCACGAGCACGGTCACGGTGCGCTACCTGTCGGGCAATGCCGGCGTGGCGGGCAAGACCGTTTCGTTCGGTACGACGCGCGGCACCGTGACGCCCACCCAGGCGGTCACCGATGCGACGGGCTCGGCCACGGTGCAGGTGACGTCTCCGTCGGTGGGCGTCGCCACGGTGAGCGCCCGCGTGGACGAAAACGCCATCACGACCCTGCCGCTGAACTTCGTGGCCTCCACTCCGGCGACGCTGGTGCTGCAGACCTCTTCGGCAGCCCTGGCACCCAACCCGGCCGGCAGCAGCGCCAGCCAGGTGCAGCTGCGCGCCACCGTGCGCGATGCCGCAGGCAATGCCGTCAAGGGCAAGACCGTGTTCTTCACCGTGGTGCAGGACCTGAGCGGCGGTGCCATCAAGACGGGCACGGCGGTGACCGATGCCAACGGCCTGGCGACCGATGTGTTCGTGGCCGGCGCCACCTCGACCGCTGCCAATGGCGTGCAGATCCGCGCCAACGTGGCCAACACCAGCATCAGTGCCGTGTCGTCCCTGACGGTGAGCAACCAGGCACTCTTCATCTCCATCGCGGCCAACAACCAGATCGAGAAGCTGACGACCACCTACCGCACTACGTACTCCGTGCAGGTCACGGACGCCACCGGTGCGCCGGTGGCCAACCAGAATGTGGCGCTGTCGTACTGGGCGCCGCTGTATGGCAAGGGCATTCTGCTCTTCGACAAGACCAACAGTGTCTGGACCTACAGGGACAATCCCCCGGCCTTCTGCCTCAATGAAGACGCCAACCGCAACGGCATCCTCGATCCGGGCGAAGACCGGGACGGCAACGGCCGCCTGAGCCCGGGGTTGCCTGCAGCCATCGCACCGGCCTCCGTGACCACGGATGCCACGGGCAGCGCTACGTTCACGTTGACCTACGGGCAGCAATATGCCAATTGGCTGCAGATCGAACTGGCCGCCAAGGCCATCGTAGCGGGCACGGAATCCAGCACGTTCTTCAGTTTCTTCGCTGGGGCGGCGGCTTCCGACATGACGAACGCGCAGGTGCCTCCCGCCTCGCAGGTCAGTCCTTTCGGCAGCATCAACAATTGCACGGATCCCAACTGAGCATCCACCTCATCGGCCTTCCAGGCTCGGGTAAATCCACCGTCGGGCGGCATCTCGCCCGGCGGCTGGGTCTGCCCTTCATCGATTCGGACCACGTGATCGAGCAGCGCATCGGCGGCTCGATCCGTGGTTTTTTCGATCGTGAAGGCGAAGCCGCCTTCCGCGACCTGGAGGAGGAAGTCATCCACGAACTGACCGGCCCGGAGGTTCGGCCGCAGGTGCTGGCCACGGGCGGCGGGGTCGTGGTACGGCCCGGCAACCGGGCGCGCCTGCGCGAGCGGGGCACGGTCGTTTACCTGAACGCTTCGCCGGAGGAAATCTTCCGGCACATCCGCCACGACCAGACGCGGCCCCTGCTGCAGGTGGAATCGCCGCTGGACCGGCTCCGCGAACTGCAGCGCGAGCGGGATCCGCTCTACCGGGAGGCGGCCCATTTCGTCATCTCGCCGGAGCGTGGCAAGAACGTGGCCGCCCTGGTCCAGCACATCGCCATGCAGCTGGAGCTGGCAGGCATCCATCCGACCTCCCCGTGAAGGCCTGACGGAAGCCGATAGACTCCACGGCATGACTGCCGACGCATTTTCCGTTCGAGATACCGACCGGCCCCTCCCGCCCCCCCGTACCGGCGCCACCGCGCCGGACCACATGGCCCCGTCCGTGGCGCCGGCCGCGATGCAGGCGCATGCCGGCCGCGTGGAGATCGCGCTGGGCGACCGGAGCTACGGCATCGAGATCGGGGCGGGCCTGCTGGGCGATGCCCGGACCTATGGCGCGCTGCCCAGGGCCGCCTGCGCGCTGGTCGTGACCAATGAGACTGTCGCTCCGCTCTATGCCGAGGCCCTGCGCGCAGCGCTGTCCGCGCACTATGCCGAGGTCGTCCTGGCCGTGCTGCCGGACGGCGAGGAGCACAAGGACTGGCCCACGCTGAACCGCATTTTCGATACGCTGCTGTCGCACGGCTGCGACCGCAAGACGGTGCTTTTCGCGCTGGGCGGCGGCGTGGTGGGCGACATGACCGGCTTCGCGGCCGCGAGCTACATGCGCGGCGTGCCTTTCGTGCAGGTGCCCACGACCCTGCTCGCGCAGGTGGATTCCTCGGTGGGCGGCAAGACGGCCATCAACCATCCCCTGGGGAAGAACATGATCGGGGCGTTCTACCAGCCGCAGCTCGTGGTGTGCGACCTCGCCACCCTGGCGACGCTGCCCGCGCGGGAGTTGAGCGCGGGCCTGGCCGAGGTCATCAAGTACGGCCCGATCGCGGACATGGAATTCCTGGCCTGGCTCGAGGACCACGTCGAGGCCCTGCGCGCGGGCGACCACGCGGCCCTGGCCCACGCCGTGCGCCGCAGCTGCGAAATCAAGGCCTGGGTGGTGGGGCAGGACGAGCGTGAGGCCGGCCTGCGTGCCATCCTGAACTTCGGCCATACCTTCGGGCACGCGATCGAGGCGGGCATGGGCTATGGCGTGTGGCTGCACGGAGAGGGCGTGGGGGCGGGCATGGTGATGGCCGCCGAGCTGTCGCGCCGGCTGGGCCTGGTGGACGATGCATTCACCGCGCGGCTGCGCCGCCTCGTCGAGCGTGCCGGCCTTCCCGTGCGCGGTGCCGTGCTCGATCCCGCCGACAATGCCGGCCGCTACCTGGAACTCATGCGCCTGGACAAGAAGTCGGAAGGGGGCGAGATCCGTTTCGTCGTCATCGACGGACCGGGCCGGGCTGCCGTGCGCCCCGCGCCTGACGCGCTGGTGCGCGAGGTCATCGACGCCTGCTGCGCGTGAGCTGGACATGCGGGAGCGCCCGATGGCGGACATGCATTCCCCCGGCGCAGCCGGGCGGACCGGTGCCACCGCGGTGGAGGACGCCGCGGGCCAGGTGACCGGCCCGCTCGCGTCCTATGCCAGCGACCCCGCCCGGACGCGTGGCCGCCGCCATCCGCAGGCTCCAGCGCCCACGCGCACTGAATACCAGCGCGACCGTGACCGCATCGTGCATTCGACCGCGTTCCGCCGGCTGGTGTACAAGACCCAGGTGTTCCTGAACCACGAGGGCGACCTGTTCCGCACCCGGCTCACGCATTCGCTCGAGGTCGCGCAACTGGGGCGCTCCATCGCGCGGTCATTGCGCATCAATGAGGACCTGGTCGAGGCGATTTCGCTGGCGCACGACCTGGGGCACACGCCTTTCGGGCACGCGGGCCAGGACGCGCTGAATGCGTGCATGGCCCCGTACGGCGGCTTCGAGCACAACCTGCAGAGCCTGCGCGTGGTGGATGCGCTGGAGGAGCGCTACCCGGACTACGACGGCCTGAACCTGACTTTCGAGACGCGCGAAGGCATCCTCAAGCATTGCTCGCGCGCCAACGCCGAGCGGCTGGAGGCCTCGGAGCCCGGCGGCGTGGGGGCGCGGTTCCTGCGCCGGGAGCAGCCCGGCCTGGAAGCGCAGCTCTGCAACCTGGCCGACGAGATCGCCTACAACGCCCACGATATCGACGATGGCGTGCGTTCCGGCCTGATCACGCTGGCCCAACTGCGCGATGTGCCGCTGTTCGACCGGTTCCGGGCCGATGCCGAACGGGAACATCCGCACCTGGGCGCGCCGAAGGCACAGCGCCGGCTGTTGCACGAGGCCATCCGCCGCATGCTGAGCGCCCAGGTGTACGACGTGATCGGCGCCACCGAGGCCGCGCTGGCGCAGGCTGCGCCACGCACGGCGGACGATGTGCGCGGGATGCCGCCGATGGTGGCTTTCAGTGCAGCGATGCGTGTGCAGTCCCTGGAACTCAAGCGCTTCCTGTTCCAGAACCTCTACCGCCATCCGCAGGTGATGGAAACCACCGGCCACGCCCAGCAGGTGGTGCGCGACCTGTTCGGTATCTACGCGCAGCGGCCTTCGGAAATGAAGCACCGGTTCGCCGACCGCGCCGTGGCGGCGCAGGAGGCGGCCTCCGATGCCGGCGGCATGCCCCATGCCCGCGTCGTCGCCGACTTCATCGCCGGCATGACGGACCGTTTCGCAGTGCGCGAGCACGAGCGGCTCACGGGCCACCGGCTGCTGTCTTGAGCGTGGCAGCGGCGGTGCCGGGGGTGCGGCGGGAAGGGCCGATAAAATCGTCCTCCTGCCGATACACGCGCCAGCCTTGCCGAAAGACCCCATGACCGAACCCTCCGCCGACGCGGTGCCGCCATCCGACGCCGCGAGCGCATCCACCATGCAGCAGACCGTGATCGACGACATGGTCCGCTGGCTGGAGCGTGCGGTCATCGGGCTGAACCTCTGCCCCTTCGCCAAGTCCGTGCACGTCAAGGGCCAGGTCCACTACGTGGTGAGCGAGGCCGAGGATGCCCGCGCGCTCATCGACGACCTGCAGCGCGAGCTGGAGGCCCTGGCCGAGGCTTCCCCCGAGCAACGCGACACCACGCTGCTGATGGCGCCGCGCTGCATGGAGGATTTTCTCGACTTCAATGATTTCCTCGGCCTGGCCGACGACCTCGTCGAGGCCATGGACCTGGGCGGCATCCTGCAGGTGGCGTCGTTCCATCCGCGCTTCCAGTTCGCGGGCACGGAAGTGGACGACGTGGGCAACGCCACCAACCGGGCGCCGTACCCCACGCTGCACCTGCTGCGCGAAGAGAGCATCGACCGGGCCGTGGAGGCTTTCCCCGAGGCAGAGGCGATCTTCGAACGCAACATCGAGATGCTCGAGGAACTGGGTGCCGACGGCTGGGCGGCGCTCGATGTCGGGCCGCGCTGTCCTGTGGCGCATGGCGGCACGCGGAGCGGGGCATGAAGAAGGCCACCCGGACGGCCGCGCAGGTGCCGAAGACCCCGGTGGCACGCGGCAATGCAGGTACGGGTGCGGACGCCCAGGTGCTGCAGGAGCTGCGCCCCGGCCAGTCCGTGGAGTTGCTCAAGGAACTGCACATCCTCACGCGCGAAGGCCGGCTCAACCAGGATTCGCGCCGCAAGCTCAAGCAGGTGTACCACCTGTTCCAGTTCATCGAACCCCTGCTGCGCGAGTTTGCGCAGGACGGGCAGGCGCCCACGCTGGCGGACCATGGCGCGGGCAAGTCGTACCTCGGCTTCATCCTCTACGACCTGTTCTTCCGGGAGCTGGGCCGCGGTCACATCTACGGCATCGAGACGCGCGCCGAACTGGTGGAGCGCTCGCAGTCGCTGGCGCAGCGCCTGGGTTTTGATCGCATGTCGTTCCTGGCCCTCAGCGTGGCCGACTCCATGCAGGCCGATGCACTTCCCGCGCGTTTCGACGTGGTGACGGCGCTGCATGCCTGCGATACCGCCACCGACGACGCGATCGCCTTCGGGCTGGCCAAGCAGGCGCGCGCCATGGTGCTGGTGCCGTGCTGCCAGGCGGAAGTGGCGGCCTGCCTGCGGCAGCACAAGGCGCTGGCCCTGGCGCGCACGCCGCTGGCCGAGTTGTGGCGGCATCCGCTGCACACCCGCGAACTGGGCAGCCAACTGACCAATGTGCTGCGCTGCCTGTACCTGGAAGCCAGCGGCTACCAGGTCACGGTGACGGAGCTGGTGGGCTGGGAGCACAGCATGAAGAACGAGTTGATCGTGGCGCGACACACCGGCCAGCGCAAGCGCAGCGCGGCCGAGCGGCTGCGTGCGATCCTCTCCGAGTTCGGACTGGAGCGGGACCTCGGTTCGCGTTTCGGCCTGGCGGGCGACGAAGGTGCTAGCCCGGACGAGGGCAGGGCGGCTGCCCACGACGTGCCCGCCTGAGCCGGCAAAGTGCGTAGCGGCTTGTCAGGGCGGCCGTCCACGGCGGGTCTAATATCGCAGCCCCGCCGCTCCCTTCGTGCCCGACCATGGCCCGCCTTCCCCGCCTGACCCTTCCCGGTTATCCGCACCACGTGATCCACCGGGGCAACAACCGGCAGGCGGTCTTCGTGGACCGGCAGGACCGCGAGATGCTGCTCGAATCGCTCGCCGATCAAGCGCGTGCCTTCGACGTGGCGGTCCACGCCTACGTGCTGATGGACAACCACTTCCATTTGCTGGCCACGCCACGCACGGCCGAGGGCCTGCCGCTGCTGATGCAGGCCGTGGGCCGCCGCTACGTGCGCGCCTTCAACCAGCGCCACGGGCGCACGGGAACGCTGTGGGAAGGGCGCTACCGTTCCACCGTTCTCGATCCTGCGCGCTACCTGCTGGCCTGCATGGCCTATATCGACCTGAACCCGGTGCGCGCCGGCCTGGTGGCCGATCCCGCGGAGTACCCCTGGTCCAGCCATGCGCATGCTCTGGGCCTGCGGCCCGACCGGCTGGTGACGCCGCACGCGCTCTACTGGGCCTTGGGGAACACCCCTTTCGCGCGCGAGGCTGCCTATGGCGCGCTGGTGCACGCCGGACTCTCCGCGCAGGACTGCAAGCGCATTACCGACGCGACGCTGTCGGGATGGGCGCTCGGCGATGCGGAGTTCGCCGCAGCGCTGCAGTCCCAGACGGCGCGGCGGGTGACGAAGGCGCAGGCAGGGCGCCCGCGCAAGCGCCTCGTGCCTCCCGAGGGCTGAGCGCAGGCATGTGAATGCCCATTTGCCAGTTTTGATGTGTCCCTTATTAAATGTTGATGAATCGTATGGGAAGAATATTGCTTATCTGACCCTGATTTAAAATGCTTGCTCCGCATAACGTCATGCAATACGCTCGGGCTCCCCGCGATTTTTCTTGAGGAGTGCGCCATGACGACGGCCGCCGAAATCCAGCACCTGCAACAGCACGGTTTGTATGCATCCGCCAACGAGCACGATGCGTGCGGCCTCGGCTTCGTGGCCCACATCAAGGGCGAGAAGCGCCATGACATCGTCACCCAGGCGCTGAAGATCCTCGAGAACATCGACCACCGCGGTGCCGTGGGTGCCGACAAGCTGATGGGCGACGGCGCCGGCATCCTGATCCAGATCCCGGACGCGCTCTACCGCGAAGAGATGGCCCGCCAGGGCGTCACCCTGCCGCCCGCCGGCGAGTACGGCGTGGGCATGATCTTCCTGCCCAAGGAGCACGCATCGCGCCTGGCCTGCGAGCAGGAGATGGAGCGCGCCGTCAAGGCCGAGGGCCAGGTGCTGCTGGGCTGGCGCGACGTGCCGGTGAACGTCGAGATGCCGATGTCGCCCACCGTGCGCACCAAGGAGCCCATCCTGCGCCAGGTCTTCATCGGCCGCGGCAACGACGTGATCGTGCAGGATGCGCTGGAGCGCAAGCTCTACGTGATCCGCAAGACGGCCAGCGCCGCCATCCAGAGCCTGAAGCTCAAGCACAGCAAGGAATACTACGTTCCCAGCATGTCGAGCCGCACCGTGGTCTACAAGGGCCTGCTGCTGGCCGACCAGGTGGGCACCTACTACCTCGACCTGCAGGACCCGCGCTGCGTCTCGGCCATCGGCCTCGTGCACCAGCGCTTCTCCACCAACACCTTCCCCGAGTGGCCGCTCGCCCACCCGTACCGCTACGTGGCGCACAACGGCGAGATCAACACCGTCAAGGGCAACTACAACTGGATGCGCGCGCGTGAAGGCGTGATGGCCTCGCCCGTGCTGGGCCCGGACCTGAAGAAGCTCTACCCGATCAGCTTCGCAGACCAGTCCGACACCGCCACGTTCGACAACTGCCTCGAACTGCTGACCATGGCCGGCTATCCGATCAGCCAGGCCGTGATGATGATGATCCCCGAGCCGTGGGAGCAGCATGCCACCATGGACGGCCGCCGCCGCGCCTTCTACGAATACCACGCCGCCATGATGGAACCCTGGGACGGCCCGGCCTCCATCGTGTTCACCGACGGCCGCCAGATCGGCGCCACGCTGGACCGCAACGGCCTGCGCCCCTCGCGCTACTGCGTGACCGACGACGACATCGTGATCCTGGCCTCCGAGTCCGGCGTGCTGCCCGTGCCCGAGAACAAGATCGTGCGCAAGTGGCGCCTGCAGCCCGGCAAGATGCTCCTGATCGACCTGGAGCAGGGCCGGATGATCGACGACGACGAGCTCAAGGCCAACATCGTCAACACCAAGCCCTACAAGCAGTGGATCGAGAACCTGCGCATCAAGCTCGACAGCGTCGGCAGCGACGTGCCGGTCGCGCCGCTGCCGGCCGAGCTGCCGCTGCTGGACCGCCAGCAGGCCTTCGGCTACACGCAGGAGGACATCAAGTTCCTGATGGCCCCGATGGCGAAGAACGGCGAGGAGGGCATCGGCTCCATGGGCAATGACAGCCCGCTGGCCGTGCTCTCGGGCAAGAACAAGCCGCTCTACAACTATTTCAAGCAGCTGTTCGCGCAGGTGACCAACCCGCCGATCGACCCGATCCGCGAAGCGATCGTGATGTCGCTCGTGAGCTTCATCGGGCCGAAGCCCAATCTGCTGGACATCAACCAGGTCAACCCGCCGATGCGGCTCGAAGTGGGCCAGCCCGTGCTCGACTTCGCCGGCATGGCCAAGCTGCGCGACATCGAGCAGCACACGCAGGGCAAGTTCAAGAGCGCGGTGATCGACATCACCTACCCGCTGTCCTGGGGCCGCGAGGGCGTGGAGGCCAAGCTGGCCTCGCTGTGCGCGCAGGCGGTGGACGCGATCAAGGGCGGCGCCAACATCCTGATCATCAGCGACCGCGCCGTGAGCGCGACGCAGGTGGCCATCCCCGCGCTGCTGGCGCTGTCGGCCATCCACCAGCACCTGGTGCGCGAGGGCCTGCGCACCACGGCGGGCCTGGTGGTGGAGACCGGCACGGCGCGCGAGGTGCACCACTTCGCCGTGCTCGCGGGCTATGGCGCCGAGGCCGTGCACCCCTACCTGGCCATGGAGACGCTGGCCGACATGCACAAGGACATGTCCGGCGACCTGTCGCCGGAGAAGGCCATCTACAACTATGTGAAGGCGATCGGCAAGGGCCTGTCGAAGATCATGTCCAAGATGGGCGTGTCCACGTACATGAGCTACTGCGGCGCGCAGCTGTTCGAGGCCATCGGCCTGAACACCGACACCATCGCCAAATACTTCACCGGCACGGCCAGCCGCGTGGAAGGCATCGGCGTGTTCGAGATCGCCGAAGAGGCCATCCGCATGCACAAGGCCGCGTTCGGCGACGACCCGGTGCTGGAGACCATGCTGGACGCAGGCGGCGAGTACGCCTGGCGCGCACGTGGCGAGGAGCACATGTGGAGCCCCGACGCGATTGCCAAGCTGCAGCATTCCACGCGTGCCAACAACTGGAACACCTACAAGGAATACGCGCAGATCATCAACGACCAGAGCCGCCGCCACATGACGCTGCGCGGCCTGTTCGAGTTCAAGTTCGACCCGGCCAAAGCCATCCCCGTCGAGCAGGTCGAATCGGCCAAGGAGATCGTCAAGCGCTTCGCCACCGGCGCGATGTCGCTGGGCTCCATCTCCACCGAGGCGCACGCCACGCTGGCCGTGGCGATGAACCGCATCGGCGGCAAGAGCAACACGGGCGAGGGTGGCGAGGATGCCGCGCGCTACCGCCAGGAGCTCAAGGGCATCCCGATCAGGCAGGGCGATACGCTCAAGAGCGTGATCGGCGCTGCCAACGTCGAGGTGGACCTGCCGCTGCAGGACGGCGATTCGCTGCGCTCGCGCATCAAGCAGGTGGCCTCGGGCCGCTTCGGCGTCACCGCCGAATACCTGTCGTCGGCCGACCAGATCCAGATCAAGATGGCCCAGGGCGCCAAGCCGGGCGAGGGCGGCCAGCTGCCCGGCGGCAAGGTGTCCGACTACATCGGCAAGCTGCGCCACAGCGTGCCGGGCGTGGGCCTGATCTCGCCGCCGCCGCACCATGACATCTACTCGATCGAGGATCTCGCGCAGCTGATCCACGACCTGAAGAACGTGGCGCCGCACGCCGACATCTCGGTCAAGCTCGTCTCCGAAGTGGGCGTGGGCACGATCGCGGCCGGCGTGGCCAAGTGCAAGAGCGACCACGTGGTGATCGCCGGCCATGACGGCGGCACGGGCGCCTCGCCCTGGTCGTCCATCAAGCACGCGGGCTCGCCCTGGGAGATCGGCCTCGCCGAAACCCAGCAGACCCTGGTGCTCAACCGCCTGCGCGGCCGCATCCGCGTGCAGGCCGACGGCCAGATGAAGACGGGCCGCGACGTCGCCATCGGCGCGCTGCTGGGCGCCGACGAGTTCGGCTTCGCCACCGCGCCGCTGGTGGTGGAGGGCTGCATCATGATGCGCAAGTGCCACCTGAACACCTGCCCGGTGGGCGTGGCCACGCAGGACCCGGTGCTGCGCCAGAAGTTCTCGGGCAAGCCCGAGCACGTGGTGAACTACTTCTTCTTCGTCGCCGAGGAAGTGCGCCAGATCATGGCGCAGCTGGGCATCGCGAAGTTCGACGACCTGATCGGCCGCACCGACCTGCTCGACATGCGCGCCGGCATCGCGCACTGGAAGGCGCGCGGCCTCGATTTCGGCCGCCTGTTCGCCCAGCCGCAGGTGCCGGCCGACGTGCCGCGCTTCCACGTGGACACGCAGGACCACAACATCGAGCACACGCTGGACCGCAAGCTGATCGAGCGCAGCCGGCCCGCCATCGAGAAGGGCGAGCGCGTGCAGTTCATCGAGGTGGCGCGCAACGTGAACCGTTCCGTGGGCGCGATGCTCTCGGGCGCGGTGACGCGCGTGCACCCGGAAGGCCTGCCCGACGACACCATCCGCATCCAGCTCGAAGGCACGGGCGGGCAGTCGTTCGGCGCGTTCCTGACGCGCGGCATCACGCTCTACCTGATCGGCGACGCCAACGACTACACCGGCAAGGGCCTCTCGGGCGGCCGCGTGATCGTGCGTCCCAGCATCGACTTCCGCGGCGACACCACGCGCAACACCATCGTGGGCAACACGGTGATGTACGGCGCCACGACCGGCGAAGCATTCTTCGGCGGCGTGGCGGGCGAGCGCTTCGCGGTGCGCCTGTCGGGCGCCTCCGCGGTGGTGGAGGGCACGGGCGACCATGGCTGCGAATACATGACGGGCGGCACGGTGGTGGTGCTCGGCAAGACGGGCCGCAACTTCGCGGCCGGCATGAGCGGCGGCGTGGCCTACGTCTATGACGAGGACGGCCTGTTCCACACGCGCTGCAACCTGTCGATGGTGACGCTGGACCGCATCCTGCCCTCCGACGAGCAGATGGCGACCACCCACGCCGGCATCTGGCACCGCGGCCAGACCGACGAGGCGCAGCTCAAGAAGATGCTGGAGGACCACAACCGCTGGACCGGCAGCAAGCGTGCACGCGAACTGCTGGACAACTGGGCGGCCTCGCGGGCGAAGTTCGTGAAGGTGTTCCCCACGGAATACAAGCGCGCGCTGTCCGAGATCCACGAACGCAAGGCGCTGCAGGAGCCGCCCACCCCGCCGGTGGCCGCCCCCGAGCAGGAGAAGGCGCGCACAGCGGTGCCGGCCAAATAAGGCCGCACGCACCGACGACGCACCGCTTCGCACCCCACAACGACAGGACACGCAATCATGGGAAAGACCACCGGCTTCATGGAATACGAGCGCATCGAGGAGGGCTACAAGCCCGTCGCCGAGCGCCTGAAGCACTACAAGGAATTCGTCATCGGCCTCGACGAGGCGCAGGCCAAGCTGCAGGGCGCGCGCTGCATGGACTGCGGCACGCCGTTCTGCAACAACGGCTGCCCGGTCAACAACATCATTCCGGACTTCAACGACCTGGTCTATCAGCAGGACTGGAAGAGCGCCTGGGCCGTGCTGGATTCGACCAACAACTTCCCCGAGTTCACCGGCCGCATCTGCCCCGCACCCTGCGAGGCCGCCTGCGTGCTGAACGTGAATGACGACCCGGTGGGCATCAAGTCCATCGAGCACGCCATCATCGACCGCGCCTGGGCCGAGGGCTGGGTGAAACCGCGCCCGGCCAGGCACAAGACGGGCAAGAAGGTGGCCGTGGTGGGCTCCGGCCCCGCGGGCATGGCGGCCGCCCAGCAGCTCGCGCGCGCCGGCCACGACGTGACGCTCTTCGAGAAGAACGACCGCATCGGCGGCCTGCTGCGCTACGGCATTCCCGACTTCAAGATGGAGAAGTCGCACATCGACCGCCGCGCCGAGCAGATGCAGGCCGAGGGCGTCACCATCCGCACCGGCGTGTTCGTGGGCGCGGCCAAGGACGGCCTGGGCAAGGGCTCCAAGGTGACCAACTGGGCCAAGGAAACGGTGACGCCCGAGCAGCTGCGGCAGGAGTTCGACGCCGTGCTGCTGGCCGGCGGCGCCGAGCAGAGCCGCGACCTGCCCGTGCCGGGCCGCGAGCTGGACGGCGTGCATTTCGCGATGGAGTTCCTGCCCCAGCAGAACAAGGTGAATGCGGGCGACAAGCTCAAGGGCCAGCTGCGCGCCGATGGCAAGCACGTCATCGTGATCGGCGGCGGCGATACGGGCAGCGACTGCGTGGGCACGAGCAACCGCCATGGCGCCGCGAGCGTGACGCAGTTCGAGCTGATGCCCCAGCCGCCCGAGGTGGAGAACCGCCCGCTCACGTGGCCCTACTGGCCCTACAAGCTGCGCACCAGTTCCAGCCACGAAGAGGGCTGCGAGCGCGAGTTCGCCATCGCCACGAAGGAATTCATCGGCGAGAAGGGCAAGGTCACCGGCCTGAAGACCGTGCGCGTGGAGTGGAAGGACGGCAAGATGGTCGAGGTGGAAGGCTCCGAGCAGACGCTCAAGGCCGACCTCGTGCTGCTGGCCATGGGCTTCGTCGCTCCGGTGTCGCCCGTGCTGGAAGCCTTCGGCGTCGAGAAGGATGCCCGCGGCAACGCGCGCGCCAGCACCGATTTCACCGGCGGCTACACGACCAACGTGCCCAAGGTGTTCGCGGCCGGCGACATGCGCCGCGGCCAGTCGCTGGTGGTGTGGGCCATCCGCGAGGGCCGGCAGGCCGCTCGGGCGGTGGACGAGTTCCTGATGGGCTATTCCGACCTGCCGCGTTGAAGCGTCGCCGTCGCAAGCGGCACGCCTCGAAAGGAAAATGGCGCTCTGAAGAGCGCCATTTTCTTTTTTCTCCTGCTTCTCTCTCTCCTGCCGAAAACAGGTTGGCGGATGCATTTCCACCGTGTCCGGAAGGCTCGTGAATTGCTGGTCAATTCGCCGCAAGCATGCTTGCTTCGCCTGGTCGGACGGTCGTGCGGCTTACGCATCTATAAGGAACTTTGATTCAAGGAGATGCTGAATGGATGATTGGATGAGAGGTGTTGGCAGGACTTTTGACTCCCGTGCCCATCGGGCTGCGGCAGGGTCTGAATCAACGCCGCACCGTCAGGCCGCGGGCAGTTCGACGCTTGCTCGCGACGGGGCCCTCGGCGGCCTGCCGCTGGGGAGGCGGCAGTCTGCATCGCGAGAGGGCTCCAACGTCGATCCCTTGACCGGCTTCTCCCGGCAGTCCGTGGTCAAGTTGCATCAAGTCTGCGCGCCGCAGGAACTGGGCGTGCCCAGCTACAGCGGCCGGAAAGTCCGAGTGCGCGGCGAGACGATGAAGAATCTGAAGACCGCCTCGGATGTGTTGATGGAAGTCAAGCACATGATGCCGTTCGGTGCCGGGAATCAGATCGCGGATATTGTCCAGACGCAGGGCGAATCTTGGGCCAGAGCGTCGATGGCCAGAGTCACGGCTAGCCGGAATTCGTCGGTCATGGAGTATGCCCAGGCCGGCATGCAGGCCCAGGGCGGCGCGTGCAATGAGCATGCGAGCGTGGCATTCGTGGCACTGGCTTCGAGGGAAATCAATGCGCCCATCATGAGGGTGAAAGACAACCGGATCGACCATGCCTACGCCTTGATCGGCGATCCCCGGGACCCCCGATGGGGAGAGTCCGATACCGTGGTCGTTGACCCGTGGGTTCGTTATCCCTCCGCCTGCACGCTGGCGGAAACCGGGATGCATCACACCCCGTCTTCTGCACACTCTCAGGTGCCCCCGCGCGGCGGTCCCATACCTGAAGCGGTTGCGTTGATGCAAGGTGTTCAGCAGGCGAGCCGTGCCGAAGTGGACCGGATGCTGGTGGACAATGGCCTTCCTCCCGTCGGCAATCCCCTTCTACGGCATCTGAATCACAACGTGCTGGGAACATCGCTTCATGCTTACGACAACCGAATCGCTGCCAGGGACCCCAGTGTCAGGTACACGGACGGAAGCCTTTTGGGAGGAAAGACCATGGACAAGATGGCCCTGTCGCAGGTAAATCGTCAGAAGGAAGCGCAGCGGATGCTGGACGAGCGGCGTGGGTAGACCTTGAGCGGCTGTCAACCAGGACGGCCGACCTGTTTCGGTCACCCGACGTCATGAAAATGGAGCCCCCAGGGCGTCGCAGCGTGGAGGGGGCTCGATAGCACGCCATGGTGCCCTCGAGGAATTCGAGGCGCTCCAGTCGGGGCAGCGCCTGACGGGCCATGGCGTGGCGCTTGGCCCATGGCCACCGCGCGTCGGGCGGCAGGGGTGTTTTATTTTGCTATTTAATTAATAGCACAATGTCGTGATCATAATTGTGCTGCAGGCCCTTTGGGGTTCGACGGGGTGGCGTGCCCTGCACCGCCTTGGGGCGCGCTCCTTACTCTCGGAGACAATACCGCCCTGAACCCACCACCTTCGTGCATGGCCGCCTGCAGTGCCGGGCCGCCGCGCGCATTGCTTTTCGTCCCTCTGGAATCCCCCCCTCTACCATGAAGAAGATCGCCGCCATCGCCCTGGTGTCCCTCGGTGCCCTGCTTGCCGCCTGCGGCAAGAACGACAGCGCCCAGCCGGCCGCCGCCACCCCCGCCACGCCCCCCGCCGCCGCCGCGAAGATCGTGATCGGGCTGGACGACAATTTCCCGCCGATGGGCTTCCGCGACGACAAGAACCAGCTCGTGGGCTTCGACATCGACATGGCCCGCGAGGCCGCCAAGCGCATGGGCGTGGAAGTGGAGTTCAAGCCCATCGACTGGAGCGCCAAGGAGGCCGAACTGTCGGGCAAGCGCGTGGACGCGCTCTGGAACGGCCTCACGATCACCGAAGAGCGCAAGCAGAACATCGCCTTTACCGCGCCCTACATGGAGAACCACCAGATCGTCGTGGTGGCCGCCAGCTCTCCGATCAGGACCAAGGCCGACCTCGCCGGCAAGATCGTCGGTGCGCAGGAGGGCAGCAGTGCCGTGGATGCGGTCAAGAAGGACGAAGCCGTCTTCAAGTCGTTCAAGGAGTTCAAGACCTTCGGCGACAACGTGACCGCGCTCATGGACCTCTCCACCGGCCGCCTGGAGGCCGTGGTGGTGGACGAGGTGGTGGGCCGCTACTACGTCGCCAAGAAGCCGCAGGACTATGCCGTGCTGGACGAGCATTTCGGCACCGAAGAATACGGCGTGGGCGTGCGCAAGGACGATACCGCGCTGCAGGGCCGGCTCGACAAGGCGCTGGCCGACATGAAGCAGGACGGCGCCGCGGCCACGATCGCGACGCAGTGGTTCGGCAAGAACATCATCAAGTAATAAGGTACAACCCCCTGAGCGGCTTTGCCGCTTCCCCCTTCTCTCGCATCGCTGCGCGATGCGGGAAGGGGGACGACGCCAGCGCGGCGGGGCGGCCCTTGCGCGGCGTCCGCTGATCTGGGCCGCGCCAGTTGCATACACCGCATGTCGTGCAATTGCTGAACTGTTCTGACTGCATGGATTACGTTCTTTCACTTCTGGGGCCGCTGGCGCAGGGCGCTACGGTCACGCTGAAGCTCTTCGCGATCACCCTGGTGCTGGCGGTGCCGCTCGGGCTGACGCTGGCGCTGGCGCGGGTGTCGCGCTGGGGGCTGCTGTCGGGGCTGGTCAACGGCTATATCTGGCTGATGCGCGGCACGCCGCTGATGCTGCAGATGCTGTTCATCTATTTCGCGCTGCCGTTCGTGCCGGTGATCGGCGTGCGGCTGCCGGACTTTCCCGCGGCGGTGGTGGCGTTCGCGCTGAACTACGCGGCGTATTTCGCGGAGATCTTCCGCGCCGGCATCCAGTCGATCGACCGCGGCCAGTACGAGGCCGCCAAGGTGCTGGGCATGACCTACGGCCAGACCATGCGGCGCATCGTGCTGCCGCAGATGGTGCGCCGCATCCTGCCACCCATGAGCAACGAGACCATCACGCTGGTCAAGGACACTTCGCTCATCTACGTGCTGGCCCTGAACGACCTGCTGCGCGCCGCGCGCGGCATCGTGCAGCGCGATTTCACGACCACGCCTTTCCTCGTGGCCGCCGCCTTCTATCTCGTGATGACCCTGGTGCTGACCTGGGGCTTCCAGCGCCTGGAGCGACGCTATGCCCGCCATGACGCCTGACCTCTCCACCGCCGCTGCCGGCGCCGCCGTGCCCATGATCGCGGCGCGCGGCCTGCACAAGGCTTTCGGCGGCCTGCCCGTGCTGCGGGACGTGTCGCTCACGCTCGGCCGCGGCGAGACCGTGGCCGTCATCGGCCCCTCGGGCTCGGGCAAGAGCACCTTCCTGCGCTGCCTGAACCACCTGGAGACCATCGACCGCGGCGACATCGCCATCGAAGGCGACGCTCTGGCCACGACCGGCCCGGACGGGCGCTGCCGCTACGTGCCCGATGCCGAGGTGCGCCGCATCGGCCGGCGCATGGGCATGGTCTTCCAGTCCTTCAACCTGTTCCCCCACCTCACGGTGCTGGAGAACGTCATCGAGGCGCCGATGGTGGTCAAGGGCGTGGCCCGGCAGGCTGCCGTGCCGCCCGCCCAGGCGCTGCTGGCCAAGGTGGGCCTGCTGGAAAAGCAGGACAGCTATCCCGGCCGGCTCTCGGGCGGGCAGAAGCAGCGCGTGGCGATCGCCCGCGCCCTGGCCATGGAGCCCGACATCCTGCTCTTCGACGAGCCCACTTCCGCGCTCGATCCGGAGCTGACCGGCGAGGTGCTGCGCACCATGCGCGCGCTCGCCCAGGAGCGGATGACCATGCTGGTGGTCACGCACGAGATGGGCTTTGCGCGCGAGGTGGCCCACCGCGTGGTCTTCATGGACCAGGGGGAGATCATCGAAGCCGCGCCGTCGGCAGAGTTCTTTGCGAATCCGCGACATGCGCGAACCCAGGCATTCCTTCGCAGCATGCTGTGAAAGGGCTTGCCGGCGGCGGGAGAATATCGCTCCGCTGGGCTTCCAGGGCTTTCCCGATCTGCTTTGCGTGCTATTGAAAGCGTAGTGCTCGGCCGCCAATCATTCCAGCAAACATGCATGCATGTATGTTTGCGTTACCATCGCTCGCATCGCCAATGGCCGCAGCCGCGACAATCACGTTCCCAACCGATATTTCCAGCACCCTCCGCATGTCCGAAACCCCCCTGGTCGAACTGCGCAACGTCACGTTCTCGTATGGCGAGCGCCCGATCCTGCGCGATGTCTCGCTGCGCATCCCGCGCGGCAAGGTGACCGCGCTCATGGGTGCCTCCGGCGGGGGCAAGACCACGGTGCTGCGCCTCATCGGCGGGCAGCATCTCGCGCAGCAGGGCGAGGTGCTGGTGAACGGCCAGGACGTCGCGCGCATGGACACGCAGCAGCTCTATGCCGCGCGTCGCCGGATGGGCATGCTGTTCCAGTTCGGGGCGCTCTTCACCGACATGAGCGTGTTCGAGAACGTGGCTTTCCCGCTGCGCGAGCACACCGACCTGTCCGAGGCGCTGGTGCGCGACATCGTGCTCATGAAGCTGCAGGCCGTGGGCCTGCGGGGCGCGCGCGACCTCATGCCCAGCCAGATCTCGGGCGGCATGGCGCGGCGCGTGGCGCTCGCGCGGGCCATCGCGCTCGACCCGGAACTGATCCTCTACGACGAGCCCTTCGCCGGGCTCGACCCCATTTCGCTCGGCACGGCCGCGCAGCTGATCCGGCAACTCAACGACGCCATGGGCCTGACCACGCTGGTCGTGTCCCACGACGTGGAGGAGACCTTCCGCGTGGCGGACCACGTCGTCATCCTCGGGCCGGGCGTGGTCGCCGCGCAGGGCTCGCCCGACGAGGTGCGTGCGAGCACCGATCCGCTGGTGCACCAGTTCGTGCATGCGCTGCCCACCGGGCCGGTACCGTTCCATTACCCCGGCCCTTCGGTGGCCGACGATTTCGGACCGCTGGGCGGCCCGGGCGGAGGCGCGCGATGAGCTGGTGGAAACCTTCCGACGTCGGCTTCGCCACGCGCAGCCTGCTGGCGGACATGGGCCGCGCGGCGCGGCTGTTCGTGCGCCTGGCCGGCCTCCTCGGTCCGACGCTGCAGCGCTTCGGGCTGGTGCGCGACCAGTTGCACTTCCTGGGCAACTATTCGCTGTCCATCATTTCCGTATCGGGCCTGTTCGTGGGCTTCGTGCTGGGCCTGCAGGGCTACTACACGCTGCAGCGCTACGGCTCCGCACAGGCGCTGGGCCTGCTCGTGGCGCTGTCGCTGGTGCGCGAGCTCGGGCCCGTCGTCTCGGCGCTGCTGTTCGCGGGCCGCGCCGGTACCTCGCTCACGGCGGAGATCGGCCTGATGCGCGCGGGCGAGCAGCTCTCGGCCATGGAGATGATGGCCGTGGACCCGGTGCGCCGCATCCTGGCCCCGCGTTTCTGGGCCGGCGTGATCGCCATGCCGCTGTTGGCGGCGGTGTTCAGCGCGGTGGGCGTGATCGGCGGATGGATCGTCGGCGTGGTCATGCTCGGCGTGGACGGCGGCGCCTTCTGGGGCCAGATGCAGAGCGGGGTGGACGTGTGGGCGGACGTGGGCAACGGCGTCCTCAAGAGCTTCGTCTTCGGCGTCACGGTCACCTTCATCGCGCTGCTGCAGGGCTACATCGCCAAGCCTACGCCCGAGGGCGTGTCCCGCGCCACCACCCGCACCGTGGTGATGGCCTCGCTCACGGTGCTGGGGCTGGATTTCCTGCTCACGGCCTGGATGTTCAGCATCTGACGCGGCAGCGCCCAAGAACCCTTCAGAGAGAAAAACACCATGCAGCATTCCAAGAACGACGTCTGGGTCGGCCTCTTCGTCCTCCTCGGCGGTGCGGCCCTGCTCTTCCTCGCCCTGCAGTCGGCCAACCTGCTGCGCGTGCAGTGGCAGTCCGGCTACCACGTCACCGCGCTCTTCGACAACATCGGCGGGCTCAAGCCCCAGTCCGCGGTGCGCAGCGCCGGCGTGGTGGTGGGCCGGGTGAATTCCATCACCTTCGACGACAAGACCTTCCAGGCCCAGGTGACGCTGGAGATGGACAAGCGCTACGCCTTCCCCAAGGACAGCTCGCTCAAGATCCTCACCAGCGGCCTGCTGGGCGACCAGTACATCGGCATCCAGGCGGGTGCCGACGAAAAGAACCTCGCCGAGGGCGACCGCATCACGTCCACGCAGTCCGCCGTGGTGCTGGAAAACCTCATCGGCCAGTTCCTCTACGGCAAGGCCGAAGAGGGCGGCGGCGGGGCCTCCGCGGGCGGCGCCAAGAAATGACGACAACAATGATGACCACCAAATCCCAAGCTCTCCGGGCCCCGTCCCTGCGCCGCGGTGCCTGCGCGCTGGCCGTGGCCTGCCTGCTGGCCGGCTGTGCCACCGGGCCCGACGCCAATCCGCGCGATCCGTTCGAGCCCTACAACCGCGGCATGACCCGGTTCAACGACAAGGTGGACGACGTGCTGCTGCGGCCCGTCGCCACCGCCTATACCGAGGTCACCCCGCGCCTCGTGCGCACTGGCGTGAGCAACTTCTTCGCCAACCTCGGCGACCTGTGGTCCTTCGTGAACAATGCGCTGCAGCTGCGCGGCGAGGGCGCGCTCAACAGCATCGCGCGCTTCAGCGCGAACACCGTGTTCGGCATCGGCGGCCTGTTCGATGTCGCCACCGAGATGCGCATCGAGCGCTCGAAGCAGGATTTCGGCCTCACGCTCGGCCGCTGGGGCGTGCCCACGGGGCCGTACCTCGTGCTGCCGTTCCTGGGCCCGTCCACCGTGCGCGACACGGTGGCCCTGCCGGTGGATGCCAAGGGCAACCTGATCACCTACGTCGATCCCGTGTCCGACCGCAACGCCCTCTATGCCCTGAGCGCGGTGAACACGCGGGCCAACCTGCTGCGCGCGAGTTCCGTGCTGGACAGCGCCGCGCTCGACAAGTACAGCTTCACCCGCGACGCCTACCTGCAGGTGCGCAGCCAGGCCGTGCAGACGGACCGGCGCAGCGAGGAACGCTACGACCAGGACGCCGGCAAGCTGCCCGAGGAGCCGAAGCCCTGAGGGCCGCGGCAGAGCCCGGAGCAGCGTTGCAGTTGCTTGCATCCATGCACCGGGCAGACGCATGGGGGGCGACACCCCCGCCCACAATGGAACATGACATGGGGCGCCCCGCCGGGGACGCCCCTTCAGAAAGGAAACCGATATGACGATGAGCCGACGTACCCTGGGCCACGCCGCCCTCTGCACCGCCGCTGTTCTGTGGCTGGGCATGCCCGTGGCGGCCCTGGCCGCCGACGAAACGCCCGACGAACTGGTCAAGCGCCTGTCCACCGACGTGCTGAACACGGTGCGCAGCGACAAGAGCATCAAGTCGGGCGACATCAACAAGATCACCGCGCTGGTGGACAAGGTCATCCTGCCGCACGTGAACTTCCGCCGCATGACGGCCGCCGCGGTGGGCCCGGCCTGGCGCCAGGCCACGCCGCAGCAGCAGGCGCGCCTGCAGGACGAATTCAAGTCGCTGCTCGTGCGCACCTACTCGGGCGCCCTCAGCCAGGTCAACGACCTGTCGATCCAGGTCAAGCCGCTGCGCGCCGGCGCCGACGACAAGGACGTGCTCGTGCGCTCCGAGATCCTGGGCCGCGGCGACCCGATCCAGCTCGACTACCGCCTGGAGAAGACCCCCGGCGACGGCGCGGGCTGGAAGATCTACAACCTGAACGTGATGGGCGTGTGGCTGGTCGAGACCTACCGAACGCAGTTCGCCCAGGAGATCAACGCCAAGGGCATCGACGGCCTCATCGAATCCCTGGCCGCACGCAACAAGGCCAACGCCGCCGGCTCCGGCAAGGCGGGCTGACGCATCCACGGGGCGTCCGCCATGCTGGTCTTACCCACCGAGCTGACCCACCAGCAGGCCGAGGCCTGCCTGCGCATGCTGCTGCAGGGGCTCAAGGCGCACCGCGACGAGATCCTCGTCGTGGACGCCGCGCCGCTCGCCACCTTCGACTCCTCGGCCCTGGCGGTGCTGCTCGAGTGCCGCCGCGCCGCGTTGCTGGAGAACCGGCGCTTCGAAGTGAAGGACCTGCCCGCGGGCCTGGCCAAGCTGGCCGGGCTGTACGGGGTGGGGGAGCTGCTGGCCAGCCCGGCGGTGGCCGCGGCGGCCGATTGAACTGAACGCGCGCCTCAGCGCGCGGCGTTCGAGCGCTCCTGCCACTGGCGCCAAAAGCTCTTCAGCCAGCCCGACAGGCTGAAGATGTCTTCCGTCACGCTCGCCACGTCGTCCTTCTTCCCGTGCTGCCGGAGCGCGGCCAGCCATTTTCGGGCGGCGGCGCGATCGACGCCGGTTCCATGCCCGAACCACAGGGCCCTGATCAGGTAGCTGATCGCCAGCACATCGTCCTCGCATGCCGCGTTGTACAGGTGCTCGAGTGCGGCTTCGAAGTCCACGGGCCCGCCCTGGCCGCGGTACAGCAGGACGCCATAGACCGCGGTAGAGTCCACGCAGTCCATGTCGGCACCCTGTGCCGCATAGCGCCGTGCCTTGGCGAAGTCCCTGGGAATGCTGCCCTTTCCCTGCCAGTACGCCAGCACGGCATTCCAGATGGCGGCGTGGGAGCCCCATGCCAGCGCGCTCTCCCAGTAGGGCACGGCGGCTTCGGCATCCTTGGGCGTTCCCAGGCCGAGCGAGAAGTGGCAGCCGCGCTCGAAAATCGCGTGTCCGCTGAATTGCTCTGCCCCCAGCTCGCACCAGCGCACCGCCTCGGCTGCCACGGCCGGGTCGCCCATGCGCGGCCGCAGGCGGTTGGCGACGGTGCCTGCGGCATCGCCGTCTCCCAGGAGCGCCGCCTGCGCATAGGCGGCATCCGCTTCCCCGTCACGCCCGAGCGCGGCCAGGCTCGTGGCCAGGCGTTCATAGAGGTCAGGCGCGGGCTTGTGCGCAATCACGGCCTGCAATGATTCGACGGCTTCCGCATGCCGGTCCTGCTGCTGGAGGTGCCGGCTCAGGCTTTGCAGAACCCGGGGCGACCGGGCATGCCGGCTGCCGGCCAGCAGGGCTTGCGCCCTGTCGATCCTGCCTTCGCAGCAAAGGATTTCCGCCTGGTAGCAGTCGTGTGCGGCTTCGAGCATCGCGGCGGATTCCGCGGGCCAGTCCAGCGCATGGATGCGCCGGAAGAAAGCCTCCAGCGCTCCGTCCTCTCCGCCCCATTTGGGCTGCAGCGCCCACATGTGCGCGAGGCACACTTCCACGGAGCGCTCGATATGCGTTTCCGACAACGCGAGGAAGCTGTGGGGCAGGTCCAGGCTGCCCGCGGTTTCCAGGTGAATGCCGATGGACAGTGCGCAATAGGGCCTGGGGCTCAGTTCGATGGCGCGGTAGAGGTGGGGCAGCGCTTTCTGGAAATAGGCATTCATCAGCGAAAACTGGTGTTCCGTCGTGAATTGCCGTGTCTGGATGCCGCGCGCCCGCCAGCCGATGTGGAGAAAGTAATTGCCCGCCGCGAACCGGGCGAAGTAGTCTTCCGGAAACTCGCTGGCCCAGGCCTGCATGGCGGGCTCTGCGCTGCGCCGCTCGACGGAGGCCGCTGCGGCCTGCCTCAGGTATTCCGGCTCGCCGATGCGGTCGTTCTCGAAATCCTGCTGCAGGGCCTGGAAATGCCGTGCGGGTGTCCGGTGGTCGCCTTGCAGCAGGAGGGACTGGATGTCTTGGAGTTGCATGGGAAGGGCCGGGGCCGGGTCTATGGGCGGGGCCCCCGAGGTGGCATCGATGAGGTCGGCAAGCATATCCGCGCCAGACCCGTAAAATGGCTGGCTCCCATGCCCGCAGTCTCCTTCCAGTCCGTCTCCAAGACCTACGACACGCCCAAAGGGCCCTTCCAGGCGCTCGACGGCGTGAGCCTCGACATCGAGGAGGGCGAGTTCTTCGGCCTGCTCGGGCCCAATGGCGCAGGCAAGACCACGCTCATCAGCATCCTCGCGGGCCTCTCCCGGGCCTCCGGCGGGCGCGTGCTGGTGCAGGGCAGCGACGTGCTGTCCGACTATGCCGATGCGCGCCGCAAGCTCGGCATCGTGCCGCAGGAGCTCGTCTTCGATCCGTTCTTCAACGTGCGCGAGGCACTGCGCATCCAGTCGGGCTATTTCGGTGTGAAGAACAACGACGCCTGGATCGACGAGCTGCTCGAGAGCCTGGGCCTGGCCGACAAGGCCTCCGCCAACATGCGCCAGCTCTCGGGCGGCATGAAACGCCGCGTGCTCGTCGCGCAGGCGCTGGTGCACAAGCCGCCCATCATCGTGCTGGACGAGCCCACGGCCGGGGTCGACGTGGAACTGCGCCAGACCCTCTGGCACTTCGTCGCGCGGCTCAACAAGGCGGGCCATACGGTGCTGCTCACCACCCATTACCTGGAAGAGGCCGAAGCGCTCTGCAACCGGATCGCGATGCTCAAGCGCGGCCGGATGGTGGCGCTCTCGACCACGTCGGAACTGCTGCAGGCCGCTTCCACGAACGTGCTGCGCTTCAAGACCGACGACGCGCTGCCGCCGGTGCTGGCTGCCGCCGCGCGCGTTACCGGCCGCGTGGTGCAGTTGCCCGCGCAGGACGCGGCGGACATCGAGCGCATCCTCTCGGGCCTGCGTGCCGCGGGCGTCGGCGTGCACGACGTCGAGATCCGCAAGGCGGACCTGGAGGACGTGTTCCTCAGCCTCATGGCCGAAGGGCGCTACCCCGATCCTGCGCGCGAGCCCGCTCCGGCGGACGAACCCGTGGAAACACCGGAAGGCGGGGTGCGCCTATGACCGGCTGGCAGACCCTGTTCTACAAGGAGGTGCTGCGTTTCTGGAAGGTGAGCTTCCAGACCATCGCCGCCCCCGTGCTCACGGCCGTGCTCTACCTGCTGATCTTCGGCCATGTGCTGGAAGACCACGTGAAGGTCTATGACCGCCTGAGCTATACCGCCTTCCTGGTGCCCGGCCTGGTGATGATGAGCGTGCTGCAGAACGCCTTCGCGAACAGCTCGTCGAGCCTCATCCAGAGCAAGATCATGGGCAACCTGGTGTTCGTGCTGCTCACGCCGCTGTCGCACTGGTCCTGGTTCTTCGCCTACGTGGGGTCGTCCGTGGTGCGCGGCCTGGCCGTGGGGCTGGGCGTGTTCATCGCCACGCTCGGCTTCGCGCGGCCGGAATTCGCCGCGCCGCTGTGGATCGCGGCGTTCGCGCTCCTGGGGGCTGCGCTGCTGGCCACGCTCGGCCTGATCGCCGGGCTCTGGGCCGACAAGTTCGACCAGATGGCGGCGTTCCAGAATTTCATCATCGTGCCGATGACCTTCCTCTCGGGCGTGTTCTATTCCATCCAGTCGCTGCCGCCTTTCTGGCAGACGGTGAGCCACCTGAATCCGTTCTTCTACATGATCGACGGGTTCCGCTACGGCTTCTTCGGGCAGAGCGATACATCGCCCTGGCTGAGCCTGGCCATCGTGGGCAGCGCCTGGCTGGCCGTGAGCGCGCTGGCCGTCCACCTGCTGCGCACCGGCTACAAGATCAGGAACTGATGACCACCCTCCCGGGCGTGCGCACGCCAGGCGCCGCGCGTGCGGCCCGGTGCCCGTCCTCCACATGAACCACTGACATGACCGCCGACCAACTCAAAGACCTGATCCGGGCGGGGCTGCCCTGCGAGCACCTCACGCTGGAAGGCGACGGCCGCCATTGGTATGCCACCATCGTCTCCGCGGAGTTCGAGGGCAAGCGTGCGATCCAGCGGCACCAGCGGGTGTACGCCACGCTGGGCAGCCGCATGCACACGGACGAGGTGCATGCGCTTTCCATGAAGACCTTCACCCCCGCCGAATGGGCCGCGCAGCCGCGCGGCGAATGAGCGCAGGTCCCCTCCCGCTGCGCCATCCGCCGCAACGGCCCCTTTTCGACCTCCAGATCCCAGAACAACAAGCCATGGACCAACTCCAGATTCGCGGCGGCCGTGCCCTGAGCGGCGACGTGCCGATCTCCGGCGCGAAGAACGCCGCCTTGCCCGAGCTGTGCGCCGCGCTGCTCACGGCCGAGCCCGTCACCCTCCTGAACGTGCCGCGCCTGCAGGACGTGGCGACCATGCTGCAGCTCATCCGCAACATGGGCGTGGCGGCCGAGCATTCCCAGGGCGATGACCGGGCCAGCAGCGGCACGGTGCGCATCGATGCCGGCGCGCTGTCCACGCCCGAGGCGCCCTACGAGCTGGTCAAGACCATGCGCGCGTCGGTGCTGGCGCTGGGCCCGCTGCTCGCGCGCTTCGGCGAGGCCACGGTGTCGCTGCCCGGCGGCTGCGCCATCGGATCGCGTCCGGTGGACCAGCACATCAAGGGCCTGTCGGCCATGGGCGCGGAGATCGTGGTGGAGCATGGGTACATGATCGCGCGGCTGCCCGAGGGCCGCTCGCGGCTGCAGGGTGCCCGCATCACCACCGACATGGTCACGGTGACCGGCACCGAGAACCTGCTCATGGCGGCCACGCTGGCCGACGGCGAGACGGTGCTGGAGAACGCGGCCCAGGAGCCCGAGGTGGTGGACCTGGCCGAGATGCTCATCGCCATGGGCGCGCAGATCGAGGGCCACGGCACGAGCCGCATCCGGGTGCAGGGCGTGGAGCGCCTGCACGGCTGCACGCACCGCGTGGTGGCCGACCGCATCGAGGCCGGCACCTTCCTGTGCGCGGTGGCCGCCACGGGCGGCGAGGCGCTGCTGCGCCATGGCCGCGCCGACCACCTGGACGCCGTCATCGACAAGCTGCGCGATGCAGGCGTGACCGTGGAGTCCGTCGAGGGGGGCATCCGCGTGCGCAGCCCGGGGGCGGGCCAGTTGCGGGCGCAGAGCTTCCGCACCACCGAATACCCGGGGTTCCCCACCGACATGCAGGCGCAGTTCATGGCGCTCAACGTGGTGGCCCAGGGCGCCTCGCGCGTGACCGAGACGATTTTCGAGAACCGCTTCATGCACGTCGATGAACTGCTGCGACTGGGCGCGCGCATCCAGGCCGACGGCAAGGTGGCGGTGATCGAGGGGCTGGGCGACACGGGCGCGCTGCTGTCGGGCGCCACCGTGATGGCCACCGACTTGCGCGCCTCCGCCAGCCTGGTGATCGCCGGCCTGGTGGCCACGGGCCAGACCACGGTGGACCGCATCTACCACCTCGACCGGGGCTACGACTGCATGGAAGGCAAGCTGCGCGCCCTGGGCGCCGATATCGAAAGGGTGAAGGCATGACGAACCCGGGCGACGTGATCACCCTGGCCCTCTCCAAGGGCCGCATCTTCGAGGAAACCCTTCCGTTGCTGGCCGCCGCCGGCATCGAGGTGCTGGAAGACCCCGAGAAATCCCGCAAGCTGATCCTGCCGACCAACCAGCCCGAGGTGCGCGTGGTGCTGGTGCGCGCCACCGACGTGCCCACCTACGTGCAGTACGGCGGCGCGGACCTGGGCGTGACGGGCAAGGACACGCTCATCGAGCACGGCGGCCAGGGGCTGTACCAGCCGCTGGACCTGCGCATCGCCAAGTGCCGCGTGAGCGTCGCGGTGCGCGAGGATTTCGACTACGCCCGCGCGGTGAAGCAGGGCGCGCGCCTCAACGTGGCCACCAAGTACACCACCATCGCCCGCGAGTTCTTCGCGGCCAAGGGCGTGCACGTGGACATGATCAAGCTGTACGGCAGCATGGAGCTCGCACCGCTCACGGGGCTGGCCGATGCCATCGTGGACCTGGTCTCCACGGGCAGCACGCTGCGCGCCAACCACCTGGTGGAGGTGGAGCGCATCATGGATATCAGCTCCCACCTCGTGGTGAACCAGGCCGCGCTCAAGCTCAAGCGCGAGCCGCTGCGCCGCATCATCGATGCGTTTGCTGCCGCGACGGACCGAAAAAGCTGAAATCCACGGTACGGATGAGTTTTCGTTGAAACAAGCATCAAAATGCGAAGACCGGGAAAATTGTTTCCTGGTGCATCATTTGTTTCAAATCGGAGGGGGCATCCCATGGTCAAGAAATTCCTGCTGCTCGGCGGCCTGTTCCTCGGCGGTGCCGCGTTCGCCGCGGACGCGGATTTCACGCTGGTCAACCGTACGGGCTATGCGCTGAACGAAGTGTTCATCTCGCCGACGAAAATGGACAATTGGGGTTCCGACCGTCTGGGCCGCAACCAGCTGGCCAACGGGGCCTCCCGGAAGTTCAAGTTCGGCGACACCAAGCACTGCGTCCAGGACATCAAGGTGGTGTTCACGGACGACGGATCGGAAGTCGAGTGGGAAGGCCTCAACCTCTGCGAACTCGACAAGATCACCCTGAAATACAACCGCAAGACGCGCGAGGTGTCGGCGGAGACCGAATAAGTCTCCCCTGCCGCCGCAAGCGCCAGAGAGATCCATGAAAGCCACGCCTGCCCGCCTGCATACCCAGAGTGCCGATTTCGAAACCGCCTTCCGGGAGCGCCTGCACTGGTCCGCGGACACCGACGCCGCCATCGAGCAGCGCGTGGCCGACATCCTGGCCGACGTGCAGGCGCGCGGCGATGCGGCCGTGCTGGAGTACACGCAGCGCTTCGACGGGCTGCAGGCGGATTCCGTGGCGGTGCTGGAGCTGTCCCAGGCGGAGCTGAAGGCGGCCTTCGAGACGCTGCCGGCGGCGCAGCGCGAGGCACTGGAGGCGGCAGCCCGCCGCGTGCGTACATACCACGAGGCGCAGAAGAAGGCGAGCGGCGAGAGCTGGAGCTACCGCGACGAGGACGGCACGCTGCTGGGCCAGAAGGTGACGCCGCTGGACCGCGTGGGCATCTACGTGCCCGGCGGCAAGGCGGCCTACCCTTCCAGCGTGCTGATGAATGCCATTCCGGCCCACGTGGCCGGCGTGCAGGACATCGTCATGGTGGTGCCCACGCCGCGCGGCGAGAAGAACCCGCTGGTGCTGGCGGCCGCCTATGTGGCGGGCGTGAGCCGCGCCTTCACCCTCGGCGGCGCGCAGGCCGTGGCCGCGCTGGCCTACGGCACGGCCACCGTGCCGAAGGTGGACAAGATCACCGGCCCCGGCAACGCCTATGTGGCCAGCGCCAAGAAGCGCGTGTTCGGCACGGTGGGCATCGACATGATCGCCGGCCCGAGCGAGATCCTGGTGCTGGCCGACGGCACCACGCCGCCCGACTGGGTGGCGATGGACCTCTTCAGCCAGGCCGAGCACGACGAACTGGCACAGTCCATCCTGCTGTGCCCGGATGCCGCCTACATCGATGCGGTGCAGGCTGCCATCGACCGCCTGCTGCCCGACATGCCGCGTGCCGAGATCATCGCCAAAAGCCTCACGGGCCGCGGCGCGCTGATCCTCACGAAGGACATGGAAGAGGCCTGCGCCATCAGCAACCGCATCGCGCCGGAGCACCTGGAGGTGTCGAGCCGCGACCCGCACCGCTGGGAGCCGCTGCTGCGCCATGCGGGCGCGATCTTCCTCGGGGCCTATACCAGCGAGAGCCTGGGCGACTACTGCGCGGGCCCCAACCACGTGCTGCCGACCAGCGGCACGGCGCGGTTCTCGTCGCCGCTGGGCGTGTACGACTTCCAGAAGCGCAGCAGCCTGATCGAGGTGAGCGAGCAGGGCGCGCAGGCGCTGGGCCGCATCGCCAGCGTGCTGGCGCATGGCGAGGGGCTGCAGGCCCATGCACGGGCTGCGGAGATGAGACTGAAGTGACACCCCCCTGAGGCGCTCTCGCCGTGCTGCGCACGGCGGGCAGGGGGACGCAGCCTTCGCTGCGGGGCGGCCTTTGGCCAGTGAAGCGTTCAGGCCACACCACGCACGGAGCCCGCCGTGCCGTCCCGCGGCGGGGCAGGCTCCACCACCCAGCGTAGCCGCAGGGGCGCGCTGCCCTCGGCGCCCACGTAGAGCCGCCCCGGCCCTGGCAGGGCCAGCCGCTGGCCGGCCTGCAGGAACCAGTCGTCCTCGTCGCCGTGCTGCGTGACCCATGCGAGGCCCGCCAGTACCTGCAGCGTGGCGCGGCAGCCGGGGGCACAGTCCAGCGGCTGCACCGGATCGGTGGGCGCCAGCGTGGCCACGAGGGTCCGGGGCGCCGCTGCCGGGCGCGGGACCAGGCGGCGCAGGAGGGCGAGGGATGCAGAGGCGGTTGCGGAGTTCATGCGGTCCACTGTGCCGGTGCCGGGCGGGGTGCGACAGCCGCAGGTACGCCCCGGATGGACCAGCACAGATGCCGGCCGCGTGGCGTCTGTATTGCCTGGATTGCCGGGCATCTGTATCGATTCCGGAGTGGTGGAGCGATACAGAATGGATGCAATGCCCGACCTCGACTCCACCCCGCTGTACTTGCAGATCGCTTCGCAGATGGCCGATCTGATCCGCAACGGCACGCTCGCGCGCGGAGCGCGCATGCCCTCCGTGCGCGAACTGTCCCGCCAGCGGGGCGTCGCCCAGAGCACGGTGGTGCAGGCCTACCACTGGCTGGAGGACGCGCGCCTGATCGCCGCCCGCCCGCGCTCGGGCTATTTCGTGGCGCCACGGCCGGCCGTGCTGCCCGAGCCGACGGTGTCCCGGGGGCTGCGCCGTCCGCGCGACGTGTCCGTGGACTGGCTGGGACAGCGCATCCTGGGCACGCCCCAGCCGGCCGACGTGGTGTCGTTCAGCAGCGGCACGCCGGGCCCGGACCTGCTCGACGTGGACCGGGTGCGGCGCGCGGTCGCCCGGTCGGTGCAGCGCCACCGCCACCTCCTGTGCATGTATCCCTCATCCGAGGGGCACGAGGAGGCGCGGCGCGCCATCGCGCGCTACGCCGTGGGCATGGGCTGTAGCCTGGATCCGGAGCGCATCCTCATCACCGGCGGCTGCATGGATGCCATCAGCCTGTGCCTGCGGGCGGTGACGCAGCCGGGCGATGTCGTGGCCCTGGAGTCGCCCACGCATTTTTCCTTCCTGGAGTTGCTGCAGGGGCTGCACCTGAAGGTGCTGGAGATTCCAACGCATCCACGGCACGGCATTTCGCTGGACGCCCTGCAGCTGGCGCTGGAAACGCAGCCGGTGAAGGCCCTGGTCGTGGTGCCCACGCTCAGCAATCCGCTCGGGGCCTGCATGCCGCAGGTGGAGCGGCGGCGGCTCGTGCAGCTTGCCATGCGCCACGGTCTGGCTGTGATCGAGGACGCGGTCTACAACGATCTCGCGGAGCAGGAGGAGCATCGACGCACCGTAAAATCTCACGATGCCGCGGGCCAGGTCATGTTGTGCAGTTCGTTCTCCAAGACGCTCGCGCCGGGTCTCAGGCTGGGCTGGCTGGAAGGCGGACGCTGGACGGATGCGCTGCGCCGGATGAAGGACCTGCAGGCCGGTGGCCAGTCTCCGGTACTGGAACTGGCGCTGGCCGACTTGATGTTGCAGACCGGACATGCGGCGGCGATGCGCCAGTTGCGTACGGCCGTGGCGGCGCGGATGGACGCCGTGCGGCACGCCATCGCGCAGTCGTTCCCTGCCGGTACCCGGGTGAGTGATCCGCCGGGCGGGCTGCTGCTGTGGTTGGAACTGCCGCGCGGGCTGGACACTCTGCAGTTGCACCAGGCCTGCCTGCAGGAGCGTATCCTCGTGCCTCCGGGTACCGTGTTCGGCACGGGAGGACGCTTCCGGAACTGCTTGCGCGTGGGGGTGGGGGGTGACTGGACAGAGCACCACGTGGCTGCACTGCGGAGGGTAGGCGCCGCCGCCTGCAGCATGCTTTTCAGGGAGTCGGCCAATACAGCCAAGTTGTCATGACGCTCGACGCCGACCGAATTCACAAGATTTTTTCATGAATTTTCCTAAATTCCTGCCTGCATTGCTGGTACCGACGATGGCAATGGCGACGGCCGCTGGCGCTGCCGGAAATGGGGTTGATCCTGAAGTCTTCTCGTGGAAAGATAATCCCATTGTCGAGACGCGGCCTCACTCCGAGGAATCCCTCCATGTCGAATACCCTACGGTGTTCATGGTGGGGGAACGAAAATTCATGCTTTACTCTGCATACGGTGACGACGGCCGATGGCGAATAAAGCTTGCCATTGCCGAAGAAGGGAATAATTTTATTGGGCAGGGAAATATTTTCGATGAATCATCCTTGCCTTTTAATGGGGCATATGCTTTCCCGTTCGTTTCGGTTTCGGTTTCGGTTTCGGTTTCGGGCTCGGGAGAGGGGACGGTCTATCACCTGTATTTTTCCGTGGCCGATGGGAAGGAGCCGTGGAGGTATTCTGCAATTTATCATTCTTCCAGCCGAGATGGCCTCCAATGGGCCATGCCAGGGAAGTTGCTGGCTGACAGCGCGCTCGATCCATTCGTGATGGAGCGCGACGGCAGGAAATTCATCATATATACCACCCTGTTCAAGAAAAAGAACTTCATCAAGATGGCGGAGTTGCCGGTTCCAAATGCTGCAGGGAAGCCGCGCGTGTTGTATTCCTCTTCCGCAGGCTTCTATACGCTGGGAAAGTTGACGGTTGGTGACAAGCCCATGGTCGTTGTTGAAACCACTGAAGACTGGGTGGCAATGTGCTTCGCGCCCGGTGGACAGCTCGTAAGATCTTCCATGAAACCCCTTTTGCGATTGGGCAAGGATGATGGCTCCCGGTGGGATAACCTGAGATATGGGATGTATTTCGCTGATACCACTGGAAGCCCGGAGATTTTCTATAACGGCATCAGAGGCCGGGGGGTGGAGAGTGGGGGGCAGATTGGAGCAGGTACCTACGACGTGACGGCCATTGCCAAGACGCTGGACACCACAGTCTGCCAGTAAACCTTGGCGGGCACACGAAGTTCGTGTTCCACGAACTTCGTGTAAATTTCCGCTACCATAGCTTCCGTGAAAAATGTCACCGTCACCATGGACGATGCGGTCGCCGAATGGGTCCGCGTGGAGGCCGCCCGGCGCGGCACGAGCGTGTCCCGCATGCTGGGCGAATGGTTGGCGGAGAAGATGCGCCAGGAAGATGCCTATGCCCAGGCCATGCGCGAGGCATTGGCGTTCGAGACCTGGGGCGCCGCGGCACGTCCTTACCTGGCGCGGCCCGAACTGATGGAGCGCGAGGAGCCGCCTGCGCCATGAGCACGCCCCTGTTCGTCGATACCGGCGTGCTGCTCAGCAGCGTGGACGACCGCGATCCCGTCCGGCAGGCCCGGGCCCGCGAATGGCTCGCGCTGTGCTGGAACACGCGCCGCGGCCGCATCAGCTCGCAGGTGCTCAACGAGCTGTATCACAACGCCGTGGCCTGCTTTCCCGGCCCGCAGACGCTGCACCTGGTGCGCGCGCAGGTGCGCCGCCTGCGCGTCTGGCAGCCGCCGCACCTCGATGCCTACGTGGTCGACGGCGCCTGGGACCTGCAGGACCGCTACGGCCTGAGCTATTGGAACGCGCTCATCGTCGCGTCCGCGCACCAGCAGGGCTGCCGCCACGTGCTGGGCGACGTGCTGCCGCACGGGCAGCGCTACGACGCTGTGCGCGCCGTCAATCCCTTTCTCCTGGCTCCCGACGAACTGGAATCGCTCGAATGACCGACACCCTTGCCGCCGCGCTCGGCCGCATCCGCCCCGACGTCCGCGCCATGCATGCCTATGCGGTGCAGCCCGCCACCGGCGTGCTCAAGATGGACGCAATGGAAAACCCGTTCCCGCTGCCCCCCGAACTGCAGGAGGCTCTGGGCCGGCGCCTGGGCGCGCTGGCACTGAACCGATACCCCGGCGCGCGGCTGCACGATCTGAAGCAGGCGCTCGCTGCGCATATCGGCATGCCGGAGGGCTTCTCGATGGTGCTGGGCAATGGCTCCGACGAGATCATCACGCTGCTGGCGTTGGCCTGCGCGCGGCCCGGCACGGGCGAGCGCGCGACCATGCTCGCGCCGATGCCGGGGTTCGTGATGTACCCGATGAGCGCGCAGCTGCAGGGCCTTGATTTCGTGGGCGTGCCGCTCACGGCCGATTTCGAGCTGGATGAACCTGCCATGCTCGCCGCCATCGCGCAGCACCGCCCGGCGATCACCTACCTGGCCTACCCGAACAACCCCACGGCCACGCTGTGGGACGAGGGGGCGGTGCAGCGCGTCATCGACGCGGTGGGCGCGCAGGGCGGCATCGTGGTCATGGACGAGGCGTACCAGCCTTTCGCGAGCCGCACCTGGCTGGACCGCATGCGCGCCGAGCCCGCCCGCAACGCTCACGTGCTGCTCATGCGCACGCTCAGCAAGTTCGGCCTGGCGGGCGTGCGCCTGGGCTACCTGGCGGGTCCGGCGGCGCTCGTGGACGAGATCGAGAAGGTGCGCCCGCCCTACAACGTGAGCGTGCTCAACTGCGAGGCGGCGCTGTTCGCGCTGGAGCATGCGCAGGTTTTCGCCGCTCAGGCGGCCGAGCTGCGCGCCGCGCGCACCGGGCTGGTCGCCGCGCTGCGCGCCATGCCGGGCATCGAGCGCGTGTGGGACAGCGAGGCCAACATGGTGCTCGTGCGCGTGCCCGACGCGGCGCGGGCCTTCGAGGGCATGAAGGCCCGCAAGGTTCTCGTCAAGAACGTTTCTACAATGCATCCCTTGCTGGCCCGCTGCCTGCGCCTCACGGTGGGCAGCGAAGCCGACAACGCCCAGATGCTCGACGCACTCCAGGCTTCCCTATGACTTCCTCCGCACTCGTTCCCTCCACCGCCTCCGAGGGCGCCGACCGCATCGCCGAGGTCGCCCGCAACACGGCCGAGACCCGCATCCGCGTGCGCGTGAACCTCGACGGCACGGGCGCTGCGCGCCTGTCCTCGGGCATCGGCTTCTTCGACCACATGCTCGACCAGATCGCCAGGCACGGCCTCATCGACCTGGACATCGAGTGCGAGGGTGACCTGCACATCGACGGCCACCACACGGTGGAGGACGTGGGCATCACGCTGGGCCAGGCGTTCGCGCGGGCCGTGGGCGACAAGAAGGGCATCCGCCGCTACGGCCATGCCTACGTGCCGCTCGACGAGGCGCTCTCGCGCGTCGTGGTCGATTTCTCGGGCCGGCCGGGCCTGCACATGGACGTGAAGTTCACGGCCGGCAGCATCGGGCAGCTCGATACCCAACTGGTGTACGAGTTCTTCCAGGGCTTCGTGAACCATGCCGGCGTGACGCTGCACATCGACAACCTGAAGGGCTTCAATGCCCACCACCAGTGCGAGACCATCTTCAAGGCCTTCGCGCGCGCGCTGCGCGCAGCGCTCGAGCGCGACCCGCGCTCGGCCGGTGTCATTCCCTCCACCAAGGGCTCGCTCTAGGCTGCCGCCATGCAATTTGAAGCAAAGACCGTCGCCGTCGTGGATTACGGCATGGGCAACCTGCGCTCGGTGTCCCAGGCCGTGCAGGCCGCCGCCGAGGGCAGCGGCTGGACCGTGGTCGTGACCTCGCGGCCCGAGGACGTGCGTGCCGCGCAGCGCGTGGTGCTGCCGGGGCAGGGCGCGATGCCCGATTGCATGCGCGAGTTGCGCGAATCCGGCCTGCAGGAATCCGTGCTGGAGGCCGCGGCGGCGAAGCCGCTATTCGGTGTCTGCGTGGGCATGCAGATGCTGCTGGACCACAGCGCCGAGGGTGACACCCCGGGCCTGGGGCTGGTCCCGGGCGACGTGGCGCGCTTCGAGCTGGCCGGCCGTCTGCAGCCGGACGGCAGCCGCTACAAGGTGCCCCAAATGGGCTGGAACCGGGTGCGGCAGGTGCCGCACGGCGGTGCCGTGCACCCCGTGTGGGCCGGCATTCCCGACGAAAGCTATTTTTATTTCGTGCATAGTTTCCATGCGTTGCCGCGCGATGCGGCGCACACTGCAGGGGAAACCGATTACGGCGGACGCTTTGCATCCGCCGTGGCTCGCGATAATATTTTCGCCACGCAATTCCATCCTGAGAAAAGTTCCGAGCACGGCCTGGCGCTCTACCGCAACTTCCTCCACTGGAATCCCTGAGCATTCCCCCGCTTCTTCCTTCCCTCTTTCCTTCACCCCCGGCCGGCACTGGCACGCCCCTGCCACGGCACATTCCCACCTCGTCATTCCATCATGCTGCTCATCCCCGCCATCGACCTCAAGGACGGACACTGCGTACGCCTCAAGCAAGGTGACATGGATCAATCGACCACCTTCGGCGAAGACCCGGCAGCCATGGCGCGCAAGTGGGTGGATGCCGGTGCGCGGCGCCTGCACCTCGTGGACCTGAACGGCGCTTTCGCCGGCACGCCCAAGAACTATGCGGCGATCAAGGCCATCCTCAAGGAGGTGGGCGACGACCTGCCCGTGCAGCTGGGCGGCGGCATCCGCGACCTGGACACGATCGAGAAATACATCGACGGCGGGCTGCGCTACGTCATCATCGGCACGGCCGCAGTGAAGAACCCCGGCTTCCTGAAGGACGCCTGCAGCGCTTTCGGCGGCCACATCATCGTGGGCCTGGACGCGAAGGACGGCAAGGTCGCCACGGACGGCTGGAGCAAGCTCACCGGCCACGAGGTGGTCGATCTCGCGAAGAAGTTCGAGGACTGGGGCGTCGAGTCCATCGTCTATACCGACATCGGCCGCGACGGCATGCTGTCGGGCATCAACATCGACGCCACGGTGAAGCTGGCGCAGGCCCTCACCATTCCCGTGATTGCCTCCGGCGGCCTGGCCGGCATGGCCGACATCGACCAGCTCTGCGCGGTGGAGAGCGAAGGCGTGGAAGGTGTCATCTGCGGCCGGGCGATCTACTCCGGCGACCTCGACTTCGCCGCGGCGCAGGCGCGCGCGGACGAGCTGAACGGCGCGGCCTGAGCCGGCGCCTGCGCCGCAGGGCGCAGGCGGTGTCCGCGTCAGCAGCCGGGAGGCGTGCGTCCCTGGTTCACGGCTGCCACGGTTTGCAGCAGGGCGGTCCAGTACGAGGGCAGCGAGGCCCACGGGTTGCCGATGTCCTTCACCGGGTCGTACTGCAGGTCCGTCATGTAGATGGGGCCGGCGTTGTAGAGCGCGGATGCGGCGGACCGCACGGCCTTCTGCATGTCGGCGCAGGTGGCCGTGTCGTGCACCAGCGAGCTCTGGCGGCTGTTGGCCAGGGTGTAGAGCCACGGGGTGGTGCGCGGATCGTAGGTGGCGTAGCTGCTGTTGCGCGCTTCGAAGGTCACCAGCACGTCGGCCACCGAGGCGTAGTCGGCGGTGTTCGGCACCATGCCGGGGTTGCCGATCACGCGCAGGCTGGAATCTTTGGCCTTGATGTAGGCGTAGATCTCGCGGTATCCGGCCAGCATGGCCGCGTCGGAAGACATTTCATCCAGGAAGATGCCGCTGATCGCGCTGCGCCCGTAGAGCGTGAAATACGCATCGATGTTGGCCTTCACGGTGGCCAGCGGGCGCTTCCCGTAGCCCGTGTACACGTAGCCCACCACCTTGCCGCCGGCGGCGACGAACTGGGTGAGCGCGCTCACGTAGGCAGGATCCGCCGCGTCGAACTCCCCGTTGTCGGGGTTCATGATGGCGGTGACCTGCACGCCGGGGTTGGCGGCGGCGCCGCTGGCCATGCGGCTCCATTCGGTACCGGAAGAGGGCGAGAAATAGGCAGGCACCAGCACTTCCATCGGCGCCGGGGCGGGGCGCAGGTAGATGACGCGCGTGGCCGTCGCGGTGGCGTTCGCCGACGACGAGGCCACCGACACGGAGGCGCTGAGCTGCTGCCGGCCCGGCGTGGCGCCGTTGAACGTGACCGTGGCCACGCCGGAGCGCGTGGTGCCGGTCGCGGAGAACGTGCCCGGGGAGACCGCGAAACTGACCGGCGTGCCGTCTGCGGCAGCTGCGCCGTTCACCGTGACCTGCGCGCTCAGCGACAGGGCGGCGCCCGCGGTGGAGACCGTTTCCGCATCGGGCCCGGAGAAGGCGATGGCGACGGTCGTGGGGTTCGAGGGATTGGTCGGGTTGGTCGGCGTCGTGCCGTCCGAAGAGCCGCCGCCTCCACCGCCACAGGCAGCGATCAGGGCCGCCAGCGACAGGCTGCACCAGCGGGCAAGGGGGGACATACGGGCCATGGCGATTCCTGTCTGGGTAAGAACGAAGGGGGCGGACGGCATTGTGTGTCGGTCCGGCCTGCGTAGTTTTGACGATTTCTGTTGTTCTTGTAAATTTTCGACACAATTCGGCGGGAAGACGCCGGGAAATGCCCGGCAGGTGCTCAGCAGGACGGCAGGGTCCCCCCACGGTTGACGGCATCGACCGTGCCGAGGAAGCGCAGCCAGTAGCCCGGCAGGGTGTCCCACGGGTCGCCTTCGCCTGTATCGGGGTTGAACTGGCCGTCGGTCACGTACAGCATGCCGGCGTTGCTGCGCGGCGCGGCGGCCGCGCGCACGGCCTGCTGCATCGCGGCGCAGTCGGGTGCATCGTGCAGCAGCGCCGCCTGCCGTGTGTTGGCCACCTGGTAGAGCCAGCCGCCATCGGCGCGCGGGTCGTAGCTGGCGAAGGCCGGCGATCGGTTCTCGAAGTTCACCAGCGTGTCGGCCGCCGCGAGGTAGCCGCTGGTGGTCTGGGTGCCGGGGTTGCCCACCACCCGCAGGCCCGCATCGCGCGCCTTGATGTAGGTGTACAGGTCCAGGTAATAGGCCAGGCGCTTCGGCGACGTGGACATCTCGTCGATGAAGAACCCGCTGATGAGGCCCCGGCCGTAGAGCTGCAGGTAGCTGTCGATGTTGCGCTTCACCGTGCTGGCGGAGCGGGCGCCGTAGCGGGTGTAGACGTAGCCGAGCAGCCGGCCGCCCGACTGCACGAAGGTGCCGGCCGCCGCCGCGAATTCCGGGTTGGCGCGCTTGAAGACGCCGTTGTCGGGGTTGAGGATGGCGGTGACGGCCACGCCCGGGTAGGCACGCGCGCCCGCGCTGAGGGCGTCCCAGGGCGAGCCCTCCGACGGATAGAAGTAGGCGGGCACCAGCACCTCGAGCGGGGCCGGGGCCGGCCGTGCGTACACCGTGCGCAAGGCGGATGCGGCGCCACTGGACGACGCCAGCGTGGCGGAAATCACCTGGGGGCCGGGGATGGATGCGGTGAAGCTGGCCGAGGCGGTGCCGGCGCGGACCGGGGCGGCCACCGGCAGGATGGCGGCGGTGCCCGCGGAGAACACCACGCTGTCGCCGTCCTCTGCACCCGGGGCCTCCACGGCGACGCCGACGGCAGCCCCCACGTCGAACACGTCCGCGCCATCGCCGGGCGCGGTGAACGCGAGGGCCGCCGCCGGCAGGGCGGAGGCCTTCGCGTCCTGCGCGGCCTCGGAGGTCATGGCGGTGCCGGTGCTTTCGGCGGGGCTTGCGCCGCCGCCGCAGGCGCCCAGCAATCCGGCAGCGGCCAGGAGGCAGGCGGGCAGGGCCGCGCGTGCGTTCGGAAAGTTCGGCTGTGCCATCGGGCCCCCTCTGCTGGTCTGGAGCACCGATTGTGGAATGCCGCCGGCTACTGCAGCATAAAAGTTTCGTATTCCAACCGGTTCAGCTGTCGAGACAATAAATACATGCCCGTGCACAGCGTGAGCAGCGTGGCGATGGCGAAGCCGTAGCCGTACAGCGCGGCGCCCGCATGCAGCGTGAAGCCGGTCAGCACCATGTTGAGCAGCACGAACTGCACGCAGAGCATCAGCACGATGCGGCGCTGGTCCAGGTAGAAGAACACGTTGAGGATGGCCATCAGCCCCACCTGCAGCCCCGCGCCGATCACCTGCACGTGCAGCAGCGGCAGGTACAGGCGCGAGATGCCCAGGCCGCTCAGGATGGCCGGCCCGGCGACGAAGGTGATGAGCACGGCCAGCGTCTGGATCTTGCCGATCTCGCCCAGGCCCTGCTGGATGGAATAGACCATCTCGTCGCGCATCGCCTCGATGTACTCCAGCGAACCGCCGCTGCGCACGGCGTCGTAGAACTTGTCGTAGTACTCGACGAAATCGGTCTCGATGCGCACCAGGAACACGGCCATGCCGGGAATGATGGACAGGTAGGCCAGGAACACGGGCAGGTCGTAGATCAGCGAGGCCCGCAGCGCCCCGATGATGGGCTCGGAGGTGGGCGGGAAGTACCAGAACATGAACTTGTCCACCCAGATCCCGAAGTTGTAGAGGAAGCCGATGGCGACCAGGGAGGGGTAGAGCAGCTTGCGGTCCGCGAAGTCGAAGGCGATGATGCGGCCGCGCGGGTTGAACTCGCGCACCACGAGCAGCCACATGCCCGCGAGCAGCAGGTAGTTGCCCAGAACGAAGCCCGCGAGCAGTCCTTCCAGGCCCCAGGGCCGCATCAGCAGCGCGCTGACCACGATGACGGCGTACGACACGCCGAAAAGCGCCACGATCTCCTTGTAGCGCTTCATGCCCGACAGCAGCACGGTGAGCACCCACACGTCGCACATGAGGGTGAAGCCCGCGAGCATGAGCATGCGGTACACCAGCCCCAGGTGCGGCAGCACGGTGAAGAGCGCCAGCGTGCCCAGGGCCGCGGCGGCCAGCGTGGTCACCAGCAGCAGGCCGTGCAGGTTGGGCAGGATCGAGTCCTTGCGCTTCTCGAAGAGCCGGTCGGACACGAAGCGCGTGAACGCCAGTTGCACCAGTCCGGTGAGGATGAGGCTGCCCGCCACCATGTAGGTGACGGACGTCTGGAACTGGGTGACGAGCACGCCCGGCACCACCACGCTCGCGCTGAAGATACCGATGAGCAGGATGCCCACGATGGAGAACACCCAGGGGCCGGAGCCGATCACGCCCGCGTAGGCATAGGCCTGCACGAGGCCGACCAGGGTGTTCTTGCGCAGCATGCGGCGCAGCTCGAATCCGATGCCAGCCATCAGCGGGGGCCCTCCGTCTGCTCGAACGCCCGTTCGTACACGCGCCGGTAGCGGTCGAACATCAGCGTGTCGGTGTAGTAGCGCTCCACGCGCGCCACGGCGGCGCGGCTGGCCGCATGCCAGGCGGGCGCGTCGTTCAGCAGCGACAGCGACGCGTCCGCGAGCTGCTGCGGATCGGCGATGGGCACCACCTTGCCGGAGGCGCCGAGCGCGCGGTCTTCGTCGTCCAGCCCCTCGATGAGCTGGCGGCACGAGCCCACGTCGGTGGAGACGGCCGGCACGCCGGCCGCGTAGCCTTCCAGCAGCACCAGGGGCAGCGCCTCGCTGATGGACGAGAGGATGATGAGCCCGATGCGCGGCATGAGGTCTTCCACCTTCTGGAAGCCCAGGAAGCGCACGTTGTTCTCCAGGCCCAGGCTGCGCACGAGGTTCTCGCATTCCTGCGCGTAGGCCGGGTCTTCCTCGGTCGGGCCGGCGATCCAGCCTTCGGCATCAGGGCGCTGGTTCACCACGCGGCGCATCGCGCGGATGAAGGTCTTGATGTCCTTGATGGGAACCACCCGGCCGATGAGGCAGAGGATGGGCGGCACCTCGGCCGGGCGCTGGTCGCGCAGCGGCGCGAAGCGGCCGAGCTTGATGCCGTTGGGGATGTTGAAGGTGCGCGCGGGGTCCGCGCCGTCGGCCACCTGCCGCAGCCGGTTGGCCTCGTAGAGCGCGATGATCGGGTCGGCCGCCGCGTAGCAGTAGTAGCCCAGCCACTCGAAGAACTGGATCCACATCTGGCGGAAGTACGACAGCTCGGTCGGGTCGCGCTGGAAGATGTTGCGGTTGTCGCGGATCCACTCGCTCTTGAACAGGTCGATCTTGCGTTCCTTGGTGTAGATGCCGTGCTCCGAGAGGATGAGCGGCACGCCGCGCATCTGCCGGACCAGGCCGCCCAGGTAGCCCGCGTAGCCGGTGGAGGCGCTGTGCACCATGCGCACGCGCAGCATGCTGCGGGCGACGCGCGCGAGCATCCAGAGCGGCTGGTACATGATGCGCACGGTCCAGAAATAGTCCACGAAGGACGGGTCCGTGCAGTGTTCGCGGTAGCTCTGGCAGATGATTTCCCAGGCGCGCTCGCTGTAGAGGAAGTCTTCCAGCGGCAGGCGGCCGCCGGGCTGCATCTCCAGGCTGATGCGCTGGAAGGCCTCGATCGCCGCAGGGCTGCGGTCGCCGAGCCGGAACGAATCGACGAGCGTGCGCACCATCTCGAGCGCGGCGCGGTCGCCCCGGCGCCGCGCGGGCATGGAGCGCACGCCGAGGTGCTCGTAGAGGTAGTGCTCCTCGAAATGCACCACGTTGGGCGGCAGTTCGTACTTGAACCCGGAATAGTCCTCGCGGCGGCTGCCCAGGAAGATGATGGCGAACCGGTATTCGGGGTAGGCGCGAATGATCTGGTTGATCCAGCTCGACACGCCCCCGCTCACGTAGGGAAACGTGCCTTCGAGCAGCAGCGCGATGTCGGCTTCCTGGGCCTGGGGGCGGACGTCGCTCATCGGGCGTTCCAGTAGTCGAGCACCGGCCGCAGGCGCGGCAGGGCGCGCCACTGGCCGAGTTCCTGCAGCAGCGCGCGGGCCTGCGCATAGTCGCGCCGCTCGAAGCACAGCTCGGCCTGGTAGGGCAGCACGCGCGTGGCCGGCAGCCCCAGTTCCCGGGCGCGGGCATACGCTTCGCCCGCCTCATCGGTGCGGCCCTGCGCGTGCAGCAGGCGCCCGCGCCGCAGGTTGAGTTGCGCGTTGCCGGGGGACTGGGCCAGCACCATGTCGCAGTAGCGCAGGGATTCGTGGATGGCGTGGGTGCGCAGGTCACCCTGCACCAGTTCCTGGTACACCAGTTCCCAGTAGAGGTCTGAGAGCCGGTGTGCGGATTCCAGCATCAGCGGGCCGGGCGTGGCGCCTTCCTCGGCCTCGGCGCGGCGCATGGCGTCGAGCTCGCTGTCGATGGTGCGGTTGATGCGCTTTTCCAGCGTGTCGAGCATGCCGTAGGCGAGCAGCCGCAGGTCTTCGCTGGGGTCGCTGAGGATGCTGCGCAGCAGGGGCGAGGCGATGCGGCCGGAGACGTGCTGCAGCGCCACCATGGCGCGCATGCGGGTCTGCATGGGGGCCTGGGCGTTGCCCAGGAAGGACCGCAGCCCCGCCTGCCGGAAGCTGGCCTGCATGCGCTGGTGCAGGTCGAATTCGGGCAGCTGCAGGGATTCGAAATCGTCCTGCCCGGTCGGCGACCGGTACAGGCGCAGCACCACCACGCCCACCACCGCGCCGACGAATCCGGCGATGGGGATGGCGTAGCTGAAGGCGGCCATGAGCACCAGCAGGGGCAGGCGGGGGCGGGCCTGCTCGCCCGAGAGCAATGGCAGCAGGCACAGCGCGAGCATGGCGCAGGCCAGCGCGTGCACGATCAGGTAGCTCGCCAGGGCCGCGTCGGAGCGGCCCTGCAGCATCAGGGGGCCGCTCCAGGCGCCCAGTTCGAGCAGGAAGGCCGAGATGCCGAGCTTGAGGTTAAGCATGGGCGATCCTGTGCAGTTGTTCCAGCACCGCAAGCGGTTCGCCCTCCAGGGGCAGCACGTGCGGGAAGATGCCGGATTCGGCGAGCGGCTGGCCGCCCTTCTGCCGGGACCAGTTCTCGAGCCGGTTGATGTAGCCCTCCGCGGTGGCCATGTCGCCCAGCGGCATGAGCACCGCCAGCACCTGGCGCTCGGGGCCGGTGATCAGCCAGCTTTCGTCGAGTTCGCGCTTCAGGCGCTCGATCTGGGCCGGCAGGCCGCGCTCGACGGCGCGGGGCAGGAACTCGAGCGCCACGATGATGCTGGGCACGCTCGTGGTGTCGCGCATGTGGGACAGCCGCCGGGCCTCGAAGGCGAAATCCGCCGGGCAGTCGGGAATGCGCTCCATGATCGGGCGTGCCAGGGTCTGCATGGCGAGGCCGTCGGTGTAGTAGCCCAGCAGCAGATTGATGGTCTGCAGGTTCTCGTCCTGCAGCGAGAAGAACGGCATGTCCTCGATCACCAGCAGGCCGTAGATCTCCCCGCCCAGGTCCAGCAGCGGCGCGACGGCGAGGTAGCGTGTCTGCTGCTTGTGCGTGAGCAGCTGGCTGATGTGGCAGAGCTTGCGGGTCTCCAGCGCCTGCTGCACCAGCGGGTCGTGCGTGTCCAGCGGCTCGCTGCCGCTGCCGATGCGGGCCACGGGCTCGGCTTCCACGCGGTCTTCGGTGGCCGCGTGCAGCGCGGCCGATTCGAGCTGGCAGTACTGCGCGAGCAGCCGCAGCAGGGTCTGCGCGCCCTGCGCGGCGTCCTCGGGCGCGCCGGTGTCCACGCTCTGCAGCGTGGAGAGCGCGTCGCGCATCGACATGGGCCGGCCGATGAGTTCCTGCTCCAGCCGGTCGTGCGACAGGCGCAGCAGGTAGTACTGGCGCACGAGGTGCTCCAGGCGCTGGTCGAGGTAGAGCTGCACGTTCTCTGCGCGCCGGGTGCGGGCCTGCCACAGGCTGGAGAACTCGCCCACGATCAGCACCAGGATGAGGCCGCCCAGGAAGAACAGCTGAGGGAAGCGGTCGTAGTGGCCGAGGTTGGTCAGCAGCCAGCCCGCGAGCAGCACCACGGCGCCGCCCAGGCCGGCGAGCGGCCCGTAGCGCAGCGCCACGATGACGGGCGCGAGCCAGGCCCAGGGGAAGTCGCCCTCGCTCCAGATTGGATCCTGCGGATGGAGCAGCAGGCCCAGCGCGATCGCCAGGCCCGGCAGCAGCAGGGTCTCCAGCAGCATGATGGCCGGGCGCGTGTCGGTGGCGGCGAGCTTGCCCAGCAGCTGCTGCGGCAGCGGGCGCAGGCCCGTGCGCCCCGAGGCCGGCGCGGCGCCTGCGGGCGCGGCGCCGACCGCGCGGCGGCGGCCGGGGGAGGGCGGGGGAGACTTCTCCGGCGGCATGGCGGGGTCAGCGGGCACCGGACAGGCCGGAATCCATCAGGCTGCGGATCAGCTTCTGTGCCACGCCCGAGAGGGACTCGCGGCTCCATCCGCTCTTGCCGCCCGTGCCGCTCCACAGCGTGTCGCCGGTGGCGACGTCGATGATCTGCAGGGTGACGCCGGCCGCGGGTTCGCCGTCCACGCCGACCTTGTAGCGCCATTCGTCCACCGCGCCGGCCAGCGCGTATCTGGCCTGCTTCTCGCGCGCCCAGGCCAGCACCTCTTCCTGGCGCTTGGCGTCCCCCGCGTCGAACAGGGCTTCCTGCTGCGTGCCGCCCGGGTAGCGCTGCACGCGGCCCACGCCGCGTGCCTGCAGCAGGGCCAGCGCGATGGCTTCCGCGCGGTTGCCGGCCAGCGGCGTTTCCGTGTGGTTGGCGAACGGCAGGACGACCCAGCTGGCATTGCGCTCCAGCGGCGGGGGCGTCCCGCGGTCGATGGTGGAGCACGCCGCGAGCATCACCAGGATCAGGCCGCCGGCAGCGCCGTTGCGCAGGCGTTGCAGCAGGGTGCGTGGATGTGGCATGGGAGAGTCCTTTCTTGTTGGGAGAAACGCGTCAGAAATGCAGCCGGTAGCTGAAGACCAGGTTGCGGTTGAGCCCCTGCTGCAGCTGCAGTCCGGACTTGCTCAGGCCCCAGGTCAGGCCCAGGTGGTCGCCGCCCAGCACGCTGCCGGCCATGCCCAGCCGCACCTCGTAGCCCGGCCCGAGCCGGCTGTGCCAGGTGCGGCTCGCGCTGGCGTAGGGCCGCAGCGTGCGGGAATACTCTTCCTCGTAGCGCATGTTGGTCGATACCTGCAGCCCGTAGTAGGTGAAGCTGTCGGGCAGGAAGTAGTCCGGCCCCGGAACGACCCCGGGCAGCAGGTAGCGCTGGAATTCGCGGTCGCGCGGGGCGAGCGAGAAGATGTCGTTGCGCGAGAAATCGTGCCGCGACCAGAACGCGCCGAACTCCAGCAGCGGCGCCTCCTGCCGGTAGGTGTGGATGTAGCTCAGCGTGGTGTGCCGTCCGCTGCCGAGGTCGGCGCCGGTCTGCAGGCGGTAGCGCTCGTCCGCGTATTCGAGCACGAAACGGTCCAGGCGCGATGCCTGGTAGCGCAGGCTGGCGCCCGCGCGGCGTTTCATGCCGGCGATGCGCAACGCCAGGCTTTCCTGGCTGGGCAGCTGGAATCCCAGTTCCATGCGCAGCGACAGGCGGTTGTCGATGCGCTGCTCGTGCTCGATCTGCACGGGCGTATAGACCTGGAAGCTCACGCGGCGGCCCGCGCGCAGCGTGGTCTCCCCGTCCGGATGGCGCCAGTGCAGGCGGGCGTCGAACACGCTTTCATCCGGCGGATTCACCACCACCAGCGGGTCGGTGGAGCGGCGCCGGATGCTGGCGAACTCCAGGTCCAGCGCCATGCGCGGATTGAAGGCGATGTGGAAACGGCTGCCGGCCTCGTCCTCGTCCAGGCCGCCCAGCTGCTGGATCTTGCCGTAGCCGCCGGCATGGTCGCTGAACGCCAGCAGGGTTTCGGTGAGCTGCAGCTGCAGGGGTTCGTCCTCCCGTTGCTCGCCCTGCGCCTCGAAGGCCGCGGTCTGCGCGAGCCGCACGTCGTCCACCGCGCGGGCGGCATTGACGCGGTCGTAGCGGGGCAGGCGCTCGTCGAAGCCCTCCAGCAGCTGGCCGGTGGCGGCCTTGTCGTCCTCGGCCAGCGCCACCGTGATCTCGGCCCAGAGCGGCCGGTTGGTGCGCGTGCCGCGGGCGCGGGCGTACTGCTGCCAGAGGTAGCCGCGCTCGGCGGTGTACTCGCCGGCGTCCTGCAGCCAGCCGATGGCGGTTTCCGCCGCCGCATTGGACATGCGGTTGCGGTCGTCCGTGTCCATGCGCAGCAGTTCGCGCAGCACGTCCAGCGCCGGATCGCCGGGCCGCTGGGTGAGCATGAGGCGGGCGCGGGCCACGCGGCGCGTGGTGTCCAGCCCTTCCTCGGTGAGCCAGCGGGCGCGGGCCTCCTGCGGCGTGAGCCGCCTGCCGCCTTCGCCTGCCTGCCGGGCCGCGCGCCATTCGCGCGAGAGCAGTTCGCGGCGCAGGCGCCAGGAGCGGTCGGTCTGCTGGTTCTGGTCCAGCGCGTCCGCATAGTTCATGAGCCACAGGAAATCGTCCTGGTGCTGCGCCACGCGCGGCGTGAGGTAGCGCTCCAGCGCGACCTGCGGCAGCGAGAGCGCCTGGTAGGCGGCGGCGAGCGCGTCGTGCACGTCCTCGTCGCGCGCCCAGCGGCGCTCCTGCGTGGTCAGCAGGGTGCGCAGCGCGACCGCATCGTTGCTGTCGATGAACAGCCAGATCAGCGCCTGCCGCATCTCGGACGAATCGGGGCTGGCGCGCAGGCCGTCCTCGTAATAGCGCCGCGCGCGGGCGAGGTCGCCCTGGGCCTGGTAATAGCCGCCCGCCAGGCGCAGGAACTCGGGAATCTCCCGCAGGGCGGCGACCGCCTGCTTCGTCTCCTGCGAGCCGTCTTCCAGCTTGCGCATCAGGGCGCCCATCGCCTCCCACTGGTTGCGGCTGGAATAGACCGAGAGCGCGTCCACGAGGTAGCGCGGGTCGCCGAATTTCTCCCAGGCGAGCGCCGACACCTTGGCGGCCTCGAGCGGCTGGTCGGCCATGAGCAGGCGGATCAGCGCGTCGTAGTCGGAGCGGTCGTGGTCCTTGGCGCCCACCAGCGCCCGGTAGGCCTGCACGGCCAGGGCCTGCCGCTGCCGGCTCTCGGCCAGCTGGCCCGTCAGGCGCCAGAAGTCCATGGCGGTCGCTTCCGAAGGCGCCTGCCGCTGCTGGGCGGCCTCCAGCCAGCCCAGGCCCTCGTCGGGCCGGTCGTGGGTGAGCGCGAGCACGGCCGCGCGCATGGCCCGCTCGGGGGTGAGCTGCTTCGGGTCCGCCAGCAGGCGGCGCCATGTCTCCAGCGCCAGCGTGGGCTGCCCCGCGCGCTCGGCCAGCTGGGCCAGCAGCTCCACCGCCTCGGGTATCTTGCCGTGCTGGCGCAGGTAGTCGATGGCCGGCTGGGGCTCGCCGATGCGTTCGTAGGTGGCCACCAGCTGGCGGATCAGCGTGAAATCGTCCGGCCGCTGGCGCAGCTGGAAGCGGATGGCCTGCACCAGGGCCGTGTCGTCGAACTGTCCGGGCGCGATGCGCAGCACGGCCTGCCAGGCGGCCTCTTTTTGCGTGCGCTGGGCCACCACCAGCCAGTTCTGCAGCGCCACGCCGGGCCGCTGCGACCATTCCGACACCTGGGCGAGCCGTTCGCGCCAGGCCATGTCGTCGGGCCGTGCCTGCACCGCGGCATGTGCGATCAGCCAGGCGTCGTCGAGCTTGCGGTTTTCCAGGAAGACCTCGAACGCGATGCCGTAGATCTTCTCGTCGTAGGGCAGCAGGTGCGCGGGGATCGGCACGGGCGGGGCCGCCACGGCTGGAGCAGCGGGTGCGGGCGCTGGAGCGGGGCCTGCCGTGCGGCGAAATCCCCAGCCGTGCGCCGTGCCGGCCCCGGCCTCCGCGGACGGCAGGGTGAGCACGGGCGGGCGCAGCAGGTGGGCGCCATCGTCGTAGCGCTGCGCCGGAGCCGGGGCGGGCGCGGGGGATACGTGCCAGGCCATGGGGCGCAGCATCGCGCCGACGGGAGGCACCGCCGCGGCCAGCGCGGTGGCATCGTCCTCCCATTGCCGCAGCCAGGACATGCGCAGCAGCTGCCGCACGTAGCGGTCCGCGACGGCGGGCTTGCCGGCCGCGCGCGCCAGCTGCGTGATCATCAGCAGCACCTGCGGATCCTTCGCCAGCGGGCCGATCTCGCGCTCGGCCATCTCCAGCGCTTCCACGGGGCGGTTGCCCGACTGCAGGGTGCGCACCGCGGCCATGTAGAAGGCCTTGGCCTGCTCCGCGTCGGGCGTGGCGCGGCGTGCCAGCAGGTACAGCTCCGCGGAGCCCGCGTAGTCCGACTGGCCCAGGGCCTCCTTCGCGGCGCGCTCGTAGAGCAGGGCGGCTTCCCGCGGATCGGTGGCCTCCTCGGCCATCCTGCGGGTCATCGCGGCCCCGAGCACGCGGTCCTGAAGCTCGGCGGCGCGGCGCGTCAGCAGCACGCGGCGCTCCAGCGGCCAGGGTTCGGCGGACAGGGCGCGCAACTGCCGCAGCAGGTCCTCGCGCATGGCCTTGCGGTAGGTGGCCTCCCGCTCGGGCGTGCGCTGGTACTCGGCGTACGACAACTCCCAGAGTGCCCAGAGCGCGTCGCGGTGGATCTGCGGGTCGGACGAGTCCAGCGCGGGCTGCAGCGTGGCGCGCGCGTCGCCCATCTGGCCGACGGCGATCTGCCGCTGCGCCAGCAGCAACCGCAGGCGCGGGTTGTCCGGATCGCTGCGCAGCAGGTTGTGCAGGTAGGCGACCGAGAGCGCGGAGTTCTCGGTCTCGGCCAGCCGGCGTTCCAGATCCTGCCGCGGGTAGAGCAGCCACAGGCCGCCGCCCACCATGCCGGCGAGCAGCGTGATCAGCCAGGGCGGCGCCAGGACGGGCCGCTCAGCGGGCTGGGCACTGGAGCTGGATTTGCGCAGCAGCATGGGTCAGTCGGTAGGCGAGGACGTCGGTGCCGGCCGTGGCGGGGGCCGTGCGTTCCGGGGCGATGGTGCGCTGGTCGGCGCGCACTTGGCAGCCGCGCGCGTTCGCGAGGCTGAAAGCGAGGGGGGCATGGCCCGTGAGCCGGAAATCGGCGCGCGTGCCGTCGGCCGCCACGCTCCAGTCCGCGATCCGGGCATTGGCTTCGAGCAGGTAGGGCGTCGGCCGTGCCGCCGTGGCTGCCGCCGGGGCAGGCTCCGTGGTGTTGCCCGACATGCCGGAGGCCGGGTCCGTGCGCAGCCAGGCCGATCCGCCCGTGAGGTGCACGTACAGGCCTTCCAGCCCACCGCGATAGCCTGCCACGCCATGGCTGGTGGCCAGTTGCGGCATGCCGAGCGCGCCGGGCAGGCGCAGCGTGCGCAGCTCGCCGTCGCCGCGCACGCGCCAGCCATCGCCGTCGCGCGCGATGGCTATGGTGTGGAAGTCGCGCACCTTGCGGATGTATTCCGATGCGAACACCGGGTGCAGCGGCTGCGCCGTGGCCCAGTCGTACACCTTGCGCAGCGCGTTCAGTCCGGCGCGCTTGCTGGCGGAATACACGTGGTAGTAGATGTCCACCGGCTTGATGCGCCGGGGCCTGTCGGTCATCTCGAAGCTCTGGATCACCTGCTCGAAGCCGTAGTAAGGGCCTTTCCAGAGGTTGGTATAGATGTTCTCGTTGGTGATGGGCGCGTACACCTGCAGGTAACCGTTCTTCTGGATGCCGAAGGCGCCGATGGCGGTGAGCGACGGATTGGTGCGCGTGATGGAGGTGTCGCCGCCATTCATGTTCAGCAGGCCCGCGCGCTCGGTGATCTCGAGCGCCTCCGCGTTGGGTGCGGTGTCTCCCGACCACAGCAGGATCTTCACGCGCTTGTCGGGCGGGGCGAGCCGGCTGTTGATGTAGTCGGTGGAGCCCACGATCTCGCGGCGCAGGTCCATGGTGTAGCCCGGCACGTCCAGGCTCATGGCCGCTTCCGAGTTGTCGCTGAACAGGCCGTGGCGCACGCTGCGGTCCCAGAGGAACGGGTGCGAATACGTGTGGCTGGCGATCTCCACGTGCGGCAGGCGGAACATGCGCCGCGCGATGTCCTCCATCTCCGCGCTGGTGTCGGGGTGCAGCCCGTGCGGCGCGACCTCGGCCTCGATGACCGACATGGTCTGCGGCACCTGGGTGTATTTCTCGAAAATTTCCTTGAGCAGCACGCCGCCCGCGTTGGGGCTGCCCGCCAGCTCCGCGCGCGAGGGGAAGCCGTCGCCGTCCACGTGCGAGAACAGCAGGCGCCGGCCGTTTTCGGTGGTGATGTCCGGCACCGGCACGGGCTGCAGCCGCAGCGCCTGCGTGAGGAAGGCGAAGGGATCGACCATCCAGCGGGCGTAGTCGGTGCCGGGCACTTCCGTCACCACGAAGGGATCGACGACGAAGCCGCCCCACGGCAGGATGGCGCCGCCCAGGTACGAGCCGCCGCGCGCGTCGCGGTGCTCGATCAGCGCGCGCGCGGGCTGCAGGGCCGGGGCACCGTTGCGCATCACCCATTCGAAGCGCGAGCCGCTGGAAGGCTGCACGGCCAGCTCGAAACCCATCATCGGGTCCTGCACGGCCACCCGCTGCTCGCCGCGCGGCGGGCTCGCGTTGCCCTTGATGCCCAGCGCCTCGTTGAACTGCCGGTCCAGCGCGAAGCCGAAGTTGCCCATCACGGCGAGCGGCATGCGTTCGCCGAGCCGCGCGGACAGCCATTGGCTCACGGTGCGCACGCGGCCCTCGGGCAGGTAGCCCGAGAACCAGGTGACGATGCCCGCGTACCGGTCCTGCAGGATGCCTTCGGGCAGCGGGTTGCGCACGTCCGCGTAGTCCACCACATAGCCCATGTGGTTGAGCGGCATCTGCAGGAAGCGGTGGGGCGACGAATAGTTGAGCGACAGCGATTCGCCGCCGTAATAGACGACCAGCACCCGGCGGGGCACCAGCTCGATGCTGCCCACGCCCACGGTACCCACCTGCCCGTCGGTCACCCAGGGGATGAAGCCCAGGGCCTTGATGCGCTCGGCCGTCGCGCGGGTGAGTTCCCGGTCGGCGGGCGGCACGTAGTCGATGGCCAGGACCGGCAGGCCGTCGCGCTCGTGGATGGTGCGCAGCTGCCCCAGCAGCCATTCCCGGTCGGAGGCCTTCACTTCCTCGTAGCGGCGCGTGTTGGCGTTCCATCCCTGGAAGAGCGACTCGGCGGCGACCATTTGCACTTTGTCCTTGACCCGGGGCACGATCTCGAAGCCCCGGTTCAGGATCAGCCGGATGCCGGGAAAGCGCTGGTGCAGCGTCTCGATCACCCGCACGAGGCCCTGCTGCTGCGCCGCCTCGTCGAACTGCTTTGCCAGCCGGTACGAATCCAGCGTGTCGAGGAAGAAGCCCCGATAGCCTTTCTCCCACAGGGGAGCGACCACCCGGGTGGCGAAGAATTCGGGCCACTCGGCGGGCGTCTGGTCGATCACCTCGGAGTTCCAGGCGCCGTTGCGGGCCATCTTCCAGGCATCGGGAATGTCGCGGAAATACGCGCGCGAGGACTGCACCTCGGCCACGGAAACATAGGCATAGAGGGCGCTGCCCGTCTTCGCGAAGGACTGCGGGTCGTAGCCGTGGCCTGGCTCGACCACCACGATGTCGAACACCTTCAGCTCGGACAGCGGGGCGGAGGGCCCGTAATGCAGCGCCACCGCCGGCGGCGCGGCCCAGGCCACCGCCGCGGAAAGCTGCGCGATCAAGCAGAAAAACAACAGTCTCAGGCGTCTGGACACGGCTCGTTGGGCTTATGGGTGAGAAAACGTCTAAGGGTTTGCCCGCGATTGGCGGGGCCCGCCGGAGCGCCTTGCCCTGTGGGTCTCGGGTCACTCCCTCCTATGGAATACATCGTGGCCCAAGCCGGACGCTGTGGTTAATCCCATAGAAAAAAACAATTTATTGTATTGTTTCAATAAGTATCAATTCTGGTGCACTCTTTGCTGCTTTCAGCAGATCCCCCTTCCGGCAGGGGCCCGGGCTTGCGCGCGGACCGCATTCCGGAGTTGGCCTCCCGGTATTACGCAGGCCAGAATAGGGTGGATTCACTGGGAGCAGATCGCGTGATACTTGTAACGGGCGGGGCCGGATTCATCGGCTCGCATACCTGCGTGGCACTGGCCGAGGCCGGGCTGCCATTCCTCATCCTGGACAACTTCTGCAACAGCCGCCGCTCGGTGCTGGAGCGCGTGGGCCGCATCACCGGCCGCGTGCCCGACCTGGTCGAGGGCGACGTGCGGGACGAGGGCCTGCTCGCGCGGATCTTCGCGGAGCATTCCATCGATGCGGTGATCCATTTCGCCGCGCTCAAGGCGGTGGGCGAATCGGTGCGGGAGCCGCTGTCGTACTACGACAACAACGTGGCCGGCACGGTGGCGCTGCTGCGCGCGATGCGCAAGGCGGACGTCCGCACCCTGGTGTTCTCCTCGTCCGCCACCGTGTACGGCGAGCCGGCCTCCCTGCCCATCCGCGAGGATTTCCCCCTCTCGGCCACCAACCCGTACGGCCAGAGCAAGCTCATGATGGAGCAGGTGCTGGCCGACGTGGACGCCTCGGAGCCCGGCCGCTGGCGCATCGCCCGGCTGCGCTACTTCAACCCCGTGGGCGCGCACGAAAGCGGCCTCATCGGCGAAGACCCGCAGGACGTTCCCAACAACCTGCTGCCCTACGTGGCCCAGGTGGCCGTGGGGCTGCGCGAGCGCCTGAGCGTGTACGGCGGCGACTACCCCACCCCCGACGGCACGGGCGTGCGCGACTACATCCACGTGTGCGACCTGGCCGATGGCCACGTGGCGGCGCTGCGCTACCTGCGCGCGCACCCCGGCCTGCTCACGGTGAACCTGGGCACGGGGCGGCCCGTGTCGGTGCTGGAGATGGTGCGCGGCTTCGAGGCCGCGAGCGGCCGGCCGGTGCCCTACCAGGTGGTGGCGCGGCGGCCCGGGGACGTGGCCGCCTGCTGGGCGGACCCGGGGCTGGCCGAACGGCTGCTGGGCTGGAAGGCCCGCCACGGCCTGGACCGGATGTGCGCCGATGCCTGGCGCTGGCAGGACGGCGTGGCCCGCACCCTGCAGGCGGGCTGAAAAAAAGCAAGGGGCCCGGCGCTGTCGCGGGGCCCCTTGCGGCGGGCGTGGCGGTCAGGCCGCCGTGGCGGTGCCCGGAGTGCCTGCAGGGGCCTCGTCGGGCTGGGTGTCCAGCGTGGCGGCGTGCACGGCCGCATCCTCTTCCGACAGCAGGGCGTCTTCCCACTTCGCCACCACCGCCGCGGCGATGGAGTTGCCCACGGCGTTCGTCGCCGAGCGGCCCATGTCCAGGAACGTGTCCACGCCCAGGATCAGCAGCAGGCCGGCCTCGGGGATGTGGAACTGGTTCAGCGTGGCGGCGATCACCACCAGCGAGGCGCGCGGCACGCCGGCCATGCCCTTGGAGGTGAGCATCAGGATCAGCAGCATGGTGATCTGCGTCTCGATCGGCAGGTGGATGCCGTAGGCCTGCGCGATGAACAGCGTGGCGAACGTGCAGTAGATCATCGAGCCGTCGAGGTTGAACGAGTAGCCCAGCGGCATCACGAAGCTCGACACCCGGCGCTTCACGCCGAAGCGGTCCAGCGCGTCCAGCAGCTTGGGGTAGGCGGCTTCGGAGCTGGCCGTGGCGAAGGACAGCAGGAAGGCCTCGCGGATGTTGCGCAGCAGCTTGAACACGCGGCCGCGCAGCGCGATGAAGCCCGCGGTGATCAGCAGCGCCCAGAGGATCACCAGCCCCATGTAGAACTGGCCCATGAACACCGCGAACTTGAGCAGGATGCCCAGGCCGTTCACCGCCACCGTGGCGGCCATGGCGGCGAACACCGCCACGGGTGCGAACCGCATCACGTAACCGGTGATCTTGAGCATGGCGTGGGACAGCTCCTCCACGCAGCGCACCAGCGTGCGGGCCTTGTCGCCCAGGCTGGCGAGCGCGACGCCGAAGAACATCGAGAACACCACGATCTGCAGGATCTCGTTGTTGGCCATCGCCTCCGCGAACGACTTGGGCACGAGGTGGTTCACGAACTCCTTGAGCGTGAACTTGCCCGTGGCCAGCTGCGTCGCCTGGTGGGTGTCCGGCAGCGGCAGGCCGAGGTTGGCGCCGGGCTGGAGCACGTTGGCCAGGATGAGGCCCAGGGCCAGCGAGACCAGCGAGGCCGTCAGGAACCACGCCATGGCCTTGAGGAACACGCGGCCCACGGCGGCGGCGTCACCCATGTGGGCGATGCCCACCACCAGGGTGGAGAAGACCAGCGGCGCGATCAGCATCTTGATCAGCCGCAGGAAGATGTCCGAGAGGATCGATACGTAACCGGCGACCGCCGCCTTGTCCGCGACGTGTGTGTTGATCAGGTATCCCGCGATGATGCCGATGATCATCGCGATCAGGATGCTGACCGTTGGGGGAAGCTTTCTTTTGTTCTCTGGCATGGTGCAAGGCAGAAATGAGCAATGGATCCCCCGGCGCTCTCCTTGCGCCGTTGGCGGGGTGGCGCATTGTCGTTCAATACGCGGTGCGTACCCGGGCCGCAACGCGCCCGCCTTGCGGCCGCTCAAAGGCCGTCACTCCTACAATCCGAAATATGACAGCCACCGTTCCGGCCGCGTCCCCGGCCCCCGTCCCGCCGTTTCCGGACCTGCCCGCCGTCCGCCTGCACAGCCCCCGGTCGGGCACCGCCACCGTGGCTTTACAGGGGGCGCAGGTGCTTTCCTGGACCACCGCGGACGGCGTCGAGCGCCTGTTCCTGAGCCCCCGGACGGCCCATGACGGACACACGGCGATCCGCGGCGGGGTGCCGGTCTGCTGCCCCCAATTCAACCAGCGCGGGGCTTTGCCCAAGCATGGCTTCATGCGAAATTTGCCTTGGAAATTGGTATCCGATTCGTCAAATGGTCACGTGACGGGTGCCGTGATGGCGCTCGAGGACGACGAGACCACCCGCGCGATCTGGCCCCATGCCTTCCAGGCCCTGCTGCACGTCGAATTGTCCGGGGATGCGCTGCGCGTGTCGCTTACGCTGCACAACACCGGCGATGCGCCCTGGTCGTTCACCGGGGCGCTGCATACCTACCTGCGGGTGGCGGACATCGCCCGGGCGCAGGTGGACGGGCTGCAGGGCTGCGCCCGCTGGGACGCGGTGGCCGACCGGCGCGGCGTGCAGGAGGGCGCGGTGCGCTTCGACGGCGAATACGACAGCGTGTTCGAGGCCCCCGGCGCGCCGCTGCGCGTGGACACGGGGCAGGGCGTGCTGGCCGCCACCCAGGGCGGCTGGACCGAGAATGTCGTCTGGAACCCCGGGGCCGAGCGCTGCGCGGCGCTGCCGGACATGCCCGCAGACGGCTTCCGCCAGATGCTGTGCGTGGAGGCCGCCTGCGTGCACCGGCCCGTCGACGTCGCGCCGGGCGCCGAATGGACCGGCTGGCAGCGGTTCGAAGTGCTGCGCTGACGGCTCCCCGGGGTTCCGCTTCTCCTTCTTCCCTTCTTCCTTCCTTTTCCTTTCTCTCTCGCAGGATCCGCCCATGCTGGCCAAACGCATCATTCCCTGTCTGGACGTCACCGGAGGCCGCGTCGTGAAGGGCGTGAACTTCCTGGAGCTGCGCGATGCCGGCGACCCGGTGGAGATCGCTGCACGCTACAACGGCCAGGGGGCCGACGAACTCACCTTCCTGGACATCACCGCCACCAGCGACGGGCGCGACCTGATCCTGCCCATCATCGAGGCCGTGGCCAGCCAGGTGTTCATCCCCCTCACCGTGGGCGGCGGCGTGCGCACCGTGGAAGACGTGCGGCGCCTGCTGAACGCGGGCGCGGACAAGACCAGCTTCAATTCCGCCGCCATCGCCAACCCGGAGGTGATCGACGCCGCCTCCGCGAAATACGGCGCGCAGTGCATCGTGGTGGCCATCGACGCCAAGCGCCGCACCCCCGAGGAGGCCGCGCGCCCCGGCCCGGATGGCGCGCCCCGCGGCGAAGGCTGGGACGTGTACAGCCACGGCGGGCGCAAGAACACCGGCCTGGACGCCGTGCAATGGGCCGCCGAGATGGCGCGCCGCGGCGCGGGCGAGATCCTGCTCACCAGCATGGACCGGGACGGCACCAAGTCCGGCTTCGACCTGGCCCTGACCCGCGCCGTGAGCGACGCGGTGAGCGTGCCGGTGATCGCCTCGGGCGGCGTGGGCAGCCTCGACGACCTGGCCGACGGCGTGCAGCAGGGCGGGGCGGACGCGGTCCTGGCCGCCAGCATCTTCCACTACGGCGAATACACGGTGGGGCAGGCCAAGGAACGCATGGCTGCGCGGGGCATCCCCGTGCGCCTCTAGAGGCATGCCCCGGAGGGCATCCCGGGTTCATGTTGCAGTGCAACAAAAAAGCGGAGAATGGGGCGATGAACTGGCTCGATGAAGTGAAATGGGATGCGCAGGGCCTGGTGCCCGTGATCGCGCAGGAAGCGGCGACGGGCGACGTGCTCATGTTCGCCTGGATGAACCGCGAGGCATTGGCGAAGACGGCCGAACTCGGCCGCGCCGTGTATTTCAGCCGCTCGCGCGGCATGCTGTGGTTCAAGGGCGAGGAGTCCGGCCACGTGCAGACCGTGCACGAGATCCGGCTCGATTGCGACAACGACGTGGTGCTGCTCAAGGTGACCCAGTTGGGCCACGAGCCCGGCATCGCCTGCCATACCGGCCGGCACAGCTGCTTCTTCAGCGTGCTGAAGGACGGCGCCTGGCAGGCCGTCGATCCGGTCTTGAAAGACCCCGAATCCATCTACAAGTGACAGCGATGAACCACGATTCCCTTTCGCCCGCGGCCGCGCCGGCCGTGCATTCCGGCGACGCGCTCGCACGGCTCGCCGCCGTGATCGAAAGCCGCAAGCCCGCCAACGGCGGCGATGCCGACAAGAGCTACGTCGCGCGCCTGCTGCACAAGGGCCCGGACGCCTTCCTCAAGAAGATCGGCGAGGAGGCCACCGAGGTGGTCATGGCCGCCAAGGACGTGGACCACGGCGCGGACGCCTCCAAGCTGGTCTACGAGGTGGCCGATCTCTGGTTCCACTCCATGATCGCCCTGGCGCACTACGGCCTGGCGCCGGCCGACGTGGTGGCCGAGCTGGAGCGCCGCGAGGGCACGAGCGGCATCGAGGAAAAGGCGCTGCGCAAATCCCTGCAGCGCGCCGCCGACGAATCCCAACCCTGAGGACCGCCGACATGAACCGCAACGACATCACCGACATCGACCTCGACGCGCGCGCCGACGGCCTGAAAACCATCGGCTGGGTGAGCTACATCCTGCACCTCATCGTTGCGGTGGGCGCCGTCATCCCGGGCGCGCAGCCCGGCGCGGCGCTGCTCATCATCGCCCTCGTCATCGACCTGGTGAAGAAAAGCGATGCCGAGGGCACGTGGCAGGCCTCGCACTTCTCCTGGCGCATCCGCACCGTGATCTGGGCCGGCGTGCTGTACGTGCTCACGGCGCCGCTGTGGATATTGATCTTCCCCGGCTGGATCGCCTGGGGCCTGATCTCCATCTGGTTCCTCTACCGCATCGTGCGCGGCATGGTGGCCATGAACAAGGGCCAGGCCATCGATGTCTGACCCAGCCGCGCTGGCACCGGGCTCGGTGCCCCTCAACCTCGCCCTGCAGGGCGGGGGATCGCACGGCGCGCTCACCTGGGGCGTGCTGGACGCGCTGCTGGAAGACGGGCGCTTCCACTTCGAGGGCATCAGCGGCACCAGCGCCGGCGCGATGAACGCGGTGGCGCTGGCCCACGGCTTCGCCCAGGCCGCCCACCAGAACCCCGGACTGCGCGGCGAAGCGCTGCACGAGCGCGGCTGCGCCATGGCGCGCGAGTCCCTCACGCGGCTCTGGGAGGGCGTGGGCGCCATGGGCAGCCTGATGTGGGGCGTGCCGCTCGCCTCCACGCCCCTGATGGGCATGATGTCGCAGTGGCTGTCGCCCTACCAGACCAACCCGCTGGGCATCAACCCGCTGCGCCGGCTGCTGGAGCGCGAGGTCGATTTCGACGTACTGCGCGACGCGCCCGGGCCGCGCGTCTTCGTCTGTGCCACCAACGTGCGCACCGGCCGCGGCGTGATCTTCTCGGGCCAGCGCCTGAGCGCCGACGCGGTCATGGCCTCGGCCTGCCTGCCGCTGCTCTTCAAGGCGGTGCAGATCGAGGGCGAGCACTACTGGGACGGCGGCTACTCCGGCAACCCCGCGCTGCACCCGCTGATCTACAAGACGCGCTGCGCCGACATCCTGCTGGTGCAGATCAACCCCATCGAGCACACCGAACTGCCCGACAGCGCCGCCGACATCATGGAGCGCATGAACGAGGTCACCTTCAACGCCAGCCTGCTGGCCGAGATGCGCGCCATCGAGTTCGTGCGGCGCCTGCTGGCCGAGGGCAAGCTGGACGCGCAACGCTACAAGAGCGTGCGCATGCACCGCATCGACGGCGGCTCCGTGCTGGCCGAGTTCGGCGCCTCCAGCAAGCTGCGGGCCGACCTGCCGTTCGTGCGCCAGCTCTTCGCGCTCGGCCGCGCGGCCGGCCAGGCCTGGATCGCCCGCCACCACGGGGACGTCGGGGTGCGTCCCACGGTGAACATCGCCGACAATGCCTGACGCGTTTCCCGACCCGATTCCCTTTCCCACGCCATGCACGATCCCGACTGCCTTTTCTGCAAGATCATCGCCGGCCAGATCCCCTCGCGGAAGGTCTATGAGGACGACGAAGTCTTCGCCTTCCACGACATCCACCCCGGCGCGCCCGTCCACTTCCTCATGGTGCCCAAGCAGCACGTGCACTCCATGGCCGGCGTGACCGACGCCCATGCCGGCGTGCTCGGCCGCATGATGGTGCTGGCGCCCAAGCTGGCGCTGGAGCAGGGCTGCAATCCCTATCCGGACGGCGGATTCCGCATCGTGGTAAACACCGGCACCGAAGGCGGCCAGGAAGTGCACCACCTGCACCTCCACGTGATGGGCGGCCCCAGGCCCTGGCTGAAGGGCTGAAACCGCCCCCGGCGGCGGTCAGGGATATGCAACTTCCGTGACGTGCGCCGGGTCTAGAATGGGCCGTATTCGTTAGGAGATTTCCATGGGTTCCTTTTCCATCTGGCACTGGCTGATCGTGCTGCTCATCGTGGTGATGGTGTTCGGCACGAAGAAGCTCAAGAACATCGGCTCCGACCTCGGCGGTGCCGTGAAGGGCTTCAAGGACGGCATGAAGGACGGCAGCACGCCCGACGGCACGCCCGCCTCCACCACCGCCGCCACGCCGCCCGCAGGGCAGGTGACGAACCAGCAGGCCCACGCCGCCGACCCGGGCACGATCGACGTCGAGGCCAAGCACAAGGGCTGACCGCTCCTGCCCTGTCTCCCGTCGCCCTGTTTCCCTGCTGAACCGCCCTCCCGCCTTCCATGATCGACATCGGCCTCTCCAAGATGGCGCTGATCGGCGCCGTGGCGCTCATCGTCATCGGCCCCGAGAAGCTGCCCCGCGTCGCGCGCACCGTCGGCACCCTCCTGGGCAAGGCGCAGCGCTACGTGGCCGACGTGAAGGCCGAGGTCAACCGCTCCATGGAGCTGGACGAGCTGCGCAAGATGAAGGACACGGTGGAGACCGCCGCGCGCGACGCCCACCACAGCTTCCAGACCCACGCGAGCGAATTCCAGAAGGACTGGGAATCCGGCACCTCCGACGCGGCCGCAGCCGGCCACGACGGCACCCTGGATCCCGCCGCCCTCGAGGGGCCATCGTCCCGCATCGTCCCGACCTACAAGCACCCCGGCAAGAACTGGCGCCTCAAGCGCAGTGCCACCCCGCAGTGGTACAAGGCGCGCGCCGGCGTGCGCACCAAGGCCCAGTCGGGCGCGGCGCGCGTCGCGCGCTTCCGGCCCCGCAAGTTCCAGTGATGGCCCGCTGACGGCCGCGTCCGCGCGGCCCCGCGCGGGCCGCCCACCTCCACCATGTCCGAAAAACCCTCCCTCGAAGACGAGCTGGCCGGTACCGAGCAGCCCTTCGTCGCGCACCTCATGGAGCTGCGCGACCGGCTCATCAAGGCCATCGTCGCCGTCGGCATCGTCGGGGCCGTGCTCTTCTTCTACCCCGGCCCGGGCCGGCTCTACGACCTGCTGGCCGCGCCCCTGGTGGCGCACCTGCCCGCCGGCGCGACGCTCATCGCCACCTCGGTGATCTCGCCCTTCATGGTGCCGATCAAGATCCTGCTGATGTCGGCCTTCCTGATCGCCCTGCCCGTGGTGCTCTACCAGGTCTGGGCCTTCGTGGCGCCGGGCCTGTATTCGCACGAGAAGAAGCTCGTGCTGCCCCTGGTCGTCTCCAGCACGGTGCTGTTCTTCGCGGGCGTGGCGTTCTGCTACTTCTTCGTGTTCGGGCAGGTTTTCAGCTTCATCCAGAGCTTCGCGCCCAAGAGCATCACCGCCGCGCCGGACATCGAGGCCTACCTGAGCTTCGTGCTCACCATGTTCCTGGCCTTCGGCCTGGCCTTCGAGGTGCCAGTGGTCGTCGTCGTGCTGGCACGCATGGGCATCGTGGACGTGGCCAAGCTCAAGAGCTTCCGCGGCTACTTCATCGTCGTCGCCTTCATCATCGCCGCCGTCGTCACCCCGCCGGACGTGGTGTCGCAGCTTGCGCTGGCCGTGCCCATGTGCCTGCTGTACGAACTGGGCATCTGGGCGGCGCAGATCTTCATCCGGCACACGCAGGCGCCGGAGGACGCGGCGGAGCAGCGGGAGCCGTCGGCCTGAGGGTTGACAGGCCTGCATGTGCGCGAGCCAAGCAAAGACGCACGCATCCCGCAGGTCATGGCAGCACAACCACCGCGAACCCACCATCTCCGCCTGCTGGCGGACTATCACCAGTTCATCCTGCAGGACGAGGCGGCCGAGGGCGACCTCTCCAGCGCCTGGGACCAGGCCGCCGTGCACCGCATGCTGGCGGTCGCGTCCGGCATCGTGGGTTGCGGCACCGTGCGAAACATGCAGGTGCCGGTCACGCTGGAACTGTGGGATGCCGAGCCGTCGGCTGATTTCGAGCGCTTCGACCATGTGGTGGAGGCATCGCTGGCCTTGGCGTCCGGGACGCTGGTGGTGGCGGGGTGTACGGACTATTTGCCGGACGCAGCGCGGTTTGCCTTGGTGCCGGGGGTGTACCGGGTGAGGTTGTCGGCTGCGGGGTTGGGCTCGTTGTCTGAGGATGGATTGGAGGGGGAGGACTGGTACCGGGTGCAGGTGTGGCCAGGGGCGGAGACGGCGCCTGTGGTGGTGAAGCAGTATTTGGATTGAGTGCGGGAGGGGCTCTGCTGGCATCTGGCGGTCGGCCTGCATTTCCAGTGACCGCTAAGGTTGTTCGTTGACGTTCACGCGGCCGAGCTTGAGCGACTGCTATCGACGCAAAGCGGGCATGACCCTTAGAGCGTATATGGACGCCCCGGTTTGCCAAGCCTTCAGTTCGTGATGCCAGGAAGGTCAAGATTGCACGCGTATATCCGGACTGGTGCGGCAGCGTGCTGCCACGGTCCCTGATGGAATTCGCTGGCCAAGGTCCCATCGGTTAAGAGCGGCTAACACCACCGATCCACGAAGCGCGCACAGATAATTGCTGCAGCCAGTTTCAACAGCGCTTCGTGGATGTCCAGCCGCCGCTCGAAGCGGATGCGCAGCTTGCCAAAGCCTGCAAACCATCCATGCGTTCTCTCCACCACCCAGCGATGCCGGCCCAGCCGCTCGCTGCTCTCCACGCCTCTTCTGGCAATTCTGCTGGCAATGCCCCGCTTCTTCAGATAGGCACGGCAACGCGCGTAGTCGTAGCCCTTGTCGGCGTGCAGCTTCGAAGGCCTGCGGCGCGGCTTGCCCTGCAGTCCCCTGATGGCTGGCAGCGCATCGATGCATTT
>NZ_JMKU01000011.1 GCF_000687165.1 Paracidovorax oryzae ATCC 19882 | reverse complement strand
TCCTGGCGCAGCACCACCCCGTTCTTCGAGTACGACAGCACTCCGCCCGCGTAGCTCAGGCCCAGCACGTCACCGGCCGCCACCGCCCCCACGTTCGCCACCAGCACGCCGCGGTGGTAGAGTTCCACCGCACTGCCCGTGCCGCCCGTCACGTGGATCGCCCAGTCGATCGACGAGGCCGTGTTGTCCGCCGCCGGGTCCGTGGTCAGACCCACCATGTATCGCTGGTCCGTCTGCGCCCCCACCGTAAAGCGTACGCTCGCACCACCCGCGTAGCCCACCGTGCTGCGCACGGACGCGTCCCACTGGCTGGCCGTGCCTGTCTTGGCCGCCGTGCCGCTGGCCAGCGTCGCTCCCGAGGCCACCGCGCTGGGCCGCTCGTTCATGCGCGCCGTCAGCGTCACCGCATCGCCCGCGGCCACGCTCGTGCTGGACGCACTCAGGCCCACGGGGTTCGTCACCGCCACCGCCGTCGCCGCCGAATTCGCGGCCACGTTGTTCACGTCGCCGCTGTAGACCGCCGTGATCTGCGCCGTGCCCACCGTCGCCAGCGCGCTGGTCATGAGTTGCGCGGCCCCGTTGACCACGTTCGCCGTGCCCAGCACTTCCCGGCCATTGAAGAATGTCACCGTGCCCGTCGGCACCGCCGATGCGTTCAGCGGCACTTCCTGGCCCGCTGCGTTCCTGAACTTCAGCGCGTTGATCGAACCACCCGTGCCATGGAACGAGGTGTCCAGGTACAGCGGCTGCGTGATGCTGGCTGCCTCCTGGCGCAGCACCGCACCGTTCTTGCGGTAGCTCACCATGCCGTTCGCGTAGTCCACGCTCAGCACGTCGCCCGTCGTGTAGGTGCCGAGCGAGCCGACGTTTACACCGTTCTGGTACGCATACATCGCTCCGTCGTAGGTGATGTAGAGCGCCCAGTCCATGCTCAGGTAGTGGCTGTTCGTGGCTGGGTCCGTGTTCAGCCCCACCATGATGGCCTTGTTGGTCTGCCCGGCCTTGAAGCTCACGCTGGCTCCGCCCGTCAGCCCCACCGTGCTGCGGATGGAGGATTCCCAGTCAGCGACGGCACTGGTCTTGGTGACCGTGCCATCGGACGTCACCGCCAGTCCGTTGGCGATGGCGGTGGCCGTGCTGTTCACGCTGGCCGTGAGCACCAGCGGCGCCCCGGCCACCACCGTGCCGCTGGAGGCCTTGACCTCCACCGCCTCGGCCACCTGGATGGATGCCGCCGCCGAGGTCGCACCCGCCCGGTTCGCATCGCCCGCGTACACCGCCGTGATCGCATGGGCGCCGCTTTGCACCAGCGCCCGGGTCGTCAGGCTCGCCACTCCGTTCACAGCGCTCGCGCTGCCCAGGAAGACCGATCCGTCGAAGAAGTTCACCTGCCCCGTGCCACTGCCCACGTTCGCCGACAGCACCACCGCATTGCCCGACGCGATCTTCGGCGAGGACACCGACACGTCCACACCGGAGGAAATCGACACGGCCAGCGCAGGCGAGACGGCGCCGATGGCGTCGCCCGTGTAGACGGCCGTGATGTTCGCCGTGCCCGGATTGCGCAGCGCGCTGGTCGTCAGGACTGCCGCGCCATTGGCGATCGTGGCCGAGCCCAGAAAGACCGTGCCGTTGAAGAAGTCCACGCGTCCGGCCGGCGCTGCGCCGCCTGCGGCGGGTGCGATGGTGGCGGTGAAGGTCAGGGCGGCCCCAGCCATTCCCTGCGCTGCGGAGGCCGAGAGCGCTACGCTGGCCGGTGCGGGCAGGATGCGCAGCTCCTGGGCGGCCGACGTGGCGGCCGCGTTGCGTGCGTCACCCGCATATTGCACGGTAATGCTGTTCGTGCCCGCATCCAGCGTGCGGATGTCCAGCGACGCACGCCCCTGGGACAGCACGGCCGTGCCGAGCGCGACGCCATTCGCATAGAACGTCACGCTGCCCGTGGGCGGCATGGCGGCTTCGCTGCCGGACAGCGTGGCGGTCACCGCCACGGGCGCGCCGCGCACAGCCTGCGAAGACGACAGGGACAGGGCCATGACCGGTGCCGCGGGCGCGACCATGATGCGCACGGGTTGCGGACTGGCGATCGCGGCGTTGTTGGCGTCTCCGGAATACAGCGCCTGTACATCGAGGCTGCCGGCTTCCTGCGCAATGAACGACACAGTGGCCTTGCCATCGGCCACGGAGGCGGAGCCGAGGATCTTGCCACCGCTGACGAAGACGACCGACCCCGTGGGACGGTCGCCGGCAACGGTGGCGTTCAAGGTGACCACGCCACCCCTGGCCACATTGGATGCGGAAGCGGACAGGGCGAGCGTTCTGGCGCCGCCGCTGGGCGTCGCGATGTCCGGCCCGTTGGCCAGTGCCAGCACCGAGGCCGTGGCGGACGTGCTGCCGGCATCGGCGGTATCGCCGCTGTAGACGGCGCGGTAGCCATGGCTGCCCGCACCCACGCCTGTGACACCGAAGCTGGCCTGGCCATTGGCGAGCGCAACGCTGCCCAGGCGGGTATCGCCATCGAAGAACGTGACCGTTCCTCCCAGGGCTGCCGCAGGGTCCGCCACCGCCGCGATGCGCGCGGTGAGGGTCAGTCCGCCTCCGGTGGCGACCTGGACGTGCGAGGTCGCCAGCACCGCCGTGGTGGCGGCAGGGGGCAGGACGGTTTGCGCGAAGGTGGCTGAGCTGCTGCCGGCCACCGAGTCATCCCCCTGGTAGACGGCCGTGATCGCATGCAAACCGACGGGCAGTGCGGAGGTGTTCAGGACGGCAAGGCCCTGGCCGTCCAGCGTGGCGGTGCCCAGCAGTTCGCTGCCGCGGTAGAACGCCACCGATCCGGTCGGCTGGGCCTGTCCGCCGGGCACGGACACGCGCGCGCGGACGGCAAGCGATGTGCCTGCCGTGGAGGGCGTGGCGCTGCTGTCCAGCGCGATCTCGCTGCCGCGGCCCACCTTGACGGTTGCCGTGGAAGCCGTCACGGCCTGCGCGTTCGCCGCGTCGCCCGAGTACACAGCGGAAATCGCATGGTTCCCCAGGTCCTGCGTGCTCCAGGCCAGGGTCGCGGTGGCCCCCCCCCCGGTGGCCTGGATGACAGCGCTGCCGATCACGGTGGCGCCGTCGAAGAATGTCACGGTTCCGCCGGGAGACGTACCGGCGATGGTCGCTTTCAAGACCGATGCACGGCCAGCGGCCAGCGTGGCGGGCAGCGGGTCGAGAGTCAGTCTGGCCGCCTGGAGCACCGTGGCAGAAGCCGTCGCCGAGGTAGCAGCAGCGTGGGTGGCGTCGCCTTCGTAACGGGCGGTGAATGCATAGGTGCCCACGGCGAGGGTGCCCAGCGTCAGCCGTGCAACGCCGTTGCTGATCTGTGCCGTCCCCAGCACGGTGTTTCCACTGTAGAAGGTGACGGTACCTGCGGGCTGGCTTCCTGAGACAGCCGCTTCCAGCGTCAACGCCGATCCCGCGGGAACGCTCGCCGCGGAAGTCCGCATGGCGATGGCCGTGGCGGCCAGACCGGCGCTGTCCATGCGCACCAGCCCCGCGCCCCCCACCAGAAAGGCCGAGCCATCGCCCAGCATCGCCGTATCGATGGGCGTGGCCAGCCGGGTGACGGCCACCACGCGCGAGGCCGCGTCGTACTCCGTCTGCGTCACCGCACCGCCCGCATCCACCTGCCAGGCCAGCCGCTGCGCGCTGTCGTACAGCCGCCAGCTGCTGCGGTCGCCCGTCGACGCCAGCGCGCGGATCGCCTCCAGCTTCGGCGCTTCGGACAGCCCCGCCAGGCGGGTCGCGTACTCGATCGTCTGCGTGAGCTGGTCGTTGGCGTTGTAGCGGTATTCCCTGGCCGCCCCCGTGCCGTCCACGTCCGCCACCTTGCGGCCCGCTGCGTCGTACACCACCCACTGGCGGACGCCCGTCGCGTCCTGCGTCATCACCAGCCGCCCGGCCGTGTCGTAGGCGTAGCGCGTGATGCCCAGCGTCGTGCCCGCGCTGCTCTGCAGCACGCTCGTGAGCCGGCCCGCCGCGTCGTAGTTCGAGACCGTGCTCAGCCCGTTGGCCAGCGTCACCGTGGTGGTGGTGTCGCCGTAGCTCGTGATCGTGGTGTTCGCACTCGTGCCGTCGGACGACGGGGCGCTCGCCACGATCACCCGGCCCAGGCCGTCATAGACATATTGCGTGATGCTATCCGTGCGCGGCTGCACGGTCTTGAGCAGCTCGCCCGCCTGGCTGTAGACGTACTGCGTCACCGCCGGGTCGCTGCCCGCGCCGGACGCATCCAGCGTGCCGTAGGCGATGCTCTGCGCCAGCTGCCCGCGGAAGTCGTAGCGCAGGTCCGTGCGCTGGCCGCCGCGCAGGTCCTGCCCGGCCGCCCAGGCGGCCATCTGCGCTTCCGTGGGCACGCTGGTGGAGCCCAGGGAGGCAAGGTCGTAGGCCGCCGCCGCGTAGGCGAGCGTGGTCTCGCGCTGGCCCAGGCTGTTGTAGCGGTATTCGGTGACCCGCCCTTCGGCGCTGACCACGAAGCGCAGCTGGCCGCGCTCCTGGGCACTGTAGATGTAGCGCGTGGTGCTGTCGGGTGGGGTGCTGGGCGAAGTGCTGCCGCCGAACACGGGGGTGGTGGCCGCGTTGTTGTTGCCATCGCCTGCGCGCAGGGTCTCGGTCAGGAGCTGGTTGCGGTCGTCGTAGGTGCGCACCACGGTGTTGCCCAGCGGGTCCACCTTGAGTGTCTGGTTGCCGTGGGCGTCGTACTGCATCGCGATGCTGCGGCCCAGCGCATCGGTCATCGCCGTGACGTTGCCCTTGTCGTCGTAGCGGTAGTAGAGCTGCGAGAGCCCGGCCGGCTTCGCCTCGGTGATGCCCGCCTGCAAGCGCAGCAGCTGGCCCTTGTCGTCGTAGGCGTAGCGGCTCGCCACGTTGAGCGGGTCGGTCACCGTGGTGGTGCGCGCGGCGGTGTCGTAGGCGTAGCGCGTGGTCAGGCCCAGCGCGTCCTGCACGCTCGCCACGCGGTAGTCGCCATCGACCAGCACGTAGCCGATCGCCAGGCGCGTGCCGTCCGATTGCGCCACGGTGGCCACCCGGCGGCTGTCGCCGTCGTACGTGTAGGTGGTCTGGTACACCTTGCCGTCGGTGATGTCGTTGTCGCCCGGGGTCAGGTCCACCGTGACCGATGAGAGCCGGTTGAGCGCGTCATACGCGTAGTGCACGCGCGTGCTGGTAGTGGTGCCGTCCTTCGCCACCACGCGGACCTGCGACAGGTTGCGGCCGGCGTAGTCGTACCAGGTGGTCTCCCCGGACGCATCGACCACGTGGGACAGCAGGCCGTCGGCGCTGTACTGGTAGCGGGTGGTGTTGCCGTGCGCGTCCGAGCGCGAGAGCAGCCGGTGGTCGCCGCTGCCCTCGTAGCGCTCCTGCGCGCCGCTGTCGCCATCGGTCCAGACGTATTGCCCGGCCGCGTCGTCCCAGCGCAGGCTGTCGTAGGCGCCCGCACCGTCGGTGCCCACGTACAGTCCCTGGGCCGCATCGAAGGCGTAGTCCGATCGTGCGCCGTCGGCCGCCGTGCGCGTGAGCACGCTGCCCGCCGCATTGCGCGTGCCCGACAGGCGTAGCGGCTGGTTGTAGATGCCGATGGACCAGTTGTCCGCGTTGTCGTCGTCCAGCAGGCCCTGGCTGTTGTACGTGCGCAGCACGTCCATGCCCAGCCCCTGGCTGGCCACGAAGTCGTCGCGCCGCTGCAGCACCAGGTTGCCGTTGGCCAGGTTCACGTACGCCTGCTCGCCCCCGCGGCCCTGCGCCGCGTTGCCGAACACCCCCCGCTGCCCCAGTGTGGCGAGCGAGCCCGTGCCGAGACCCAATCCGTTTGCGCTGACGTTGGCGACCATATCTGCCCTGTATCCGTGTATTGGCTGTGGTTGTCCGCCACCGGCGCTGAGCCGTTCCCTCCCCGGGCCGAGCTGCCGATGGCGAATGCTTTCAGGCAATACATCCGGCGATTTCCGGATTTGTTGAGCAGGAGGCCCTATAACCCACTGGGATAAAGTGGCAATACCACCTCGCACTCAACAATTCGCCCACGGTGTGGATATATGGTTGGCACGGCTATGCTGTGCGACCGATTTTTTTCCTGTTCCATGCTTCCCCTGGAAGCCGCCACCATGTCCAACTCTTCCGCCCCGATGACTCCCGCGCTGGAGCGCGCCCTGGCCGCCAGCGCCGCCGGCCACGTGCAGGAGGCCGTCGCGCTCTTCCGGCAGGCGGCCCGCGAACAGCCTGATTCCGCCGTGCCGCATTTCCTGATGGGGGCCGAATACGCGACCGAGGGCCGGGTGGACGAGGCGGAGCAGTGTTTCAGCCAGGCGGTGCTGCTCGCGCCCCAATGGCCGATTCCCCGCTACCAGCTGGGACTGCTGCAGTTCAGCGCCGGGCGCGCCTCCACCGCCCTGCTCACCTGGCAACCGCTGCTGGCGCTGGGCGACGACAGCCCGCTGCCCCACTGGATACGCGGGTTCGCGGCCCTGGCCGGGGATGATTTCGCCCACGCGCGCGCGGCTTTCGAGGCCGGCCTGGAGCGCAATACCGAGCACCCGCCCATGTCCGCCGACATCCGCCTGGTGCTGGCGCGCATGGATGCGCTGGGGCAAGGGTCCGCTGCCCCTGTGCCGGACTCCGGCGACGCTGCGGCGGCCGACGAGGAAGCCACGCACGTGCTGCTGTCCAACTACCAGCAACAGGGGCCCGTGCATTGACCCGCATCGATCCGACGGTCCAGTGGAGCGCCCTGCTCCGCGCCCGGCTGGAGCAGATGGGACGGCCGCGGCCGGACGGCTCGCCCGCCTCGGCAAAGGCAGCAGAGCCGGAACGCGGAGCGCGAGAGCCGGGAGCCGGCGCCGCCTCTGCCAATTCGCGGTTGCGGGCGATCCGGCACGACGATCCGGAACGGCGGCGCAAGGCGTTCCGCATCTTCATGGAAGCCACGCTGCGGGACGAGTTCGGCCGCCTGCTGCAGGACCCGGCCGATTTCGACGGACTGGTGGAGCAGGTGACCGCGCAGATGTACGCGGACCCGGATCTGCGCAGCGCCTGCGATGCGGCCGCCGATGCCTTGCTGGAGGCATCGGCCCAGACCTAGACCAGACCTAGACCAGGCCTAGACGCGGCTCAGCGCCTGGCGCGCAGCGCGCGCATCACCACGTCCAGCATGCCGGCACCGCCGGGCGCAGCCTGGCTGCCGAGCAGGCGCTCCGCGAGGCGCGCGAAGTGGTCCGGTGAGGCTTCTCCGCGCAGGATGGCCTCGGCGAAGCGGCCGGACAGGTTGCTGCCGCCCAGCCGGGCGGCCCTTTCGATATGCTCCCGGGCAGCGGCTTCGTCCTGCCGGAGGGCGAGGACCACCGCCAGGCCCCCATGGCTTTCCCCGAAGTTGCGGTCCAGGGCCAGGGCCTGCTCGAAACTCGCCAGGGCGCCGTCGAGGTCGCGCTGCACCAGTTGCGCCCAGCCCAGGCCGTGCCAGGTTCCAATATGGCCTGGCATGGCGGACAGGGCAGCGTGGAACTGCTGCACCGCGCCCGCCGCGTCGCCGGCCAGCATCTGCGCGAAGGCCAGCGCGGAGCGCGCTCGGCCATCGCCGGGCTGCCGCTCCAGGGCGGCCTGCGCATAGGCGCCGGCCGTGGCGGCGTCCGCCTCGCCCAGCGCCAGGGACGCACGGGTGACCAGCGCCTCGGTCGTGACCGCTTCGGCCCCGGCGGCCAGGGCCCGCTCCGCCCACCGGGCGGCGTCGGCCACCTGCTCGGCATCGAGCGCCGCCAGTCCGGCGATGCCGGCCGCAGCCGGTGCCAGGGCGCCGCCCTGCTCGCGCGAGGCCGCCCAGCGCACCGCGCGCTCCATGTTGCCCGCGCGGTGCAATGCCCTCAGCCACAAGGCATCCATTGCGGTCGGCGTGGCCGCCCCCTTCCCTTCAAGGAGTGCATCCATGCGCGGAGCCAGGCGTTCCACGCATTCCGCGTACCGGCCTTCCTGGAAATCGACGAAGGCGAGGTTGTGCAGCACGGCATCGGCGAAGGCCGGCGGGGTGCCCGGCAGTGCCTGCATGCCGGCCAGGCTGCGGCGCGCGCTGTCCATGTCGCCCCGGGCCAGCGCTGCCTCCGACTCCCGCAGCAGCCAGGCCAGCGACTCCGGCCAGAGGGCGCGTGCATGGCGCAGGTGGAATTCCGCGCGGTCCCAGGCCCCGCACAGCAAGGCCGCGGAGAACGCCTCCGCCAGCAGGGATTCATTGGCGGGGTCATCGCGCAGGTAGGTTTCCAGGCGGTCCAGCCGCGCGAGCTGGGGGGATGCGTCGGGTGAAAGGCAAGAAGAAGTCATGGAATCAGTGCTCGGAAAATCCGCGAAAAAGGGACGACGCGCCAGGCCGGGAAGACCGGCTACCAGGCCACATCGCAGGGCGGCGCCTGGGCCAGCGCGTCGCGCAGGCGTGCCAGGCCCCGGCGGTGCAGTTGCGATATGCGGCTGCGCGATACGTCCAGCAGGCATGCCACCTCGTCGAAGGGCATGCCCTGCAGATAGTGGCAGCGGATCACGCGCCGCTCCTGCTCGGGCAGGCGCTGGACGAGATCGCGCAGCAGGACCTGCCAGTGCTGCTGCTCGCGCTTGCGGAAGTAGATTACCTCGGGCGACAGGTCCTGGGGCGCGCCCTCGGGCTCGCCGCTTCCGATCATTCCCGTGCCTTCGAGCAGCACGCCCAGCGCCAGGCCGATGCCGATCTCGGCCAGGCAAGCCAGCAGTTCCTGCGCGGAACGCCCTGCCCCGGCGGGGCTGGCGGGCTCCGGGGCGCCTTCCGGCGCCATGCCTGCCGATACCGCGGCGGCTTCCAGCCGGTCGCGCTCCAGGCGCTTGCGCAGGGCGGCCTGCTGGCCGGTTTCCGTGAACCGCTCGAGCCCGCTCAGGATCGCGCCGCGGATGCGGTGGGTGGCATAGGTGCGGAAGTGGGCGCCCTGTCCAGGGTCGTAGCGGTCCACGGCTTCCATGAGACCGATGCAGGCCAGCTGCTGGTAGTCGGCGAATTCCACGCCATCGTGGTAGCGCGACTTGAAGCTGACGGCCGCGAGCATGCGCGCGTACGGCAGGTAGTGCTCGATCAGCGCGGCCCTGCCCGCCCCGTCGCCCTGCTCCCGCCAGCGCAGCCACAGCGCCGCCTCGCCCTCGGGCGATAGCGGGGCAGCGGATGCGGCCTGGGAGTCGGCGCAGGACTGCATGGCCGCGGCTGCCTCAATGGAAGCTGCCGACCAGGGCCTTGAGCAGCAGGCTCCAGCCGTCGATCAGGATGAACATGAGGATCTTGACCGGCAGCGCGATCGTCGTCGGCGGCATCATCATCATGCCCAGCGCCATCAGCACGCTGGAGACGATCAGGTCGATGAGCAGGAACGGCAGGAAGACCACGAAGCCGATCTGGAAGGCGGCCCGCAGCTCCGAGAGCATGAAGGCCGGAATCAGCTGCACGTTGCTGATGTCGTCCATGGACTGCGGCGGCGGCGCCTTGGACAGCTCCACCATCAGCGCGAGGTCCTGCTCGCGGGTCTGGCGCACCATGAAATCGCGCAGCGGCGCGATGCCCTTGTTCAGGCCCTGCTCCATGCCCAGCTTGCCCGACATGAACGGCTGCAGCGCTTCGCGGTTCACCTGCTCCAGCACGGGCGACATGGTGAAGAGCGTGAGGAACAGCGCCAGGCCGATCAGCACGGTATTGGGCGGCGTCTCGTTCATGCCGATCGCATGCCGGAGCATGGACAGCACCACGATGATGCGCAGGAAGCTGGTGATGCACACGAGCAGCGCTGGCAGCACGGCCAGCACGGTGAGACCGATCACGATGCGCACGGCCTGCGAGGTGTCCGATCCGCCCAGCCATGACGCCGCCGCCGGGGCCTGCTGGGCCGCCGCGGCGCCACAGGCCCCGAGCAGCAGGGCCACGGCGCCCCCGGCGCACAGCGCGCGGCGCATGCGGCCCCGGATGCCGGCAAAGGAAGAAGCTTGCAGGCGGCTCAAGATCGCACCTCCGCCGCCGGCGGATCCGGGTGGCCGGGCTCGGCCGTCCCGGGCGCGGGCGACTCCGACAGCACGGAGATCGATTGCGGCGCGCAGCCGACCAGCAGACGGCGCCCCTGCCACTGCACCTCGTGCAGGCTGTGCTGGGGCGTGAGGCGCGTGCTCGAGACCAGTTCCACGGCCCGTCCGGAGCGCTGCTGCACGCGGGCCATCCAGCGGCCCAGCGATCCACGGGGCGCGGGCACCCGTGGCGTTCCGTTCCGCGCCCGGTGCTTGCGCCATGCGACCACGCTCAGCGCGATCAGGAAGACGAACAGCCCCATCCAGGCCAGTTCGGCCGCGGGGACCGGCGCGCCCGCCCCTTCGGGCTCCCGGCGCAGCGGGATCGATTCCGGCAATGCCATGGCGTCAGGCGGCGGAGGGCTGCAGGCTGAGGGGCGCGGGCAGTTCGGTGAGCTTCACGGCGAACCGGTCGCCCACGGCGACCAGCAACCCCCGTGCCACCACCTGCCCTTCCAGCACGAGATCCACGGCCTGGTCCACGCCGCGGTCCAGCACCAGGACCTGCTGCGCCTGGGCCGCGAGCAGATCGCCGACCGTCACGGTGGCCGATCCGACGCAGACCTGCAGCGTGGTCCGGACCTGGTGCAAGGGCTGGAAGCTGGGGAGCAGCGGCTCCGTAGCCGCGGTGGCTGCGGGTTCGGTAAGCGGTGGAAGCGCGATGGGCTGCACCTGCGGCGCGGTGCTGGACGGGGCCGGGGTGGGCACGGTGCCCGGGGTCGAGGAAGGTTGCGGCATACGGAAGGGCGGAAAAAGCGGAAAACGGTTCAGGAGGCGTCGGGATGGAGTTCGACCGCCAGACGGCCGTCGGACTGGCCGAGCCAGGCCGCGCACAGTGGCTGCGGGGTTTCGAGGCCGGAGGCCGCCAGCCGGGCAGCGGCGGGCGACGCCAGCGGGTGGTCGAGCGCGATCACGTCGCCCAAGGCCAGCGACTGCAACTGCCCGAGGCTCAGGGTGAGCGGCTGCAGGTGGATGTGCATCGCCACAGGGTGGCCGCGGAGGGCCTGGTCGAGCGGTGCCAGCGCGGAGCGCGGCGTGGCAGGCTCCTGCCCGGTGCGTGCCGCGCCGCCGGAGGACGGAGGTTCGTGCCGGCCCAGCAGGGCCTCCACGCAGTCGCCGTCCAGGCGCCAGGCCCAGGGTTTGCCGCCCCAGGGAAACAGCAAGGCCAGTGCGCCGGACCATGCGGCCGGTGCCTCGGCGGCCTCCCGGGCCTCCCGGGACTCGCGTGCCTCGGGGGCCAGCCCCTCCAGCGCGGACTGCAGGGCGGACCAGGCCTGGGCAGCGATGTCCGCGGCCATGTCCGGCCCATCGGTCGCGCTGGACGCCGCGGCATCGCCGAACAGCCACCCGCGCAGCGCCTGAGCAGCGGCGGCGCGGCCCAGCGCATCCGGGGCCATGCCGGCTTCCACGACCTGCACCGGCGCTTCCACCAATCCCCAGTCGCGGCACCATGCGCCATAGGCGCCCTGGCAGGCATCGCGCACCACCGCCTGCCGGGCGGCGCTCCAGGCGCGCAGCGGCCTGGCCTGCATGCGCGCAGCCTCCGGCGACAGCCACTCCCCGGCCTGCGGCGGCCGATCCGTCCTGGCACCCATGGCTTAGCGGCTCTTCATGGAGAAAAGCTCCTGCAGCATCTCGTTGGCGGTGGAGATGACCTGGGAGCTGGCCTGGTAGCCGCGCTGCATGATGACGAGGTCGCTGAACTCCTGCGACAGATCGACGTTCGAGATTTCGATGTAGCCGGAGCGCACTGAACCGAAGGCGCCGCCGGCCACGCCCGTGTGCCAGGCGCTGCCGTCGAGTGCTTCGAATTGGTTGTCTCCGGCGGCACCCACGGCATCGCTGGTGTCGAAGCGGCCCAGCGACAGGCGCGCGCCCTTGGCGGTCTGCCCGTTGGCATAGGTCAGGACCAGGGTTCCGGTGGCATCGAAGGATGCCGAGCTCAGCTCGGCCGGCGCGAAGCCGTCCTGCGAGGCGAACGCGAGGGTGGACAGCGTGCCCGACGCGAAGGAGGTGACGTCCGCGCTGAAGTCGAGCGTCAGCGGCACGGCGGACTGCCCCGCCGGCGTGTACGTGAACGACAGCTTGGACGTGGCCGCAGTGGGCTTGCCGTCCTGGAAGACCAGCTGGCTGGTGCCGACCAGCGTGCTGCCGTCCATCAGCTCGACCTTCCAGCTGCCCGGGGTGGTGCTGTTGGTGTTGGTCAGCTTGACGCTCAGCAGGTGCTCGCCGCCCGCAGCGTCATAGACGCGCACGCCGCTCACAGTCTGGTCGGTGCCGGAGCTCGACAGGTTGCCGGTGAACTTGGCCACCGCGGTCGCCTTGCCGGCGGAGGTCTTCAGATTGGCGATGCTGATTTCCGAAGGGGCGCCATCGGCGCCGACGCCCATCACCTTGGCGCCGGTGCCCTGGGTGACGAGCGTGCCGTCGCGGTTGAACTGGAACTGCCCCGCGCGGGTGTAGCGGATGCTGCCGTCGGCGCCCTTGAGCATGAACATGCCCTGGCCGTCGATGGCGAGGTCCAGGCCGTTGCCCGTCTGCCGCAGTTCCCCGGACTTGAAGGACATCGAGGTGCCCATGGTGCTCACGCCGTAGCCCATCTGGCCGAACTGTCGCCCGGCGTAGCCGCCGCCGGCATAGAAGGCATCCGAGAAGCGCAGCGAAGAGCTCTTGAACCCGGGGGTGTTGAGGTTGGTGGTGTTGTTGGCGATCACCCGCAGCCCGCGCGAGAAGCTGGAGAGGCCCGTCATGCCGACGTAGATGGACTCGATCATGGAAACTCCTTGGATTCCTGGGAGAAAGCGGGTGCTCAGCGCACGGCCAGGATCTGGCTCAGGCTGATGTCCTGCAGGGTGGAGCCGGCGCTGGTGCGCAGCGTGATCAGCGGCGACTCGCCCGACAGCGACAGCGACACCACGGTGCCCGTCAGCGTGCCACTGGTGGAGCTCACGTCCACGGTGCGCCCGATCAGCCCGACCGACTGCAGCGCCGCCTGGTTGCCGATCAGCGTGGCGATCTTGCTGTTGAGCTGCTGCGTCTGCTCCAGGCTCGTGAACTGGGCCATCTGGGCCATGAACTGCTGGTTGTCCATCGGCTTCATGGGGTCCTGGTAGGTGAGCTGGGTCAGCAGGATCTTCATGAAGTCCTCCTGGCCCAGCGCGTTGGCGCGCAGGCTGGGTGTCGTGCTGCTGATGCCGTTGATGCTCATGGGTTGCCCTCCTGGAAAATGGAAGAAGAAAAAACGTTGCGCGCACGCGGCGCGATGCGCTGCGCGGCGGTGGAAAACACATCGGTGAAGCGGGACGGGCCGGCGGCCTGCCGCGAGGCCGGCGCGAAGGCGTCGAACACCACGCGGCCATTGCAGACCACGCGCACCAGCCGCTGCCCCTGCTCGCGCAAGGCGCGCTCCAGCGAAGGAACGACGGCGGCGGCCTGGAAGCCGACCTGGTCCGCGGTGCCGTCCATCCCGAGCCAGAGCTGGGCGCCCGCATCGGACCATTGGGCATGCACCCGCATGCCGGTGGAACGCTGCGCTTCGGCAGGCAGGGCCCGTGCGGCACCCGGTGCGGTACGACCACTGCGCTCCGTCTGGCCTTCGCCAGGCTCCGTGGGTGCGGACGTTGAGGCAGTCGCCAGAGCCAACAGCGACGGAACCTCCAAAGAACGCATGCCGTCCGGCCGCCAGGCAGGCCCCCCCGCGCGCTCCACGATGGCTGAAGCCTCGTCCACGGCGCCGCTGCCGATGGCCGCCGTGGCCTGGTCAACCGCAGCGATACCCGCGGATGCCGCAGCGCCGCGGCCCGCGAACGCACTGGCCAGGGGCATCGGCGCGGATGCGCCGGCCGGGGCCGGATGCGGCCATGCGTCACCGCCGGCCCCCGTGGCAGGCACCGCACGCATGCCGTCGCTCCCGCCCCGGTCCGGCACGCCCGCGGCACCGTCGCCGGAATGCATCGGTCCGGCGACACCACCTGCAGCCGCGGAAGGGCTGGTGGATGCGGTGCCTGGTGCGCCCGCCCCGGGGCGCGACGCAGCCGCCCTGGCGGGCGAGACCGGCACGCCACCCTGGTCCGCCGAGGGCGCCGGCATCGGCCGGTACGCGGCGGGCAGCCCACCTCCCGCGCGCACGGCAGATGGCATCGCGGTGGGCAGGCCCTGGGCCGGCCGGGCCGCCGCGCCGGAGGGCTGCAGCACGGCCGCCGGGTTGAAAGGCTGGAACCATCCGGCCAGCTGGGCACGCTCCATCTCGCGCAGCCACGCCTGGCGCAGGGACGGCGAAAGCCCCGGTGGTTCGCGACCTTCAGCCGCATCCCGCGCACTGCGGGCGCCCGGCCCCGCCAGCAGGCCCGCCATGGCCGTGTCGATGCCGCTCATTCCATCACCTCCGGCGCGTGGGCGGACGATGCGGCGCGCAGCGCCATCCGCCCGATCCAGTCGCGGTCCGCTTCCGCGGCCGCCAGGCGTACCGCTTCCAGCGCGTAATCGCGCACGGCATCCGCACGGTGCTCCTGCAGTCCGTCGATCGTGCGCTGCTGCGCGATGCACTCGGCCTTCAGCGCCACCCGCCGTGCGTGCAGCGCTTCGAGTTCGCGAGCATGGTCCGCGATGCGGCGACGCGCATCCGCCAGATAGGCGAGCCCGCGCTGGTGCAGGCGGGGGTCCAGCCGCGCCTGCGTCCATTGCTGCATCTGCTGCGCCTGGGCATCGAACTGTGCCTGCAGCGCGCGGCCCTGCTCCACCGCCGTGGCAATGTCCTGCAGCAACCGGGCCAGCCGGGCTTCCAGGCGCTCGAGCTGCCACTCCTGCTTGCGCAGGTAGGGCTCCAGCGGATAGGTGAAGCCGCGCAGGTCCACGGAGGCCGGCGCGGGGGCCGCGGTCCGCGTCATCGCTGGCCTCCCCTGGCCGCGGCGCCCAGCGAGTAGCTGAACTTGTGCGGCATGTTCTGCGCGGCCGCTGCGGGCGCTTTCGCCGGGGGCGCGGAAGGCGCGGGAGCGGCAGCGGGATGGGCAGCCGGCGGCCGGTCGGGCCACAGCAGCGCGCGCAGGGCCCGCAGGCCCTCGGCACGGGGCACGCCGCCTTCCTGCTGGCACAGCCAGGCCTGCAGCCCGGGAGCGAGCGCCAGGGCCTGGTCCAGCGCGGGATTCGCGCCCTTTTCGTAGGCGCCGATGTCCACCAGCTGGCGGTTGCGGTGCAGCAGCGCCAGATGGCGCATTGCGTCGGAGACGAGCTCCCGCTCCTCCGCGGTGGTCAGGTCCGGCAGCAGCCGGCTCGCGCTGCGCAGCACATCGATGGCGGGGTAGCGCCCTTCATGCGCGATGTCGCGCGACAGCACGACGTGCCCATCCAGGATGGAGCGCAGGCTGTCGGCGATGGGTTCGTTCATGTCGTCGCCCTCGACAAGGACGGTGAGCAGCGCCGTGATGGCCCCGCCCGAAGGGGCTGTCCCGCAGCGTTCGCACAGTTGGGGCAGTTCCGCGAACACGGACGGCGTATAGCCGCGGGCAGTGGGCGGTTCGCCGGCCGCCAGTCCCACCTCGCGCCGGGCCATGGCCAGGCGGGTGACCGAATCCATGGTGAGCAGCACCTGCTGCCCCGCGTCGCGGAAGTACTCCGCGATGGTCACGGCGGCATGCGCCGCACGGATCCGCGCCAGCGCAGGCTGGTCGGAGGTCGCGACGACGACGACCGAGCGCTTCAGCCCTTCGCCCAGCTGCTTGTCGATGAATTCCTTCACCTCCCGGCCGCGCTCGCCGATGAGCGCGATCACGTTGACATCGGCACTGACATGCCGGGCGATCATGCCCAGCAACGTGCTCTTGCCCACGCCGCTGCCCGCGAAGATGCCCACGCGCTGCCCCTGGCCCAGCGTCAGCAGCCCATCGAGGGAACGCACGCCCGTCTGCAGCACCCGGTGGATGCGGGGGCGCTGCAGGGGATTGAGCGGCCTGGCATGCAAGGGGCGCATCACCGGCGCGACCGGGTCGGGCAGGCCGTCGAGCGCGTGCCCGAAACCATCGATCACGCGGCCCAGCAGGCCCGGGCCCACGCCGAAATCCGAACGGCGGCCGAGCGCGACCACTTCCGCCCCCGCGGCCACGCCCTGCAGGCTGCCATAGGGCATCAGCGTGAGGCGGTCGCCGCTCAGGCCGACCACCTCGGCCAGCACGCCGCCCCCGGAATGCCGGTCATCCGCGGCGCCGGAACGCGGGTGGATACGGCACAACTCGCCCACGGTCGCATCCGGTCCCTGGGATTCGATGGCCAGCCCCTGCATATGGCGCACCCAGCCGATGCGCCGCGTCAATTCGGCATCGCGCACGGCATCCCGATAGGACGCCAATCCGGCCAGCGGGGTGGGCAACCGGGCGTTCATGCTGCTTCCCCGCCTACGGAACCACCGGCGCCGGCGGCCTGCTGCCGTCGTCCGGCCCGCGCCTCGGCCAGGCGTGCCGCCAGGGCCTGCAACTGCCGCTCCAGCCGGGCGTCCAGCGCGCCTTCTGCCGAGCGCAGCAGGCAGCCGCCCATGCGGACCTCCGGGTCGGCCACCCAGCGCACACGCTCGCGACCGGCGTCGAATCCCCGCGACGCCAGCACTTCCAGCGTGGCGGCGTCCTCCTTGAGGATCGCCGCATCGTCGGGGTGCAGGTGCACGCTCAGCGGATGCCGCCCATGCCACGCCTCCAGAGACCGGGCCAGCATTTCCCGCGCGCCGTCGCGGGTGACGGCACGGTCTCCGGCGATGCGGCAGACGGCTTCGAAGATGACGTCCAGCATGTCGTCTTCCGCTCCCTGGAGGAAGCGCGTCCATTCCTGCGCGAGCTGTCCGGCCAGCTGCTCCAGGCGTTCGGTGCGCCTCGCAACCTCCTGCGCGGCGGACTGGCGCTGCTGAGCCTCGCCGTGCTTCTGTGCCTGCTCCGAGGCGCGCACCTGCTCCATCGCCTCGCGCACCTGTTCGGCCACCACATCGCGTGCCAGCACCTCTGCCCGCGCCTGGATGTCTTCGTCCACCATGCGTCGGCCCTCGGCCAGGCCTTGCGCGTGCCCTGCGCGCCGGCCCTCTTCCTTCCATTGGGCCTGCATGCGGGCAAGGTCCTGGGCCGGGATTTCGGCGGCGGGAGCGGCGTCCGGGGCGCCGGCGGAAGGCATAGCTGCACGGTCCGGACCTGCAGCCAGCCCATGGGACGCGGTACGGCTCGGAACGGATACGGCCGCTTCGGCCAGGGCCGCCGGCGGCAGCATGGCCGCGGGCACAGCCACCGCCTGCCCGGCTCCCGCGCCACGGGGCCTGCCCACGGCAACGGCCTGCCCGCGCCACGCGGCGGAGCGCAGGATCTTCACGTCGTCGCTCATGCCGCGCCCTCCTTGCGACGCCAGGGCCAACGCCAGCTGCCGAACCGGCGGGGCGCCCGGTTTCCGACAGCCCGGCCATCGCCCTGCCCGGCACCGGCCGCCGTCACCGCAGGCGCCTCGCAGCAGCGCCGCATGCCGCCCAGCATGGCGGATGCCAGGGCCGGTGCGGCGGAGGGCCCGCTGGAAACGGTGCCGAGCAGGTCCATCACGCGCCGGCGCTGGAGGGCGGGCAACTGCTCAAGCAGCGCGGCGCGCCAGGGCCAGGGACGCAGGCACAGGGCCTGCGCCACCATCAGGGGAGGCTGGGCGCGCCAGGCACGCGCGAGCAGCGCGATGCCGGGGGCGCCGAGCGCCATCAGCGGGTCGGCCTCCGGCCGGGAGGATGCTGCCTCACCGGGTGGCAGCGTCCCGGCGGCGATCGAGTCGGGCGCGGCTGCCCCCAGTTCGTCCAGCCCGGACGGATCGGGCGGGATCCCGAGCGCCTGCAGCTCAGAGAGCAATACCTGCAGCGCATCGCGCTGCGAAGGTTCCATGCGTTCCAGCACCCAGGCACGGTCCGCGGGCGCCATGGCATGCAGCACCAGCGCGGCGCGGCGCGCCTGCGCCGCCGGGGACGAGGGCGCGGACGGCTCCGCCAGCCCCGGGAAATGCAGGTTCATGCGCCGTGCCCTCCTGCAGCCCCGGGTGCCGGCGCGGTGTCGCCCGCACGCATCCAGGCCTGCACCTTGCGCAGGGCCGCCTCGCGCTCGGCCTCGCTCAGACGACGGCCTGGCGCGCTGGAAGCCGGAGCGCGGCGGCGCGTGGCAACCAGCCCCGCGCCCGCCAACAGCAACAGCAGCCCGGTGCCGGCAGCGGCCCACCACAACTCCAGGCCGGCGCGGGAAACGGCTGCGCCCTGCCCCGCTGCATCGGCCTGCCCGGCGGCCTCCGTCTCGATGTCCTGCAGCGCACCGGGCGCCTGGCCGGAAGCTTCGGGCGCGCCGGCACCCGCGGCGACTCCGCCGTCCGCGGCCGCGGACGGCACCAGTGCCTGCAGGGACTGCACCACGACCAGGTCACCCCGGTCCGGGTTCGCGCCCACCGCGGCCGCCAGCAGCCGGCGCAGCTTGTCTTCCTGTGCGGCGTCCAGCGCCTGGCGGACCACTGCCACCACCTGGATACGGCGAACAGCGCCCGCCTGGCTCACCACCTGCTCCACCCGGCGGCCGACCTGGTAGTCCACCTCCCGCTGGGTGCTCGCCCCCGCGCCGCTCCCGGCGCGCGCGGCATCGAGCGGCGCCTGGCCGCCGTCGCGCACGGATTCGCGCTCCTTCACGATCACGCCCCGGCTGTCGGCCGTGCGCGAGGGGGCGGGAATCACATCTTCCGTGGTGATGCGCACCTGGTCCATGTTCAGCGTGACATCCACGCTGGCCATGGCCTGGCCCGGGCCGAACGCGCGGTCCAGCACCGCCGCGGCCTTGCGGGCCAACTGCGCCTCGGTGTCCTTCTTGAGTTCCAGGCGGCCGGATCCACCCGCCATGCCCGCGGCGGCATCTGCGCCCTCATCGGCAGGGCGGCTGAGCGCCACGCCCTGCCGGTCCACCACCGTCACGTCCTGGGCGGTCATGCCCGGCGTCGCGGCGGCGACCAGCCGCTGTATGCCGCTGACCTGTTCGGGGCGCAGCACCCGGCCCTCGCGCAGCGTCACCGTGATCGCGGCCTTCGGGCGGGCGTGGGCCTGCTTGAACAGCCCCTGCTCCGGCAGGGCCAGGTGCACACGCACGTCGCGGATCTCGGACAGCGACAGGATGGTGCGCGTGAGCTCGCCCTGCAGCGCGCGCTGGTAGTTGATCTTCTGGGCGAACTCGGTCATCCCGAAGTCGGTGTTGTTGAACAGTTCGAACCCCACCGCTCCATGCAGCGGCATGTCCTGGCCCATCAGCTTGATGCGCGTGGAATGCACCTGCGGCCGGTCCACCAGGATCGATCCATTCGCCTCGTCGAAGCGGTAGGGGATCTTGAGCTTGTCCAGCTCGGCGCTCATGGCCGCCGCATCCTGTGGCTTCAGGTCCGAGAAAAGGACCTGGTAGTCGGGCCGCATCAGCCACCATGCCAGGGCGGCGGTCAGCAGGACGATGGCGATGGCGCCGGCCACCAGACCGGCGCGCGCGGAGCGGCCCAGGCCCTCCCAGAAAGCGTTCATGGTGCGGAGTTCCCGATGCGTTGCTCGATGTGGCGGGTTGCGGATCGCAGGTTCACAGCTGCATCCTCATCACGTCCTGGTAGGCCTCCAGGAGCCGTCCACGCACCTGCATCATGAGCTGGAAGGACAGCCGGCTCTCCTCCAGCCGGATCATCACCTGGTGCAGGTTCTGCGCGTCGCCTGCGGCCAGGCGCTGCAGGTCCGTCTGGCTCGTCAGCAACTGTTCGTTGACGCGTCCCAGTCCCTGGGCGACCATGTCCGAAAAGCCTGCACCCGGCACCGCAGCCGCGCCTGCAGAAGCGGCGGGCCCGACGGCTGCGAAGGCGGGTTGCGGCTCGGCGATGGCCGGCAGCGCGGATGCCGCGATGGCGGCGATGGCATCGGCGCTCATGCGTTGCCCCCGATCTCCAGGGCCTTCAGGGCCATGTTGCGCGACGTGTTCATCGCCGCCACGTTGGCCTCGTAGGAACGCATGGCCCCCATGAGCGTCACCATCTCGGTGGCGGGGTCCACCCCGGCATAGGCCACGAACCCGCGGCCGTCGGCCATCGGATGGCCGGGTTCGTACACCATGCGCGGGGGCTGGAGCGTGGGCTCCACCGAGGCCGTCGGCACGGCGGCCAGGCCCTGGGCGACCGTGTCGCCGAAGGAAGCGCGGGACACCACCCGCAGCGGCTGGTAGGTCCTGCCTTCCGGGCCGGCCACGGTGTTGGCGTTGGCGAGGTTGAGCGACGCGACCTCGACGCGCGTGCGCTCCAGCGTCATGCCGCTGGCGCTGATGGCAAAAGCTTGTGAATAGTCCATGGGCGGGTACTGGGGAGAAATCGGTCCGGGAAAAAAATCAGCGCTTGCCGTCTGAGACGGCGGAAGACAGGATGGCCATGTGGCGCGACAGCCCCTTGAGCAGGGCCTGGTAATGGACGGCGTTCTGCGCCATGCGCGCGACTTCCGTGTCCAGCTGCACGCGCGCAGGCAGGCCGTCCGGCCCTACCATGGGGCGCATGCGAACGCCCTCTTCCGCAATCGGGGCCAGCTGGGCCGCGTCCAGCCGGCGCCCCTCGGCGAGCTGCCCGCGCGCGGCCTCCATCTGAGCGGCGAAATCCACGTCCACCGGGACATATCCTTCGGTGGACGCATTCGCGATGTTGCGGGCGATGGCCTGGTGCCGCAGGGATGCGGCGTCCAGCGCCAGGGACAGGCTGGCCTGCGTGATCGCTTCGATGCCTTCGGTCATGGTTCGCTCTTTTCAGGATTACTGGATAAGGAGTTCGGCGTGCAGCGCCCCCGCGGCCTTCACGGCGCGCAGGATGGAAATGATGTCGCGCGTCGGCGTCTTCAGCCGCGCCAGCGTCTGCACCAGGTCGGCGACGGTCGTGCTGCCGGTGACGAAGCCGGGGCCGTTGCGCTCGTCCACGTCCACGCGGGTGTTGGTCACCAGGGCCGTGCGCACGCCGTCACCCGCCTCGCCGATGAAGTAGGGCTGAGACGCCGTGGTCTCGTTGCGCACGGACAGCTTCAGGTCGCCGTGCGATATCGCCACCTTCGAGATGCGCACGTCGCCGCCGGACACCACGGTGCCCGTGCGCTCGTTGACGACCACCTTGGCCCGGCGGTCCGGCTCCACCGTGATCGCCTCCAGCGCGGCGACGAACGCCACGAGCTGCCGCTGCTGCGCCTCCGGCACCTGCAGGTCGATGCCGGACGCATCGCGCGCCAGCGCCATGCCGGCGCCATAGCGGCGGTTGAAGGCTTCCGCCACGCGGTTGGCCGTGGTGTAGTCGGGCTCGTTCAGCACGAAGGTCATCCGGTGGTCCTCGGACACCATCTGCGCGGTCACGCCCACCTCCACCGTCGCGCCGCCGGGGATGGAGCCGACGGTCGGGTGGTTCTTCTGCACCACGTTGCCGTTGGCGTCGTAGCGGTAGCCCCCCACGGACAGCGGCCCCTGGGCCAGCGCATAGACGCGGCCGTTGGCGGCCTTGAGGGCCGTGAGCACGAGGCTGCCGCCGACCAGGCTGCGCGCGTCGCCGACGGAGTTCACCGTGACATCCAGCGTGTCGCCCTCGCGCGAGAACGGCGACAGCGCCGCGCTGACCATCACCACCGCCACGTTGCGGCTCTGGATCTGCTCGGGTGCGATGTTGAGGTTGAACTGTGACATCGCATTCGACAGCGCCTGCCGCGTGCCGCGATTGGACGGCGAATCGCCCGTGCCGGCCAGGCCGGTCACGATGCCGGTACCGACCAGCGCGTTCTCGCGCCACCCTTGCAGCTTGCCCAGGTCCTTCACGCGCACGGGCTCCCCATGGGCCATGCCCGCGCCGCACAGCGCCAGTGCCGAGAGCCAGCCTGCGAGCACCCTGCCCGCCCACGCCTGTATCCGTTGCCCCATCTCAGAACCCCATCATGTCGAGCAGGTTGCGCCACCAGGGACGCCGGTTGCGCTCGGCGATATCCCCCTCGCCCACGTAGCTGATGCGGGCATCGGCCAGGCGGGTGGACAGCACCACGTTGCCGTCGGAAATATCGAACGGCCGCACCCGGCCTTCGAGCGTGACCTTCTGCGGCTCCTGGTTGACGGTGAGCAGTTGCTCGCCCGCCACCCGCAGGTCGCCGTTGGGCAGGACCTCCTGCACGGAAACCGTCAACGTCGCCAGCACGCGGTTGGTGCGCTGCGTCCGGCCGCCGCCGTCGAAGGTACCGTTCACCCCGATGCCCGTCTGCCCCACCGTACCGCTGCGGTGCGACAGTTCTGCCGACAGGCCGTTGCCGCGCCGCGTGCCGGTGTCGGCGCTGGTGGTAGCACTGGAGTTCTCGAAAACCTGCACCGTCAGCGCGTCGCCGACCCGGAACGCCCGGTTGTCGGCCGTGAGCGGGCGATAGGTCTGCTCCTGGTAGAGGCTCTCGGCGCGCGCCGCGCCCGCAGCCACGAGGGCCGCCCAGCACAACGCCGCAGCGATGCGCGCTCCCATGCGGCCGCGCGGCCGCAGTGTGATCGGCGCCGTCATGGCTGCAGCTCCAGCTGGCCGGGTCCGACCACGCGGGCCAGCAGCGCTTCGCCGGCATGCGGCGGACGCACCTTCACGACCTGGCCGACCTGGCCGTCCTGCAGCGACTCCGCGCGGCTCTCCAGCGCCAGATCGCCCGCGCGCGCCGTCAGCCGCACCCATTGGCCCCGGGCCACGGCGGGCGCCGGGCCGATCCGGTCCTCGGTGACCACGTCGCCGCCCGACAAGCGCCTGCGGGCCTGCACCGCTACCTGCCCACCGCCCTGCACGGGCCATGCGGCCGGCGCAGCGGACGACGGAAGGCGGGCCATATCCACTTCGCGCACGACGACTCCGTCCGCGGGGATGTCGCTGCCGGCGGCCAGCGCCTGCCGCGCCACGGGCGCCATCGCGAACAGGGCCACCTCGAAGCGCACGGGGATGGCGCGCACGTGCCGCTCGCCCGAGAAGACATCCACCCACACCATCATCCGTGCCGCCAGCGGCACCTGCGCGAGGGGCCGGACGCGCAGGACCGCATCGGCCGCCGGCACTTCCAGCGCTGCGGGCAGCGAGACCGGCTGCAGTTCCACGCGGGGCTGCACCAACCCCCTCTGCCGGGCGATGCCCTCCAGATGCGCGGCCAGGGCCGTCCGGGCCTGCGCGGCCACGGCATCGCCCGCCACCTCGCGAACGGCCATCCGCACGGAAGTCGCCTCGGCGCCTTCCCACTCGATCTGCTCGTCCCGCAGCCCGGTGCGGCTGCGCAGCCACATCCGCAGCCGGCCGCCATCCAGCGCCACCGGCTCGCCCAGGCGGGGAGCCTGCCCCAGCGGCACGGCCATCGCCCGCCGCAGCGTCTCCAGGTCGGGGCTGCTCAGCAGCGCCACATCGCCCAGCCGCACGTCCGGCCGCTGCACCTGCACCTGCGGGCGCAGCGCCACGCGCAGCAGCGGCGCCCCCGCATCGCCCCCGGGCACCGCCTGCGCGGCACCGCACCAGGCCGCTGCGGCGAGCGCGACGGCGCCTCCCGCAGCCATGCCCCGGGCCGCCAGGGGCCTGCGTGCACGTCGCGCGCTCATCGGCGCAGCCCGTTCACCAGCCCGAGGATCTCATCGGCGGCCTGCACGATCTTGGCATTGGCCTCGTAGGTGCGCTGCGCCACCATGAGGTTGACCATCTCATCGACCATCTTCACGTTGGATCCCTCCAGGTAGCCCTGGGCGATCCGGCCGGCACCTTCGTCGCCCGACCGCACCGGTATCGCTTCGCCCGACGCGCTGCTGCTGCGGTAGATGCCGTCGCCCTGCGCCAGCATCCCCTGGGGGCTGGTGAAGCGCACGAGCTCGATACGACCCAGGTCCAGCGCGTTGGGCTGGTTGGCCACGCGCGCCTGCACACGGCCGTCGGGCTGCACCAGCAGGGCCTGGACATCGTCCGGAATCTGGATCGCCTGCTTCAGCGGCAGCCCGGCCAGCGTGGCGAGCTGGCCATCCTTGTTGACCTTCCAGGTGCCCCCGCGGGTATAGGCCGAGGTACCGTCCGGCATCAGCACCTCGAAGAATCCATCCCCCTGCACCGTGATGTCGAAGGGTGCGTCGGTCTTCTTGGCATCACCCGTGTCGAACAGGCGGGACACGCTGGCGATGCCCACGCCCGTGCCCAGGCGCGGCGCGGGCTGCAGCAGGCCGGCGTCCGTGGCGTCAGCCAGCGCGGCCGTGCGCGCGGGGTCGCGGGCCACCAGGTCGGAGAAGCTCACGCGCGCCCGCTTGTAGCCGGTCGTGTTCACGTTCGCCAGGTTGTTGGCGATCGTCTCGACATTGAGCTGCTGCGCCTGCATTCCGGTGGCGCCGATATACAAAGCATCGAACATGGAAAAAAGAATCCTGGAAGTGATGGAGCGGCCCTGCCCGGGCCGGCGATGGAGGCGGCGAGTCCGCGCGTCAGGACAGCTCCCCGAGCTTGCGGATGGCCTGGCCGGTCATCTCGTCGTAGCCGAGCGCGACCTTCTGCATGGATTCGAAGTGCCGCATGGTCTGCACCAGCTGCACCATCTCCTGCATGGAGCTGACGTTGGAGTTCTCGAGGTAGCCCTGCCGCACCTGGACATCCGCCTCCGGCACCAGGGCGACCGCCCCTTCGGCGCGCATCAGCCCGTTGCCGGTGTGCGCCATGCGGGCGGAGCCTTCGGGCTGCACGATCTTCAGCTGGGCCAGCGGCAGCGCAGAACCCGCGCCGGAGCCTTCCGGTGCCAGCAGGTTGCCCGCGGCGTCGATGCGCGGCGCGGCGCTGCCGGGATAGATCTCGCCGCCGCGGCCCATGACGGGATGGCCCATCGCGGTGACCAGCCGGCCCTGGCCGTCCAGGCGGAAATCGCCCTGGCGGGTATAGGCCGGGCCCTCCGGCGTGCTGACTTCGAAGAATCCCGGCCCTGCCAGCGCCACGTCCAGGCCCTGGCCCGTGGACCGGAGGCTGCCGGGGCGCGAATCCGTGCGGATCAGCAGGCCGGGCGCCGGAGCGATCGACGGCGCTCCTGTTCCCGCCGCCGTCGCCGTGCGCTCCATGGCCCCCACCACCGAGGCGAAGGCCAGCGGGCGTGCCGCGGCCACTTCGCGCTGGTAGCCCGGCGTCAGCGCGTTGGCGAGGTTCGTGCCGATCCGGTCGAGCCGCTGCATGTCCGACTGCATGGACTGCAGAGCGAGGGCGAGTACTTCCTGCATGGTGTCAAAAATATCCGGTGCGAAAAACGGTGGAGTGGCGCGCTACAGCGCCACCACGGCGTAGGACTTGAGTTCGATGGCATGGGGCACCTCCGCCATCGACAGCACCCGCAGGTGCGGCATCATGCGTTCGGACAGCGCCCGCACATGCCGGCGCAGTTCCGGCGCGCAGAGCAGCACGGGCAGCAGGTTGCTTTTCATCATGCGTTCGGCCTGCTGCATCAGCTTGACCATGATCTGCTCGGCCAGCCGCGGCTCCAGCACGAAGCCGGGCGCGGGGGCGGCAGCACCCTCTTGCGCGCTCACGCCGGCCTGGGCCGCCTGGATGTTCTGCAGCAGCTGGCTCTCGATGGCCGGGTCGAGCGTGATCACGTGCAGTGCGTTCGCTTCGCCCACCAGGCCCTGGCAGATGGCATGGCCCAGGCGCAGGCGGACCATCTCCGTGAGGTAGGCGGCGTCCTTGGACTGCCGGCCGGCGTCGGCCAGGGTCTCCAGGATGGCGTCGATGTGCCGGATCGACACCTTCTCGCGCAGCAGGTTCTGCAGCACCTTCTGCACGTCGCTCACCGACAGCACGGTGGGAATGAGCTCCTCCACCAGGCTGGGCTGCTGCTGGCGCACCCGCTGCAGCAGGCGGTCGGCCTCGGCGCGGGTGAGCAGCGTTGCGGACTCGCGCCGCAGCACTTCCGTCAGGTGCGTCATGAACACCGTGGGCGCATCCACCAGCGTGTACTTGCCCGTCACGGCGGCGGCGCGCTGCTGCTCGTCGATCCACAGCGCCGGCAGGCCATAGGTCGGGTCGCGCGTGGGCTCGCCGGGCACGCCGTCCATCTTGCCCGCCGGGTGGATGGCCAGCACCTTGTCGGTCCGGACCTCGCCGCGCCCGCACACCACGCCGTCCAGGTGGATCTCATAGCGGTCCGCCCCCAGCCGCACGGCATCCTTGAAGCGCACGCGCGGCAGCACGAGGCCCAGGTCCTGCGCATGCTGCTTGCGGAACGACACTATGCGGTCCATGAGCACGCTGCCCGGCTGGTTCACCATGGCGGCCCACTGGCTGCCCACATGGACCTCGATGGGCTCCACCTGCAGGGAGGCGTAGGGGTCGTCGTCGGTCTTGGCCGTGTCCGCCGGGCCATCCGCATCCTGTGCATCGCCCGCCGCCGCCGCGCCGTCCGCAGGCTGGCGCGCGGCGCCGCGATAGACCACCCAGGCGACGGCGGCCACGCCCGCGATGAGCACCAGCGTCGGCAGCGCCGGGATGCCCGGCAGGAACAGCAGGCCCGTGAGCGCCGCTCCCACGAGCAGCAGCGTCTTGGGAAAGGAGGTGATCTGCCGCAGCACTTCCTGGCTCAGGTTGCCGTCGGACGCGGAGCGGGTCACGATGATGCCCGTGCCCACGGCGATGATCAGCGCCGGCACCTGGGTGACGATGCCATCGCCGATGGTCAGCAGAGAATAGGTGCGCAGCGCCTGGTCCCAGGGCAGCTTGTGCTGCATCACGCCGATCACCAGCCCGCCCACGATGTTGATCAGCAGGATCACGATGCCTGCGATCGCGTCGCCCTTCACGAACTTGCTGGCGCCGTCCATCGCGCCGTAGAACGCAGCTTCCTTCTCGATGTTCTTGCGCCGGCGCTGTGCCTCGGCCTGGTCGATGAAGCCCATGTTCAGGTCGGCATCGATGCTCATCTGCTGGCCGGGCATGCTGTCCAGCGTGAAGCGCGCCGCCACCTCGGAAATGCGTTGCGCGCCGTTCGTGACCACGACGTACTGCACGACGATCAGGATCAGGAAGACGATCAGCCCGATCACGTAGTTGCCGCCGACCACGTAGGAGCCGACCGCGCCGATCACCCGCCCCGCGTCGCCGTCGGAGAGGATGAGCCGCGTCGCGGCCACGTTGAGCGAAAGCCGGAACAGCGTGGCGATGAGCAGCAGCGACGGGAAGGTGGAGAACTCCACCGGCCGGGCCATGTAGAACGTCAGCAGCAGGATCAGGAACGCGAAGCTGAAGTTCGTCAGGATGAGGAAGTCCAGCAGCGGACTCGGGATGGGGGCGAACAGCACCACCAGCACGCCCAGCACCAGCAGCACCATGGCGATGTCGCTGTGCCGTCCGAAGAAACGCTCCAGTGCCTTCATGCCACGCCTCCCGCGGCCATGCCCGCGCGGCGCTCCCGCATGGCGAACACCCACACGATGATGCGGGCCACGTCGGCGAACAGCTGCGGCGGCACGTAGTGCTCCACGTCCAGCTCCTTGAACAGGCGCCGGGCCAGGGCCGGGCTGCGCACCACCGGAATGCCATGGCGGGCCGCGATCTCGCGCATGGCGGCCGCGAGGTGCCCGGCCCCCTTGGCGACCACCTGCGGGGAATCCATCTCGCCATGCACGTACCGCAGCGCGATGGCCAGGTGCGTGGGGTTGGTGAGCACGACATCCGCATTGCGCGTCTGGCGCAGTGACTGGCTGCGCTTGCGCGCCTCGCGGCGCAAATCGCGCATGCGGGCCCGCACGCGCGGGTCGCCTTCGCGCTGCTTGTGCTCGTCCTTGATCTCGCGCCGGCTCATGCGCATCTTCTTGGCGAATTCACGCCGGGTGAACATCCAGTCCAGCGCCGCGATGATGGCCAGCAGCAGCGCCATGCGGAAACCCAGCGAGCCCAGGTCCGCGACGAGCAGGTGCAGGTAGCTGGTCGGCGACTGGCTCGCCAGGCTGTAGAACTGCGTCGAAAGATCCTCGAGCGCGTAATAGGCCATGCCCGACAGCAGCAGCAGCTTGGCGCTGGCCCGCGCGGCATCGAAGAGCGAGCGCATCGACAGCACGCGCTTGAACCCGTTGGCGGGGTTCAGCCGGCTGAAATCCGCCGTGACCGGGTCGAAAGAGAAGATGGGACCGGTCTGCAGCACATTGCCCAGCACCGCAGCGAGCACCACCGCGGCCAGGAAGGGCGCCAGCCACAGCAGCGTGTCGCGCAGCAGGCGCGAGACCAGCGGCCACAGGCCCGCCCCGCCCGGATCGGCGAACGCGCCATGCAGCAACACCATGCGGTCGAGCCGGAACTGCGCCAGCGCCATGTCGGCGCCCTGCGAGCTGAGGTAAGCCACGGCCACCGCCAGTACCACGGCCGACACGACGTCCGCGCTCTTGGAAGCCTGCCCCTTCTCCCGGGCTTTCTGCAGCTTGTAGGGGGTGGCCGCTTCGTTGCGGTCGAGATCCTGCTCCGCCATTCCCGTCCCCCTACCGGCTTCCGGGCAGTGGCGCGTGCGCGGCCGCCTGCAGGAACATCGCCTCCCACATGGCGTAGATACTGGCGTACACGCGCTGCATCGCGCCGCCCATCCCGGCGAACCACAGGGACAGCACCGCCAGGCCCACCACGATCTTCACGGGAATGCCGAGCACGAGCATGTTGATCTGCGGCAGGTTGCGCGAGATCAGGCCCAGCGCGAACTCCACCAGCAGGATGCAGAACACCACCGGCGCGGCCAGCGCGAACCCCAGCAAGAACAGCCCGCTGGCCTGCCGGAACACCGGTGCCGCCATGTCCGCGGGCTGCCAGCCCCCGCCGGGTGGAAACACATCGAAGCTATAGGCCAGCGCGCGCAACAGCAGATGGTGGCCGTCCGCTGCCATGAAACCGATCACGGCCACGTAGTTGAATGCCGACACCAGCAGCGGCGCCGCGCGGTTGCCGACGGGATCGAATACCTGGGCGATGCCGAACCCGATCTGTACATCCAGCAGGTTGCCCGCCAGCGAGAAGGCGGCAAATGCCAGCAGTACTCCGAGCGCCATCGTGGCGCCCAGCGCCAGCTCGGCCATGGCCATTTGCAGCAAGTTACCCATGCCGGCCGGCGGCGGCGGCGCGGACGGGGCCAGCGCCTGGGCCAGCACCCAGGACAGCGCCATCACCACCAGCAGGCGCACCCGGTTGGGCACCGGCATCGCATAGAGCACGGGCGTCATGGCCAGCACCACCGCGACACGCAGCGACGGCAGGAAAAACGGCCCCCAGAGGCCGAAGGCACCGGTACTGCCCAGAGCCTGGGCAGGCAGGGAAAGCAGGGAACTCATGCCGGAGCCTCAGAACATCGCGGGAATGTTCGTCCAGAGCTGGGTCGCGAACTGACCCAGCTTGCGGAGCATCCAGGGGCCGAAGAGCACCATGACGCCACCCGCGACGAGCAGCTTGGGCACGAACGTCAGCGACATTTCCTGCACCTGCGTCACCACCTGCAGGATGCTGATGAGCAGGCCCACGAGCAGCGTCAGCCCGAGGATGGGAAGGCAGACGAGCAGGCCGGTCCAGAACAGGTCGGCCATCATCCGGAGTGCGAGATCGCCCGTCATGGTGCGACGGGCCGCTCAATGCAATATCTCGGCACTCGGAATCCCCTCACATAAAGTTACATATTATTGAAAATTATACAAAAGGAGTGTATTTCCTACACTGTCACTTGCGCGTCGTAGCGCAAATCAAACGCGCACTTGACGAGGGGTCGAGTAGTCCTTTACCTACAGTCCGACACGAACTCGCACCCACATGCCGTATTGCCGTGGATGGAGACGATGGACGGGCAAGGCAACCGGATTCCTCCAGTAGCGGTGCGGGACCGGAAATAAAGGCCGGCCGTCGCCATGGCGGACCCTGCTTCCCGCCGAAAGGACTCTCCCATGACCACCAACTTCCAGGACCTGCAGGCGAAGGCCATCGCCTGGTGCAAGGATTTCGAGCAGTACAAGGACGAGTGCGTCGTCCTGGCGCAGCGCCTGCGCGTGGAGTTCATCGCCCACCTGGGCGGGCGCTCCGGCGACGTGGAGTTCCACGCGCTGGACGAGCGGCTGGAGCGCATCGCCGACGAGCGTACCTCCCTCTGGCCGCGCCTGCAGGTGGGCGATGACGGCTTTTTCTATTTCGGCCTGACGCTGTTCTTCCGCGCCGACGGGCACTGCCTGGACGAGCACATCCGCGTCGGCATCCAGAAATCGCGCACGCACTGGCGCGTGCGCTGGAACCAGAAGGAGTCGGTGTATTCCACCACCGGCTCCAACAGCGCGTTCTTCGACAAGATCACGGCCATCACGCTGGAGAAGTTCTCCACGCCGTTCCGGCGCATGAAGGGCCAGTTGGGCTTCGTGCCCATGCTGCAGAGCGATCACCACATCGTGGCATCGGCGCCGCCCAGCCCCGCGACCGGTACGGGGGCCAGCGCGCCATCGGACAGCGGCGAGAGCTGATCCCGGGCGCGCCCGCATGCCGGGCCAGCGGCGGTGTTGCACATGGCATGCGATCGCCTGCCGCCACCGGCGCCGCGGCCGGCGCGCGTCCTACAGCCCCGGTGCCGCGGCAGGGCTAACGTGGTCCGCACCCGCGGGCGCCGGCATGTCGCCGCCGCTTCGCCCAGGAGAGTCCGCCATGGCCGAGAAGACAACCCGAACCTCCCGCTCCCGCACAGCCCCCGCTCCTGCCGCGCCCTCGCGGGCCGCCAGGGCCGACAAGGCGCCCGGAGGGCAGGCCCCCACGTCCACCCGTGCGCTGTGGAAGGGCGCGATCAGCTTCGGCTTGGTCCATGTGCCCGTGGGCCTGTATTCCGCCACGCGGGACAGCGGCATCGACTTCGACTGGCTCGACAAGCGCAGCATGGATCCGGTCGGCTACAAGCGCATCAACAAGAAGACGGGCAAGGAAATCACGGCGGAGAACATCGTCAAGGGCGTGGAGTACGAAGACGGCCGCTACGTGGTGCTCACGCCCGAAGAGATCGCGCAGGCCTATCCCAAGACCACCCAGACCATCGAGATCGAGGCATTCCTGGATGCCGACGAGATACCGTTCGTCTATCTGGAACGGCCCTACTACACGGCACCGCTACCCCGCGGCGAAAAGGTGTATGCCTTGCTGCGCGAGGCGCTCAAGGCGAGCCACCGCGCGGGCGTGGGCAAGGTGGTGATCCAGACCAAGCAGCACCTGGCGGTGCTCATTCCCTGCGGTCGGGCGCTGGTGCTCAACCTGCTGCGCTGGGGCGGCGAGATACGCTCCTTCCAGGAACTGAACCTGCCCCCGGCCGGTGGCAAGGCCGTCGGGCTCAAGGATGCAGAGATGCGCATGGCGCGGCAGCTGATCGACGACATGACACAGGGCTGGGATGCGGACCAGTTCCGCAACTCGTTCTCCGAAGAGATCATGAAGCTGGTGGAAGCACGCGCCCAGGCCGGTGACATCGCCGAGGTCGAGCCGCTGGAGGCACCGTCGGAGGCAGGCGGCGCGGACGTGGTGGACCTCACGGCCCTGCTGCGCCGCAGCCTCGAAGGCGGGCGGCGCAAGGCCGCCACCGGTGCGGATGGAAAGAAGGAGCAAGGAGAGGACGAGGTGGAAGATGGCGCGAAGGGGCGTAAAACCTCGAGCGTGCGGCACCTGCCCAACGCGTCGGCCAAGACTGCCAAGACACGCGCCACGTCGGCCGGCGGCGCGAAGGGCAAGGCCAAGGCCTCCGCGAAGCGCGCGACCGCCAGATCCTCCGCGAAAGGCGCCCCGGCGGGCCGCAAGGCAGCCTGAGCCCGTACGCCATGGCACGACGCTCCACCACCTCCGGCACTGCGCAGGACGCACCGCAAAAAGCGCTGCAGAAAACGCCGCCCAGGGCGGCGCCGGACGCCCTCGCGGACTATGCCCGCAAGCGGGATTTCCGCAGCACCCCCGAGCCCGGAGCGGAGCCGGGCGATGCCCTGCCGCGCGGCGCGCTGCGCTTCGTGGTGCAGAAGCACTGGGCGAGCCGCCTGCATTACGACTTCCGGCTGGAAATCGACGGCACCATGAAGAGCTGGGCGGTGCCCAAGGGCCCGAGCTTCGACCCCAGGGACAAGCGCATGGCCGTGCAGGTGGAGGACCACCCGGTCGCCTACAACCGCTTCGAAGGCCAGATCCCTGCGCGGCAGTACGGAGCGGGCCGCGTCATCATCTGGGACAAGGGCTACTGGTTGCCGCTGGAAGACCCCGCCCGGGCCTGGCGCGCGGGCAAGCTCAAGTTCGAATTGCACGGCCACAAGCTCCAGGGCCGGTGGACGCTGGTGCGCATGCACGGCCGGGGCAACGAGCGCCAGCCGCCGTGGCTGCTCATCAAGGAGCGCGACGGGCTGGAACGCGACGCCGTCGAGTACAGCGTGGTGGACGCGATGCCGGACAGCGTGAAGTCGCTGCCCGTGCCCGTGCCCACGCCCGCACACGGCAGGCAGGCGCCCGGCCCCGCCCCATCCGGCACCCGCCGGACGGCCACCCGCGGCAAGGCTGCGGCGTCCGCGCCGTCCTCGGGGACGGCCGCAGGCCGGACTGTCCGGGCCGGTGTCTCCTCGCGGCCGAAGAAGGCAGCCCTGCCCGCGGCGCTGGCGCCACAACTGGCCACGCTGGTGGACGGCCCGCCCACCGACCTGGCCGAATGGATGTTCGAGCTCAAGTTCGACGGCTACCGCATCCTCGCGCGCATCGAAGGCGGCGAGGCGCGCCTCATCACCCGCAACGGCAACGACTGGACCCACCGCATGCCCGGGCTGGCGCGCGCCGTGCGCGCCCTGCCGGTGGAGTCCGGCTGGATCGACGGCGAGATCGTGGTGCCCGACCGGCATGGCATTCCGGACTTCCAGGCGCTGCAGAACGCCTTCGAGAGCGGACGCCGGCCCGGACGCAGCGCGGCGGGCACCGCGGACGGCGGCGCGGTGGACCGCAGCGGCCTGGTCTTCTACGTGTTCGACCTGCCCTTCCTCAATGGCCACGACCTGCGGGGCCTGCCGCTGGCAGAGCGCAGGGAGGCACTGCGCACGCTCGTGGCCGAGGCCGGCAGCGACACGGTGCGCTTCAGCTACGCGTTCGAGGCATCGCCCGGCGAGTTGATCGCCTCCGCCTGCCGGCTCGGCTTCGAGGGCGTCATCGGCAAGCGCGTGTCGGCCGCCTACGCGTCCGGCAGGTCGGCCGACTGGATCAAGCTCAAGTGTGGACAGCGGCAGGAGTTCGTGATCGGCGGCTATACGGACCCGCAGGGCACGCGCACCGGCCTCGGCTCGCTGCTGCTCGGCGTGCACGGCGACGATGGGCAACTGCACTATGCGGGCAACGTGGGCTCCGGCTTCAGCGAGCGCACCCTGGCGACGCTGCACGCACGGCTGCGCTCGCTGGCTGCCGATCGCAGCCCCTTCGCCGAAGGCACGCAAGTGGGCCGCAAGGCCCACTGGGTGCAACCGCAACTGCTCGCGGAGGTGGCCTTCGCGGGCTGGACGCAGACGCGCCATGTCCGACAGGCGGTCTTTCGCGGCCTGCGCGAGGACAAGCCTCCGCGCGAGATCGTGCGCGAGACACCCGCACCGGCCGCCGCGGTGGCGGCCCCGCCCTCCACCCCGCCAGCGGCCCCACGCCGAGCTTCGTCCGACGCCACGCCCTCCAGGGCCCGCACCAGCATGACCTCCCGCCGAACCGCATCCGCTCCTTCCTCTGCCGCCCCGCCCTCCTCGCTGCGCGTGACCCACGGCGACCGGGTGATCGATGCCGCGAGCGGGACCACCAAGCTGGACCTGGTGCGCTACTACGCGCTGGTCGCACCGCTGATGATGGAACACCTGCGCCAGCGCCCCGTCTCGGTCGTGCGGGCTCCGGAAGGCGTGGGCGGGGAGCTCTTCTTCCAGAAGCACCCGGAGCACGGATCGGTGGATGGCGTGCGCACGCTGGACCCGGCGCTGGACCCCGGCCATTCGCCCCTGGCCGAGATCGCGGGGCCCGAAGGCCTGCCAGCCTGGGCCCAGATGAACACCATCGAGTTCCACAGCTGGAACGCCCGCAGCGACCGCATCGACCGGCCCGACCGGATGGCCTTCGACCTCGACCCCGGCGAAGGCGTGCCCTGGGACAAGGTGCAGGAGGCCGCCACGCTGATGCGCGTGATGCTCACGGAACTGGGCCTGCCGGGCTTTCTCAAGACCAGCGGAGGCAAGGGGCTGCACGTGGTCGTGCCCATCAAGCGCCTGCACGGCTGGGACACGGTGAAGGGCTTTTCGCAGGCAGTGGTGCAGCACATGGCGCGCACCATCCCGCAGCTGTTCGTGGCCAAGAGCGGGCCGCGCAACCGCGTGGGGAAAATCTTCGTGGATTACCTGCGCAACGGCTTCGGCGCCACCACGGTGAGCGCGTGGTCCGCACGCGCCCGGCCCGGCCTGGGCATTTCCGTGCCGTTGCGCTGGGATGAGCTGGGCGCGCTGTCGAGCAGCACCGAATGGACCGTGTCCACCGTGGAAGACCGGCTCCGCGCAGGCAACGCCCCCTGGGAGGGCTACGACAAGGCGGCGGTCTCCATCACGCAGGCCATGAAGATGCTCGGGTACGAGGCCCCGCGCGGCGGGCGGTGATCGCCGTCCCGTCCTCAGGCGGCGTGGTGGTGCAGGTCGTGGGGCTCGGTGGAGGCGACCTGGCGGCCGTTCATCCCCAGTCTGGCGAGCAGTTGCACGTCGGCCTCCACGTCGGGGTTGCCGGTCACCAGCAGCTTGTCGCCGTAGAAGATCGAATTGGCCCCGGCCAGGAAGCACAGCGCCTGCACGGCATCGCCCATCTGCTGGCGGCCCGCCGAGAGGCGCACGCGCGCACGCGGCATGGTGATGCGCGCCACCGCGATCACCCGCACGAAATCCAGCGGATCGACCGGGTCGCTGTCGGCCAGCGGCGTGCCGGGCACGCGCACCAGGCTGTTGATGGGCACGGATTCCGGGTACGGGTCCAGGTTGGCGAGCTGGGCGATCAAGCCCGCGCGGTGCACCGGCGCCTCCCCCATGCCGATGATGCCCCCGCAGCAGACGCTGATGCCGGCCTCGCGCACATGGCGCAGGGTGTCGAGCCGGTCCTGGTAGGCGCGGGTGCTCACCACGTCGGTGTAGTACTCGGGCGCGGTGTCCAGGTTGTGGTTGTAGTAGTCCAGGCCCGCACCCTTGAGCGCCTGGGCCTGGTGCGGCTCCAGCATGCCCAGGGTGGCGCAGGTCTGCATTCCCAGCCCCTTCACGGCGGCGATCAGCTCGCCCACCTTCTCGATGTCGCGGTCCTTGGGCGCGCGCCAGGCGGCGCCCATGCAAAAGCGCGTGGCGCCGGCGTCACGTGCGGCGCGGGCGGCGGTGGTCACCTCGTCCACGCTCATGAGCTTCTGCGCCTTCACGCCCGTGTCGAACTCGGCGGACTGCGGGCAATAGCCGCAGTTCTCGGGGCAGCCGCCGGTCTTCACCGACAGCAGCGTGGCCAGTTCCACGTCGCCCGCGGGCCAGTGCTCGCGGTGCACGGACTGGGCGCGCCAGAGCAGGTCCATGAACGGCAGGTCCAGCAGTTCCTGCACGGCCTGCACGCTCCACGTGCCCGCCGCGGCAGCGGGAGCGCGTGCGGGGCGGTGCAATTGCACGGGAATGGCGGGGGCTTCGGGGCGGGTATCGGAAAGAGTGGCAGTCATGGCAGTGGGTACGACACAAGGTGCACGCTGGGCGTTTCGGCTGGATTCTGGAAGAGAACGGGGCCGCGTGCCAAGCCTTTGCCACCAAAAACCCGTCCATTCTGCGGGTGGAAGAACGGCTGTTATTTTCAACGGACTTTGGCAGCAGGATGCCGCCAGAAACCGGCCTTTTGACGGGACTTGGAAAACCGCTGTTCGGCAACCTTGCCATCGGTGCCGATCACGCTGCCATCTGTCGCCAACCGCCAGGCCAGGGCGCACAGCGGTTGCCGGAAATCACCACAATTGGCGCCACACGGGGCGCCGCTTTCAGGCCCCCAACAAGCCGCGGAGCCTGCGCACGGCGCTGTCCACCGTCGTCAGCACCGGCAGGCCCGTGGCCCGCTCGCAGGCATCGCGTGCGCGGGCCATGCTGAACTGGGCCAGGGCGATGCGGGTGCATCCACGTTCCGCCAGCGCGCGGGCCTGGCGGGCGATGAGCGCATCGTGGGCGGGGCCGTCCCCGGCATTCAGCGCGTCGAGCGCGCCTTCGGCAAGCGCCGTCTCGAGCACGGTACCGGGCGGGAACTCCGCCGGCATGGAGCGCAGCGTGGGCGCGAAGGTGGCGATCAGCCCCAGCGGCCCCGCGCCCTGCATGGCCTCGCCGATCATGGCCTCGTTGGGTCGCAGCACGGGCATGGGTGCATGCGTGCGCGCCACCGCGTCGATGCAGGGGCCGAAGGCCGAGCAGGTGAACAGAATGCCCTCGGCCCCTGTGTCCACCGCGTAGCGCGCCAGGCGCGCGAACCGCTCGTGCATGGCGCCGTCGAGCCCCCCTCCCCCGGCCGCGAGATCGGCAGAAAGGCTGTCGTCCAGCAGGTTCATGCGCACGGCCTGCGGCCAGTCGCGTTCGAAGGCGCCGTTGATGGGGGCCACTGAATGGGCCAGGGCGTGGATCAGGGCGATGCGGGGCATGGGAAACTCAGAGTCCTTTGTCGGAGGGGTGGGCGAAGGCGTCCCGGGTCTCGGCATTGAGCGGATAGCCGATGTTCACGCCCCGCGGCGGAATGGGCGACATGAACCACTTCCGGTAGAGCCGCTCCATCTCGCCGGATTGCATCATGCCAGTCACCACGCGGTCCACCAGGGCCTTGAAGGCCGGATCGTCCTTGCGGAACATGAGCGACTGGTTCTCCGTGCGCAGCGGCTCGCCGGTGATGAGGAAATCCTTCGGGTTGCGCGACGTGGCGACCAGCCCGGCCAGCAGGATGTCGTCGAGGATGAAGGCCTGCGCGCGCCCGCTCTCGAGCAGCAGGAACGAATCGGCATGGTCCTTGCCGGCCATCTGCTGGATGTCGAGGTTGCGGCCCTTGTCGGCCTCTCGCAGCAGTCGCAGCGACGTGGTGCCGCTGGTGGCCACCACCGTCTTGCCCTGCAGGTCCGCGACGCTGCGGATGCCCGAATCGGCGCGCACCAGCATGCGCACGTTGTATCGGAAGATGTCCGGCGAGAACGCCACGAGCTTCTGCCGCTCCACCAGGTTGGTGGTGGAGCCGCACTCGATGTCGACGGTGCCGCCCGCCACCAGGGGAATTCGGTTCTGCGAAGTGACGAGCTGGTAGCGGATGTCCAGCTTCGGCAGCTGGAGCTCGGTTTTGATCGCATCCACGATCTTCATGCAGATGTCGATGCTGTAGCCCACGGGCGAGCCCGTGCCGGCGTTGTACGAAAAGCCGAAGGACGACTCGCGGTGGCCCAGCGTGATGGCGCCGGTGTCCTTGATCTTGCGGAGGGTGGAGGCGGCCTCCTGCGCAGGGGCCTGGGCAGCGAGCGCGCATGCGGCGGCGAGCGCCAGCATGGCGCGACGGGAACGGGACATGGGAGGACTCCTTGCGGAAACGATGGAAACGGTGGGCCATCAGGCGGCGGAGGTGGCGGCGTCCACCGCGTCGGCCAGGCGGCCGGCGATGTCCTGCAGTTCCGCGCGCGAGGCGATGAAGGGCGGCGCCAGCAGCACGTGGTCGCCCATGCGCCCGTCCACCGTGCCGCCCATGGGGTAGCACAGGAGCCCGCGGGCCATCGCCTCTTTCTTGGTGCCGGCGTGCACCTTGCGCGCCGGATCGAACGGCGTCTTGCTGCCCCGGTCCTGCACCAGCTCGACGCCCCAGAAGAAACCGCGCCCGCGGATGTCGCCCACGTGGGCGTGGCTGCCGAGCGCCTGCCGCAGCGCCTCCCCGAAGAACACGCCGTCGTCCCGCACCTTGGCGAGCAGGCCGTCGCGCTGGATCACGCGCTGCACGGCCAGCGCCGCCGCGCAGGCCACCGGATGGCCCAGGTAGGTATGGCCGTGCTGGAAGTAGCCGCTCCCGGCCGACATCGCCTCGACGATGCGCTTTTGCGCCAGCACCGCACCCACCGGCTGGTAGCCACCGCCCAGGCCCTTGGCCACGGTGACGAGGTCGGGTACCACGCCCTCCTGCTCGCAGGCATGGAGCGTGCCGGTGCGTCCCATGCCGCACATGACCTCGTCGAGGATCAGCAGCACACCATGGCGGTCGCACACCGCACGCACCGCGCGCAGGTAGCCGGGCACGGGCGTGAGCACGCCGGCCGTGGCGCCGCCGACCGTCTCGGCCACGAAGGCGATCACGCGGTCCGCCCCCTGCGCGAGGATGGCGGCCTCCAGCTCGTCCGCCAGGCGCTGGCCGTACTGCTCCGGCGTTTCCTGCGCGCGCTGCTCGCGGTAGGGGTAGCAGGCCGACACGTGGGTGGCAGGCGCCAGCAGGGGCGCGAAAGGCTCCCGCCGCCAGGCATTGCCGCCCACGGCCAGCGCGCCCAGCGTGTTGCCATGGTAGCTCTGGCGCCGCGCGATGAAATGCGTGCGCTGCGGCTGGCCGATCTCCACGAAATACTGGCGCGCCATCTTGAGCGCCGCCTCCACGGCTTCCGATCCGCCGCTGACCAGGTACACGTGTTCCATGCCGGCCGGCGCCCCGGCCACCAGCACGTCCGCCAGTTCCTCGGCCACCGCGGTGGTGAAGAAGCTGGTATGGGCGTAGGCGAGCCGGTCGATCTGCGCGTGCATGGCGGCGATCACGTCCGGATGCCCGTGGCCCAGCGAGGACACGGCGGCACCGCCGGAGGCATCGAGGTAGCGACGGCCTTCGGCGTCCACGATGGTCAGGCCCTGCGCGGCAACGGCGACGGGTGGCGTTTGATGCAGGTGTCGGTGGAATACATGTGTCATCTTCAATGTTCACGGATCAAATGTTCCATGCATTGTGATTTGGAACATTCGTTTCGTCAAACATGATTTTCAGAACATGTGGAGCACCTGCCGTTTCGGTACAGTCGCCGCATCCGCCCCGCCCTCGCCCCACGCCTCCGTCCATGCCCCCGTCCATCCAGGAACACATCCGCCAGCGCTATCCCGAACTCAGCCCCGCGCTGCAGGACATCGCGCGCTACCTGCTCGACCATCCGGCCGAGGTGGTGACCTCGTCCATGCGCCATGTCGGCGTGCAGTCCGGCGCCACGCCGCCCACGCTGGTGCGCTTCGCGCAGCAGGTGGGATTCGACGGCTGGCCGGCCCTCAAGGCCGCCTTCGCGGCCGACCTGGGGCTGGGCGGCGATGCCTACGGCGCGCGGGCGCAGCACCTCGTGGCCCGGGCCGGCGAACCCGGCGGGCTGACGGAGGAAATGTTCGGGGTGCAGCGGCGCAACCTGGAGGCCACCCAGGCCCAGAGCGGCGCGCGGCTGGACAAGGCCTGCGCGCTGATCGAGAAGGCGAAGGCCGTGCACGTGGCCGGCTTCCGGGCCAGCTACCCCATCGCCTTCAGCCTGGTGTACCAGTACCGCCTGTTCCGCCCGGACGTGCACCTGCTCGACGGCCAGGGCGGCATGCTGGAAATGCAGCAGCGCGCCATGGGCAAGGGCGACGTGCTGGTGGTGGCGAGCTTCTCGCCTTATTCCCACGAGGCGCTGCAGGTGGCGGAAGCCGCGCGCGACGCGGGTGCGCGCATCGTGGCGCTGACCGACAGCCTCGCCTCCCCGCTCTCGCTGCTGGCGCAGCAGACGCTGCTTTTCAGCATCCACAGCCCCTCGTTCTTCCCCTCGGTGGCCGCAGGCCTCGCGCTGGCCGAGGCCCTGGTGGAGCTGCTCGCCAGCCGCGCGGGCGCCCCGGCGGCACGGGCCATCGGCCACGCGGAGCAGCACCTGCACACCAGCGGCGCCTACGTGCGCCCGCCGCGCGGCCGGCCCGCCACCTGACCGGCACCACGTCCGCCAAGCGCGCAACGCAACGCAGCGCCAGCAACTGCCGCCCTGCATGGCGGCACAGGCGCGGTCGTCAGCCCAGCGCGGCGATCACGTCCGGCGGCGCCTGCACCAGTTCGATCAGCACGCCTTCGCCCGCGATGGGGAACTCCCCGTTGCCCCGGGGATGCAGGAACGTGATGTCGTGGCCCGCCGCTCCCTTGCGGATGCCGCCCGGCGCGAAGCGCACGCCCCGCGCCGTGAGCCATTCCACGGCACGCGGCAGGTCGTCGATCCACAGGCCCACGTGGTTCAGCGGCGTGGCGTGCACGGCGGGCTTGCGCTCGATGTCGAGCGGCTGCATCAGGTCCACCTCCACGGCATGGGCGCCCTGCCCCATCGAGAGGATGTCCTCGTCCACGTTCTCGCGCTCGCTGCGGAACGTCCCGGTCTGCTGCAGGCCCAGCATGTCCACCCAGAGCGTCTTCAGCCGCTGCTTGTCGGTGCCGCCGATGGCGATCTGCTGGATGCCGAGGACCTTGAAGGGGCGGGTGTCGGAAGTCATGAAGAAGCTCCTGGGAAAAAGCCGGCCCTGGCGGGGCCGTGGTGGGTTCAGATCTCGCGTAGCGCCCAGCTGCTGAGCATGGCGAAATATTCGCGCAGCCAGGCGTTGTAGCGCGTGGTGATCGGCGTCGGGGCGCCGACCGGCACCACGCCGGCCAACCCCTGGCGGCGCGCGATGCGCGTGGCGCGCATGAGATGGAAGTCGCTCGTGACGATGGCCGTGGGCGCCGCCGAGGCCACCCCGCGCGCCTGCAGCAGGGGGCGGCTGAGCGCGATATTCAGTTCCGTGCTGGTGCTTTCGCGCTCCTGCACGATCCGTCCGGGCGCGATGCCGTGGCGCTCGCGCAGGTAGCGGGCCATGATCGCGGCCTCGCTCTCGGTCTCGCCCAGGTCGATGCCGCCGCACACGGCGACGAGCGCCTGCGGCTGCCGGCGCGCCAGCTCGGCGGCCGTGTCCAGACGGGCGGCCAGCGTGGGCCGCGGCTGACCGTCCAGCGTGCCGGCGCCCAGCACCACGATCGCCTGCACGGGCGGCACCTCGGCCGGCGGCACGCCGTAGTCCCGCAACCAAACCCAGAACCACGCTACCGACAGCATCCACAGGCCGACCGCGCACCAGGCCATGCGCCACGCCAGCATGCGGCCCCGGTGCCCGCGGCGCCAGCGGGCCGCCTGTCCCCAGCGCAGCGCCAGCACCAGCAGCACGGCACCGCAGACCGCCGGCAGCGCCACGCCCAGGTTGAACTGGCGCAGCGCCATGAGCCAAAGGCCATCGGCCAGCAGCACCGCGCCAGCCAGGGCCAGCGGCAGGCGCGCCCCGGGCAGGCGCCACCCCGGCCCCGCGGCGGCGGACGTCGCCGTCCTCACCGGAACTCGAGGATGACGTCGTCCACGGCGAGCGACGCGCCCCGGGTGGCCACCACCTTGCCCACCACGCCATCCTGCGCGGCGAACAGGATGTTCTCCATCTTCATGGCCTCGATCACCGCCAGCTTCTCGCCGGCCTGCACCTTCTGGCCCTCCTGCACGGCCACGTCCACCAGCAGGCCGGGCATGGGCGAGAGCAGGAAGCGCGACAGGTCCGGCGGCGCCTTGTAGGGCATGAGCCGGTGCAGCCGCGCGCCCGCCGGCGACAGCACCATGGCCTCGATCTGGGTACCGTTGTGCGCGATGCGCAGCGCCAGCGGGTTCTTGCCCGCGCCCCGCTCCACCTGGGCGGTGAAGCCCACGCCGTTGCACTGGCCCTGCACGCGGATCTGGCCCAGCGTGGCGGCGCTGCCGATCTGGTAGTCCTTGCCGCCCACGCGCACGCTGCTGCCGCCGGACGGATCCTGGAAGTCGGTCACAGACACCTCGTGGTGCACGTGCTCGCCCCCGGCACCCAGCACCACCACCACGAACTGCTCGCCCACCTTCACCTCGTGCCCCGAAAGTTGCCCGCTGATGCCGCTCGCGCGCGCGCGGTAGCGGCGGTGCATGTAGGCGGCCAACGCCACCAGGAAGAGCGGATCGTCGTGCGGCACGTCTTCGGAATGGAAGCCCTGCGCATAGTGTTCGGCGATGAAGCCAGTGTTGAACGCGCCGGACACGAAATCCGGGTGCGCCAGCAGCGCCGCCTGGAACGGGATGTTGCTGCTGATGCCGCGGATCACGAAGCCGTTCAGGGCCGCGCGCATCTTGTGGATCGCGTCCTCCCGGTCCGTGCCGTGCACGATGAGCTTGGCGATCATCGAGTCGTAGAACATCGGGATCTCGCCGCCTTCATAGACGCCCGTGTCCACGCGCACGCCCAGCTTCTTCTCGGTATCGGCCTGGAACATGCTCTCCAGCGGCGGCTGGAAGCGCACCAGCCGCCCGGTGGAGGGCAGGAAGTTGCGGAACGGGTCTTCGGCATTGATGCGGCACTCGATGGCCCAGCCGTCGCGCTTCACGTCCTGCTGAGCCAGGGGCAGCGCCTCGCCGGCCGCCACGCGGATCATCAGCTCCACCAGGTCCAGCCCCGTGATGCACTCCGTCACCGGGTGCTCCACCTGCAGGCGGGTGTTCATCTCCAGGAAGTAGAAGTCCTGGTCCTTGCCGACCACGAACTCCACCGTGCCGGCGCTCTGGTACTTCACGGCCTTCGCCAGCGCCACGGCCTGCTCGCCCATGGCCTTGCGCGTCGCATCGCTGATGAAGGGCGACGGCGCCTCCTCGATCACCTTCTGGTGGCGGCGCTGGATCGAGCATTCGCGCTCGTTCAGGTAGATCACGTTGCCATGCGCGTCGCCCAGCACCTGGATCTCGATGTGGCGCGGCTGCTGCACGAACTTCTCGATGAAGATGCGGTCGTCGCCGAAGCTGTTGCGGGCCTCGTTCTGGCAGGCGGTGAAGCCTTCGAGCGCCTCCTTGTCGTTGTAGGCCACGCGCAGGCCCTTGCCGCCGCCGCCGGCCGAGGCCTTGATCATCACCGGGTAGCCGATGTCGCGCGCGATCTCCACCGCGCGTTCTGCCGACTCGATGGCGTCGTTCCAGCCCGGGATGGTGTTGACCTTCGCCTCGTTGGCCAGCTTCTTGGACGCGATCTTGTCGCCCATGGCCGCGATCGAATGCGCCTTCGGGCCGATGAAGGCGATGCCTTCGTCCTCGCAGCGCTGCGCGAAGGCCTCGTTCTCCGACAGGAATCCATAGCCCGGGTGGATCGCCTGCGCGCCCGTCTGCTTCGCGGCCGCGATGATGCGGTCCGCCAGCAGGTAGGACTCGCGCGAGGGCGCCGCGCCGATGTGCACGGCCTCGTCGGCCAGCCTCACATGGCGGGCATCCTTGTCGGCATCGGAATACACGGCCACCGTGGCGATGCCCATGCGGCGGGCGGTGGCGATGACGCGGCAGGCGATCTCGCCGCGGTTGGCAATGAGGATTTTGGTGAACATGGTGCGTCGAAAATGTTGTTGCGGGCGGACGTGGAGCAGGTGCCGGGCAGGCGGTCAGGAGGTCCGGTCGATGGTCGGGCTCATGTCCTCCATCCAGAGGACGTTGTCCGAATACGACTGCAGGTCCGGAGACAGGTTGGCCGCGGAGCCCGACACCCACACCTCCTTGTGCAGTTCGGACTTCACGTAGGAGATCGCGTCCTCGAAATCGCCGTCTCCCGCGGAAAGGATCAGGCGGTCGTACACGTTCTGCGCGGCGAGCTTGATGATCAGCGTGGCGATGCCCACGTCCACACCCTTCTGGACCCACCGCTCGGACGAATGGCCGCATGCCGCGCAGTTCATGTGCATCCTCTTGAGCTTGTAGAGCTGCACGCGGAACTTCGGCCCATGGGGCGGCGCGGTCTTGATCCACGAATGGAACGCGTTCTGCGCATCCGTGGCGGGGTCGCTCACGGAGTTCAGGTAGTAGCTCTCGCGGATCGGCCCGCCGTTCAGCCGGGTGATCTCGTTCTTCAGCTTGAGGTAGTCGAAGGGCCTGCTCTTGCCGTAGTTGAAGAGGTAGGCGCCATCGACGATCCAGACGGTTTTCATCGTGCTCCCGGAAGGTTCGTCCGAGCGGCCGTGCATGGCTTCGCGCCGGGGCGACTCACAGCGTAGGTGGCGATCATGCGACAGGCGACTCCGCCGCGGCTGGCGATGAGGATTTTGGTGAACATTTCGATGGCTCCGTTGTTCTTTCTCGGCTTTTCGATCCCTTGATTGGCCGGCTGGCGAATTCTCATCACGACCGCGGCCACTCGCACTGTCACGGTGCAGGCGTACATACATGGATGAACGGGGCAAGCTCATGGTTTACCCCATTTCTTCAAAGAGCGTCCCCCAAGGGCCACGGGCTTCGGTATCCAGGAGATCCTTGGGTATCTTGCCGTCACGATTACGCAGGTCTGTGCGCGCACCCGCCTCCAGCAGTGCCTTCACGCTGGGTACGTCGTTGGCATGCACCAGCCACCTCGCCAGCAGATGCAGCGCCGTGTTGCCCCGCGCGTCCTGCGCGTTCACATCCAGTCCTCTGCTGCACCAGAAATTGAACAGCGCCATGTCGACAAGCCGTCGATGATCGTGGAGGTGCTTGTGCAGCAGTGTCCCGCCTTGGGCATCACGCACCAGTGGGTCGAAGGCAAGTACTTTCTCCAGCACGGCGGCTGCCTCGGCCCCTGGGCAATGCCACCATGCGTTCAGGCCGTCACCGTCCAGCAGCCTGGGATCTGCCCCCTCAGCCAGCAACCGCTCCATCACCTGGGGCGCCTCTTCGGGACTGGTTCTTATCGTGTGCAGCGGCCGCACGGCATCTCTGCCACGAGGTGGCCTGGATAAGTCGTTGACATCCAGGCCATGGGCTTTCAGCAGCGACACCGATTCGGCAGTCCTCACCCGATGCATTGCGGTCTGACCGTTCAGCGTGCGACGCATCACATCCGCGCCAGCCTTCAGCAGTACTTCCTGCGTGCGATGCTTGGCTCGCATCAGCAAGGTGGTCGTCAACTCGGAAGTGAGATGACCCCAACCAACGTCCACGTCGCATCCGCGGGCAATCATCGCGCGCAGCAGTCGCCAATAGTCATCCTCCTTGAACCGGGGGTTGCCATACAACTGATGGAGGGCGCTGCCATATGTCCCGGGCCAGGGGTCGATCCTGGCACCATGCTCGATCAGCCACAACAAGGTCACCGGATTGGCCGTGCGAGGTTCCCCCGCCGAGAAGATCAAATGGGAAAGTGGCAACTCATGCGTGGAGAGAGAGGCGCCATGCGCCAGGAGGACCTCCAGCATCTCAAGATTGTTATGTTGCGCGGCCATGCGCACAGCGGTCATGTCCTTTCCTGCACCGGCGTAGCTGTCAGGAAAGAGATGGTCATTCAGTTCTTCGCAATCGGCGCTGGCGCCCTGCTCCAAGGCGGTAGCCACCGCACGCAGATCATTGTCCCGGGCGCCAAACAGAAGCGCATAGTCACTTTCGGTACGCGCCGCAACACGAGGTGGCCGTTCACCGGGCTGCGCTTCTCGCGGCTGGGTTTGCAGCCATGAAGTCCATTGGGTCGCAGCGGCCCCTTCCACGTCGAATTCCCAGCGCATTTCGCCGATGCCGCGCAACAACGGCAGCCACTGTGAAGCACCATCGCCCACGCAACCGAGGGATACCCAGGCACCGATGAAACTGAAAAGGTTCACCGCCAAAACGTCTCCGTGAAGCCGGTCCTGCTCATGACTGAAATACCGCACTGGCTGAAAAGCCGGATCGTCATTGCGCGTATCCAGAGTGAGCAGGTCTCCATTGGAGAGCTCCATAAAGGGTACATGACTGTTCCAAAAATCCCGGTAGCGCGCAATCGCCTCCTCCGGTACGTGGTCGTCAGAGTCCACATGCTGGTTCACCCAGCCCGCCATGCGCTCAGGTAATTCGGTCAGCCCTTGAGTGGTCCAGATGGCCCCTCTTATGCCTCCGCTATAGCAGAACGCCAGGTCGCGAGGCAAGCTATCGACGGGTGAGGATGACCAGCCGAAAGTCCATTCTGAAGAGCGCGAGAGCACCCACCGCAACTGCAATGGAAGCGCGCATCCCATTTGCTGCTCGAGGAGCGCCAGCGCATCTGGCGACACTCCTGGAGCGCGCCGCGGGCCTTCGACCCTCCATCCCCGACGGCCAAGACATGTGCTGAACTGAACGACGTTTGCAAGCCAGGTCGCGTCCATCCGCTCGAGCGCAGGACCATCACCGACGGATGCACAGAACGTGGCTTGAAGTTCCAACGCCAGCGAAGCAGGCCGCGACGGATCGCGCTGCCCGAGCGCGCTCGCGCCCTTCTGCAAAGCCTTCAAAAATCGGTCGAACACGGCAGCGTCGCGAATCGGTTCATCGTCCGGCAAATTACAGCGGAATGTTCCCGTGCTTGCGCCACGGGTTCTCGATCTTCTTGTTCTGCAGCATCACCAGGCTGCGGCAGATGCGCTTCCTCGTCTCGTGCGGCAGGATCACATCGTCGATGAAACCCCGGCTACCTGCCACGAAGGGGTTGGCGAAGCGGGCCTTGTACTCGGCCTCGCGCGCGGCCAGCTTGGCGGGGTCGTTCTTGTCCTCGCGGAAGATGATCTCCACGGCGCCCTTGGCGCCCATCACCGCGATCTCCGCGTTGGGCCAGGCCAGGTTCACGTCGCCGCGCAGGTGCTTGGAGGCCATCACGTCGTAGGCGCCGCCGTAGGCCTTGCGCGTGATCACGGTGATCTTGGGCACGGTGGCCTCGGCATACGCGTACAGCAGCTTGGCGCCATGCTTGATGATGCCGCCGTACTCCTGGCTGGTGCCGGGCATGAAGCCGGGCACGTCCACGTAGGTCACGATGGGGATGTTGAAGGCATCGCAGAAGCGCACGAAGCGTGCGGCCTTGATGCTGGACTTGATGTCCAGGCAGCCCGCCAGCACCAGCGGCTGGTTCGCCACGATGCCCACCACCTGCCCGTCCATGCGGCCGAAGCCGACGACGATGTTGCGCGCGTAGTCGGGCTGCAGCTCGAAGAAGTCGCCGTCGTCCACCGTCTTGGCGATCAGCTCCTTCATGTCGTAGGGCTTGTTGGGGTTCTCGGGCACCAGGGTGTCCAGGCTCAGGTCCTTGCGGTCGGCCGGATCGGTGCTCCTGCGCACCGGGGGCTTCTCGCGGTTGTTGAGCGGCAGGTAGTTGTACAGGCGCCGCAGCATCATGAGCGCCTCCACGTCGTTCTCGAAGGCCATGTCGGCCACGCCGCTGCGCGTGGTGTGGGTGACGGCGCCGCCCAGTTCCTCCGCCGTGACCTCCTCGTGCGTCACGGTCTTGACCACCTCGGGGCCGGTGACGAACATGTAGCTCGAATCCTTCACCATGAAGATGAAGTCCGTCATGGCGGGCGAATAGACGGCGCCGCCCGCGCAGGGGCCCATCACCATGCTGATCTGCGGGATCACGCCCGAGGCCATCACGTTCTTCTGGAACACGTCCGCATAGCCGCCCAGGGACGCCACGCCTTCCTGGATGCGCGCGCCGCCCGAATCGTTCAGGCCGATCACCGGGGCACCGACCTTCATGGCCTGGTCCATGATCTTGCAGATCTTCTCGGCATGCGCCTCCGACAGCGCGCCGCCGAACACGGTGAAGTCCTGGCTGAAGACGAACACCAGCCGGCCATTGATCATGCCGTAGCCCGTCACCACGCCGTCGCCGGGGATCTTCTGGTCCTGCATCCCGAAGTCCGTGCATCGGTGCTCGACGAACATGTCCCATTCCTCGAAGGTGCCGTCGTCCAGCAGCAGTTCGATGCGCTCGCGCGCGGTGAGCTTGCCCTTCTTGTGCTGCGCCTCGATGCGCTTCGCGCCGCCGCCCTGGCGGGCCTGCTCGCGCTTTTTCTCCAGCTGTTCCAGGATGTCTTGCATGGTCTTCCTTCCAACGATCCGTGAAGTTGTCTGTGCGAATGTCCGTGTGGCGCCCGCGGCCTGCGCGGGGCCAGTCAGGGCGGAGCGAAACCGCCCGCCTGCAGCAGGCTGCGGGCCGCCGTCGATGCCGCGATGCGCCCGGCGAGCACGTCCTCGCGCAGCCCGGGCAGCATCGCCTGCACCTGCGGCTGCGCGCGGAACGCCTGCTTCAGGCCGGCATCGATGCGCTCCCACATCCAGGCCTGCGCCTGCTGCCGGCGCCGCGCCGCGAGATGCCCGTTGGCCGCCTGCACGCGCCGGTAGTCTTCCACCGCAGCCCAGAAGGCGTCCACGCCGCGGCCCTGCAGCGCGCTGATCTGCAGCACGCGCGGGTGCCACAGCGCCGTGTCGTGCCGTGCATGCCCGGGGTGGCCGTGCTGGCTGAACAGCCGCAGGCTGGAGGTGATCTGCGCCTCGGCGCGCGTGGCAGCATGGGCGTCGATGTCCGCCTTGTTGATCGCCACCAGGTCCGCGATCTCCATCACGCCCTTCTTGATGGCCTGCAGGTCGTCGCCGGCGTTGGGCAATTGCATCAGCACGAACATGTCCGTCATGCCTGCCACGGCGGTCTCGCTCTGGCCCACGCCCACCGTCTCCACGATCACGATGTCGTAGCCGGCCGCCTCGCAGACCAGCATGGCCTCGCGCGTCTTCTCCGCCACGCCGCCCAGCGTGCCGCTGGAAGGGCTCGGGCGGATGTAGGCCTGCTCGTGCACCGACAGGCGCTCCATTCGCGTCTTGTCGCCCAGGATGGAGCCGCCCGACACGGTGGAAGACGGGTCGATGGTCAGCACCGCCACGCGGTGGCCCTGCGCGATCAGGTGCAGGCCCAGCGCCTCGATGAAGGTGGACTTGCCCACGCCGGGCACGCCGCTCAGGCCCAGGCGGAAAGCCTTGCCGGTGTGCGGCAGCAGGGCCGTGAGCAGCCCGTCGCCCTGCGCGCGATGGTCGGCGCGCGTGGATTCGAGCAGCGTAATGGCCTTGGCGATGGCCCGGCGCTGCACGGGGCCGGGCTCGCCGGTGATGCCGGCCAGGAGCGGATGCGGGGGCGCATTCATGGCTGCGCTCCCGGGGCCGGGCCGTCCCACGACGGGCTCCAGCGGTACTCCAGGTCGAAAGGCTCATCGGCCACCTGCCGGAAGCCGTGGCGCAGGTAGAAGCGGTTGGCGTCGCTGCGCTTGAGCGCGCACAACGTCACGTCGCAGCCGCGCTCCCGGGCCCGGGCCTTGACCCAGGCCATGGCCCAGCTGCCGGCGCCTGCGTTCTGCGCGCCCGGCCGCAGGTAGAGGTGGTGCAGCCTCAGCGTGCCGTCGGCCACGCGCGGCAGCAGCGTGAGGTAGCCGATGCGCTCGCCGTCCCGCACGATGTGGCGCATGCCCTCGGGCACGAAGGCATCGCGCAGCCGCTCCCGCACGCGCACCGGATCGAAGCGGCCCAGCCGCTCCAGGCTCTCGCGCAGGGCCTCGGCCCGCAACTCGGCCATGGCGGCGAAGTCTCCTTCGGAGACGGCCTCCCAGCCCAGGCCGGAGGGTCCGGGCGGTGGTGAATACGGCGAGGCGACAGGCATCGCGGGCGCACGCATCCTCAGGCCGCCACGGCCTTGCGGATCTGCTCCAGCACGTCCTTCGCGCTCGCCGGGATCGGCGTGCCGGGGCCGTAGATGCCCTTCACGCCCGATTCGTAGAGGAAATCGTAGTCCTGCTGCGGAATCACGCCGCCCACGAACACGATGATGTCGTCGGCACCCTGGTCCTTGAGGGCCTGGATGATGGCCGGCACCAGCGTCTTGTGGCCGGCCGCGAGCGTGGAGACACCCACGGCGTGCACGTCGTTCTCGATGGCCTGGCGCGCGCATTCCTCGGGTGTCTGGAAGAGCGGCCCCATGTCCACGTCGAACCCCAGGTCGGCGAAGGCCGTGGCCACCACCTTGGCGCCGCGGTCGTGGCCATCCTGTCCCAGCTTGGCGATCATCACGCGCGGGCGGCGCCCCTCGCCTTCCGCGAAGGCGTCGATCTCGCCCTTGAGCTTTTCCCAGCCTTCGGCCGAATCGTAGGCCGCGGCATACACGCCCGTCACTTTCTGCGTGTCGGCACGGTGGCGGCCGAACACCTTCTCCAGCGCGTCGCTCACCTCGCCCACCGTGGCGCGCAGGCGGATCGCCTGGATGGACAAATCGAGCAGGTTTCCGGTGCCGGATTCGGCCGCTGCGGTGAGCGCATCGAGCGCCTGCTGCACGGCCGCCGCGTCGCGCGTGGCGCGGATGCGTTCGAGCCGCGCGATCTGGCCGTCGCGCACCTTCATGTTGTCGATCTGCAGGATGTCCACCGGGTCTTCCTTGGCCAGGCGGTACTTGTTCACGCCCACGATCACGTCCTTGCCGGAATCGATGCGCGCCTGCTTCTCCGCGGCGGCCGCCTCGATCTTGAGCTTGGCCCAGCCCGAGTCCACCGCGGCGGTCATGCCGCCCATGGCCTCGACCTCCTCGATGATCTTCCAGGCGGCGTCGGCCATGTCCTGGGTGAGCTTTTCCATCATGTAGCTGCCGGCCCAGGGATCGATCACGTTGGTGATGTGCGTCTCTTCCTGGATGATGAGCTGCGTGTTGCGCGCGATGCGGGCCGAGAACTCGGTGGGCAGCGCGATGGCCTCGTCGAAGCTGTTGGTGTGCAGGCTCTGCGTGCCGCCGAACACGGCCGCCATGGCCTCGATGGTGGTGCGCACCACGTTGTTGTACGGGTCCTGCTCGGTGAGCGACCAGCCCGAGGTCTGGCAGTGCGTGCGCAGCATCAGGCTCTTGGGGTTCTTCGCGCCCGTGCCCTTCATGATGCGGCACCACAGCAGCCGCGCCGCGCGCATCTTGGCCACCTCGAGGTAGAAGTTCATGCCGATCGCCCAGAAGAACGACAGCCGCCCGGCGAACTCGTCCACGTCCAGGCCCGAGGCGATCGCGGTCTTCACGTACTCCTTGCCGTCGGCCAGCGTGAAGGCCAACTCCAGCGCCTGGTTGGCCCCCGCCTCCTGCATGTGGTAGCCGCTGATGGAGATGGAGTTGAACTTCGGCATGTTCCGCGCCGTGTAGCCGATGATGTCGCCGATGATGCGCATCGAAGGCTGGGGCGGGTAGATGTACGTGTTGCGGACCATGAACTCCTTGAGGATGTCGTTCTGGATGGTCCCGGAGAGCTGGTCCTGCCGCACGCCCTGCTCTTCGGCCGCGACCACGTAGCCGGCCAGCACGGGCAGCACGGCGCCGTTCATCGTCATGGAAACGCTCACCTTGTCGAGCGGGATGCCGTCGAAGAGGATCTTCATGTCCTCCACGCTGTCGATGGCCACGCCCGCCTTGCCCACGTCGCCGGTCACGCGCGGATGGTCGCTGTCGTAGCCGCGGTGCGTGGCGAGATCGAACGCCACCGAGACGCCCTGCCCGCCCGCCGCCAGCGCCTTGCGGTAGAAGGCGTTCGATTCTTCCGCCGTGGAGAAGCCCGCATACTGCCGGATCGTCCAGGGCCGCACGGCATACATGGTGGCCTGCGGGCCGCGCACGTAGGGCTCGAAGCCCGGCAGGGTGTTGGCATGGGGCAGCCCCGCCACGTCCTCTGCCGTGTAGAGGGGCTTCACGGTGATCCCGTCCGGCGTGACCCAGTTCAGCGCGGAGACATCGCCGCCCGGTGCGGACCTGGCCGCCGCCTTCGCCCAGGCGGCGAGATCGGCGGACTGGAATTCGGGCGGGGGCGTCTGGCTGCTGCTCATGGATGGCTCGCGTCGGGGTTTTGCTTGTCGATCGGAGGTTCCGCACCGCCTTGTCTCCGGGCAGCACGGGGAAGCAAAGGCGAGTCTAGCCGATTCCGTAATTATTAATTCATCATTTTTTTGACGTACCATTCCGCGCCATGTCCACCGCCTCGCTCACCCCACGCGCCCTTTACGAGGAAGTGGCGGAGCATCTGCGCCAGCGCATTTTCCGGCGGGAGCTGCAGCCGGGCAGCTGGATCGACGAGCTGAAGATCGCTGAGGAATTCGGCATCAGCCGCACGCCCCTGCGCGAGGCCTTGAAGGTGCTGGCGGCCGAAGGGCTGGTGACCATGAAGGTGCGCCGGGGCGCGTACGTCACCGAAGTGTCGGACAAGGACCTGCGCGACGTCTATCACCTGTTGGCGCTGCTGGAGAGCGATGCCGCGCGCGTGGTGGCTGAAAGCGCCACCGATGCGCAGCTGCGCGAGCTGGAGGCGCTGCACGCCGAGCTGGCAGCGTGCGTGGACGACCGGGACCGCTTCTTCGGCGTGAACGAGCGCTTCCACATGCGGCTGCTCGAACTGGCGGACAACCGCTGGCGCAACCAGATGGTCGCCGACCTGCGCAAGGTCATGAAGCTCAACCGCCACAACTCCCTGCTGCGCCAGGGCCGCATCGAGGAGTCGCTGCGCGAGCACGCAGGCATCCTCGGCGCGCTGCAGGCCCGGGACGGGGAACGCGCCGCGGCCGCGATGCTGGACCATTTCAGCCAGGGACTACAGGCCGCGGCCTGAATCCCCCCATCGTCCAGCCCTCCTCCACGCCTGGGTCCCCAGGCCCTGCGGCTGACGCGGACCTTGCCGCGTCGCGTGCATGCAAGCCGCGGCACGGGATATTGCGGCGATGACTTGTCGCGAGGCGGCGCTCCCCGCATCATTGGGGACGGAGAGCGAAAAAGCAACGCCGCCTGCGACGCGGACGGGGCACCGCCGGCAGCACGCCCGAGGAGGCCTGCCGCCATCACCGACACCTGGGAGGAGCCTTGCGCATGCTGGAACTGGAGCGTTTCTTTCTTCTGGACGGGGCGGACGGCCTGCCCGCGGGGGCACTGCTCGCCGGCAGCCACGATCCCGCGCTCGTCGCCCTCTCGGTGGCCGTCGCGGTGCTGACCTCCACCCTCGCGCTCTACCTCTCCGGCCAGGCCCGCGGCGCCCAGATCACATCGTCGCGCGTGCTCGCACTGGCCAGTGCCGGCGTGGCGCTCGGTGCAGGCATCTGGGCCATGCATTTCATCGGCATGCTTTCATTCACGCTGTGCGCCGCGGTGCACTACGACGTGGCGCTCACGATGCTGTCGATGTTTCCAGCGATGTGCGCCTCGTGGCTGGCGCTGTCGCTCCTGGCACGCCCCGACGTGCGGCCGCGCCAGCTCATGCTCGGCGGCGTGCTCGTGGGCGCGGGCATCGGCACCATGCACTACATGGGCATGGCGGCCATGCGCATGGCCCCGCTGCTGCGCTACGACCCGCTGTGGTTCACCGCATCGCTGGTGGTCGCGGTGGCGCTGGCCAATGCGGCGCTGTGGGTGCGCTTCATGCTCATGCGGCGCATCGGCATGGCGCCGTGGAAGGCCAACCTGCTCGGCGGCGCCATCATGGGCTGCGCGATCTCGGGCATGCACTACACCGCCATGGCCGCGGCCCGCTTCGTGGGCACGGCCGAACCGGGCGGCGGCGAAGGCCGCGAGTGGGTGCAGATGCTCGCGATCACCGTGACCCTGGTGACCGCCTGCGTGGGCCTGTTCGCCGGCGCGGTGAACGGATTCCTCCTCTACCGCGACCTCTACCGCAAGGTGCGGCGCAGCGAGTCGCGCCTGCGCGCGCTGGTGGACACCGCCGTGGACGGCATCATCACCATCGACGGGCGCGGCATCATCCAGAGCTTCAACCAGTCGGCCGAGCGCATCTTCGGCTGGACCGCCGGCGACGTGCTGGGTCGCAATATCCGCATGCTCATGCCCTCCCCCGACAGCGAAGCCCACGACGGCTACCTGCAGCGCTACCTGGCCACCGGCGAGGCCCGCATCATCGGCACGGGCCGGGAGGTGGTGGGCCTGCACCGCGACGGCAGCGCCCTGCCGCTGCGCCTATCCATCGGACGCGCCAACGCGCCCGACGGCCCGCTCTTCGTCGGCTTCCTGATCGACCTGCGCGGCGTGAAGGAGGCTGAAATGCGCCTGAGCATCGCCGCCAGCGTGTTCGAGCACAGCTACGAGGCCGTGCTGATCCTCGACTCGGACCACCACATCGTGGATGCCAACCCCGCCTTCGAACGCACGACCGGCATCTGCCGGCAGGACCTGCTGGGCACGCCCGTGGAAGCGCTCTACCCCGGCTCGGAGGAGGCCGCGGAGGACGGCACCGCGGAAGACCGTGCGCCCGAGCGCCCCCGTTTCGCGGCCATCTGGCGGACCATCCAGTCCCAGGGATACTGGCAGGGAGAGATCCTGGGCCGCGGCCAGGGCATCGCCATGCCGCAGCGCATCTCCATCGCCAGCGTGCTGGGCAAGGAAGGCCATCCGCACCACTACATCGTGGTCATCAGCGACATCAGCCAGATCAAGGCGCACGAACAGGAGCTGCAGCACATCGCGCTCTACGACAGCCTCACCGGCCTGCCCAACCGCCGCCTGCTGGCAGACCGCCTCGTGCAGGGCATCGTGCAGGCGCAGCGCAGGCGCCAGCTCCTGGCCGTGTGCTACCTCGACCTCGATGGATTCAAGCGCGTCAACGACCAGCACGGACATGCCGCCGGCGACCAGCTCCTCATCGAGGTGGGCCGGCGCATCCAGTCCCAGCTGCGCGCGGAAGACACCCTCGCCCGCCTGGGCGGCGACGAGATGGTGGTGCTCATCAACGGCCTGCAGACCCCCGAGGACTGCACCCCCCTCATCAACCGCATCCTGCACGCCGTGCGCCAGCCCGTGCCGCTGCCCAAGGGCCAGGGCTTCGTCTCGGCCAGCATGGGCCTGAGCTTCTACCCCCTCGACGGCGACACGCCCGACCTGCTGCTGCGGCAGGCCGACCATGCGATGTACGAGGCCAAGCAGGATGGCAAGAACCACTGCCGGCGCTTCGGCAGCGACACCGCCGGGGCGCCGGGCGGGGGCGCATCCAGGGTGGATTGAAGCAGGCGGGATTGCGCCCGCCTTCAGTTCGCGAACTCCCGGCCACCGGTGCCCGCCATGCCGCCCCGGCGGTGCGCCATGCTGTAGATCAGCGGAAGCACCAGCAGCGTCAGGACGGTGGAAGACAGGATGCCGCCGATCACGACCGTCGCCAGCGGGCGCTGCACCTCCGATCCGGTCCCCGTGGCCAGGGCCATGGGAATGAAGCCGAGAGATGCCACCATGGCGGTCATGAGCACCGGACGCAGGCGCTGTACCGCGCCGGTCCGCACGGCTTCGGGCAGCGGCATGCCTTCCTCGCGCAATTGCCGGATGAACGACAGCATCACCAGGCCGTTGAGCACCGCCACCCCGGAAAGCGCGATGAACCCGATGCCCGCGGATATGGACAGCGGGATGTCGCGCAGCCAGAGTGCCAGGACACCCCCCGTCAGTGCGAACGGGATACCCGTGAACACCAGCAGGCCGTCCCGCGCGTTGCCGAACATGGCGAACAGCAGCACGAGCACCAGGCCGAGCGACACCGGCACCACGATCTTCAGGCGGTTCGCCGCGGACTGCAGGTTCTCGAACTGGCCGCCCCATTCCACCCAGTAGCCCGAGGGAAGCGCGACCTGCCGGATCGCCGCCTGCGCCTCCGCCACGAAGGAGCCGAGGTCCCGCGAACGCACGTTGGCGCTGACGACGATCCGGCGCTTGCCGTTTTCGCGGCTCACCTGGTTGGGCCCCGGCGCGATGTCCAGGGAAGCGACCTCGCCCAGCGGGATGAACGATGTCGCGGCCGTGCCGTTCCTCGGCAGGGCAATGGGCAGCCGGCGGATCGCCTCCAGGTCGGTCCGGACGTTATCCGGCAGGCGGACCAGGATGTCGAAGCGGCGGTCGCCTTCGAACATCGTGCCGGCGCGCCGGCCGCCCACGGCCGTCGCCAGGGTGCCCTGCACATCCGCGATGTTCAGGCCATAGCGCGCGGCCCTGGCGCGGTCGATGCCCACGGTCAGGACGGGCAGGCCCGTGGTCTGCTCGACCTTCACCTCCGAAGCGCCGTCCAGCCTCGCGAGCACCGCCGCCGCTTCGGCCGCCGTCCTGTTCAGCACGTCCATGTCGTCGCCGAAGATCTTGACCGCGACGTCGCTGCGGATGCCGGAGATGAGCTCGTTGAACCGCAGCTGGATGGGCTGCGAGAACTCGTAGCTGTTGCCGGCGATCTTCTCGACCTCCTCCTGGATGGCATCGCGCAGTTCCGCCGGGGTCTTGCGCGGCTCGGGCCACTCGCTCACCGGGTTCAGCATGATGTAGCCGTCGGAAATGTTCGGCGGCATCGGATCGGAGGCGATCTCCGCCGTTCCCGTCCGTGCGAAGACGCGCCGGACCTCGGGGAATTTCGCCTTCACGGCGATCTCGATCCTCTGCTGCATCGCGACGGATTCGCTGAGGCTGGTGCCCGGAATGCGGATGGCCTGGATCGCGAGGTCTCCTTCGCTGAGGTTCGGGGCGAACTCGGTGCCCAGGCGGGTCGCCATGAGCCCGCACAGCACGATGGCCGCCATGGCCGCCGTGAGCACCACCAGCCTTGCGCCCAGCGCCCGCTCCAGCAGCGGTTCATAGCGTGCGCGCAGCCAGGCCATCATCCGGTTTTCCTTTTCCGCGACATGCCTGCCGATGAAGAGCGCGACCGCGGCCGGCACGAAGGTCACCGACAGGACCATGGCGCCGAGCAGCGCGATCACGACAGTGAAGGCCATGGGATGGAACATCTTGCCCTCGACTCCCGCCAGGGCGAAGATCGGCAGGTACACCACCATGATGATGAGCTGGCCGAAGATCAACGGACGCCGGGCTTCCCGGGCCGCCTCGAACACTTCGGCGAACCGCTCCTTCAAGGTGAGCGCGCGCCCCGCGGCGTGCTGCGCGTGGGCCAGTCGCCGGATGCAGTTCTCGACGATCACCACTGCGCCGTCCACGATGATCCCGAAGTCCAGCGCCCCCAGGCTCATGAGGTTGGCGCTGACCTTCTGCGAGACCATCCCCGTGAACGTGAAGAGCATCGCCAGTGGAATGACCATGGCGGTAATCAGCGCCGCGCGGATGTTGCCGAGGAAGGCGAAGAGCACGGCGATCACCAGGATCGCGCCCTCGAGGAGGTTCTTCTTCACCGTGGCGATCGCCTTGTCCACCAGCACCGTGCGGTCATAGACCGTCACGGCCTTCACGCCCGCGGGCAGGGTCCGGTTGATTTCCTCCATCTTCCGGTCCACGGCCTGCGACACCGTGCGGCTGTTCTCTCCGATGAGCATGAACACCGTGCCGAGGACCACCTCCTTGCCATTGTCCGTGGCGGCTCCGGTGCGCAGTTCCCTGCCGACGATCACCTCGCCCACGTCGCCGATGCGGATGGGAACGCCCGCCACGTTGCTGACAACGATGTTCCCGATATCCTCGATGGTCCGCACCTGCCCGGGCGCCCGGATCAGGTACTGCTCACCGCGGCGCTCGATGTAGCCGGCACCCACGTTCTCGTTGTTGCGCTCCAGGGCGGTGACGACATCGGCGAGCGTCAGGCCATGGGCATGGAGCTTTTCAGGACTCGGCGCGACCTGGTACTCCTTGGCGAATCCACCGATGCTGTTGATCTCGGCCACGCCCTTCACATTGCGCAGCTGCGGCTTGATGATCCAGTCCTGGACCTCGCGCAGATCGGTGGGCGTGTATTCCTTGCCGTCCGGGCGGCGCGCACCCACCCCGGCCTCCACGGTCCACAGGTAGATCTCGCCCAGGCCCGTCGAAATCGGCCCGGCCACGGGACTCACGCCTTCGGGCATCTGCTCGCGCGCCGCCTGGATGCGTTCGTTGACCAATTGGCGGGCGAAATAGATGTCCGTGCCGTCCTCGAAGATCACCGTGACCTGTGACAGCCCGTAGCGCGACAGGGACCGGGTCTGCTTCAGTCCCGGCAGCCCCGCCATCACCGTTTCGATCGGATAGGTGACCCGCTGCTCCGTCTCCAGCGGGGAGTAGCCGGGTGCCGCGGTGTTGATCTGCACCTGGACATTGGTGATGTCCGGCACCGCATCGATGGGCAGGCGCTGGTAGTTGTAGATACCCAGTGCCGCCATGCCCATGACGGCGAACATCACGAGCCAGCGATGGGCGATGGAAAAATGGATGATTCGATCGAACATGCTGGATCTCAGTGTTCATGGCCCGAGGAGCCCTTGCCTTGCTGCGCCTTGACGACGAAGCTGCCCTTGCCGGCATATGCGGTGCCGGCGGCCAGGCCATCGAGGATTTCGACGCGCTGGCCATCGGAACGTCCCGCCTTGACGGGTCTCGCCTCGAATCCGCCGTCCACCCTCGCATACACGGTCGGGCGGTTCTCCACCATCTGGATCGCGTCCGCCGTGACGGTGACGGGCGCCGCCGTCTTCCCGGTGGCCAGTTCCACCGTGACGAACAATCCGGGACGCCACGCCATCTCGGGATTCGGCAGCGTCACGCGCGCCGTGGCCGTACGCGTCTGCTCGCCGATGAGCGCGCCGACATACGACACCTTCCCCGTCGCCTCGTGCTGGAAGCCCGTCGCCTGGATGGCCACGGGCTCCCCGACCTTCACCAGCGGCAGGTTGGCCGCCGTCACATTGATCTGGGCCCACACCGTGGAGAGATCCGACACGGTGAACACATTCGCGTCTTCCTTCACCGACTCGCCCAGCGCGATGTGCTTTTCGACCACCATGCCGTCGAACGGTGCCCGCAGTTCGAAGCGCGCCAGGTCGCCAGAGACGGCGGTTGCGCCCAGGGCCCGCAGCTTCTGGCCGGCGTTGGCGACGGCGATCTCCGCTTCGTGCAGCACCTGCTCTGCCTGCAGGACATCCTGCTGGGCAGAAATCCTGTCCTGGAAAAGCCTGCGTTCACGGTCCGCGGTGGTGCGCGCCAGGACGAGGCGCTTCTGTGCGGCCAGCAGTTCGCTGCGCTGCTCGGACAGCGCCACGCTGGAGATGACCGCCAGCACCTGGCCCTTGCGGACGCGCTGCCCCAGATCGGCGCCGACGCTTTCGACGACACCGGCGACGCGGGGAACGACGTGCGCCGTGCGGTCCTCGTTGAACCGGATTTCGCCGGGCAGCCGGGTGCGGGTTTCGATCTCGCCCGGCGCACTCGTCTCGACCACCACGCCGGAAGACCTGAACTGCTCGTCCGAGAAGGCGATGAGGCCTTTTTCATGGCCCTCTTCACGGCCGTCCTCGTGGCCATGTTCCTCGGGTTCCGCGGCATGGCCCTCGCCATGCCCGTCGGCGGGCCGCGCGGCGGCCGCATGCCCATCGGCGCCACCAGGCTGTTTGGCGGGCCGGAGGATGAAAAATCCGGCAATGGCCGCCAGAACGACGAGCGCGATGGCCAGGATCAGGTGCCGGCTCTGGGTTTTGCCGGCGGAAGTTTCAACAGGGGATTGCATGGCGTTCAGGGCTTGGAGGGGTTCAGGAGGCCGGACGAGGCATCCGTGACGTGGAGCAGGCGCTCCAGCTCGGCTGCTGCGCGGTAGGTATCGAGCAAGGCACGAAGCAACTGGGCCTGGGTGCCGACCAGGGTGCGCTGGGCATCCAGCGTTTCCAGGTAGCTGAACTTGCCCAGCTGGAAGCCTTGCGATGCAACGCGGTAGGCCTCGCGCGCGCCGGGAATCGCGTCCTGCTGCAGGGTCTGCGCTTCGGCGCGGGCCGACCGCAGCTGCTCGCGCACCTGGGCGATCTCCGACGCCAGCCGCAGCTCGGCCGCGTTCAGTTCCTCCCGGGCCTTCTCCTCCCGCGCCAGTGCTTCGGCGAGGTTGCCCTGGTTCCGGTCGAACAGGGGCAGAGGCACGGTCAGGCCCACGACGGCGGCCGTCACCCCGTTCTCCTGGCTGCGCTTGACGCCGACGGACACCGCGACATCCACGACCTGGCGCGAACGCTCCAGTGCCACGGCCGCTTCCGCCCGCTCCCGTTCCAGCCGGGCACGCTGCAGCACCGGCGATGCGGCCATCCGGGCGAACACCACCTCGTCGGCCAGGCCTTCGGCAGGCAGGTCCAGGGGGCCGATCAGCGTGGTTTCGCGGTGGCCAGTGTCGCCCCAGAGGGCGAACAGCTTCTGGCGGCCGGCACGCAGCGCGCCTTCCGCCTGGGCCACCTCGGCAACCGCTGCGGCGCGCGCGACCTGCGCGCGCGTTTCCTCCAGCGGGGCCACCTTGCCCGCCTGCACGCGCTTGCCGGTCATCTCCGCATCGCCGGTGGCGAGCTGCAGCGAAGACCGCGCCAGCCGCAGGCGTTCCTGGCCGACCAGCACTTCATGGAAGGCGACGACGACCTGGGAGCGCACATCCGCGCGGGCCTGCTCGATGTCGGCAGCGGCCTGCGCGCTGATCCGCTCGGCGACCGCCGTCCGGTGGGCCCTCTTGCCGCCGAGCTCCAGCGATTGGGTGACCTGGACGGTGGACGTTCGCCGCCCCTGTTTGAAATCCTCCTGCTGGACGGACAGCTCGGGGTTCGGGCGCAGGCCGGCCTGCAGGACGGCGCCGCGCGTCGCGTCGAACTCGCGCTGCGCCACGGCGATGGCCGTGTTCCTGGCGAGCGCCAGCGCGATGGCTTCCGCCAGCGTCAGGGAGCGGGCCGACGGTTCAGTGGATGTGGCCCGGGCCGGGGTGGTCAAGGGCTGCGCATGTACGGGCGCAGGAAAGAGGGGCAAGCCGGCCAGCAGGACGGAGCAGGCCGTTGCGATGAATGGTCTGGTATGGGACACCTGGGTCTCCGAAGTGATGAAAACTTCGGTGGACCGCAGGGGCGCAGTCAATCAGGTGATCATTCCCCCGCAGTCCACCGTCGATGGAGCGTGGAAGGACCACTTGGGGCGCTCGATATCGTTGGCGGCACCGGTGCCCCGGTGCCGGAGATGCCTGGGAACGACCCACGCATTCGAGGCCTGCTGCACGGGGCACCGCGGGTTCGGCACATCGCCGATCGACGAAGGCTGGGCGACGTTGTGGAATGGGCAGGGAACGCCCCGGTCTTCGGAAAAGTGGATGCCTTCCGCCTCATCGGCGGCTTTCTTCTGGGCCGAGGCGTACCCCGCCGCCACGGACCCGGCAGACGAGGCCGACTCATGGAACTGCGCTGCCGTCCATTGGAGCGGCAGCAGCAAGAGCATGAAGACGATGACGATCCGGCGAACCATTGTCAGGGGGGACTGCTTCCTTGGCTGCACGGGCCCTCGACAGGGCGCCGCACAGGACATGCCCGACGAGCGCCGCGAAGAGGGCGCCCTTGGACAGGCGATTTTCGGGAGCGGATTCTAGAGCGTTCAGCCGGGACTCGTACGCGTCGCCCCTTTGCGGCACAGGCCAATGTTCGTCCGGGCCGCGCGCACGATCTCCAGGTAGCGCTCCGCCAGTGCAGGCGCCCAGCCATCCACCGCCGCATCATCGTCCTTTGCGGCATCCCCTGCATATTTGGCGAGCGTCGCCAGGCATTGCGCATGAAGTCCGTTGCGGTACTGCGTGATGGCCAGGTCGTTGCGAACGGCCCCCTCGTCTTCCCAGTCCAGGGTCACCGAACAGCTCTCCAGCACAGGAGACAGGGTGGCGAGGGCCGCCTTGAAATTCCTGCGGTCATAGAGACGCTGGAACGCGGCACGCGTGCGATCGACTTCATCCCTGCCGCAACCCTCCTTCACCCGCATATAACGCCCTGCGAAACTTCCGTTGTAGCCACAAAAATCCCTGCACTCGGCAGGCGTAGCGGCCTTCACATCGATGCCCTGCGCGCTGTGGCCGAAGCCCACCATGCAGGAAGAACGCCTGCCGTCCTGCATGGCAACGCCCTGGCCGCCGTCGATGGGCCCATCGAGCGAGCACAGGCTGTCACCCGTGGTGCTTTCGAGCGAAAACGTCATCTCGCCTTTCTCGCTCCTGATCAAAAGACGTCCCCAGCCCCGCTCCGTCATGTACTCACCCGGCTGCAACGCACCGTTTCCGGATGGCGACGGGCGCTCTGGAGGCTGCAGATGGCCCGCCGGCTGCGCAGAGGCACCACCCGCACAGGTCGAACAGGACATGGCAAACAGCAGAATGACCGATGCAAGCATCCGCGGTACCGTCGGCCTGGGAAAGCGATGGGGTGACAGGGTCATCAAGGTCTTCGCAGAGAAATTGCCTGTTGCGGCATGGAATCTTCGGTAGCGGGCCGGCAGGTCTTGCGCCATGATAAGACCGTGTTCCCTGGGGTAGCGACAGGCATGCCGAGGTTGCCCGAGCACGTGGTGGATCCCTGTTGAATCTGGTTGCATCCACATCCAGCACCCGGGTTCTAATGCCCAGCTTCCAGCAGCATGTGCTTTGCAGCGCCGCCCCCTGGATCCGGCTTGTACAGCCCTATCGCAACCTGTTCACCGAGGAATCGCAGATGCCCCGCTTCTCCCCCATCCTGATGGCCTTGTTCACGATCGCCTGTGTACCGCTGGCGCAAGCGCAGGGTACCAGCGAATTCAACAAGGAGGCGATCAAGTCCACCGGCGAAGCCGCCGCGATGGCGTTCGTGTGCGGCAAGCTCAACCAGGCCCAGATCAATGCGCACAAGGAAAAGGCGCGCCGGCTCTACCTTGCGGACGGCGTCTCCCAGGCGACCTTCGACACCCTCTACGCCGAGGGGTTCAAGGAAGTGCAGGCCAAGGCGAAAGCCAATCATGTGCAGGCAGGCAGCCCCCAGTGCCAGCTTCCCGTACCCGGTGCAGGCAAGCCGGACTGAGATAGGAAAGCATGCAAATGAAGTTCCGTACGTCCGTCCCCCTGCTTCTCACTGTATTTATCGCGGTTTCGAGCCTGCACGCCCAGACCGCATGCCCCTCCGGCGTGGCCGCGGGCAGCGCGCGTTGTGGTCCGAGCGGCGACAGCGGCGACAGCGCGCCTCCGCGGCCGACAGGCCACTGGGTGAAAACCTGGGGGGCCCTCGTCAGCTCTAACCAGGCGGGCGGAGCCTGGTCCTCCAAAGGCAAGGACTCGGAAGAAGACGCGCGCCAGGATGCCCTGAAAAGGTGCCAGGCCCAGGGCGCATCCGACTGCAAGGTGGACGCGACGTTCTTCAACCAGTGCATTGCCGTCTCTGGCTCTAACGCCCAGCGTGGCGTTTTCACGAACACGGGAAAGAACAAGGAAGTCGCCGGCGCCCGGGCCCTCAAGGACTGCCAGGACAGCGGCAGGGCAAACTGCGCCGTCGTGTTCGCCGAGTGCACCGATCCCTACTTCGTGAAATATTAGCCGGTCGGCACCTGCCGCCGCACCGGCAGTTCAAGCGCCATCGATGCGAACACCGCGCAGCTTGGCGATGAGTTCCACCCGGTTGCGGGCCTGGAGCTTCTGCAGGATCGCCGTGAGGTGTTCTTTGACGGTGTGCTCCGAGAGGTGCAGCGCGGAGGCAATTGGCTTGTTCTGCAGACCGTCCAGGACGAGTGCGAGGATTTCCCCCTGCCGCGGCGTCAGGCCGATGTCGGCAGGCGCCAGGTGGATCTCGCGGGGCGCCGTGGACCGGGCCGGCGACCGTGGATGCAATGCAGCCGCGTCCGTATCGAACCAGACCCGGCCGCCCAGCACCGCGGTCACGGCCGCAAGGTAGGTGTCGGGCGCTTCGCGCTTGTGGACGAACCCGTGGGCACCGCTTGCACGGGCCTTCAAGGCAATCGCCGGGTGCTGGTCCGCGCTCGTCACCAGCACACGGGTTGCGGGAGACATGGCCAGGAGGCTGGCGATGAAGGAAGTCGCGGCGCCCTCGGCGAGCCAGAAATCCACGAGGGCCAGCATGGGCGGCCCCTGCGTGGCCACGATGCGCAGTGCGCTGGCCCCATCGAAGGCATGGCAGGTTTCGGCGATAGCAGGGTGCTGGCCTAGAAAATCGGCCATGCCGCGTGCGACGAGTGGATGGTCATCGACGACGAGCGCATGGCCTGCCGGATGAAGGCGCGAGCAAGGAGGCAGGGGCATTGGGACGATTCGCCAGTGCAGCCGAATCGACAAAATGCAATGCGACAGTTTGACAAAGCGTAACCGCCCCTGCTCGGCGTTTGATGACAAGCCCCTGTCGACGCCGCGGATGCAACGCAGGTGACTCGTCAAACGCGATTTCGCGGATATGGCAAGTGGAATGGTGGGTGGAACGAGCAAATCGCTTTGGCATATCTCGGTGCAGTCCGTTCGCTCTATGGCACCAGCGCTCGGTCGGTGCCCGAAAAGACAGCCTGGCCCGCAGCCACCGCCTGCCCCAGCTTGAAGATGCCGACCGCCTGCACCAGGTCTTGCGCCTGCGCCCTGAGACTGGCGGCTGCGGCTGCGATTTCCTCGACCAGCGCGGCGTTCTGCTGGGTGACCTGGTCCATCTGTATGACGGCTTCGCCGACCTGGTTGACGCCAGCGCTCTGCTCCCCGCTGGCGGCACTGATTTCGCGCATGATCTCGGTCACCCGGCGAATGCTGCCGACCACCTCCCCCATGGTGGTGCCAGCCCGGTCCGCAAGTTGTTCGCCCATTTCGACGCGCGCGACGCTGGTGTCGATGAGATTCTTGATTTCCTTGGCCGCCTCGGCACTTCGCACGGCCAAGCTGCGCACCTCTCCCGCCACTACCGCGAAACCACGGCCCTGCTCACCCGCACGGGCCGCCTCCACCGCCGCATTCAGCGCGAGGATGTTGGTCTGGAATGCAATGCCATCGATGACGTTGATGATGTCGGCGATCTTGCGTGAGCTCTCGCTGATGCCCTTCATCGTCTGCACCACCTGCGACACGACCTCGCCCCCACGGGTCGCCACCACGCTGGCCTCCTGGGCGAACTGGTTGGCCTGGCGGGCATGGTCGGCATTCTGCTTGACGGTCGAGCCCAGCTGCTCCATCGATGCGGCCGTTTGCTGCAGGGCACTCGCCTGCCGCTCCGTTCGGGCCGACAGGTCGGAATTTCCCTGGGCGATCTGGGTACTGGCGGCAGCCACCGATTCGCTGCCCTCCCGTACCCGCGTGACAACATGGGCCAGCGAGTCGTTCATGGATTTGAGACTCAGCAGCAGGGTGCCGACCTCGTCGCGGGCGGCAACGTCGATGCGCGTCGTCAGGTCGCCGTCCGCCACCGCCTGCGCGACACCGAGGGCCTGGGAAACCGGCCTGGTGATCGACCGGATGACCCACATCCCCAGGAAAGTCGCCATGACCACCGCCAAGGCCGACCCGCCGAACTCGAGCATCAAGGTCGTGCGCCGGGCACCGTCCAATGCGGCGGAGCGAACCGCGAGCAGGTCCCTCTCCATTTTGCTGAAATCCCCTTCGAGCGCACGGAATCCATCCATGGCAGCTTTATCGAGACCTTTCCTGAACTCGGCCAGGAAATCCTCCCAGGAAACTGCGCCGCCATTGACCTCCCTGCGCAGCCCTTGCATCTTCTCGACAATAAAAACGAACTCTGCCTTCCGGGCTCGCATATCCTCCAGGCGCTTTTGCTGCGCCGGATTATCGGAAGTCAGGGATTTTGCCTTGTTCCAGGCGGCATCGAAGCTCTTGATGCCGGTGGTCCAGGGCTCGAGAAATCGCTCCTCCCCGGCCAGCAGGAAACCTCGCGCGCCCGTTTCCATGTTCACCATGCTCTGCAGCATCTCCTGCCCGACGCCCAGCACCAAATAGGTGTGCTGATTCATCTCATCCGCTTTCTTGAGCTCGTTCTGGCTCTTGATCGCCACGCCGATCACGGTGAGGAAAATCACGATCACGCCAGCAAATGCCAGAGAAAGCCGGCGAGCCAGGGGCCAATTTGATAGAACCATGACAGACCTCCCATGAAACATTTAATTCTTTGCGTCATCGAGGCAGCGCATTTTTCAATTTGGAATCGAATCGACTGCAACACGCGCTTTTGCAGGGTTTCTACAGTGCACCTCTTGTGCTCGACACGTCAAAGATTATCCGATCCAGCAACGAGGTTATTAAGAGCGGCTGCAGCCGGTTTCAACAGCGCTTCGTGGATGTCCAGCCGCCTCTTGAAGCGGATGCGCAGCTTGCCCAAGCCTGCGAGCCATCCATGCTCTCTCTCTCCACCGCCCAGCGATGCCGACCTATCCATATCCTCCGCCGCTGAGGTTGCGCCCCCTCCGCGCTACGCGAACAACAACAACAACAACAACAACAACAACGATAGGCGGTGAAGGTCAGGTGCAATCGGCGTCGTTCTCTCCGCCATGTGACTGCACTGCGTGCGCGATTCTTTGCGCCAGCGAGTTCAGCAGTTGCTGGCAGGCCGTCGCCAGTGCTTCGACGTCGCCCGCCGGCGCACTCTGGCTCAGGCGGCTGCGGCAGACCGTGCGCTGCTGTGGCGAACTGGCGAAGCCCATGCTCCAATCCGCGTCCATGTCCACCTGCCGGCCGAGCCAGGCATCCAGGCGGCGGATCTCGACCTTGACCCGCACGACGGGCTGGCCGGGCGCTCGCGCCAGGCCCGACACATCCTGCGCGCCCAGGAGCACGGCGAGTCGTGCCGACAAGGCGCGGCGCACCTCTTCCCCCAGCGGCCCGGCCCAACGCTCGCGGTCGAGAACCGCGACTCCCGCCTCGCCCTGGCGCACCACCAGCCCTGGTCGATCCAGTGCCTCCGGTATGCCCACAGGGAGCACCTCGATCTGATACGAAGCGGTCGCCGCGCCGTTACTGGCAGCCGGCGCCACCAGCGTGTAGTAGCGCACGGGCGCGGACGCGCAGCCGCCCAAGCCCAGCACGGCGGCGAGCAGGACAGGGAACAACACAGGCCTGGTCTTCATCGGGACTCCTTGGAACCCTTCGCGGGAGTTGGCGCTGGCGGGAGTGTGCGCACATCGTCGGCACGGCGCCCTCGCAGCAGCGCTTCCGGCTGTTCACCCAGCAAATCGGTCAGTGTGCGCAGCGAGCGAGCGCTGCGGCGCAATTCCTCCAAGGTCAGCCCGAGGTTTTGCTGGAGCGGCGCGTCATCGGCCAACATCCCCTGGGCCGTGCTGAAGGCCTGGCTCGCCTGTTGCAGCGTCTGCGTGGTCTGCGGCAGCACCTGGCCGTTGACCTGCTTGAGCATGCGGTCCAGGTCGGCCAGCGTCGCGTCCAGGTTGCGGCCGATCGAGTCCAGCGGGATCTTGTCGATCTTGCCCACGATGCTCGCCATCTGCTCCTGCAGCCGGTCGAAGCTGCTGCCGATGGTCGGCAGGGTCAGAGGCCGCGCCTTGGGGTCGAACGCCACCTTCGGCGCATTGGGCACGAAGTCCAGCGAGATGTAGAGCTGGCCGGTCAGCAGGTTGCCCGAGCGCGCCTGCGCGCGCAGGCCGTGCTCGACCATGCCGTGCAGCAGCTGTGCAGCTTGCTCCTGCGAGCCGCCATCCATCTTCGGCGGGCGCTGCAGCACGCGACCCAGCCGCTGCGGATAGACGACGATGCCGACCTCGGTCGGGAAGCTGTGTCTGCCCGGATCGTAGTCCAGCTCCATGGACACCACTCGTCCCAAGTCCACGCCGGAGAGCTGCACCGGCGCGCCCACCGCGAGCCCGCGCAGCGACTGCTCGAAACGCAGGCGGATGTACTGCGCCGGGCCGTCCGGCGGCGCCAGTGCCGTCTGCTCGTCCTGGGCCAGCGTGAACTCGGCGTTTTCCGCGGCCACTGCGGCCTGGCTACCCGATGGCGCGCCGAAGGCGACGCCGCCGGAGACGATGGTGGAAACCGACTGGGTCTTGAGCTTGAGCCCGTCCGCGCCCAGCGAGATGTCCACGCCGCTGGCGTTCCAGAACCGCGTATCGGTGGTCACGAAGCGGTCGTAGGGAGCATTGACGAACACCTGCACACGCACGGTCTTGCCGTCCTCTGCGAGCTGGTAGCCGGCTACCTGCCCGACCTGGATGCGGCGGTAGTACAGCGGCGAACCGATGCCCAGCGATCCCAGGTCCTCGGTATGCAGCACGAAGGACTTGCCGGGAGTGTCGCTGACCACGGTGGGTGGCGTTTCCAGGCCGACGAAGGACTTGGCGGTCTGCTCTTCGTGACCAGCATCGGCGGCAATGTAGGCACCCGAGAGCAAGGTGTCGAAACCGGAGACGCCGCCGGCACCGATGCGCGGCCGCACGACCCAGAACCGGGTGTCCCTGCGGGTCAGCTTTGTGGCGCTCTTGTCCAGGGACACGGTGGCCACCACGTGCGAACCATCATCGCTCAGGGCAATGGCGGTGACCGCACCAACGGTCACGTCCTTGTACTTGACCGCGGTCTTGCCCGCTTCCAGGCCCGCGGCGGTGTCGAAGCGCACCTGGATGTCCGTCCCGGCCGACATCCAGGCATGCACCAGCATGGACAGCCCGACCAACGCGGCCACGATCGGCACCAGCCAGACCAGCGAGATCGGCCAGCTCCGGCGGGCCACCGCCGGCTCGCCCGGCTGCGGGGTGTTGGAAGGCTCACTCATTTGTCGTCATCCCAGATCAGGCGCGGATCGAAGTTCATTGCCGAAAGCATGGTCAGGATCACCACCACGCCGAAGAAGAAAATGCCCACGCGCGGCTCGATGTCGCTCAGCGCCTGGAACTTCACCAGCGCAGCGACCACGGCCACCACCAGCACGTCGAGCATCGACCAGTAGCCGATTACCTCGACCAGCCGGTAAAGGCGGGCGCGCTCGCGCCGCCTCCAGCGACTGTGCCGCTGCGAAGTCCACAGCAGCAGGGCCATGACCAGAAACTTGGTGCACGGCACCGCCACGCTGGCGATGAAGATCACCAGCGCGATGCCGTAGGAGCCGCCCTGCCAGAACTGGATCACGCCGCCCATGACCGTGCTCTCGTGGCCACGGCCCAGCAGCTCGGTGTACATCACCGGCAGCACGTTGGCCGGGATGTAGAAGATGACCCCGGCGATCAGCAAGGCCCAGGCGCGCGCGATGCTGTTCGGGCGACGCCGGTGCAGTGCCGCTCCACACCGTGGGCAGTCGCCGTGCCCGCTCGTGCCCAGGACATCCTCGCATACCAGGCCACAGGCATGACAGGCGACGACGCCCAGTTGGCGCGCGCGGGCGGGCAGGCTCATGCGCGCAACTCCTGGTCGGCCGCCGACGAGGTGGACAACTCCCACAGCCCGTGCAGGTCGCGGCTGGCGATCAGGGTGATCAACACCATCAGCACTGCCGTCGCCCATATGCCGGCGCCGGGGGCGACCTGCACCATGCTCGACAACTTGATCACCGCCACCAGGATGCCGAGCAGGCAGACCTCGATCATGCTCCACGGCCGCAGCGCCACCAGCATGCGCATCGCCTGCGCGAAACCCGGCGCGCGCCGTCCGCGCCGGGCATGGATCAGCACCCAGCCCAGCAGGGCGATCTGCAGGAAGGGCACGATGATCACGGACAGAGCGGTGGGCAGCGCGATCGGTGCGGCGGCGCCATGTGCCAGCGCGGCGGCAGCCTGCCACAGCGTGGATTCGTTGTGCAGCCCCTGCAGGCTGATGCGGATGACGGGGCAGACGTTGGCGATCACGAACACGATCGCAGCGGCGACGGTCAGGGCCAGCCAACGGTCTATGTCCAATTGGCTGGCGCGATAGAGAACCGCAGCGCAGCGCTCGCAATGTGCACGTTCGCCGCTGCCCAGTGTGCGGCGGTGGTACACGCTGTCGCAATGCTCACAGACTACGAGGCCAGGAAAAATTTTCATGGTTGGGGGATGTCCTGCAGACGCATCGCATCCACGGCACACGCAAATCTGGACCAAGGAATCGATTATCTATAAAATAGACAAAATCGTCTAGTTTTGTTTCGGGCGCCTCTGCTGGCGCAGCGCCCCATCACCTCGACAACCATGACCAGAGCCTCGACCAGCAAACAAGCGCCACGCGCATCCCAACAGGCGCGTGGCCAGGCCCGTATCGAAGCGATCCTCCAGGCGGCCGCGGCAATGGCGGCCGAAGGCGGCGTCGCCGCAGTGACGATGCATCTGGTGGCCAAGCGCGCACAGACCTCCGTCGGCTCGATGTACCACTTCTTCCCTGATCGGGAGAGCCTGCTGCAAATACTGGTCGAACGGCACATGGCCGCTGTCAGGCAGATCAACGAACAGCTCATCGCGGTGCCGGCAGAGGTCTGGCAGTCAATGTCCACCGCCGCCACGATCGAACATCTCGTAGGGCCCTTCATCGAGCACATCAACCGGCACCCGGATTTCCTGGCCGTGATGCACGGGCGCGATACGGCCGAGGGCGACGCCGACTTCATGCGAACATTTCGGCATGTTCTTGGCGCCCGCCTGCCAGGAATCACGGCTGCGGCCCTTGAGGACTATGTTGCGGTGATGCACGCAATTGCCGCAGGCGGCATGCACGTGGGCTTCCAGTCCAACCCGCATCGTGCAGATCTATATCTGCGAGAAGTGCCGCGCGCGCTCGCGGCGTATCTGGCCCGCCTCGAAGAAGATCATGGGTTGGCGAAGAGTGGCTCCGACAGAGCCCACAGGCCGTCCCGAATTCCTGGGACCGGATCAGGCAAGGAAGGCCATTGACATCATGGATAACGAGAAATCCCCTCCTCTACATGTCGTCGTCGTGGGCGGTGGCGTCGCCGGACTGGAAATCGCCACCACGCTTGGCCGGCGCTGGCGCCGCCAGCGCGCGGGAAAACAGCCGGTTCCGGCCATCACGCTCGTGGATGCGGACTCGGCGCATGTGTGGAAGCCCATGCTGCACACGATCGCCGCAGGCACACGCGACGTTTCCCAACAGCAGACTCCGTATGTTGCCCAGGCACGCAGCGCCGGATTCATCTATCAGCCCGGCCACCTATGCGGTCTGGATCGGAAGGCGCGCCAGATACGGATCGCGCCACTGCACGCGCCGGATGGACGGCTGCTGGTTCCCGCGCGCCATATCGGCTACGACGCGCTGATTCTGGCCATTGGCAGCCAGGCCAACGACTTCGGTACGCCCGGCGTGGCCGAGCATTGCTTCAAGATCGACTCCCGCCTGCAAGCCGACGCCTTCAACCATGAAGTGCGGCTGCGCATGTTGCAGGCTCTTGCGCAGGGCACCGATTTGCCGATCGCGATCGTCGGCGGCGGCGCTACCGGCGTGGAGCTGGCCGCCGAACTGGTGCAATTGAAGGAATCGGCCATCGGCTACGGCGCGCAGGGACTCGCTTCCCGCCTGTCGGTCACGCTGATCGAAAGCGGGCCTCGGCTGCTCGCAGCGTTTCCGCAGGATATCGCCGCCGCCACCCGCGCGCGCCTCGAATCGCTTGGCATCACGGTAATGACCGATACCCGCGTCAAGGCGGCCTCCGCCGAGGCCTTCCTCCTGGGCGATGGCACGCAGGTGCCGGCGGCGCTCAAGGTGTGGGCGGCCGGAGTCAAGGCTGCCGACTTTCTGAACGGCCTCGACGGGCTGACCACCAGCCGTACCAACCAGATCGTGGTCACACCTTCCTTGCAGTCCCTCATCGATCCGAATGTCTACGCGGTCGGCGACTGCGCCAGCCTGACCCTTCAGGGCGCTGAACGACCACTGCCGCCGACGGCTCAGGTCGCCCACCAGCAGGCACAGCACCTGATCGCCCATCTTCCCGGCAAGCTGTTGAATGGCGCAACGATTCCCGACTTCATCCACCGCGACTTCGGAGCCTTGGTATCGTTGGGCGAGTACGATGCCTATGGCTCACTGGGCAAGTTCGGGCTGTTGAAAGGTGTCACGCTGCGCGGGCGCCTTGCGCAACTCAGCCACGTCATGCTCTATCGCAGCCACCAGGCAAGGATTCACGGCCTCTGGCGCGGCAGCTTGCTCTGGCTGGTCGACCGGATCAATGCGCGGCTGCGAGCCTCGATCCGGCTGGATTGATACTGTTGCCAGGATGACGCATACGTTCGGTGCGGCAGGCTCGTTCGGCGGCTCGACCAGGATGCGAAACTGGTGCGGGCGTTCCTTGGCGAAGTTGGCGTAGGCCGCAGCCACCGCGGACAACCGATCGTCCATCCGCCAGGCAATGCATAGGCGGCGTCCATGTAAGTCGAAGCAGCGCTGCGCCCTCAACTCCCGTAAGCCGCCGGCCTCGCTCAACCGCACGACCTCCATATCTGCCAGGCTACACTGCCCGAGTCGCTTGATGTCCGCCGCCTTGACATGCCCCCACGGGGTTATTTTTTCAGCCGCGCTGACATACTCGTCGAACAGCCCCCCTCAGCGTCACCTTATCGGCCATCTTCCGGCCGCTTGCGCTCGCCAGTTCCAACTCCGACTATCGGCGCTTCAGCCACGCGGACGCCCATATTCGCCGACTGCACGTCTGCGCCTCGGTGTGCGGGACCTTCCCGTCCTGCTTCAGCCGGATCTGGGCCATGCAGGAGAAGGTTCCGTCGTAATCGATGCAGCACCATGGCCGCAAAAATGCGGCCGCAATGGAGCGAGAAGGCGGCAAACAGGAAGCCAAAAAAATGTTGCAAGTACCATCGCAAGCTGTTGATTTAAAACAAAACATCCAGAAAACAGTCCCCTGGCGCCTGTCCGTCGCCCCCATGATGGACTGGACCGATCGCCACTGCCGCTACTTCCACCGACTGCTGAGCCGCCATGCCCTGCTCTACACCGAGATGGTGACGACCGGGGCGCTGGTGCATGGCGACGTGGAGCGGCACCTGCGCTTCAATGCCGAGGAGCAACCGGTCGCGCTGCAACTGGGCGGCAGCGAGCCTGCCGACCTCGCGCACTCGGCACGTCTCGGCGAACGATGGGGATACGGCGAAATCAACCTCAACTGCGGATGCCCCAGCGAGCGCGTGCAGCGCGGGGCCTTCGGCGCCTGCCTGATGAACGAGCCGCGGCTGGTGGCCGACTGCGTGAAAGCGATGGTGGATGCAGTGAGCGTTCCTGTCACCGTCAAGCACCGCATCGGCATCGGCCGCAGCGAGGAGTACGCCTTCGTGCGGGATTTCGTGGGCACCGTTGCCGAGGCCGGCTGCCGCGTGTTCATCGTGCATGCGCGCAATGCCTGGCTCGAAGGCCTGTCGCCCAAGGAGAACCGTGAAATACCGCCGCTGCGCTACGACGTGGTGCACCGGCTCAAGGCCGAGTTCCCGGACCTCGTGATCGCGATCAACGGCGGCCTCGCGACCGATGCCGCGGTGCAGGAAGCGCTGGGCGGCGGACTCGACGGCGTGATGATCGGCCGCGAGGCCTACCGCAACCCCTGGTGGCTGGCCCGCTGGGATGCGCAGTACTTCGGCGATGCCGCATCCGGGCTCACGCGGGAGGCCGCCGAAGAGGCCATGGTGGACTACATGGCGCGCGAGGCAGCGCGGCACGGCACCGCGTGGTCTTCAATCGCACGCCACATGCTGGGGTTGCGCAACGGGTTGCCCGGCGCTCGGCGGTGGCGGCAGGTGTGGAGCGACCACCGCCTCAAGCACCTGCCCGCGCACGAGGTGATGGCCATCGCGCGCACTCCGCCCCGGGTGGCGGCAGACGCCCTGGCCGGTTGAATGCCGCGGGCCGCGGTTCAGACCGCCGCGGCGCCCACCTGCGTATCGATCCACTCCTTGAGCGGCAGGGGGTGGGCATACAGGTAGCCCTGCATCGCGTCGCAGCCGTGCCGGACCAGGAATTCCGCCTGGGTCTCGGTTTCCACCCCTTCGGCCACCACGCGCAGGCGCAGGTGCTGCGCCATGGACAGGATGGCGCGCACGATGGCCGCATCGTTGGGGTTCACCGGTGCGTCCTGCACGAAGCTCCGGTCGATCTTGAGCTCATAGAGCGGCAGCCGCTTCAGGTAGGCCAGGCTCGAATAGCCCGTGCCGAAATCGTCGATGGAAAAGCGCACCCCGAAGCGCACCAGCTCCGCCATGCGCTGCGCGGTGTCCTGCCAGTTCTCCACCAGCAGGGTCTCGGTGACTTCCAGGATCAGCCGGGACGCCGGCGCACCGCTGTAGGCCAGCGCATCGCGCACGTAGGCGACGAAATCGTCCTGTCGGAACTGGCGAGCGCTCACGTTGACGGAGATCGTCATGTCCAGCCCCGCAGCATGCAGCTGCGCCAGGGCGTCGCAGGCGCGGCGGATCACGCGCGCGCCCAGGCGCAGGATCAACCCGGACTCCTCGGCGATGGCGACGAAGCGGGCGGGCGACACGTTGCCGTGGGCCGGATGCCGCCAGCGCAGCAGGAGTTCCCCCCCGCACACGGCCCCGTCCCGGTCCACCTGCGGATGGATGTGGATCTCGAGCGCATCGTCGGCGATCGCCTGCGCCAGGTCCTGCTCCAGCGACAGGCGCTCCTGCGCGGCGGCCTGCATGTCGGCCTCGAAGAAGCGCACGCGGTGCGCGCCGGAGGACTTCGCGCGGTACATCGCGGTATCGGCCTCGCGCAGCAGGTCCTCCACGGTTTCGCCTGCCTTGGGAAACAGCGTCACCCCCGTGCTGGCGGTGACCGAATAGTAGGTGCTGCCCAGGTCGTACGGCGCCTCCATTCCCTCGCGCAGCCGCGCTGCCATGGCGCCCGCGGCATCCACGCCCGCCTGCATGCCGTTGGCGATGCGGGGGATGAGCACCACGAACTCGTCTCCCCCGATGCGCACCACGCTGCCGAAGCCCTGCAGCAGGCGCTCCAGCCGCCGCGCCACCTGCACCAGCAGGCGGTCGCCCGCCGCATGCCCCCGGGCATCGTTGAGCTGCTTGAAGTTGTCCAGGTCGATGAAGAACAGGGCGCCGATGCGCCCGCCGCTGCGTGCCTCGTCCAGCGCAGCCTGCAACTGCTCGAAAAGCAGGCGCCGGTTGGGCAGGCCCGTGAGTGCATCGTAGTAGGCCATGCGGTGCATGGCCGCCTCGGCATCGCGCCGGGCCGTGATGTCCCGGGCCAGGGCCACGTAGCGGGAGTCTGCACCACCCTGCCCTGCGGCAGCGCCCACGCCGAGCCGGCGCGCCACAGACAGTTCGAACCAGAGCTGCCCCATGGCCGTTTCCTGGTGGTATTGCCGACCCAGCGACACCCCTTGCGATTCGGCCTCCTGCAGTGCCTGCATGAACTCCGAGGCCACGCCCGGCGGCAGGACCTCCTCCAGCATCCGGCCTTCGAATGCCTGGCTGGGCTCTGCCGACAGGTCGGACCGTGCCGAGCGGTGGTAATGGATGCGCCCACCGGCATCCAGCTCGAACAACAGGTCCGGAACGGCCTGCAGGATGCCTTCCAGGTTGTCGCGCGCGGTGCGCAGTTCGCTCGTCATCGACTGCGCCAGGGCCAGCGCGCGCTGGTGGCCGGTGGCCTGCATGGCGATGAACCAGCCCGCCAGCACGCTGAACAAGGCCCCCAGCCAGGCGATGAGCGCATAGTTGTCGCGGCCCAGGCGGTGGTCGAATGCCGGCAGGGGCTCCATGGTGAGCGTCCAGGGCCGGCCGCCCACGATCAGCACGCGCGCCGCCCGCAGGCGCTCGCCGGACAGATGCGGGACCGGCTCCGCCGCATCGCGGGAGTTGTAGAGCTCCCCCGCGTCCGCATCGGCGCCGCCGCCGGCCAGCCCATCCTGGATGCGCAGCGACACGCCCGGGTCCAGTTCGCCCAGGAGGGCACCGGCCACGGCCGCCACGCGGAACGGCGCGGCCACCCAGCCCCGGATCGCCGCGCGCCGCGCCTCCTGGGTGGCCGGCGTTCCCCCGCCGGCATAGACGGGCAGGAACATCATGAGACCCGGATCGTCTTCGCCCCCCACGCTCCAGAGGCCGGACAGCGCCAGGGCGCCCGAATCGCGCGCGCGGTCCAGGGCTTCGCGTGCGGCGGGCAGGCTGGCGACGTCGAAGCCCAGCGCGGTCAGGTTGCCCCGGGTGCGCGGCTCCACCCGGGTGATGACGGCATAGGAGCCGCGGTCCCCGCGCGAGCGCACCTCGTAGCGGTCCAGCCCTTGCGCCCGCATCGCCTGCACATGCGTCCGCAGGCCGTCGTAGGGCACCTGATCGATCAGGCACAGGGCCTGCAGCCCCGGCCGCGTCTGGTCCATCTGCAGCGCATGTACGTAGGCGGCGAATTCACCCTGCTCGATGGCCGTGGAGCCATCCACGTAGCCCTTGAGGCCGCGCAGCACCATTTCGTAGGCACCCATGCGGTCGCGCAGCGCCGACACCACCCGCTCGGCCGCCGCGTCGAAGTTCTGGCGGCGCCGGGTTTCCTGCAGCTGGTCGGCGTGGTGCCAGTACAGGTAAGTGATTCCCAGCAGCGCCGCCGACAGCAGCGGCGCGAACGCCAGGCGCACGTGCCAGAACCGCGTCGGGCTGCTTGGGGAGGGCTGGCCCGGACGGCGGAGGAATGGAAGGGGGCTCATGCGCAGCGCAGCGTGGCACGGCCGGCCTGCGCTGGCAAGCCCCCGCAGGGCAACGGCGCAACGGCTCGCGCCGGTGCGCGGCATGGATTGCAGCGCCCGCCTGCCGGCAGGCGGTATCCTTCGCCCTGCTGCCTTCGTTCCGGTACTTTTGCCTTTTTCATGCCGTCGCTCGATTTTTCCAGGGAAGAAAGAGGCTTCGAAGCCTTCTATGAGCAGGAGCTACCCGCCCTGCAATATGCCTGCGCCTCCTATATCGCCCTGCTGCAGTCCATCCTCTCGCGCACGCCCCACCTGGACATCACCAAGGTGGAAGGCCGGGTCAAGGACCGCCTGGAATGTATCGCGAAGTTCTCCCGCAAATACCGTGCGGCGCTGGAAGAAAGCAACACTCCCTATGAGATCCGGCACTACATCACCGACCTGATCGGGGTGCGCGTGGTCTGCCTGTACGAGGACGAGCTGGAAAAAGTGGCCCAGGCCGTACGATCGCACTTCGACGTGATCGACGTGACCGACAAGGTGTCGGCCATGGAAAGCACCGAAGGCTCCTTCGGTTACAAGGGGCTGCACCTGGACCTGCGCCTCAACGCCGCCCAGGCCGGCCTGCCAGAGCATGCCGCCTACGCCGCCCAGCCCTTCGAGCTGCAGGTCCGCACCATCATCCAGGACTCCTGGAGCGTGCTGGACCACAAGATCAAGTACAAGAAAGCCATTCCAGGCCAGCTCAAGCGCCGCATCAACGTGCTCTCGGCCCTGTTCGAGCTGGCCGACCGGGAGTTCCGCCAGATCCGCGACGAGACCGAGGCCGGGCTGCGGCATGCCCCCGACGAGACCGAGGCACCGGAGGCCACGGGGCCGGAAGCCGCCGAGGCCGGGCCGCAGGAAGAACGGCCGGCCTCCCCCGGCAGCGAGCTCAACGCCTTCACCTTCCTGAAGATCGCCAACCATTTCTTCAAGGACAGCGATTTCGACCCGCGCAAGGTGGACCTGTTCGTGGCGGACATCCGGGGATGGGCGCCCGGCATCACCCGCGCGCGGTTCAACACCCTGCTGCGGGCCACCCTGGGCACCGTGAAGCGCTACAAGCAGCATTTCGAGGATGCCAACCCGCAGACCAGCTTCAACGCCTACACGGTGATACGGCACTGCCTCTATCTGGGCGACCGCACCACCTTCCGGCGAGCGCTGCGCAACAGCTCGCGCGAGGCGTTCGAAGCGTGGCTGCGCGACCACGCCTGACCCCCGGGTGAACAAAAGGCGCACCCGCGGCGTGGTTACTTCAGCTTACAGCTACTGAATTCATAGCACCCGGCCTTTGATGGCGCGAGGCGTCCGACTGTCGCATTGGCGACTCCTTATCCGTAGTTTCACGCCACACGCCCGGCGCGAACTGCTGCTATATTGCACTGCAACATTTTTCGCCGAGCCGCCCCCATGCTCTACAACCTCTACGAAACGCAGCGTTCACTGATGGAGCCGTTCGCGGAACTCGCGCAGACCGTCTCCAAGATCTACAGTAACCCGGTCTCGCCGTTCAGCCACACGACCTATGCCCAGCGCATGTCCGCCGGCTACGACCTGCTGTACCGGCTGGGCAAGGACTACGAGAAGCCAGTGTTCGGCATCTCCACCGTCCAGGTGGACGGCCACGAGGTGGTCATCCACGAACGGGTGGAGCTCGACAAGCCCTTCTGCGAGCTGCGCCGCTTCAAGCGCTTCTGCGACAACCCCACCACGCTCGAGACCATCAAGCGCCAGCCCGCGGTGCTGATCGTGGCCCCGCTGTCCGGCCACTACGCCACGCTGTTGCGCGACACGGTGCGCACCATGCTGCAGGGCCACAAGGTCTTCATCACCGACTGGAAGAACGCCCGCCTCGTTCCCCTGTCGGAAGGCGAGTTCCACCTCGACGACTACGTGAACTACGTGCAGGAATTCATCCGCCTGCTGCAGTCCCGCTACGGCAACTGCCACGTGATGAGCGTGTGCCAGCCCACGGTGCCGGTGCTCGCGGCTGTCTCCCTCATGGCCAGCCGCGGCGAGAAGACGCCCCTGTCCATGACCATGATGGGCGGCCCGATCGACGCGCGCAAATCCCCCACGGCGGTGAACAACCTCGCCACGCAGCGCAGCTTCGAGTGGTTCGAGAACAACGTCATCTACCGCGTGCCGGACAGCTTCCCCGGTGCCGGGCGCCGCGTATACCCTGGCTTCCTGCAGCACACGGGCTTCGTGGCCATGAACCCCGACCGCCACGCCAAGAGCCACTACGACTACTTCAAGGACCTGGTCAAGGGCGACGATGCCAGCGCCGAGGCCCACCGCAAGTTCTACGACGAGTACAACGCCGTGCTCGACATGGATGCGGACTACTACCTCGAGACCATCAAGACGGTCTTCCAGGACTACGGCCTCGTCAACGGCACCTGGGACGTGCGCTCGCCCGAGGGCCAGCCCGAGCGCGTGCGCCCGCAGGACATCCGCAGCACCGCCCTGCTGACCATCGAGGGCGAGCTGGACGACATCTCCGGCTCGGGCCAGACGGAAGCCGCCCACGGCCTGTGCACGGCCATCCCCGAGAAGGACCGCCGCCACTTCGAGGTCAAGGGCGCGGGCCACTACGGCATCTTCAGTGGCCGCCGGTGGCGCGATATCGTCTATCCGCAGGTGCGGGACTTCATCCTCGCCCACGACCCGCAGCCCGCCACCACGGTGGACAGCGCCTCCGTGCCCAGCGAAGACGCACCCCGCCGCCGCACCGGAGCCGCCGCAGCGCCTGCGGACCTGCTGTCCGAGGAACTGCCGACCGCGACCTCCGCACCGCAGGCGCGCAGCCGGCGCAGCGCGCCCAAGAAGGCTTGACGGCGCCCCCTGCCGCTGCCGCCTCCACGCGCGCCCTGGCGGCCCGTATCGACGCGGCGTTGCCGCAGACGCAGTGCACCCGCTGCGGCTACCCCGATTGCGCCGCGTATGCGGATGCGATCGCGGAGGGAACGGCGGACATCAACCGGTGCCCGCCGGGCGGAGCCGAAGGTGTCGCGCGCCTGGCAGTCCTCACCGGACGCACGCCGCTGTCGCTCGACCCGCAGTGCGGCGCCGAAGGCCCCCGCGGCCTCGCCGTGATCGATGAACTGGCCTGCATCGGCTGCACCCTGTGCATCAAGGCCTGCCCCACGGATGCGATCCTGGGCACGCACAAGCGCATGCACACCGTGATCGAGGCGCATTGCACCGGATGCGAGCTTTGCATTCCCGTGTGCCCGGTGGACTGCATCTCCATGGAGAACGCCACTGGCCATGCCACGGGATGGGCAGCATGGTCCGCCCCGCAGGCCGGCCGGGCTCGGCAGCGCTACCAGGCACGCCGCCTGCGCACCACCCCCGACGCAAAGCGGGACCCGGCGGCTTGCGCACCGGAACCGGCCCATGCCGCCGCGACGCCCACGCTCCGGCCCGTTCATGTGCCGATGCGGGAAGCAATTGCCCCCGTGTCGCCGGCAGCCAGCGTCCAGCCGTCTGCCGAAGACCGCCGCGCCGCCATCGCCGCGGCCCTGGCGCGCGCCCGCGAGCGCCGTGGCGACGGGCCGCGGTGAATACCGTGCTGCGGCCACCCGCCGTGGCCCGCACCGTGGTTCACCCCCGGGCCGCGAGCGACTTGTACACGCCGCACCCCAGGTACACGCCCTCCAGCGCCTGCACGTAGGACATCTTGGTCTGCACCTTGCCCGTGGCCGGGTTAGTGATGTCGTATTCCACCCAGCCGGGTGCGCGCTCGGCCTGCGCCACGATGTCCTCCACGAGCCGCGCGCCGTCGATGCCGGGGATGTCCTGCACCCGGGTGCCCACCTTCGCGGGATTGCCGCCGAAAGCCAGGTAGGTGCCGGCCCGGTCCAGCACGAAGACGTACATGTCCCGGTCATGGAAGGGTTGGGCCGGATCGGTCAGCTGCCGCAGGAAGGCCTCCCGGGAGCCGGCGGCCGCGCGCTGCGCGGCGGCACGCGCCACCAGGGCCTGCGCCTCGTCGGCCGTGCCCTGTTGCAGCCGGAATGCCTGCACCGCCTTCGCCAGCGTGGCGGCGCGGCTGCCGAGCGCCTCGGCCTGCTGCACGGCACGGCCCACCATGCGCGCGTTGTGCTGGGTGACCCCGTCGATCTGCTGGACGGCCGCACTGATCTCCGCCAGGCCGGCACTCTGCTGGGCGCCCGAGCCTGAAATCCCGCTCACATGGGCGGCCACGCCGCGGATGCCCTCGGCCATGCCGCCGATGCCATCGCCCGCTGCGCGCATGAGCGCGGCGCTCGCCTCCACCTGCCGCACGGAATCGCCGATCAGGTCTCGGATCTCGCGCGCCGCCTGCCCCGAGCGTTGCGCCAGCGTGCGTACCTCCGCCGCCACCACTGCGAAGCCCCGGCCCTGCTCGCCTGCCCGCGCGGCTTCCACGGCGGCATTGAGCGCGAGGATATTGGTCTGGAATGCGATGGAGTCGATCACGCCGGTGATCTCGGCCATGCGCCGCGCGCCCTGCTGGATCGCCTGCACCGAATCGACCGCGCGACCCATGGCCTGCGTGCCTTCTTCGGCCGCCTCGCGCAGCTCCGATGCCCGGCGGTCCGCCGCCTGCGCCGTCTGCGCGTTCTGCTGCACGGCGGCCACCAGTTGCTCCACGCTGGCGGCGGTCTGCTCCAGGCTCGCGGCCTGCTGCTCCGTGCGCTCGGCCAGGGCCCGGTTGTCCACAGCCAGGCTGTGGCCGGCGTGCGCAACCAGCGCCGCATTGCTGCGGATGTCGGCCACCATGGACGAGAGCGTCACCACCATGCGCGCCAGCGACTGCGCCAGCACCGCCGGCTCGTCCCGCCCGCCGGCCGACACCGAGCGGGACAGGTCGCCGCGCGCGGCTGCCTCCATGGCCTCGGCCACGCGGCCCAGGTCTTCCGACAGCCCCGCCGAGAGCGCCAGGCCGAGATAGACCAGGACCAGGCTGCTCGCACAGGCCACCCCGGCAGCGGCGGCCGCGCCGCCGGCAGCGCCGGCCCACACCGTGAAGGCCAGCGCCGCCAGCGCCACGCCCGTGCACAGCGCCAGCTTGGCGGAAATCCTCAGTCCGCGCAGAAGCCGGACGCCCGGGCGCAACGGCAGGAAGGCAGCCATGCTCTTTGTCTCCTCTTTCTCGTTATGGATCGCTAATGCTCCCGGATGGTATTGGCAGGCACTTACGGCGGATTGACAAGGCGGGAATACGCCGAGCCGGCCCGGGCGGCCTTCCGCGCAGCACCGATAATGGCGCCCCATGAATCCCCTGCTCACCCATTTGCAGCCCTACCCGTTCGAGCGGCTGCGGCAGCTCTTCGCGGGGGTGCAGCCCCCCGCCGGCCTTCCGGCGATCAGCCTCGGCATGGGCGAACCCCGCCATCCCACGCCGGCCTTCATCCAGCAGGCCCTGACGGACCACCTGGGTGGCCTCGCCAGCTACCCCGCCACAGCGGGCGATCCCCGCCTGCGCGAAGCCTGCGCGCAATGGCTGCACCGGCGCTACGGCATCGCGGTCGACGCCGCGACCCAGGTCCTGCCCGTGAACGGTTCCCGCGAGGCCCTGTTCGCATTCGCCCAGACGGTGATCGATCCCACGCGCGAAGGCGCCACCGTGGTCTGCCCCAATCCCTTCTACCAGATCTACGAAGGCGCCGCGCTGCTGTCGGGCGCACGGCCGTACTACGCCCCCAGCGACCCGGCGCGCAATTTCGCCGTGGACTGGGACGCCGTGCCCGAGGATGTCTGGAAGCGCACGCAACTGCTCTTCGTCTGCTCGCCGGGCAACCCCACGGGCGCCGTGATGCCCCTGGCCGAGTGGGAAAAGCTCTTCGCGCTCAGCGACCGGCACGGCTTCGTGATCGCCTCGGACGAGTGCTACAGCGAGATCTACTTCCAGGGCGGCCCGCCGCTCGGCGGGCTGGAAGCCGCGGCACGCCTGGGCCGCAAGGATTTCCGCAACCTCGTCGCCTTCACCAGCCTGTCCAAGCGCAGCAACGTGCCCGGCCTGCGCAGCGGCTTCGTGGCGGGCGATGCGGAGCTGATGAAGGCCTTCCTGCTCTACCGCACCTACCACGGCAGTGCCATGGGGCCGGCCGTGCAGGGGGCCAGCATCGCCGCCTGGAGCGACGAGGCGCACGTGGAAGAGAACCGCGCCCTCTACCGGAGCAAGTTCGAGCAGGTCACGCCGCTGCTGGCACAGGTGATGGATGTCGCCCTGCCCGACGCCGGCTTCTACCTGTGGGCCCGCGTGCCCGAGCGCCTGGGGATGGACGACGCGGCATTCGCCCGTGCCCTCCTCGCTCAATACAATGTGACCGTGCTGCCGGGCAGCTACCTCGCGCGCGAATCCGGCGGCCGCAATCCCGGTGCCGGGCGCGTGCGCATGGCGCTCGTGGCCGAGGTCGAGGAATGCCTCGAAGCCGCGCGCCGCATCGTGCAATTCATCCAATCCCATCCCTGATTCCCGAACGGACCATGACCCAACAACTGCAGAACATCATCGACACCGCCTGGGAGAACCGCGCCAGCCTCTCGCCCTCCGCCGCTCCGCGCGAAGTGCAGGATGCCGTCGAGCACGTGATCGCCGAACTCGATGCCGGCAAGCTGCGCGTGGCCACCCGCGAGGGTGTCGGCCAGTGGACCGTGCACCAGTGGATCAAGAAGGCCGTGCTGCTGTCGTTCCGCCTGAAGGACAACGAACTGATCGAGGCCGGCAGCCTCGGCTTCTACGACAAGGTGCCGACCAAGTTCGCGGGCCGCTCGGCCGAAGAGATGGCCGCCACCGGCGTGCGCGTGGTGCCGCCGGCCGTGGCGCGCCGCGGCAGCTTCATCGCCAGGGGCGCGATCCTCATGCCCAGCTACGTGAACATCGGCGCCTACGTGGACGAGGGCACCATGGTCGATACCTGGGCCACCGTCGGCTCCTGCGCGCAGGTGGGCAAGCACGTGCACCTGTCCGGCGGCGTGGGCCTCGGCGGCGTGCTGGAGCCCCTGCAGGCCAACCCGACCATCATCGAGGACAACTGCTTCATCGGCGCGCGCTCGGAAATCGTCGAGGGCGTGATCGTCGAAGAGAACTCCGTCATCTCCATGGGCGTGTACATCGGCCAGAGCACCCCCATCTACGACCGCACCACCGACACCGTGAGCTACGGCCGCGTGCCGGCAGGCTCGGTGGTGGTGAGCGGCAGCCTGCCCAAGGGCGACGGCAAGTACAGCATGTACGCAGCCATCATCGTCAAGAAGGTGGATGCCAAGACCCGCTCCACCACCAGCCTGAACGACCTGCTGCGCGACTGACGGCAGGCGCCGCGGCCCCCGGCACCCGCCGGGCCGCGGCCACCCGCCCATTCCACCACCTTCGCAAGGGACACCCCATGAGCACGATGGAGCGGATTCTCCGGCTGATGGCCGAAAAGCGGGCCTCGGACGTCTATCTCTCGGCCAACGCCCCGGTCCTCATCAAGATCAACGGCGAGTGCGTGCCCGTCAACAGCCAGCTGCTGCCCTTCGATGCACCGAAGAACCTGCTGGCCGAGATCGTGTCGCCGGACCGCATCGAGGAGCTGGAGGAAACCGGCGAGCTCAACATGGGCGTGCCGCTCACCGGCGTGGGGCGCTTCCGCGTGAGCGCCATGCGCCAGCGGGGCAGCTACGCGGTGGTCGTGCGGTTCATCGCGCAGCACATCCCCGAGCTGTCCAGCCTCAACCTGCCGCCGATCCTCGGCGAACTGATCCTCGAGAAGCGCGGCCTGCTGCTGGTCGTGGGGGCGACGGGCTCGGGCAAGAGCACCACGCTGGCCTCGATGATCGACAGCCGCAACGCGCAGCTCACGGGCCACATCCTCACGGTGGAGGATCCGGTCGAGTACCAGTTCAAGAACAAGAAGTCGATCATCAACCAGCGCGAGATCGGCTCCGACACCCAGTCCCTGCAGACGGCGCTGAAGAACGCCCTGCGCCAGGCGCCCGACGTGATCCTGATCGGCGAGATCCGCGACCGCGAGACCATGTCCGCGGCCATCGCGTACGCGCAGTCGGGCCACCTGTGCCTCGCCACCCTGCACGGCAACAACAGCTACCACGCGCTGAACCGGATCCTCAGCTTCTACCCGGTCGAGGTGCGCCCCACCATGCTGGGCGACCTGGCCTCGGCCCTGAAGGCCATCGTCTCGCAGCGCCTGGTGCGCTCTCCCGCCGGCGAGCGCCTGCCCGCAGTGGAAGTGCTGCTCAATACCAAGCTCGTGGGCGAGATGATCGAGCAGGGCAATTTCTCCGGCGTGCGCGAGGCCATGGAGAAATCCATGGCCGAGGGCTCGCAGACCTTCGAGCACGACCTCGCCCGCCTGGTCCTCGAAGGCCGCATCGACCGCAAGGAAGGCCTGGCCTACGCCGATTCACCCACCAACCTGATGTGGCGCCTGCAGAACGACTTCTCGATCGCCGCCAAGGCCGCGCGCGACCGCAAGGATGCGGGCGTGCAGGACGACGAAGACCAGCCCTCGTTTACCGAGATCGTGCTGGACGTCAAGCCCCAGTGATCCCGTGCGCCGTCCCGGGCCCGTGCAGCGGGCCGCGCCCGGCGCCTTTTTTCCAACTTTCCCCCCGGAGCGCGTTCCATTGCGCTTCGCGTCCACGATGTCCCGTACCCTGATCCTGGCCGAACAGCTCATCTCCCGTCCGTCCATCACGCCCGAAGATGCCGGCTGCCTCGAACTGCTGGCCGAGCGCCTGGCCCCGCTGGGCTTCACCTGCGAGCGGATGGACAGCGGGCCGGACAGCTTCCGCGTCAGCAACCTCTGGGCCCGCCGCGCCGCGGCGGGCGGCACCACTCCCGCGCGAACCCTGGTGTTCGCGGGCCATACCGACGTGGTGCCCACCGGGCCGCTGGAGCAGTGGAGCAGCCCCCCGTTCACGCCCTCCCACCGGGAAGGGCGGCTCTACGGCCGGGGTGCCAGCGACATGAAGACCTCCATCGCCGCCTTCGTCGTGGCGGTGGAGGAGTTCCTGTCCGCCACGCCCGAGCCGGCCATCGCGCTGGCCTTCCTGCTGACCAGCGACGAGGAAGGCCCCTCGGTGGACGGCACCAAGGTGGTGGTGGAACAACTGTCCGCCCGCGGCGAGACGCTGGACTGGTGCATCGTGGGCGAGCCCACCTCCGTGCGCAAGACCGGCGACATGATCAAGAACGGCCGCCGCGGCACCCTGTCGGGCAAGCTCACCGTGCGCGGCATCCAGGGCCACATCGCCTACCCCCAGCTCGCCCGCAACCCCATCCACCAGGCGCTGCCGGCCCTCGCGGAACTGGCCGCCACGGAATGGGACCGCGGCAACGACTACTTCCCGCCCACCAGCTGGCAGATCAGCAACATCCACGGGGGCACGGGCGCGACCAATGTCATCCCCGGCACCGTGGTGGTGGACTTCAACTTCCGCTTCTGCACCGAATCCACGGCGGAAGGGCTGAAGACCCGCGTGCACAACCTGCTGGACCGGCACGGGCTCGAATACGACCTCACCTGGACGCTCGGGGGCCAGCCCTTCCTCACGACGCCCGGCGAACTGGTGGCCGCGGTGCAGCAGGCGATCACGCAGGAGACCGGCATCACCACCGAACTGTCCACCACCGGTGGCACCAGCGACGGGCGCTTCATCGCCCGTGTCTGCCCGCAGGTCATCGAACTGGGACCGCCCAACGCCACCATCCACAAGATCGACGAGCATGTCGTGGTCGCCGACGTGGAGCCGCTCAAGAACATCTACCGCCGCACGCTGGAGCGGCTGAACGCACAGGCCGCAGCAGCATGAGCACCACCACGCCCCCCGTCCCGCCCGCGGTCCCCGTGCGCGGCGATACCGTGCCGGAACTGGTCGCGAGCGCGGCCGCGCGCCTGGACGCCGCCGGCGTGGCCTTCGGGCACGGCACCGCCAACGCGCACGACGAGGCCGCCTGGCTGGTGCTCTGGCGCCTGGGCCTGCCGCTGGACACGCGGCTGGAAGATGCCGGCGAGGTGGCGCCCGACCGCCAGGCGCAGGTCGCGGAGCTGGTCGAGCAGCGCATCGCCACCCGCAAGCCCGCGGCCTACCTGACGCGGGAGGCCTGGCTGCAGGGCGTGCCGTTCTATGTCGATGAGCGCGCCATCGTCCCGCGCAGCTTCATCGCCGAACTGCTCGCGGACGGCAGCATCGACGGCTTCCTCGGGGAGCACACGCGCGACGTCCTCGACCTGTGCACCGGCAACGGCAGCCTCGCCGTGCTGGCGGCCATGGCGTACCCCGACGTGCGCGTGACCGGCGCGGACCTGTCCCCGGACGCCCTGGATGTGGCCCGCATCAACGTCGAGCGCCACGGACTCGAAGGCCGCGTGGCGCTGGCCCTCTCGGATGGCCTCTCGGCCGTTCCCGGCCCCTGGGACCTGATCCTCTGCAACCCGCCCTACGTGAATGCCGCCAGCATGGCAGCGCTTCCCCAGGAGTACCGCGCCGAGCCGGAACTGGCGCTGGCGGGCGGCGCCGACGGCATGGACTTCGTCCGCCGGCTGCTGGCGGATGCGCCGGCCGCACTGCGCGAGGACGGCGTGCTCATCCTCGAGATCGGCAACGAGCGCGCGCATTTCGAGGCCGCTTTCCCGCACCTGCCGGCTTTCTGGCTCGAAACCAGCGCGGGCGAGGACCAGGTCCTGCTGCTCACGCGCGAGGCGCTGGTGCTGGCCCCGCCCCCCTCCGCGGTCTGACTCCTACCCAGCGTCCCCGGACTGCACGCCGCAGTCCGCGCGGGCGCGCATTCCACCGCATCCGCTACCATGCGCGGTTGCTTTGTCGCGGGCCCCACGGGCGGCCCGCTGTGATTCGATCATGATCCTTCTGAACAATGTCACCTTGCGCCGCGGCGCCAAGGTGTTGCTGGACAGCGCCAGCGTGACCCTCAACCCCGGCGAGAAAGTCGGCCTGGTGGGACGCAACGGCGCCGGCAAATCCACCCTTTTCGCGCTGCTCAACGGCTCGCTCCACGAGGACGGCGGCGACTTCTCGATGCCGCCGACCTGGCGCATGGCCCAGGTGGCGCAGCACATGCCCGAGACGGAGGAATCCGCCACCGACTTCGTGCTGAACGGCGACACGCGCCTCAGCACGCTGCGCGGCGAACTACAGGCGGCGGAAGAGTCCGGCGACGGCATGGCGATCGCCCAGGCCTACGCGGACCTCGGCGATGCCGGCGAGCACGACGCCGTGCCGCGCGCACAGGCGCTCATCCTCGGCCTGGGCTTCAAGGTGGAGGAACTGGGCAGGCCGGTGAACAGCTTCTCCGGCGGATGGCGCATGCGCCTGCAACTCGCGCGGGCCCTCATGTGCCCGAGCGACCTGCTGCTGCTGGACGAACCCACCAACCACCTGGACCTCGACGCCCTCGTCTGGCTGGAAGCCTGGCTGCAGCGCTATGCCGGCACCCTGATCGTCATCAGCCACGATCGGGAGTTCCTGGATGCCATCACCACGGTCACGCTGCACATCGACAACGCGCGGCTGACGCGCTACGGCGGCAACTACAGCCGTTTCGAGGAACTACGCGCCCAGCAGATGGAACTGCAGGCCGCCAGCTATGCCAAGCAGCAGGACAAGATCGCCCATCTGCAGAAGTTCATCGACCGCTTCAAGGCCAAGGCCAGCAAGGCCAAGCAGGCCCAGAGCCGGGTCAAGGCCCTGGAGCGGATGGAGAAGATCGCCCCCGTGCTCATGGGTGCGGAGTTCACATTCAGCTTCAAGGAGCCCGCCAACCTGCCCAACCCGATGCTGGCGATCACCGATGCCTCCTTCGGCTACCTGGACGAGGACGGCGGCGCCCACAAGACCATCCTGCGCCACGTGAACCGCTCTGTACTGGCGGGCCAGCGCATCGGCATCCTCGGCGCGAACGGCCAGGGCAAATCCACGCTGGTCAAGACCATCGCTCGCACCATGAAGCCGCTCGCAGGCAGCGTGACCGAAGGCAAGGGCCTGTCCATCGGCTACTTCGCCCAGCAGGAGCTCGACGTGCTGCGGCCCGCCGACAACCCGCTGGAACACATGATCCGCCTCGCGAAGGAACTGGGCGCCCAGTCGCGCGAGCCCAGCCGCGAGCAGGACCTGCGCAACTACCTCGGCACCTTCAACTTCTCGGGCGACATGGTCAAGCAGTCCGTGGGCACGATGAGCGGCGGCGAGAAAGCCCGGCTCGTGCTGGCGATGATCGTCTGGCAGCGCCCCAACCTGCTGCTGCTGGACGAGCCGACCAACCACCTGGACCTCGCCACGCGCGAAGCGCTGTCGATGGCGCTCAACGAGTTCGAAGGCACGGTGATGCTGGTCAGCCACGACCGGGCGCTCCTGCGTGCCGTCTGCGATGAATTCTGGCTGGTGGGACGCGGTGCCGTGGGCCCCTTCGACGGCGACCTGGACGACTACCAGCGCTACCTGCTCGACGAGTCCAAGCGGCTGCGCGACGAGGCCCGTGCGCTGGCCTCTGCCCCGGTGGCCCCCCGGGAAGACTCCGCAGCCCCTCCTCCCGGGCCCGCGCCGGTGGCCCCGCCGGTACCCGCACCTGCGGTAGCGCCCGCCGTGGCACCGAAGGATGCCCGGGAGCAACGCAAGCTCGGGGCCCAGGCCCGGCAGCAGCTGGCGGAGAAAACCCGCCCCCTGCGACGCGAACTCGACCAGATCAACCAGCGCCTGGCGGTGCTGGCCTCGGAGAAATCCGACCTGGAGCAACGCCTGAGCCAGCCCCTGCCCCCTGCCGAGATCGCCGACTGCGGCCGCCGCCTCAAGGCGTGCGGGGACGAAACCGGGCAACTGGAGGAACGGTGGTTGGAACTTTCCGAATCCATCGAGACCATGGAACAAGGGGCAGACAAGTAAAATGCTGTAACGGGGTGCTGCAATTTCCTGCAAGTACCCATGTCGAGCATGATTCCATTGCTCCTTTTTCAGGAGCACAAGAAAAGCCTTCGGCTGGTTGCATTTTTTTTCGTTCTACTGTCAACGCTCCAGGAAGACGCCGCGTTGTGGATGCATCCAAGGAGCTAACGATGAACACCTCTGCAATCCTGTCCGCATGGCCTGAAGACGAACGCGACCGCAAGCGCGCTCCCGGCCGTTTCTAAAAGGCAGGCACCAGACAGCAGTCGGACACTGGCGGAATCCCCAACGGGTTCTGCCGAGCCCGGCGAGCGCGGACCCTGACCTTCGTTCCATTCCCTTCTTACCCCCATCCCCAATGAAAAACCCCGCCGAGGCGGGGTTCTTTTTCGTCCAGGGAGTCCAGGGCGTCAGCCCATGTGCAGGCCGCCGTTGACCGAGAAATCGGCCCCGGTGGCGTAGCCGCCCTCTTCCGACGCCAGCCACGCGATGATCGAGGCGATCTCGCTGGGCTCGCCCAGGCGCTTGACCGGCACGGTGGCGACGATCTTCTCCAGCACGTCGGGCCGGATGGCCTTGACCATGTCGGTGCCGATGTACCCCGGGCTGACGGTGTTCACCGTCACGCCCTTGGTGGCAAGCTCCTGCGCGAGCGCCATCGAGAAGCCGTGCATGCCGGCCTTCGCGGCCGAATAGTTCGTCTGGCCGGCCTGGCCCTTCTCGCCGTTCACGCTGCTGATGTTGATGATGCGGCCCCAGCCCTTCTCCACCATGTCGCCCACGACCTGCTTGGTCACGTTGAACATGCTGTTGAGGTTGGTCTCGATCACCGCATCCCAGTCCTCGCGGGACATCTTCACGAACATGCGGTCGCGCGTGATGCCGGCGTTGTTCACCAGCACGTCGATGCTGCCATGCTCGGCCTTGGCCTTGGTGAAGGCCGCCACCGTGGAATCCCAATCGCCGACGTTGCCGACGGACGCGTGGAACGTGTAACCCAGGGCCTTCTGCTCGCCCAGCCACTTGGCATGGTCCCGGGTCGGGCCGCAGCCCGCGATGACCTTGAAGCCATCTTTGTGAAGCCGTTGGCAGATGGCCGTTCCGATGCCACCCATGCCCCCAGTGACATACGCTACTTTCTGATTCATGTGATTTATCTCCTAGTCAACGATTCACGCAACCACTCTACCCAAGATTCCGCGCTCCACTGTTGAGGAAAACACCCAGCACCTGCGGGGTGCGCCCGGTTCCTGGACAGGCATGGCCGCCGGATGCCACCGCCACCGCGGCCTGCAAAAAAGCCGCACCACGTGCGGCTGCAGGACGGCAGGCGGTCCGGAAAACTCAGACCCGCTCCACCGCGAGCGAGACGCCCATGCCCCCGCCGATGCACAGCGCGGCCACGCCCTTGCGGGCGCCACGGCGCTGCAGCTCGTGCAGCAGGGTCACCAGCACGCGGCAGCCCGAGGCGCCGATCGGGTGGCCGATGGCGATCGCGCCGCCGTTCACGTTCACCTTGGCGGGATCGATGCCCAGCTGCTGGTTGACGGCGCAGGCCTGGGCGGCGAAGGCTTCGTTCAGTTCGAACAGGTCCACGTCGGCCGCGGTCCAGCCGGCGCGCTGCAGCACCTTGCGCGTCGCGGGCACGGGGCCCAGGCCCATGGTGGCGGGATCGAGGCCGCTCGTGGCGTAGGCGGCGATGCGTGCCAGCGGCTTGAGCCCCAGGGCCGCAGCCTTCTTCGCACTCATCACCACCACGGCGGCCGCGCCGTCATTGAGGCCCGACGCATTGCCGGCCGTCACGGAACCGGCTTTGTCGAAGGCGGGCCGCAGCCCGGCCAGCGCCTCGGCATTGGTCTTGCGGTTGAGGTATTCATCGGCCTCGAAGACGATGGGATCGCCCTTCTTCTGGGGCAGGCTTACACCGACGATCTCGTCCTTGAAGCGGCCGGCGTCCTGCGCTGCGGCGGCCTTCTGCTGGCTGCCCAGGGCAAGCGCATCCTGCTGCTCGCGGGAGATGCCCTCCTGTTTGGCAACGTTCTCGGCGGTGATGCCCATGTGGTACTGGTTGTACACGTCCCAGAGGCCGTCCACGATCATCGAGTCGGTCATCTTCCAGTCGCCCATGCGCTGGCCCTCGCGCGAGCCGTTGAGCACGTGGGGCGCGAGGCTCATGTTCTCCTGGCCGCCCGCGACCACGATCTCGCTGTCGCCCGTGGCCACGGCCTGGGCCGCGAGCATCACGGCCTTCAGGCCGGAACCGCAGACGGCGTTGATGGTCAGCGCCGGCGTTTCCTTGGCCACGCCGGCCTTCATCATGGCCTGGCGTGCGGGATTCTGGCCCACGCCGGCAGTCAGCACCTGCCCCATGATCACTTCACCCACCTGGTCCAGCGGCACGTTGGCGCGGGCCAGCGCTTCCTTGATCACGATGGCGCCCAGTTCGGTGGCCGGGGTCTTGGCGAGCGCGCCGCCGAACTTGCCCACGGCCGTGCGGACGGCCGAAACGATGACGATGTCTTCCATGTCGATCCTCAAAGGTAATGATGGGAAAAGGGGTGGAGCGGAGCCTCAGGCCCGCTCGCGCACATAGCGTCCCGGTGCCGGCTCGATGGCTGAGAACCGCGCGCCCTTGCCGTAGCGCTTGGGCGCGGGCACGAGCGGGCCGGCATGGCCACGCAGCCAGGCAGCCCAGTCGGTCCACCAGCTGCCGGGCAGTTCCGTCGCACCATCCAGCCACTCGGGCAGCGTGGCTGGCAGGACGCCGTCCTCGCGGACCCAGTGGCTGCGCTTCTTCTTGGCGGGAGGATTGATGACGCCCGCGATGTGGCCCGAGGCCCCCATCACGAATCGCTTCTCGCCGGGCAGGACCTGGGTCGACGCGTACGCCGCATCGACGGGGACGATGTGGTCCTCGCGCGATCCGTAGATGTACGCGGGCAGGTCCACGAGGTTCAGGTCGATCGATTCGCCGCACACGGTCAGGTGGCCGGGCCTGCAGAGGTTGTTCTCGAGGTAGAGGTTGCGCAGGTACCAGGCGTAGAACGGCCCGGGCAGGTTGGTCGAGTCGCTGTTCCAGTAGAGCAGGTCGAAGGGAGGCGGCGTCTCGCCCTTCAGGTAGTTGCCCACCACGTATGTCCAGACAAGGTCGTTGGGCCGCAGGAAGCTGAACGTGGATGCAAGGTCCTGCCCCTTCATCAGGCCACCCTGCCCCATCTGCAGTTCGCGGAAATGCACGAAGCTCTCGTCGATGAAGACATCGAGGATGCCGGTTTCGGCGAAATCGATGAACGTGGTGAGGAAGGTGGCGCTGGCCACGGGTTCCTCGCCCCGGGCAGCGAGCACGGCCAGGCCGGTGGCCAGCATCGTGCCGCCCACGCAGAAGCCGAGCGCGTTGATCTGGTCGCTGCCGGAGATTTCGCGGACGGTGTCGATGGCGCAGAGTACCGCGTCCTCGATGTAGTCGTCCCAGGTGGCGCTCGCCAGGGACTGGTCCGGATTGCGCCAGCTCACCACGAAAGTGCGGTGCCCTTCGGACACCGCATGCCGGATGAGCGAATTCTCGGGCTGCAGGTCGAGGATGTAGAACTTGTTGATGCAGGGCGGCACGACCAGCAGCGGGCGCTGGTGCACCTTGGACGTGAGCGGCTTGTACTCGATGAGCTGGAAAAGCGCGTTCTCGTACACCACGGCACCCTCGGAGGTGGCCACGTTGCGGCCCACCTCGAAGACGCTTTCGTCGGTCATGGACACATGGCCCTGCCGCATGTCGTGCAGCAGGTTGGCGATACCCTTGGCCAGGCTCTCGCCCTGGGAATCGATGGCCTTCTTCTGCGCCTCGGGGTTGAAGACGAGGAAATTGCTGGGCGCCATGGCCGCCATCCACTGCTCCACGCCGAAACGGATGCGCGCGCGCGTCTTGGGATCGGTCTCCACCGCGTCGGCCAGCCCCATCAGGGTGCGGGCATTGAGCAGGTAGGACGCGGCGGCGAAGGCCGCCATGGGGCTCTCGGCCCAGGCGGGAGCGCTGAAGCGGCGGTCTTTCATGGCGGCCGGCTGGAGCGCCTGGCTCCAGAGCTCCGACGCTTCCTTCAGGTACTGCTGCTGCAGCCCGGCCAGCTTGTCCGGAGAGAAGGCGATGGCCGGACCGGCCTGCGCGGAAGCTGCGCCGGGAGCGGCGGGGCCGCCGGCCTGCCGGAAGGCTTCCAGCGCCTGCATCCAGCTTTCGCTCAGTTTCTGCTGGATCTGCCGGGCACTGCCGGCCCAGCCTGCGTCAAAATCCATGAACGTGTCTCCTCGCACCCATCCATCATGCCATCCCGGCAGCGCCTCCGGGGGGAATCGCGCCATGGCCATGGCATTGTTGCCGAGCGGCGCGCCTGGAAGCAATGCCGCTTTCGCTTTTTCACGATATAGCTCAGTTTTCGGGAAGACGGCCCCATGTATCTGGTAATCATCGGCTGGTTGTACGTCACCGTGATGATGGCCGCCGCCGAGGCCGCCAGTCCGCAGGGCAGCCTGCTGGGCGCGGCTGTGACCTTCGTACTCTACGGGCTGGTGCCCATCTCGATCGTCGCCTACATCCTCGGCACCCCGGCCCGCAAGCGCGCCCTGCGGGAGAGGGAACAGCGGGAGAGGGAACAGCGGGAGAGGGAACAGCGGGAGAGGGAACAGCGGGAGAGGGAACAGCGCGAGCGGGAAGAGGCTGCGCGCAAGGCTGGCCGGGAAGCACCGCCGGCCGGCCCGGAATCAACCGCCGCGCGCTCCCAGCCAGATGCAGGCGGCGAACCGCCCGCCGGTGCTGCCGGACCGCTGCATGGAGGCGCGGTGCGAAAAGAACCGTGAGGCCTGGCGCACGGTGCACCAGCTGTCGCCCCCGTCGTTGCCCCACACGCCCGCCACGCCCAGCGCACCGAGCCGCCGCCGTGCCAGTCCGGGCAGGTCAGCCAGGTACTTGCCCCCGCCCTGCGGGGAAAAATGCGTGGCTGCCCCGGCGTCCTGTGCGCAAAACGCCTCCCGGACCTCCTTGCCCACCTCGAAGGCGGACGGCCCGATGCACGGACCCAGCCATGCCAGCACGCCGCCGTCCGCATCCAGGCGCGCGAGCGCCTGCTCCAGCACGCCACCGGCCAGGCCGCGCCAGCCGGCATGCGCCGCCGCCACGACGGAACCCTCATGGTCGGTCAGCAACACGGGCAGGCAGTCCGCGACCATGATGGTGCAGGCCCGGCCCGGCAGGCGTGCGATGCAGGCGTCGGCCTCCGTGCCGTCCGGCACGCCGCGGTCCAGGTCCGCCACGGCCGTCCCGTGCACCTGCCGCAGGAAGGTGGGTGCCACCGCGGCCCCTCCGCCCAGGCCCGCCAGGCGGGCGCGCAGGTGCTGCCGGTTGGCCAGGACGGCATCCGGCTCGTCGCCGACGTGGTCGCCCAGGTTCAGCGCAGACCATGCGTCCCGGCTCACGCCGCCCGGCCGTGCCGTGCACACCGCATGCACATGGCCGGGCACGGGCCAGTCGGGTTGCAGCCAGCCGTCCGGCAGGGAAGCCGCCGCGGGCGGCAAGGTGCTAGCCCCCGGCATCGGGGCATGCGGAAGGATGGGCCGCCTGGAAAGCCGGCAGCTCGGACGCGGCCTCCCAGGCCGCCATGGTGCGCGGCAGCCCGGCCAGATCGATCTCGAAGCGCTGCGCATTGAAGATCTGCGGCACCAGGCAGCAATCGGCAAGCGTCGGGGCATCGCCCCAGCACAGCCGCGATCGCGGCAGGCCCCCCGCCTCCCGGGCGCGGGCGAGCAGGCCGAGCTGCCGCTCGAACGCTTCCAGGCCGCCGCGCGTCCAGTGGCGGTACCAGGCGGTCTTCTCCGATTCATCATGGCCCAGCGTCTGGGTGAGGTACCTGAGCACCCGCAGGTTGTTGACCGGATGGATCTCGCAGGCCACCATCTGGGCCAGTGCCCGCACATGGGCCCGCCCGAGCGCGTCGGCGGGCAGCAGCGGCGGCTGCGGATGCATTTCGTCCAGGTACTCGATGATCGCCATCGACTGCACCAGCGTGCTCCCGTCGCCCAGCTCCAGCGCAGGCACCAGCGCGTCCCCGACGCGGTCCGCGTAGCCGGGTTCGCGGTGTTCAGCGCGCACGAGGTGCACCGGCACGTACTCGTAGGGTAGCCCCTTCAGCGCCAGGGCGATGCGCACCCGGTAGGACGCGGAAGAGCGGAAATAGTTGAACAGCTTCATGGTCTGCCAAGCATAACGTCCGTGCATGGCACACTCTGGCCGGGGCCTGCCGACGCCAGCCCGGCGCGCAGACCACCACTCCCCACCGAGACAAGGCCTGACATCCACCATGAACTACGTGATTCCTCCTGCGCCCATTCCCGGCGTGCCCGTGGCGGGCACCGCAGACCGCTTTCCGGTGCACCGCATCTACTGCGTCGGCCGCAACTATGAGGAGCACGCCAAGGAAATGGGCTTCACCGGCCGGGAGCCGCCGTTCTTCTTCCTCAAGCCGGCGGACGCCATCGTCGCGGTGGAGGCGGGCGAGACGGGCCGCATGCCCTACCCCACCCTGACGGCCAACCTGCACCATGAGATCGAACTGGTGGTGGCCATCGGCCGGGGCGGGCGCGACATCCGCGCAGCCGATGCCCTGCAGCACATCTTCGGCTATGCCGTCGGCCTCGACATGACCCGCCGGGACCTGCAGAACGACATGAAGAAGCAGGGACGCCCCTGGTGCATCGGCAAGGGTTTCGAGCACAGCGCGCCCATCGGCCCGATCACGCCGGCCGCGCAGGCGGGCGACGTGTCCAGGGCCTCCATCTGGCTGCAGGTGAACGGTGCCGACCGGCAGCGCAGCACGGTCGCGCAGCTGATCTGGAACATCGCCGAAACGATCGAGCACGTGTCGGCTGCCTGGGAGCTGCAGCCCGGCGACCTCATCTTCACGGGAACTCCCGAGGGCGTGGGCGCGGTGGTGCGCGGCGACGTTCTGGAAGGCGGCGTGGACGGACTGGGCACCCTGCGCGTGGAAATCGCCTGAACATGACCACCCGCAGGCCGATCAAGCACTGCCGTGAATGCGGGGCCGCCGTGGAGTACCGCGTACCCGACGACGGCGACACCAAGCTGCGCGCCGTCTGCCCGGCTTGCCACACCATCCACTATGAAAACCCGCTCAACGTGGTCGGCACGGTGCCCGCGCTGGGGGACAAGGTGCTGCTGTGCAAGCGCAACATCGAGCCCCGCTGGGGCAAGTGGACGCTGCCGGCGGGCTTCATGGAGCTGAACGAGACCACCGCCGAGGGCGCGGCCCGCGAAACCGACGAGGAGGCCGGCGCGCAGATCACCATGGGCCCGCTCTTTTCCGTGCTCAACGTGCCGCGCGTGGGGCAGGTGCACCTGTTCTACCTCGCTCGCCTGGACAGCGACCGGTTCGCCCCCGGGTACGAGACCATCGAGGCCCGGCTTTTCGCGGAAGACGAGATCCCCTGGGACGAGATCGCCTTCCGCACGGTCAAGGTGACGCTCGAGAAATACTTCGCCGACCGCCGCTCGGGCGCTTTCGGCATGCATTGCGTCGATATCGATTGACCCACCCGGGCCTTGCGGCCTGGTTTCCCGGACACCATGACCGATGAACTGCAGCGCTTGCGCGCTGGCGACCTCGCGGGTGCGCGCGTGCTGCGCATCGCCGCCGGCCTGGAGCACTTTCCGCGCGAGGTCTTCGACCTGGCCGATACGCTGGAGGTGCTGGACCTCTCCGGCAACCGCCTTTCGGCCCTGCCCGCCGACCTGCATCGGCTGCACCGGATGAAGGTGTTCTTCGCTTCGTCCAACCGCTTCACCGAACTGCCCGCCGAGCTTGGCGACTGCCCGCAACTGGAGATGGTGGGCTTCAAGGCCAACCGCATCGCCCACGTGCCGGCCCGGGCGCTGCCTGCGCGGCTGCGCTGGCTGATCCTGACCGACAACGCCATCACGGCGCTGCCCGATGCCCTCGGGGACAGGCCCCGCCTGCAGAAGCTGATGCTGGCCGGCAACCTGCTGCGCAGCCTGCCCGATACGCTGCGGCAGTGCGGTTCGCTGGAACTGCTGCGCGTCGCCGCCAACCGGATCGACCACCTGCCGGACTGGCTGGCCGACCTGCCCCGGCTCGCCTGGCTGGCCATCGGCGGCAATGCGTTCAACGAAGCCGCCGAGGAACTCGCGCGCGGCAGCCAGGCCGCCGGCACTGTGGACTGGAGCCGCCTGCAACTGGGCGAACTGCTGGGAGAAGGCGCCTCCGGCCGCATCATGGCGGGCAGGCTGGAGGGCGCCACCGGCATGCGGGAGGTGGCCGTCAAGCTGTTCAAGGGCGAGGTCACGAGCGATGGCTGGCCATTGACCGAGATGGCGGCCAGCCTGGCCGCCGGGCGGCATCCGCGGCTGATCCCGGTGCTGGGGCGGCTCGACGGCCACCCGGACGGCGTGCAGGGCCTGGTGATGGAACGCATCTCCACGGACTACCGCACGCTGGCCAGCCCACCCAGCTTCGAGAGCTGCACACGCGACGTCTATCCAGCCGGCCTGCGGCTGCCTGCCAGCGTGGCATTGCGCATCGCGGCGGATGTGGCATCGGCGCTGGCACACCTGCATGGGCAGGGACTGGTGCACGGCGACCTGTACGCGCACAACCTGCTGTGGCGCCCGGATGCACCTGCCGGCCAGGCGGCCGGCCTGCTGGGGGATTTCGGCGCCGCGGCTTTCGCGCCACCCGGAGCGCTGGGCGATGCGCTGCGCCATATGGACGTGCGCGCCTTCGGCATGCTGCTGACCGAACTGTGCGCCCATGCCGACGGACCTTTGCCCGACGGCGGTGCTCCGGCGCTGGCGGCAGCCTGCCTGCACGAAGACGCTGTCGCCCGGCCCGATGCCGCCGCACTGGCCGCACGCACGGCGCAGTGGACGCCGGGCTGAACGGCTGCGCCCGGAAAGTCAGTACAGGCCATGCCGCACGGCGTGCGCGTAATGCGCATCCGCATCCGAGGCCTGGGCCTCGCTCCATCCCAGCACCGCGGCCTTCATCCGTCCGGGCGTGGGCAAATCGCGCCGGTCCAGATGGGACTCAGGCGCCCACAACTGCGCCCGGTGGATGGCCTTGCCGCAGTGGAACAACGTCTCGTCGATCGCGACGACCACGCCCAGCTTGGGGCTTTTGCCGTGCTCCGCGAGCCGTGCCAGCAGATCCGGCGCCAGCGACAGCCGCGCGCGTCCGTTGATGCGCAGGAAGATGTCCAGCCCCGGGAACAGAAACAGCATGGCCACCCGCGCATCCTCGCCCAGGTTGCGCAGCGAGGCGATGCGGTTGTTGCCCGGCCAGTCGGCGAAGGCTACCGTGCGCTCATCGAGCGCCTGCACGAAGCCGGGCGGCCCGCCGCGGGGCGATGCATCCAGCCCGTCGCCCCCTGCCGTCGCCAGGCAAAAGAAAGTGGCGGCACGCAGGTACTCGACGTGGAAGGGCGTCAGCACCGGCAGCACGCCCCGGGTAATGGCGTCGGAAGGAGCGTCGTAGAGTGCGTCCAGGTCGATGGCGGGAGCGCCATCCGGCGCGATGGAATCGGAGCGGGAGGTCATGGATCCATGCTAGTGAAGGCCGCGCCGGCCTGCTAAGCTGGCGGCGCCATTCGATAGCGCGATCACGCCATGCCCGACACTGCTGCATGGGTCGACCTGCACGATGACGACGCAGGCCCGCTGGTGGTCGGCCGCGCCGGTACGCAGGAAAACCACGATACCGCCCCGCACAGCCACTGCCGCGGCCAGTTGATCGGCTGCGCGCGCGGCGTGCTCAGCGTGGGTGCCGATACCGGCCAATGGGTGGTTCCGGCGCGGCATGCGATCTGGCTGCCGCCGGCCCGGCCGCATTCCGCACGCATGCATGGCGCCTTCACCGGCTGGTCGCTGTACGTGGCGGGCCCCGCCTGCCAAAGCCTGCCGGATTCCCCATGCACCGTGGCGGTCAGCCCGCTGCTGTGGGAGGCAGCGCTGCGCTGCGCCGAGCGCGCCACCGCCCTGCCCGACCCGGCTCAGGATCGGCTGGCGGCCGTCATCCTCGATGAGCTGCACCACATGGTGCCGAGGCAGCTCGGCCTGCCCATGCCGAACGACGCACGCCTGCTGCGCATCGCGGGCGCGCTGCTGGAGGACCCGGCGCGGCGCCGGAGCCTTCAGGCATGGGCCGACTGGGCCGGACTGTCGAGCCGCAGCCTCAGCCGTCGCTTCGTGGCCGAAACCAGCCTGAGCTTCACGGCCTGGACACAGCGCGTTCGGCTGTTGCGATCGCTCGAGTGGCTGGCCGACGGCCGTCCGGTGACGCAAGTGGCACTGGAGCTGGGCTACGACAGCGTGAGCGCCTTCATTGCCCTCTTCAAGCGCGAACTGGGCCGCACGCCGGCAGCCTACTTCGGGCGGCAGGTGCCGCCTGTCGGGCGCAGCGGCCCGAAGCTCACCTGAGCCACTTGTCAGCCGCCTGCTTCAGCTGGCCGCGGGCATCCATCAGGCCCCAGACGAACTCCATCACGCGCGAATAGTCCGCGTCGTCCTTGGGCAGCATGAAACCCAGCGTGTTCTGCGGCGTGAGCGGCGCGGCGACGAAAGCCGCATACAGGCGCGGATCGGCCTTGGCGTAGTACAGGGCCTCGTATGTCTCGGTGATCATCACGTCGCCCTTGCCCTCGGCGATGAGCGCGGGGATCTCCGCGTTCCTGTCGTGCGTGCTGACCTCGGCCGCCTTGAGGTTTTCCAGCACGAAGGTTTCATTGGTGCCGCCCGGGTTCTTGATGACGCGCACGCCCGGCCGGTTCAGATCGGCCAGGGTCCGGAACCTGTCCTTGTCGGCGGCACGCACCAGCGCCACCTTGCCGAACGGCGCGTAGCCCGGCAGCATTTCGATCTGGCGGATGCGCGTGACGTTGCGCGTGATGCCGCCCACGGCCACGTCGAACCTGTCGGCCTGGATGTCCTTCATCAGGTTGGGCCAGCTCGTGGGCACGTATTCGACCTTCACGCCCAGCTCCTTCGCCATGGCCTCGACCACGTCGATGTCGTGGCCCGCATAGCCGCCGTCGGCCTTGATCGCGAAGGGCCGGTAGTCGCCCGGCGTGCCGACGCGCAGCACCTTGGTGTCCATGATCCGGTCGAGCCGGGGACCGGCATGGGCGGCCTGCAGGAAGCCGGCGGCCGCCAGGGCGGCGGTGGCGATGAGGGTGGCGACGGACGTGCGCTGCATGCGGGGGCCTTCGAGTGTTCGTTGCAAAAAGGGATGGAGGTCCTGGAAAAATGCCGCGCTCCGGAGATCCGCAGGGACTCTGCCCGGCCACGGCCGCGCCAGCATACCGCGGCAGGTCTCGCAGGAAACGTGCCCAGCGGATCCGAAGGCGCGGATCCGCTCCGCGGAACCGCAGCGCACGTTGCGCGCGCTCAGGGGCGCGATTCGACGAAGAACGGTTGCTGCGCGCCCCCCGGCACGACGGTGCCGCGCTGGACGGGCGCCACCTCCACGCCGGCGCCTGCGCCACCTCCGGCAGACCCGCTCGCCGCACCGGAGGGAGCCACCGCGGGCGCCGTGCCCGGCACGGTGGATCCCGGCGGATCGGTCGTCACGGGCGGAAGCGCGCGGCTGCCGCCGAAGACGGCCGCGGGCGCCGCGGAATCCCCGCTTTCCGGCGGCAGGTCCACCTCGGCCGGGGGAACATACGGCGCGCTGGGCGTCGCATCCTGCAGCGGCGTCAACGGCGCCTCGGTGATCTCGGGCCGCGTGTCCGCGGGTGCGCTGGCCGGTGCACTGGAAGGCGGCAAAGGCGCCCTCGCCGGCGGCTCAGTGCCCGGGCCACCCGCCTGCGCATCGGTGCGCCGCCCGAACAGGTCATAGACGGAGAGCGCCCACTGCCGCACGCCGTCCACCGCCTGGCCGACCCAGGTGCTTTCCTCCTGGTCGATGAATTTCTCTCCGGGGTCGATCACGCGCGAGCGCAGGGCCTGCTGGAAGACGTCGCCGACCATCGGCAGCGCGCTGTGCGCGCCCTGCCCCCAGTAATCGCTGCGCAGCGTCACGCGGCCGTCGTTGAAACCGGCCCAGGCGCCCGCCACCAGTTGCGGATGCATGAGCAGGAACCATCCATCCGCGGCGTCCTGCGTCGTGCCGGTCTTGCCCGCCACGTCCGCGGTGATACCGTAGCGCGACCGGATGGCGGCGCCCGTGCCCTTGTCCACAACGGCGCGCAGCGCATTGCGCAGCATCTGCGCGGGGCCCAGCCCCAGCACGCGCTCCGGGGCCGCCGGGCTGAAGTCCTCCAGCACCTTGCCGTCCTTGTCCTCGATGCGCGTGATGACCGTGGGTGCGATGTAACGGCCCGCCCCGGCGATGGTTCCGTACGCTGCCACCATCTCCTTGAGCGTGACAGGGCTCGTGCCCAGCGCCAGGGACGGCACGGCATCCAGCGGAGACTCCCGCACGCCCATGGCACGCGCCAGGTCGGCCACGCGTTCCGGTCCGACCTGCTGCATCAGTTGCGCCGTGATCGTGTTCTTGGAATAGGCCAGCCCGTCGCTCAGCGTCATCGGCTCGCCACTCGGCGCGGCGCCTTCGTCCGTGGGACGCCATACACGGCCGCCGCCCAGCGGGATCTCCACGGCCTGGTCAATCAGCGTATCGGTGGGCAGGGCCCCCTTGGCGAAGGCAGCCCCATAGACGAAGGGCTTGAAGGTCGAGCCCGGCTGCCGCCGCGCCGCCTGCACGTGGTCGAACGGATCCTGCGCGAAATCACGGCTTCCCACCCACGCGCGGACCTGGCCGGTGCGGGGATCCATCGCCAGGAAGCCCGCCTGCACGCGGGTTTTTTCCTGGCGCAGCTTGCGCATGAAGTCCGCATCCGCCATCAGGGTCTTGAGGGCGTCGTCCTCGGGCGTGCCCTTCGCCACGGCAGCGGCATACTGGGGCGACTCCCGCACGAACGCCTGCACCAGGGAACTCCTGGCATTCCAGACCCGCGGCCCCCACGCACCGTCGGCGACGGATTGCAGCTGGCGGCCCTGCCGGGCCACCGCCTGGTTGGCCAGGGTCTGCAACCGGAAATCGATGGTCGTGCGGATCACCAGGCCGTCGGCATACAGGCTGTATCCATTGCGGTCAGCCCAGTCGATGAGCTGCTTGCGCAGCTGCTGGGCCAGGTGGGGTGCCGGGCCCGCGGCCTCCAGCTGGCGCTCGAACCGGATGCGCAGGGGCCGCTTGGACAGGGTCTCGAAATCCCTGGACGACAGCTTGCCGCGCTTTTCCATCTGCGCCAGCACCACGTTGCGCCGTGCCTGGGCCCGCTCCGGATTCAGCACCGGGTTGTAGTAGCTCGTGCCCTTGAGCATGCCGATCAGCGTCGCACTCTCCAGCACCGTGAGCTTGTCCGCCGACTTGTCGAAGTAGGTGCGCGCCGCCATCTCGATGCCATAGGCGTTGTAGAGGAAAGGCACCGTGTTGAGATAGGTTTCCAGGATCTCGTCCTTGGAATACAGCGCCTCGATCTTCAATGCCGTGATCGCTTCCTTGAGCTTGCGCGTCAGCGTGGGGGCGCGGCCCACGTCCTCGGGGTAGAGATTGCGTGCGAGCTGCTGCGTGATCGTCGATCCCCCCTGCTTGTCCCCCCCCAGGGTGCGGATCAGCGCCGAACCCGTGCGCCGCCAGTCCAGCCCGAAGTGGTCGTAGAAGCGGTGGTCTTCGGTGGCGATCAGCGCATCCACCACCGACGGTGCGATGTCCTCCAGCGCCACCCATTCCCGGTTCACCCAGCGGTACTCGGCCAGCAGGCGGCCGTCGGCCGACACGAGCTGGGCCGGCTGCTCGGTCTTGGCCTTGCGGATGTCGCTGATCGCGGGCGTGAAAGGCCAGAGCAGCAGCGTATAGACCACCAGCGCCGCCGGCACGGCGGCCAGCGCCCACAGCAGCATCCAGGCCGGCCGCCTGGCAAGGAACCAGCGCAACGCGGCGCCAACGCGCCGGGCCAGCGAGGAAAACGGCCCGCTGGACAGCCAGGAGCGCAGGGAAGCGAGCAGGGAAGCAATCACACGGTCAGGAAGTAAAAACCCATTGGCGCAGCGGGCGGGCGTTGGGCCGGCCTGGCGCGGCATCGCGGCAGACGGGTCCGGCGGAAGGGGCATGCACGGCAACGCTGCCGATGCACATTCCGCGAGCGCGATGGTACCGGGTCCGCGAAAGCGGCCCCCCACCATCCTGCGGATGGGAGTCGTTCCTGCTAGGCTGGTTCCCATGAAGCCGACCCGACACTCCGCGCGCCGGGCCCTGCGCGCCATGCTGGCCAGCCTTCCCCTGGCCGCCCTTCCCGCATGCGATGCCCCGCCGGCCCCCACCCGCTTCTCGATCGACCTGTGCGGAGCCCCTCACCGCTGGGAGGACGCCGACACCCGGTGGGACACGCTCTACGCAGCCCAGCTCGACGGAGACGACGAACTGGTCATCGCATTGCGCGTCCCCGCCGGACATCAGGCCGCGCCGGCAGCCACGGGCGTGCAATTCCATCTCACGGCGCCGCCCGGCCTGCTGCGTCCCGGCCAGATCGCATCACTGGCAGGCACTTTCCGGCTGGCAGCCGAATCCGATGCCGATCGCAAGCCACGACAGCCCGGCACCGGATCGGCGGTCGTCTTCCGTGATCCCTCCCCGCCCTGGGCCATCCGGAAGGGCGAACTGCGCATCTCCGAAGTCCGCACGATACCGAAGGATGGGCAAGGCAGCGCCCGTGCCGTGGCAACCGGCAGCTACCGGCTGGACATGGCCCCCGACGGCGCGGGTGCCGGCGTCCCGTCCTGCACGGTGAGTGGTACGTTCGAAGGCGCCGTCTTCCGCCTGAAAGCCGGCACCGACTGACCGTCCCGCTGATGGTGGATCAATCCAGCGCGAACACCATCACCTTGAGTGACCGCTCCGCGTCCACGTCCGCGAACACCGCCGGATTCGCGACCCGCGCCACCCAGCGCAGTTCCGGCGCCTGCTCGCGCATCTGGCCGAGCAGGAACTCCGTGCCCAGTTCGGGCGCGTTCAGGCACAACAGCGCATGCCCTCCGGGCGCGAGCAGGCCGGGCAGGCGCCGCATGAGCCGCGCATAGTCCTTCGTCGCCACGAAGCTGCCCTTCTGGTAGCTCGGCGGATCGGCGATGACCAGGTCATAGGGCCCGCCGCGGCCGATCTTGCCCCAGCTGGAGAACACGTCGTGCGCCAGGAAGCTCGCGCCCTGCTCCAGCCCGTTGAGCCGGTGGTTCTGCTGCCCGATGGAGATCGCGCCCTGCCCCATGTCCACGTTGACCACCTGGGCCGCTCCGCCCTGCAAAGCCGCGACGGAGAAAGCGCAGGTGTAGGCGAAAAGATTCAGCACCCGCGGCCCGCGCCCGTCGGCAGCCTGGCGCGCCGCCACATGCTCGCGCACCCAGCGCCGGCCCTCGGCCATGTCGAGGAACAGGCCATGGTTCTGGCCCCGCAGCACATGCGCGCGATAGCGCGCGCCCTGCTCCGTGACCACATGCGGCTCCGGCACCTCGCCAGCCATCAGACGCGTCCCGGTCTTTCCCGGGTACCTGCACTGGAACACCCAGCACAGCGGCTCCCCGGGAGCGATCTCCGCCCAGCGGTCCTGCAGCGCCGCGCCGATGGTGGCCAGGGCGTCCTCTTCCATCGGCAGGAAGCTCGTGAGCACGAAGGCGGGCGGATACGCATCGAGCGACCAGTGCTCGCAACCCGGGTGCAGGCCGCCCCGGCCGTGGAAGATGCGCCGTGCATCCGGGCCAGGAGCCATGTGGGCAATGGCATGCAGCAAGGGTTCCATCGAGGAAGGGGGCCGTCGTTCGCCGTACGCTGAAAGCGCGGCGCGTGCCGGCCCGGAAGTGGCTGGGGCGTCGATTGTGCCTTGGCGGGCCGCTACCATTTTCATATCACTGCAGCGCGGCATCCGGCAAGCGCTCCTGCTGCCGCGGCAGACGGGTGCGATACACAAGGCTGCAGTGGGCCGCGCCATACCGGATACAGTGCTGGCGGCGCAAGTCGGCACGGCCTGCGCCATTGAGCAGCTCAGGGGAGCCGCCCTCATCCAGAACCAATCCATAACAGGGGAAGAGCAATGAAAAAAACGTTGGCCGCGGCCATCATCGGTATCGGCCTGTCCATCGGCGCCTGGGCGCAAGGCACGGAATCGGACAGGCAGGCGCAGATCGAGGCAAAAGTGAAAGCGCTGCACTGGATCGACCAGGGGCAAGGCGAGATCGGCAGCCAGGCCACGATCCGGATTCCGGGCGGCTACCGCTTCCTGGGCGCACAGGACACGGCCAAGCTGCTGGAACTCTACGGAAACCCGCCTTCCCCCGACCACTATCTGATCGCGCCCGGTACGCTGAAATGGTTCGCCGTGTTCTCCTTCGACGATACCGGCTACGTCAAGGACGACGAGAAGATCAATGCCGCGGAACTGCTGTCCTCCATGAAGGCATCGGATGTGCAGAGCAACAAGCAGCGCAAGAAGCTGGGAATGGAAGCGCTCTACACGGAAGGCTGGCAGGTCGAGCCGCATTACGACACGCAGAGCAAGCGGCTGGAATGGGGCCTGCGCCTGCGCGACGAAAGCGGCCACAAAGCCATCAACTACACCTCGCGCATCCTCGGGCGCACGGGAGTGATGAGCGCCGTCCTGGTTTCCGACCCCGAGGCCCTCGCCCAGGACACCGAAGAATTCAAGCAGGTGCTCACCGGCTTCAAGTACAACAGCGGCCAGTCCTATGCCGAATTCAGGAACGGCGACAAGATTGCCCAGATCGGGCTGGGCGCGCTCGTACTGGGAGGCGCCGCCGCGGTCGCCACGAAAAAGGGGCTGTGGGCCGTGATCGGCGGCTTCGTCGCCGGGTTCTGGAAGCTGCTGCTGGCCGGAGCGGCCGGTCTGCTGGCGGGCATCGGCAAGCTCTTCGGCCGCAAGAAAGACGCCTGACGCCGCAAGGGGCGGGCCCTGCGTCCCGCTCCTGCTTATTTCCGCTTATTGCCGCACCGATGCCTGAACAACTGCCGTGTTCCCGCTGATCAGTCCCGAGGCGCAGGTCATGCTGGCCATCTGCGCGTTCTATGCGTATGACGCCTGCGTGCCCCTGGCCGAGGGTGCCGGGCTGGTACATCGCCCAGGTCGCAGGCGCTGGCGCGGCATGCTGGCCACCCAGGGCTTCGAAGTCCGCTGGGCCTACCTGGCCTGGCCTGCGCTGCTGTCGCCGCACCAGCCCGTGTACCAGCTGCGCTGGCAACCGGACCTGGTCCGTTTGCCGGGTGACGCCGCTGCGGTTCAGCGCCTCCAGGCCCATGCCGACAGCTTCCGCCATTTCGCGCTGCCGCTCCATGGGCTGGGTGCGTCGCTGTTCCTGCTGCTGCCGGCAGCGCTGTTCGTGTGGCCTGGCGAGGCCCTGCAACTGGCTGCCGCAGGGATGATCTACTTCTTCGCGGCATGGACTGCTGTCCGGGCATGGCGGCATGGCGACAAGGGACACTCCCCACGCCAAGTGGCCCGATCGGTGGCCATCCAGGCGCTGGCGTGCCCTCCTTTCGCGCTGAACTCCGTACGCAAGCTCGCGGCCGCCCACGTTCCCGGCATGGATCTGCTGCAGGCAGCGCACCAGTTGCTGGACCCGCCCGCGTGGCATGCACTTGCGCAGCACGCGCAGGCCGCCATCGAGGCGGACATCGAAACAGCCCGGGCGGAGAGTCCGGCAGCCACGGCACGGTCGCAGCGGCTCTGCAGCGCACTGCGCCAACTGCAAGCGCACATGCCGGCGGCACCCGCCAAAGAAACTCCGTGAGAAGGCCCGCCCGGCGGCGTTGCCCGCGCCGGGCAGGCGCCGTCAATCCACCGAAGCGCCGGACTGCTTCACCGCCTTGCCCCACTCCACGATCTCGCTGGCAACGAACTGGTCCATCGCCTCGGGCGTGGTCGGCGCGGGCTCGGAGCCACGGTCACGGATGAATTTCTGCATGTCCGGACTGTTCAGGATGTCCACCACTTCGCGGTTCAGGCGGTCCACGACGGGCCGGGGCGTGCCCTTGGGCGCCATCAGCCCGAGCCAGCCCACGGCCTCGAAGCCCTTGAACTCCGGCAGGCCGCTCTCGGCGATCGTGGGCACCTGGGGCAGTTGGCTGGAGCGCGTGGCGGAGGTCACAGCCAGCGGCACGGCCTTGCCCGCCTGGATGTTGGCCAGGCCCGCCGTGACCGAATCCACCATCAGGGGTACCTGCCCACCCAGGAAGTCGGACTGCGCAGGGCCGCTGCCCTTGTACGGGATGTGTTCGATCTCGATGTGGGCACGCGCCTTCACCATCTCGGCGCTCAGGTGCTGCGTGCCGCCGATGCCGGCGCTCGCATAGCTCAGCTTGCCGGGCTCCGCGCGCGCGCGGGCCACCAGGTCCTGCATGCTGCGGATGCCGGACGCCGGGTTGGCCAGGAACACCAGCGGCACCTTGGCCACCAGGCTGATGCCCTGCAGGTCCTTGCGCGGGTCGAAATTCACCTTGCGATAGAGCGTCTGGTTCACTGCCATGGCGCTGCCCGCCATCACCAGCGTGTAGCCATCGGGCTTGGAACGCACCACCTGCTCGGTGCCGATGTTGCTGCCGGCGCCCGCCTTGTTGTCCACCACCAGCGGCTGCCCCAGGCGGGTACCCAGCTTTTCCGCGAGGGCACGCGCGAAGATGTCGGTGGCCTGCCCCGGGGGAAAGGGAACGACCAGGGTGATGGGCCGCTCCGGCCAGGCGGCCGAGGCGGCGCCGCAGAAGGCCAGAAGCAAGGCGGGAAGGCAGTGGCGAGTGCGCATGGGTGGTTGTCTCCGGGGAAGCGATATGCGCAAGCATCATAGGCGGCGCCTGCGGCGACTCCGGAGGCCTGAAGCGATCGTTCCGCACCGGGGGATGGGCTACCGCGTGCGCGCCCGGCCGGCTCGAAGCTCTCGCCGAGCAGGAGGAGCGCATTCGTGCACGGCGTCGCTGCGATCCTTTTCTGAAAATCCGTACCCCGATTCCATGGACTCTCCGAAGCCATCCGTTTTTCTGGATATCCACGCCAATCCGCTCCCCTGGTTTGCCATAATACGCGCATCATTGCCCGCCATGCTGCTTTGAAAGCTTCCAGGCCTTAACAGGATTACCGCCAGATGGAATACAGGAAGGAGATAGACGGATTAAGGGCATTGGCCGTGCTGCCTGTCATCCTGTTCCATGCGGGGTTTGCCGCGTTCAGTGGCGGATTTGTAGGCGTGGATATCTTCTTCGTCATCAGCGGCTACCTGATCACCACCATCACCGTGGAAGAGATGGACAAGGGCAAGTTCTCTTTGCCCAGCTTCTACGAACGCAGGATCCGAAGAATCCTGCCGGCCCTCTTCTTCATGATGCTGTGCATCCTTCCATTCGCGTGGCTCTGGATGCTGCCGCACGAGTTGAAAACCTTCTCAGAGAGCCTGGTGGCTGTCCCTCTTTTTGTTTCCAATGTTCTTTTTTACCCGACAAGCGGTTACTTTGGCGCGGCATCCAAGCTCAATCCTTTATTGCATACGTGGAGCCTGGCCGTTGAAGAACAGTTCTACATCCTTTTTCCCGCCTTCCTGATGCTGACATGGAAACTGGGCAAAAAATGTATCATGCTCCTGCTTCTTCTGGCCGCAGTAGCCAGCGCGCTTGTTGCCCAATGGGGAGTGACAACACATCCGTCTTTTACATTCTACCTGCTTCCGACACGTGGTTTTGAAATACTTATCGGCGCATTGATATCATTGCATGCCAACCGCAAAAATGCTGCCGCTTCAGCCAGCCATCCGGCGAGTGAATGTGCCAGCCTGACCGGACTGGCACTGGTGCTGTATTCGATATTCTCATTCCACGAAAACACTCCATCTCCCAGCCTGTACTCGCTCTTGCCAACGACAGGCGCCGCCCTCATCCTTGCTTTTTCGAGCCAACGAAACCTTGTGGGCAAACTGCTGGGCAGCAGGTTTTTCGTGGGAATCGGCTTGATCAGCTACAGTGCATACTTGTGGCATCAGCCATTGTTTGCCCTTGCGAGACTGAGATGCATGGACGAGCCAGGCATGTCGTTGTTTGGAATACTGACCCTCCTGTCGATCCTGCTTGGGTTCATCAGCTGGAAATACATCGAAACGCCATTCAGGACCCAACACAGCGGAAGCCGCAGAAAAACATTCATTCATGCTGCCATCGGAAGTGCGTTCTTCATGGCCATTGGAGCTTGCGGATATATTGCAAACGGTTTTCCGCAGAGATTGCCTGCCAGTTCATCTCCATTCCTGTTTGCGATCAACGACAAGAACCCCAGGCAATCAGAGTGCCACTTCGGAGCAGCAGCATTTCCCCGGCCTCAGGATTCGTGCATGCTGGGAGACGCCAAAAACCTGCAAGGTGCACTGCTTGGAGATTCGCATGCTGACGCCATTTCTTTTGCGCTGGAGAAAGAATTGAAGTCGAGGCATCTCGGATTCCTCAGCCTTACCTACAGTGGATGCCCGCCGATCCAAGACATCTACAGAGCAGACACTTCCCTGGCGAACCGGTGCTTCGAATACAACCAGCAGACGTATAAATTCCTTCTGGAGAATCCAAGCATCCACTACGTCATACTGTCAGCCAGATGGACCCAATACCTCGAAAGAAACAAATACGACAATGGTGAAGGAGGCGTCGAAGATGGAGAGCATGGCTTCGTCGATGTCGTTGTCAATGGCAAAAAGAAATTCAATACTGAAGCAGAAAGAAAATCATTGATAAAGCAACACTACCGCGCATCCATTGAACAACTATTGCAAGCCGGGAAAAAAGTCATCGTTATCTACCCAATCCCCGAAGCCGGATGGGATGTGCCAGCCACCCAGCTCAAGAAATTATTATTCGACCGCATGGAAGCCGAGCCTCTCACCACGTCACATGCCTCCTACAAGGCCAGGAACGAATCGACCATAGCGACGCTCGACTCCATCCCCGACAGGGAAAATCTCATCCGTGTAAGGCCGGACAAGATATTTTGCGACACCTTCATTCCAGGCAGATGCGTCACTCAAATTGGCAACGAGGTGCTTTATTACGACGACGACCACCTGTCCAACAAAGGCGCGCAGTTGGTGATCGATGAGGCCATGAAATTCGTCAAGTGAATGCGATATCTTCCTGCTTCCCGATGGCTTGCCGGTGCGAAGGTCTGGCCGAGGAGAGGCGATGCGCGCCCCCCTCAGCCCATCGGTCTCTCGCCGCAGAAAGATCCGCCAGATGCCCGAGTTGGTCTGGCAACAGGGAGGCTCCAGCGTGGGATGACCGCAGGTCGCAGGAAAGCCGGTGCCGGATGGGATTCATGGCGAAATGAAAAAGGCGGCCGGAGCCGCCCTGATTTCCGAAACGCGCCGCGACATCTGCCGCGACGCTCCACGCTGCTTCACTTCTTCTGCGGCGGCACGTCCGTGCAGGAGCCGTGCGCGATCTCCGCCGCCATGCCGATGCTTTCGCCCAGCGTGGGGTGCGGATGGATGGTCTTGCCGATGTCCACGGCATCCGCGCCCATCTCGATCGCCAGGGCGATCTCGCCGATCATGTCGCCGGCGTGGGTGCCCACGATGCCGCCGCCCAGGATCCTGCCGTGCCCATGGGCCTCGGGCGAATCGTCGAACAGCAGCTTCGTGTAGCCCTCGTCGCGGCCGTTGGCGATGGCGCGGCCGGAGGCCGTCCAGGGGAACAGGCCCTTCTTGACCTTGATGCCCTGGGCCTTGGCCTGGTCCTCGGTCAGGCCCACCCAGGCCACTTCGGGATCGGTGTAGGCCACGCTCGGAATCACGCGGGCGTTGAACGCGGCCGAAGCCAGCGCCTTGTCGCCCGTGAGTTCGCCGGCGATGACTTCGGCCGCCACGTGCGCTTCGTGCACCGCCTTGTGCGCCAGCATGGGCTGGCCCACGATGTCGCCGATGGCGAAGATGTGCGGCACATTGGTGCGCATCTGCACGTCCACGTCGATGAAGCCGCGGTCGGTCACGGCCACGCCGGCCTTCTCGGCGCCGATCTTCTTGCCGTTGGGCGTGCGGCCCACGGCCTGCAGCACCAGGTCATAGACCTGCGGCTCGGGCGCCTTGCCGCCCTCTTCCGCGGCGGCGAACGTGACCTTGATGCCTTCGGGCGTGGCCTCGGCCCCCACCGTCTTGGTCTTGAGCATGATGTTGTCGAAACGGTGGGCATTCATCTTCTGCCACACCTTGACCAGGTCGCGGTCCGCGCCCTGCATCAGGCCGTCCATCATCTCGACCACGTCCAGGCGGGCGCCCAGCGTGGAATAGACGGTGCCCATTTCGAGGCCGATGATGCCGCCGCCCAAGATCAACATGCGCTTGGGCACTTCCTTCAGTTCCAGCGCGCCGGTCGAATCGACCACGCGCGGGTCCTTGGGCATGAAGGGCAGGTGCACGGCCTGCGAGCCGGCAGCGATGATGGCGCGCTTGAAGGCCACGACCTTCTTGCTGCCCGTCTTCTCCTGGCCCTTGGCGCCGGTGGTTTCCTCCACCTCGAGGTGGTTGGCACCCACGAACTGGCCCACGCCGCGCACGGTGGTCACCTTGCGCATCTTGGCCATGGCGGCCAGGCCGCCGGTCAGCTTGCCGATGACCTTTTCCTTGTGGCCGCGCAGGGTGTCCACGTTGACCTGGGGCGTACCGAAATCGATGCCGGCCGCCTTCAGGTGGCTGGCCTCGTCGATGACGGCCGCCACGTGCAGCAGCGCCTTGGACGGGATGCAGCCCACGTTCAGGCAGACGCCGCCCAGGGTGGCATAGCGTTCCACGATGACGACCTTCAGGCCGAGGTCGGCAGCGCGGAAGGCCGCGCTGTAGCCGCCGGGGCCGCCGCCCAGCACGAGCACGTCGCACTCGAGGTCGGCATTGCCGCCGAAGTTCGCCGCGGCCGGAGCCGGGGCAGCTGCAGCCTTGGGGGCCGGCGCGGCAGCCTGGGCAGGCGCCGCGGGTGCGGATGCGGGCGCCGGGGACGGAGCGGCAGCCGCATCGGCGGCCTCCAGCGTCAGCACCACCGAGCCTTCGGCGACCTTGTCGCCAACCTTCACCTTCATCTCCTTGACGACGCCGGCATGGCTCGCCGGGATTTCCATCGATGCCTTGTCGGATTCGACGGTGATGAGGCTCTGTTCCACCTTGATGGTGTCGCCGGCTTTCACCAGCACTTCGATCACGCCCACTTCGGAAAAATCACCGATGTCGGGCACCTTGATGTCGATCACTGCCATGTCGGGTTTCCTTTCACAGCAGGATGCGGCGGTAGTCCGCCAGCACCTGGCCCAGGTAGGCGTTGAAGCGCGCCGCAGATGCGCCGTCGATCACGCGGTGGTCGTAGGAGAGCGACAGCGGCAGCACCAGGCGCGGCACGAACTGCTTGCCATCCCACACCGGCTTCATCTGGCCCTTCGAGAGGCCCAGGATGGCCACTTCGGGTGCGTTGATGATGGGCGTGAAGTGCGTGCCGCCGATGCCGCCGAGCGACGAGATCGAGAAGCAGCCGCCCTGCATGTCGGCCGCGCCGAGCTTGCCGTCGCGGGCCTTCTTGGCGAGCTCGCCCATTTCCTGGCTGATCTGCAGGATGCCCTTCTTGTCGGCATCCTTCAGCACGGGCACCACGAGGCCGTTGGGCGTGTCCGCCGCGAAGCCGATGTGGAAGTACTGCTTGTAGACGAGCGTGTCGCCGTCCAGGCTGGTGTTGAACTCGGGGAACTTCTTGAGCGCGGCCACCACGGCCTTGATCACGAAGGCGAGCATCGTCACCTTCACGCCGGACTTCTCGTTCTCCTTGTTGGTGGAGACGCGGAAGGCTTCCAGCTCGGTGATGTCGGCCTCGTCGTTGTTGGTGACGTGGGGAATCATCACCCAGTTGCGGTGCAGGTTGGCGCCGCTGATCTTCTTGATGCGCGAGAGGTCCTTGCGCTCCACGCCGCCGAACTTGGCGAAGTCCACCTTCGGCCAGGGCAGCAGGTCCATGCCCACGCCGGAACCGCCGCCGGCAGGCGCCTTGGCCGCCTGGGCCTTGGTCTGTACGCCGCCCGCCATCACCTGCCTGGTAAAGGCCTGGATGTCCTCCTGGGTGATGCGGCCCTTGGGGCCGGAACCCTTGATCTCTTCCAGCGGCACGCCCAGTTCGCGGGCGAACTTGCGCACCGAGGGAGATGCGTGCGGCAGGCCGATGGGCGCGGCGCCCGGGGCATGGGGAGCAGGCGCCGGAGCAGCAGCAGCCGTGGCGCCGACCTGCGGAGCGGCCTCCTCGGCCGGCAGCTGGCGGGGCGCCCGCGTGTCGGGTTCGGACTGGGGTGCGGGACGATCCACAGGTGCTGCGGCGGGTGCCGCCGACGGGGCCCCGACGGCGCCTTCCAGCACGGCCACGAGGTCACCCACGTTCACCTTGTCGCCGATCTTGATCTTCAGTTCCTTCACCACACCAGCAGCGGGCGACGGGATCTCCATCGAAGCCTTGTCGGATTCGACGGTGAAAAGCGACTGCTCTTCCTTGACCGTATCGCCGGGCTTCACGAGCAGCTCGATCACCGCCACGTCCTTGAAGTCGCCGATGTCCGGCACCTTCACATCGATCGGACCCGCGGCCGCCGGGGCGGGTGCAGGCGCAGCCGGCGCCGGAGCGGATGCAGCGGTCGGGGCGGGAGCAGGTGCGTCCGCTTTCGCGGCGGGTGCGGCGGCGGGCTGCGCGCCCTCGCCTTCGGCCTCGACCACGACGATCACGGAGCCTTCGCTCACCTGGTCGCCGATCTTGACCTTGACCTCCTTCACCACGCCGGCGTGGCTGGAAGGGATCTCCATGGAAGCCTTGTCGGACTCCACGGTGATGAGCGACTGCTCGGCCTTCACCGTGTCGCCGGGCTTCACCAGCAGCTCGATCACGCCGACGGCGTCGAAATCCCCGATGTCCGGGACCTTGATGTCAATCAGTGCCATATTGGTGTCTCCGGTTAGGGTCAGGCGTGCAGCGGGTTGACCTTGTCGGCCTGGATGCCGTACTTCTGGATGGCCTCGGCCACCTTGGCGGCGGGCAGCTTGCCGTCCTCGGCCAGGGCCTTGAGCGCGGCCACGACGATGTAGTGGCGGTCCACCTCGAAGTGCTCGCGCAGCTTGCGGCGGAAGTCGCTGCGGCCGAAGCCGTCGGTGCCCAGCACCTTGTACGTACGGCCCTTGGGCACGAACGGACGGATCTGCTCGGCATACGCCTTCATGTAGTCGGTGGAAGCGATCACCGGGCCTTCGGTCTTGCCGAGCTGCTCCTCCACGAACGACGTGCGCGGCGTTTCCGTGGGATGCAGCAGGTTCCAGCGCTCCGCCTCCTGGCCGTCGCGCGCGAGCTCGTTGAAGCTCGGGCAGCTCCACACGGATGCGGCCACGCCCCAGTCCTTCTCCAGCAGTTCCTGGGCGACGAACGACTCGCGCAGGATCGTGCCGCTGCCCAGCAACTGCACGGCGGGCGCGCCCTTCTTGAGGGCCGGCGCCTGTTTGCAGAGGTACATGCCCTTGATGATCTGCTCTTCCGTGCCGGGCTGCAGTCCGGGCATGGCGTAGTTCTCGTTGAGCAGCGTCAGGTAGTAGAAGACGTTTTCCTGGCGCTCGACCATGCGCTTCAGGCCGTCGTGCATGATGACGGCGACCTCGTGCGCGAAGGTCGGGTCGTAGCTGATGCAGTTCGGAATCGTGTTGGCCAGGATGTGGCTGTGGCCGTCCTCGTGCTGCAGGCCTTCGCCGTTCAGCGTGGTGCGGCCCGACGTGCCGCCCAGCAGGAAGCCCCGCGCCTGCATGTCGCCGGCCGCCCAGGCCAGGTCGCCGATGCGCTGGAAGCCGAACATCGAGTAGTACACGTAGAACGGGATCATGATCCGGTTGTTCGTGCTGTACGACGTGGCCGCGGCGATCCAGCTGGACATGCCGCCGGCCTCGTTGATGCCTTCCTGCAGGATCTGGCCGGCCTTGTCCTCGCGGTAGTACATCACCTGGTCCTTGTCCACCGGGGTGTACTGCTGGCCGTGCGGGTTGTAGATGCCGATCTGGCGGAACAGGCCTTCCATGCCGAAGGTGCGGGCCTCATCCACCAGGATGGGCACCACGCGCGGGCCGATCGCCTGGTCGCGCAGCAGTTGCGTGAGGAAGCGCACGTACGCCTGCGTGGTCGAGATCTCGCGGCCTTCGGGCGTGGCATCGAGCACGGCCTTGAAGGTCTCCAGCGACGGCACGGTGAAGCTCTCGTCGGCCTTCGTGCGGCGGTGCGGCAGGTAGCCGCCGAGGGCCTTGCGGCGCTCGTGCAGGTACTTCATCTCCGGGGTGTCGTCGGCCGGCTTGTAGAACGGCAGGTCGGCGATCTGGCTGTCGGGAATCGGAATGTTGAAGCGGTCGCGGAAGGCCTTGATGTCCTCGTCGCCGAGCTTCTTGGTCTGGTGGACCGTGTTCTTGCCCTCGCCGATCTTGCCCATGCCGAAGCCCTTGACGGTCTTCACCAGCAGCACCGTGGGCTGGCCCTTGTGCTCGTTGGCTGCCTTGAAGGCCGCATAGACCTTCTGCGCATCGTGGCCGCCGCGGCGGAGGTTCCAGATCTCGTCGTCGCTCATGTGCTCGACCATCTTCAGAGTGCGCGGATCGCGGCCGAAGAAGTTCTTACGCACGTAGGCGCCGTCATTGGCCTTGAACGACTGGTAGTCCCCGTCGTTGCACTCCATCATGATCTTGCGCAGCGCGCCGTCCTTGTCGCGGGCCAGCAGGTCGTCCCAGCCCTTGCCCCACAACAGCTTGACGACGTTCCAGCCGGAGCCGCGGAATTCGCCTTCCAGCTCCTGGATGATCTTGCCGTTGCCGCGCACCGGGCCATCCAGGCGCTGCAGGTTGCAGTTGATGACGAAGATCAGGTTGTCGAGGTTCTCGCGCGCGGCCAGGCCGATGGCGCCCAGCGACTCCACTTCGTCCATCTCGCCGTCGCCGCAGAACACCCAGACCTTGCGGTTCTCGGTGTTGGCGATGCCGCGGGCCTGCAGGTACTTCAGGAAGCGGGCCTGGTAGATGGCCATCAGCGGGCCCAGGCCCATCGAGACCGTGGGGAACTGCCAGAACTCGGGCATCAGCTTGGGGTGCGGATAGCTGGACAGGCCCTTGCCGTCCACCTCCTGGCGGAAGTTCAGCAGTTGCTCCTCGGTAAGGCGGCCTTCCAGGTAGGCGCGCGCATAGATGCCGGGGGACACGTGGCCCTGGATGTACAGCAGGTCGCCGCCGTGGTTCTCGCTCTCGGCGTGCCAGAAATGGTTGAAGCCCGCGCCGAACATGTTGGCCAGCGAGGCGAAGGAGCCGATGTGGCCGCCCAGGTCGCCGCCTTCGGGCGGATGGTGGCGGTTGGCCTTGACCACCATCGCCATGGCGTTCCAGCGCATGTAGGCGCGCAAGCGGGCTTCGATCTCGAGGTTGCCGGGGCAGCGCGCCTCCTGGCTGGGCTCGATCGTGTTCACGTAGCCGGTGTTGGCGGAGAACGGCATGTCGATGCTGCTCTGGCGCGCGTGTTCGAGCAATTGCTCGAGCAGGAAGTGGGCCCGCTCAGCGCCTTCGCGGTCGATCACGGCAGACAGTGCGTCCATCCACTCGCGGGTTTCCTGTTGGTCGGTGTCGGGGGTGGACGTCGCGGTTTTTCCGGCCTGAGGGTCGGTCTGAGCAGTCATGCCTGTCTCCTTTATGAGTCGCTGGCGTTGGGGGTAAATCCATGGAAGTTTCGCATACTTTTCCTGAATTTCGAATGGCGCCACATCAAACCACAATATGAAAAATTGCTGCAACCGCACATCCGCCCGGACGGGGGAGCCGGGCCACTCCCCTACACTCGCGGGCATGGACCGCCCTTCCCCTGCGCCCCCCGCTCCGGCAGAGCCTTTCGTGGTCACCGCGCCGGCCCGCTGGTGGCGCACCTGGTGGCGCAGCCTCTCACCCACGCGCCAGGACCGCCTGGCGGCCCTGGCGCCGCTGGCCGCCGTGCTCATGTTCCTCGCCGCGATCGTGGCGGCTTTCTGGTACCTGCGCGCCGAGGAAGGCGAGCGCGAGCAGGAAGCCCTGCGCCGCGACGTTGAATACGCCCAGCAGCGCGTGCGCCTGCGCCTGCTGGAGCGCCAGGAACAGATCATGCGCATCGCGCGCGACCTCTCCAACCAGGACCTGGAGCGCGCGGATTTCGTCGCCCGCGCGGAAGGCCTGATCAGCCAGTACCCCGAACTGCAGGCCATCACCTGGATCGACGACCGCCGCCGCATACGCGCCAGCCATGCGGCGCCCACGCTGCCCAGCAGCCAGCTGCGCGTGGCAGGCGAGGTGCTGCGCAATGGCGACACGGCCGACACCTTCGGCATCGCACGCGACCTCCAGCAGCCCGTGTACGCGCAGCCGCTGGCCGACCCGGGACGGGGCGAGGCCGCGCCCCTGTTGCAGCTGCAGGTGCCCCTGGTGGCACAGGGCAAGTTCACGGGCGTGGTCCTGGCCGAATACTCCGTGGACAGCCTGCTGCGCTACGGCACGCCCACCGAAGTGCTCGCGCGCTATGCGGTCACCATGCTCGACGGCCGTGACCAGCTGCTGGCCGGCACGCCGCTGCCGCCGCGCGGGCGCGCCTCGCCCTGGCAGCCCTGGGCCACGCGCGCCAACCAGTACGAGGTGTTCGTGTCTCCGGTGGGCAATGGCCTCGTGCTGCGCGCCCAGGCCTACCGCACCTCCCTGGGGGTGGTGGGCAGCGGCCTCTTCTGGCTCGTGGGCACGCTGAGCGCCATGACGGCCTGGATGCTGATCGCCAACTGGCGCCACACCCGCCGCCGCCTGCGCACGCAGGAGGCGCTGGTGGCCGAAACCAACTTCCGCCGCGCCATGGAAAACTCCATGGTCACGGGCATGCGCGCGCTCGACATGAATGGCCGCATGACCTACGTGAACGCCGCCTTCTGCCAGATGACAGGCTGGAACGCGGAGGAGCTGATCGGCCAGTCCCCGCCCTACACCTATTGGCCGGAAGCCGACCACGAGGTGCTGCATTCGAAGCTGCGCGACGAGCTCAGCGGCAAGCAGACGGTCGGTGGCTTCCAGGTGCGGGTGAAGCGCAAGAACGGCACGCTGTTCGACGCGCGGCTGTACGTGTCGCCGCTCATCGACGCGCACGGGCAGCAGACCGGCTGGATGACCTCGATGACCGACATCACCGAGCCCAACCGCGTGCGCGAACAGCTGACGGCGTCCCATGAACGCTTCACCATCGTGCTGGAATCGCTGGATGCCTCCGTCTCCGTCGCGCCCCTGGGCAGCGAGGAACTGCTCTTCGCGAACAAGCTGTACCGCCAATGGTTCGGCTCGCAGACCGGCGGGCACCTGCAGCTCGTCGCCCAGGCGGGCGTGCTGCCGGCCGGCAGCTCCAGCGCGGGCAGCATGGACGACGAGGATGCCCTCATGGGCCTGCCCACGGACACGCTCACCGACGCGCGCTCGGAGAACGCCGAGATCTACCTGCCCGACCTCGGCAAATGGCTGGAAGTGCGCTCCCGCTACCTGAACTGGGTGGACGGCCGCCTGGCCCAGATGGTGATCGCCACCGACATCACCCCGCGCCGCCAGGCCGAGGAACAGGCCGCGCGCCAGGCCGAACGCGCGCAGTCCGTGAGCCGTCTGATCACCATGGGCGAGATGGCCTCCAGCGTGGCGCACGAACTGAACCAGCCGCTCACGGCCATCAGCAACTATTGCAGCGGCATGGTCTCGCGCATCAAGAGCCAGCAGATCACGGAAGACGCCCTGCTTTCCGCACTGGAGAAGACCGCGCACCAGGCGCAGCGCGCGGGCCAGATCATCCAGCGCATCCGCGCGTTCGTGAAGAAAAGCGAGCCCAACCGCACCCTCGCCGACGTGCAGCACATGGTCAGCGAGGCGGTCGAGCTAGCGGACATGGAACTGCGCCGGCACAACGTGCGGCTGACCCATTACGTGGCCGCGCGCCTGCCGCCCGTGATGGCCGACACCATCCTGATCGAGCAGGTGCTCATCAACCTCATGAAGAACGGCGCGGAATCCATCCAGCAGGCCGGGCGTCCACCGGCCCGCCGCAGCGTGGAGCTGCGCGTGGTGCCGCGCCCGCTGGACAGCCAGGACGGCATCGAATTCGCGGTGCAGGACACCGGCAAGGGCCTGGCCCCGGAAGTGCTGGAACACCTCTTCGAGGCCTTCTTCTCCACCAAGCAGGAAGGCATGGGCATCGGCCTGAACCTGTGCCGCAGCATCGTGGAATCGCACCAGGGCCGGATGCAGGCGGAGAACATCTACAATGGCCCGGAGGTCACCGGCTGCCGATTCTCCTTCTGGCTTCCGCTCGCCCAGCCTGCGGATGACACTATGAATTCTGTAGCAAAAGCATCTACCCCAAGGACTCCCGCATGAGTTTGACTCCCAAAAAAGGTACTGTCTACGTCGTGGATGACGACGAGGCCGTGCGCGACTCGCTGCAATGGCTGCTGGAGGGCAAGGACTACCGCGTCCGCTGCTTCGACTCCGCCGAATCCTTCCTCTCGCGCTATGACCCGCGCGAAGTCGCCTGCCTGATCGTCGATATCCGCATGGGCGGCATGACCGGGCTTGAACTGCAGGACCGCCTGCTCGAACGCAAGTCCCCCCTGCCCATCGTCTTCATCACCGGCCACGGCGACGTGCCCATGGCCGTCAACACCATGAAGAAGGGCGCGCTCGACTTCATACAGAAGCCTTTCAACGAGGACGAACTCGTCAGCCTCGTGGACCGGATGCTCGACCGGGCCCGCGAGTCCTTCGCCGGCCACCAGCAGGCCGCCAGCCGCGACGCCCTGCTCTCCAAGCTCACCGGGCGCGAGGCGCAGGTGCTCGAGCGCATCGTCGCCGGCCGCCTGAACAAGCAGATCGCCGACGACCTGGGCATCAGCATCAAGACCGTGGAGGCGCACCGCGCCAACATCATGGAAAAGCTGAACGCCAATACCGTGGCCGACCTGCTCAAGATCGCCCTGGGCCAGAACGCGCCCAAGTCCTGACCGTCTCCGCAAGGCCGCCCAGCCCACCGGCGCCCAGCCGGGGCCGGCGGCCTTTTTCGCATCCAACGCACCGAAGTCCCTTTCCGCCATGACCGCCCAACTGATCGACGGCAACGCCCTTTCCCGACAACTCCGCGCCGACGTGGCCCGCCGCGCCGCGCTGCTCAAGGAACGCGGCACCACGCCGGGCCTGGCCGTCGTGCTGGTGGGCGACAACCCCGCCAGCCAGGTGTACGTACGCAACAAGGTCAAGGCCTGCGAAGAAAGCGGCCTGCACTCGGTGCTCGAGAAGTACGACGCCGCGATGACCGAGGCCGCGCTGCTGGCGCGCGTGGACGCGCTGAACAACGACCCGTCCATCCACGGCATCCTGGTGCAGCTACCCCTGCCGTCCCACATCGACGCCCAGAAGGTGATCGAGGCCATCTCGCCCGCCAAGGACGTGGACGGCTTCCACATCGCCAGCGCCGGTGCCCTGATGACCGGCATGCCCGGCTTCTGGCCCTGCACGCCCTATGGCTGCATGAAGATGCTGGAACACATCGGCTACGACCTGCGCGGCAAGCACGCCGTGGTGATAGGCCGCAGCAACATCGTGGGCAAGCCCATGGCGCTGATGCTGCTAGCCAAGGACGCCACCGTCACCGTGTGCCACTCCCGCACCACCGACCTCAAGGCCCAGACGCTGCAGGCCGACGTGATCGTGGCTGCCGTGGGCCGCCGCAACGTGCTGACGGCCGACATGGTCAAGCCCGGCGCCGTCGTCATCGACGTGGGCATGAACCGCAACGACGAAGGCAAGCTCTGCGGCGACGTGGACTTCGAGGGCGTGCGCGAGGTCGCGGGCCACATCACCCCCGTTCCCGGCGGGGTCGGCCCCATGACCATTACGATGCTGCTCGTGAACACCCTCGAAGCGGCCGAACGCGCAGCCGGCTGACCCGAACCATCGAGCCAGGCTATCGAAGAGATTGCGCACGCCGCTTGAACCCATCGTCCCCGCCGCCATCTGAACGCGCATGAGCAATCCACTCCTCGACTTCCAAGACCTCCCGCTGTTCGACCGCATCGCGCCCGCCGACGTGGCTCCCGCGATGGACGCCCTGCTCTCGCGCGCGAACACCGCGCTGGACACCGTCACGGCCCCGGACTTCCCCGCCACCTGGGAAGCCATCTCGCGCGTGCTGGATGTCGCGATCGAGGAACTGGGCCGGGCCTGGGGCGACGTCAGCCACCTGAACAGCGTTGCCGACACGCCCGAGCTGCGGGCGGCATACAACGAGGTCCTGCCGCGGGTGACGGAGTTCTGGACGCGTCTCGGGGCCGACGAGCGCCTCTATGCGAAGTACAAGGCCATCGACCCGGCCACGCTCAATCCGGAACAGCGCCAGGCCTGGAAGAACGCGGTGCGCAATTTCGTGCTCTCCGGCGCCGAGCTGCAGGGCGAGGCCAAGGAGCGCTTCGCCCAGATCCAGGAGCGGCAGGCCGAACTGTCGCAGAAGTTCAGCGAGAACGCCCTGGACGCCACCGACGCCTTCGCCTACTACGCCCGCGAGGATGAACTCGCCGGGCTGCCCGAGGACGTGCGCCAGGCCGCCCTCGCCGCCGCCCAGGCGGACGGCAGGGAGGGCTACAAGCTCACCCTCAAGATGCCCTGCTACCTGCCCGTGATGCAGTTCGCCGAGAGTAGCGCATTGCGTGAAACGCTGTACCGTGCCTATGTCACCCGGGCTTCGGATCAGGCCGAGGGCGATGCCCGCCGCTTCGACAACTCCGCACTGATCCGCGAAATCCTCGCCCTGCGCCAGGAAGAGGCGCGGCTGCTGGGTTACGCGAATTTCGGCGAAGTGTCCGTCGTTGCCAAGATGGCGGATTCGCCCCGGGAGGTCATCGATTTCCTGCGCGACCTCGCCCGACGGGCGCGGCCCTACGCGGAAAAGGACGTGGCCGACCTGCGCGATTTCGCCGCGAAGCACCTGGGCATCGCCGATCCGCAGTCCTGGGACTGGCCCTACATTTCCGAAAAGCTCAAAGAAGCGCGCTACGCCTTCAGCGAGCAGGAGGTGAAGCAGTACTTCACCGCGCCGAAGGTGCTGGCCGGCCTCTTCAAGATCGTCGAGACGCTTTTCGACGTGGCCATCCGGCGCGACACAGCCCCTGTCTGGAATCCCGCCGTGGAGTTCTACCGCATCGAGCGCGGAGCCCAACTCGTAGGCCAGTTCTACCTGGACCAGCCGGCCCGCACCGGCAAGCGCGGCGGCGCCTGGATGGACGGCGTGCGCACGCGCTGGCTGCGCCCGGATACCGGCCGGCTGCAGACGCCCGTCGCCCACCTGGTCTGCAACTTCGCCGCGGGCGTGGAGGGCAAGCCGCCACTGCTCACGCACGACGACGTGATCACCCTCTTCCATGAATTCGGCCACGGGCTGCATCACATGCTCACGCAGGTGAACGAGCGCGACGTATCCGGCATCAGCGGCGTCGAGTGGGACGCGGTAGAGCTGCCCAGCCAGTTCATGGAAAACTTCTGCTGGGAGTGGGACGTGCTGCGGCACATGACCGCCCACGTGGACACCGGCGCCCCGCTGCCCCGCGAGCTTTTCGACAAGATGCTGGCCGCCAAGAATTTCCAGAGCGGCATGGGCACGCTGCGGCAGATCGAGTTCGCGCTGTTCGACATGCTGCTGCACACCGAGCACGACCCTTCGCAGGACTTCATGCCCCTGCTCGACCAGGTGCGCAAGGAAGTCGCCGTGCTGCAGCCGCCGGCCTTCAGCCGCAGCGCACACACGTTCAGCCATATCTTCGCGGGCGGCTACGCGGCCGGCTACTACAGCTACAAGTGGGCGGAAGTGCTGAGCGCCGACGCCTATGCCGCTTTCGAGGAAACCGCCGGCGCCGACGGCCTGCCGAGCACGGACACCGGCGCGCGCTACCGCCAGGCCATCCTGGAAGTCGGCGGCAGCCGCCCGGCCATGGAGTCCTTCAAGGCCTTCCGGGGGCGGGCACCGTCCCTGGACGCCCTGCTGCGCCACCAAGGCATGGCCCAGGCCGCCTGACGCCCCCAACGCTAGAAACGCCCCACGCCCAAGGAGACACGCCCCCATGCCCTCCCTGCTCCCCGCAGTCCGCCTGGCTGCGCTGTGCCTGGCCAGCGCCGCTGCCGCCCTGCCCGTGGCCGCCCAGAACGTCTATCGCATCGTCGGTCCTGACGGCAAGGTGACGTTCTCCGACCGGGCGCCGGACGCGCAGTCGGGGCCGGCGACGATGAACGGCAAGCCTGCCGGTACCTCCGCCAGCGGCCTGCCCTATGAATTGCAGCAGGTCGCCTCCCGGTTTCCCGTCACGCTCTACACCGGCAACGACTGCGCACCCTGCACCAGCGCGCGCAATCTGCTGGCAGGCCGCGGCGTGCCCTTCACCGAGCGCACCGTGAATACCAACGAAGACGCAGAGGCCCTGCAGCGCCTGAGCGGGTCCACCACCCTGCCATTCGCCACCATCGGATCGCAGCAGCTCATCGGCTTCTCCGACACCGAGTGGACACAGTACCTCGATGCCGCGGCGTACCCCAGGCAGTCGCAACTGCCTCCGAACTACCGGCGCCCGCCCGCAACGCCCCTGGTCAGCGCCAAGCCTGCCACGCCGGCCCCGGCAGCGCCCCCTGCGGCAGCGCCCGCTCCGGTGCAGCGGCCAGCCGCGCCGCCCGCGCCTTCGCCCGCCAATCCCGCCGGCATCCAGTTCTAGTCCTGTCGCGCATCGCTGGCGGCACGCAGCGGCCATGGGCCGCTCGTGCCCGCCATCTCCTCAGTACGTGAGTGTCCGGACACCCTCCGGCGCACCGATCAGCGCCACGTGGGCCTTCTGGTGGGCGAAGACGCCCACGGTCACCACGCCGGGCCACTGGCTGACGTCCGATTCGAACGCCAGCGGATCCTGGATCGACAGCCCCGTCACATCGAGGATGTGCTGCTGGTTGTCGGTGACCAGCGGCTGCCCGTCCGATCCCCGGCGCAACACGGCCTGGCCGCCCCGGGCGGCGAACCGGCGCGCGATCTGCTGCGCCGCCATGGGAATCACCTCGACCGGCAGCGGAAACCGGCCCAGCGTTTCCACCAGCTTGGACGCATCGGCGATACACACGAACTGCCTGGCCAGGGCCGCGACGATCTTTTCGCGGGTCAGCGCAGCGCCTCCCCCCTTGACCATGTGGCCCCGCGGATCGATCTCGTCCGCGCCATCGATATAGACGGACAGGGCCTCCACCTCGTTGGCGTCGAAGACCGGAATGCCCAGCGCACGCAACCGTTGCGTGCTGGCCTCGGAGCTCGACACCGCGCCCCGGATGGCGTCCTTCATCGAACCCAGCGCCTGGATGAACTGGTTCACCGTCGAGCCAGTGCCGACACCGATGATGTCGCCGGGCACCACGTACTTCAGCGCGGCCTGGCCCACCAGGGCCTTGAGTTCATCTTGGGAAAGTGATGCGGGAGTGGTCATGGGAGAGAATCGGAGTGAAGCCCGAATTATCCCCATGTCCCTGATCCCCTACGCCCTCACCCGCCCGTTCCTCTTCGGCATGGATGCCGAAGCCGCCCACGAACTCACCATGGACATGCTGGCACGCGGCCAGCGCACGCCACTGCAGTGGGCATGGAGCGGCGAACAGGTCTCCGACCCCGTCCAGCTCGCGGGGCTCACCTTTCCCAACCGAGTGGGCCTCGCCGCAGGATTGGACAAGAACGCACGCTGCATCGACGCGCTGGGAGCCATGGGGTTCGGCTTCGTCGAAGTGGGCACCGTCACCCCGCGCGCCCAACCCGGCAATCCCAAGCCGCGCATGTTCCGCCTGCCCGAAGCCAACGCCCTCATCAACCGCCTCGGCTTCAATAACGAAGGCCTGGACGCATTCCTGCACAACGTGCGGCAATCGAACCACCACACCCGCCCCGGCACGCGCCCGATGCTCCTGGGCCTCAACATCGGCAAGAACGCCACCACGCCGATCGAGGACGCCACGCGCGACTACCTGCTGTGCCTGGAGGGGGTGTATCCACACGCCGACTACGTCACGGTCAACATCAGCTCCCCCAACACCCAGAACCTGCGCGCACTGCAGAGTGACGCAGCCCTGGACGGATTGCTGGGGGCCATCGCCGAGCGGCGGGAGTCGCTGGCCAAGCAGCCTGAAAAGGCCACGGGGCGAGCGCGCCGCGTGCCCATCTTCGTGAAGATCGCCCCCGACCTCGCAGAGGAGCAGGTAGCCGTCATCGCATCCACGCTGCAGCGCCACGGAATGGACGGAGTCATCGCCACCAACACCACCATTTCTCGCGATGCGGTGCAAGGGCTGCGCCACGCGGAGGAAACCGGCGGGCTCAGCGGCGCACCGGTGCGGGAAGCCAGCAACCGGGTCATCCGACAGTTGCGCCATGCATTGGGCAAGGACTTTCCCATCATCGGGGTGGGAGGAATCCTCAGCGCCGAGGACGCGGTCGAGAAGATGCGCGCGGGCGCCGACGTGGTGCAAATCTACACCGGGCTCATCTACCGGGGCCCCGCGCTGGTGCCCCAGGTCGCCAAGGCGCTGCGCGCCATGCCCCGCCCGGCCTGAGGGGAAAGCGGGAGAGATCCAGCAGTGGCCGTGCGCCCAGCGCACAGCGCCAACGACAGCTGCTCAGCGCTTCATTTTCATGACGAGCGGCATCAGCACTCCCGCCCAGCGCATGATGCGGCTGGGGCCCACGGCGGCGGCGGCTCCAGCCGCGGCCACCACCATGATGGGGTGCTGCCGCGCGAACCAGATGACCCGCTCGACCAGCGGCGCGTCCGGATCCAGCGGCCGTGGGCCGCCTTCTGCCCCCTGCTGGGCGCGCAGTTCCGCAGCCTGTCGCCGCGCAAGGCGGCGGCTGTGCAGGCGCTCGCGCTGCAGCGCTATGCGCTCGAGGATCTTGCGTTGTTCGGGAGTGGCGTGCAGATCGCCGAGCGCAGGCCGGAAATCGGTTTCGCCAGACGTGGAAGCGTGCGGTGCGGACATCGGGATTACAGCCTTTCCTTGATCTGCCGCCAGTCTTCGCGCAGTTCGCGGCGCGTGAGCGCGAAAGCGTTGCCAGCCTGCTTTGCGGTGACCACAAGGCTGACCAGCGTGATTGCCCACAAGGCGAGCCAGGTTCCGGCCACGATCCAGGCGACCATGGCGCGGTCCGGCGAATCCCAGAAATGCACCATGATGGCCAGGGACAAAAGGATGAGGGCGATCACGGTCAGGCCTGCAGCAGCCACGACGAGCACCACCATCCAGGCCAACCGGCGCTTTTCCTCCGCCCATTCCAGGCGGGCCAGATCCCAGCGGTCCTCGGCGGCGATGGCACCTTCGATGGTGGCTGCGCGGATGCGCGCAACCCACCCTTCCAATCCCAACAGCGCCAACCAATTCATGAGGACCTTTCAATGCAGTGAAAAGGCTGGGTCTTCGGAGTTCCCAGCCGGAAAGAGGGATGGCGGCGCCCGGTGTGGCGAGCGCCCGCCCCGCTCAACGCCGGGCGAGCAGGAAGCCCACCAGGGCACCTGCGGCCAGTGCAGCCGTGGCAACGCGCCAGGGCTCGTCGTGCGCATAGCGGTCTGCCACTCGGGCCGCTTCCTTCGCCTGGCTGGCGGCCTCTTGCGCCGCGCGGACGGCGGAGTCACGCACCGTGTTCACGCCATCGTCCAGCCGGCGGCGCAGCTGGCGGATTTCCGGAACGCTGTCCAGGTCCTTGTTGGACAGCAGGCCGCGCAGGTCGGTGACCAGCTTTTCCAGTTCTTGTTGTGCATTGGAGAAGGTTTCGGATGCAGAGGTCATAAACAAGCCTTTCATAGCAGAACCCAAAGGTAATCCGCCCCTCCCAGGTCGGCTGTAGGCGGATGTCCCATATTACCGGCCCCCATCCCGCGGCGGAGCCCTCAGCCGCGGGCTGCGGCAGTGACGTATTCCGCGATAGCCAGGCAACTGGTGAGCCCGGGCGATTCGATGCCGAACAGATGCACCAGCCCCGGCACGCCATGCACCTCGTGCCCCTGGATCAGGAAGTCCGCAGCCGGCTCGTCCGGCCCGTGGATCTTGGGACGCATGCCCGCGTAGGCGGGCTGGAGCATCCCGTCGTGCAACCCAGGCCAGTACTTTCGCACCTCCGCATAGAACGCCTCGCCGCGGGCAGGGTCCACTGCCAGGTCGGCGCTGTCCGCAACCCATTCCACGTCCGGACCGAACCTGGCTTGGCCTCCGAGATCGAGGGTCAGGTGCACGCCCAGGCCTGCCGGCTCGGGCACGGGATAGACCAGCCGCGAAAACGGAGCCCGGCCGGACAGCGAGAAGTAGCTTCCCTTGGCGAAATGGGCCACGGGCACCATTTCCTGCGGCGTGCCTGCGCAACGCCGCGCCACCGCCGGCGCATGGAGACCGGCCGCGTTGATGACACAGCGTGCCCGCAGGTGCGTGCCATCTTCGGTTTCCACGAGGATGCCGTCCGGCCCGCACTGCGCCGCAGCGAAGACGGCGTTGAGCGCCACGATGCCGCCAGCGTGCTCCAGATCTCCCTGCAGCGACAGCATGAGCGCATGGCTGTCCACGATGCCCGTGCTGGGCGACAGCAGCGCACCGGCACACGCGAGGGCCGGCTCGAGCGCCACGGCCTCGTCGCGGCCGAGGTGCCGCAGATCGGACACGCCGTTGGCCCGCGCTCGCGCCGCGATTCCATCGAGCGATGCGAGCTGCGAGGAGGACGTGGCGACGATGAGCTTGCCGCACCGGCGGTGCGGTACCCCGCGCTGCGCGCAATAGGCATACAGGAGTTCCTTGCCCCGCACGCACAGCCGCGCCTTGAGCGAGCCCTGCGGATAGTAGATGCCCGCGTGGATGACCTCGCTGTTGCGTGAACTCGTACCGGTGCCGATGGCCCCCGCGGCCTCCAGTACGATCACCTCCCGGCCCTCCATCGCCAGCGCCCTGGCCACCGCGAGCCCCACCACCCCCGCGCCGATGACCACGCATTCGACCGCGTCGCTCATGGCGGCCCTTCCGGTCCGGCACCGCCCGCCACGCGCTCAAAGCCCTGCAGTACGTTGACCGCGTTCACACCCAGTTCCGCGGCCGCATATCCGCCTTCGAGTACGAAGACCGTCGGCAGCCCCAGGCCTGCCAGCCTGGCGCCCACTTCGATGAAGTCCGGCGACGACAGCGTGAACCGCGAGATGGGATCGCCCTCGAACGTATCGAGACCCAGCGGCACGACCAGCGCCTGCGCCCCGCATTCCACGACACGCGCACAGGCCCGGTCAAGCGCATCGAGCCAGCCGGGAAAGGCCGTTCCGGCCGGCAGAGGGATATTGAAGTTGAAGCCGGCACCGGGTCCCTCGCCGGTTTCGTCGGCATGCCCCAGGTAGAACGGATACTCGGTGCGCGGGTCGCCATGGATGCTGATGCACATCACGTCGGATCGCTCGTAGAAGATGCTCTGCGTGCCGTTGCCGTGGTGGTAGTCCACATCCAGCACGGCAACGCGGCGGGCGGCGCCGGCATCGAGCAGCCACTGGGCCGCCACTGCCGCGTTGTTGAGAAAGCAGTAGCCGCCCATGAAGTCGGGCCCCGCGTGGTGGCCCGGCGGGCGGGTGCAGCAGAACGCGGCACGCGCTCCTGCCGCCACCGCGGCCGCCGCGCTCGCGGCCGCATCGGCGCCCGCCTTGGCTGCCGCCCAGGTGCCTTCGGACAGGGGCGAGCCGTTGTCCATGGAATACAGGCCCAGCCGCGCGACGAAGTTCTCGGGCTCGACATCGTCGCGCAGCGTGCGCACCGGCCAGACGGACGGGAACGGCTGCACTCCGGCATTGCGCCCATCCAGCGACAGCCACTGCGGCCACGCATCCTGCAGGAAGCGCAGGTACCGCGGCGCATGCACACGCTCCAGGACGGCCTGGCTGTCCGCGTCCGGAGCTCGCAGCGCGTAACCCTGCTGCCGCAGCCGGGCTTCCACATAGTCGGCACGGTCGGGCTTTTCAAAACAGGGAACGCGCTCGCCCCGGAAGAACTCGTGGACCGGCGCGTGGAGACGGTGCGAGGGGTTGTGGTAGATGATCACGGCAGCCTTGCGTCTGGCAGGAAGAAAGCCGGATTGTGGCCGAGGAGCAGTCACCCTCGGCGCCATGGGCAACGCCTGGCCAGCCAAGCTCGCACAAAGCAAAAACCCCCTGCAGGCAGGGCCTGCAAGGGGTCTGGAATGGTGGGTGATACATGGATCGAACATGTGACCCCTGCCGTGTGAAGGCAGTGCTCTACCGCTGAGCTAATCACCCTTTCCGAAGAACCGCCTGCAAGGCGTCCCATCGGAGCAAAACTGGTGGGTGATACATGGATCGAACATGTGACCCCTGCCGTGTGAAGGCAGTGCTCTACCGCTGAGCTAATCACCCCAGTGCCGTTGTTGCGGCAGCCCATGATTATGGCATAGCTTTTTGGCTGTCCGAAGAAATTTTCCAAATAGTTTTGCCGCCACTGGCCTTGTCGATCTGCGCCAGCACCTCGTCGTGCGCCGCCAGTTCCTGCTCGCTGGCCAGGAGCACCGGCAGCGTGAAGGCGGAAAGGTCCACGGGCGCAAGGCGCACGGCGGTCTCGTCACCCTCCTGCGCGTCGTCTGCGATCAGCAGCGCATCCTGGCCGCGGGTGAGGTTGATGTAAACATCGGCCAGCAGTTCCGCATCCAGCAGCGCCCCGTGCAGCGTACGACCGGAGTTGTCCACGCCCAGCCGGTCGCACAGCGCGTCCAGCGAGTTGCGCTTGCCCGGGTACATCTCCTTGGCCATCACCAGCGTGTCCGTCACGCTCTCGACATAGCTCGTGAACGCGGGGCGACCCGTCAGCTCCAGCTCCTTGTTCAGGAAGCCCACGTCGAAGGCCGCGTTGTGGATGATGATTTCCGCGCCTTGCAGGTATTCCAGGATCTCGTCCACCACCTCGGCGAACTTGGGCTTGTCCTTCAGGAACTCGTTGCTGATGCCGTGCACCTTCAGCGCGTCCTCGTGGCTGTCGCGCTCCGGGTTGAAGTACAGGTGCAGGTTGTTGCCGGTCAGCTTCCGGTTCAACAGCTCCACGCATCCCAGTTCGATGATGCGGTCGCCGCCTTCCGCGGACAGGCCCGTGGTTTCGGTATCGAGAACGATCTGCCGCGTCATGCCAGTGCTCCTGCGCATGCCGAGGTACCGACCGGGCGGGATTCAGCCTGGGCCTGCATCAGTGGTTCTCCTTGGCATGGTTGATGGTGTACTTCGGAATCTCCACCGTCACGTCCTGCTGCGCAAGGATCGCCTGGCAGGACAGCCGCGACTGCGGCTCGAGCCCCCAGGCCCGGTCGAGCAGGTCTTCTTCCTCTTCCTCGGCCTCGTTGAGCGACTCGTAGCCCTGCCGCACGATCACATGGCAGGTGGTGCAGGCGCAGCTCATGTCGCAGGCGTGCTCGATCTTGATCCCATTGTCCAGCAGGGCTTCGCAGATCGAGGTCCCCGCGGGCGCGTTCACCTCCGTGCCGGCAGGACAGTATTCGGGATGGGGCAGTATCTTGATGACAGGCATGTCGTGGGCTGGCTTGAAAGGATGTTCTGGTGTCTCAGAGGCTCTGGACGCTCTTGCCGGCCAGCGCCTGCTGGATGCCCCGGTTCATGCGCCGGGCGGCGAAAGCTTCCGTCCCCTTGGCGAGGGCCTGGGTCGCGGCATCGATGGCGGAGGCATCTTCATGCTCGCGCACCGCCTCCAGGGCCTGCACGAGCGCATCGATGGACTGGCGCTCGGCCGGCGGCAGGATATCGCCGTCGGCCTGCAGCGCCGTGCGGGTAGCCATGAGCATGCGGTCCGCCTCCACGCGGGCCTCGACCAGCGCACGGGCGCGCATGTCCTCGCCCGCCGTGGCGAAGCCTTCCTGCAGCATGCGTGCGATCTGGTCATCGGACAGGCCGTAGGACGGCTTGACGTCCACCCGCGCCTCGATGCCGGTGCTCTGCTCGCGTGCGCTCACGCCCAGCAGGCCATCGGCATCCACCGTGAAAGTGACGCGGATGCGCGCCGCCCCCGCCGCCATCGGCGGGATGCCGCGCAGCTCGAAGCGGGCCAGGCTGCGGCAGTCCGCGACCAGATCCCGCTCGCCCTGCACCACATGGATGGCCAGGGCCGTCTGGCCGTCCTTGTAGGTGGTGAAATCCTGGGCCTTGGCGGTGGGAATGGTCTCGTTGCGCGAAATGATGCGCTCCACGAGCCCTCCCATCGTCTCGATGCCCAGCGACAGCGGGATCACGTCCAGCAGCAGCATGTCGCCCGCCGGGTCGTTGCCCGCGAGCTGGTGCGCCTGGATGGCGGCGCCCAGGGCGACCACCTCGTCCGGATTCAGGTTGTTCAGGGGCTCCGTGCCGAAGAACGCGGCCACCGCGCGCTGGATCTGCGGCATGCGGGTGGACCCGCCGACCATTACGACGCCCTGGATGTCCTCCCGCTGCAGGCGTGCATCCCGCAGGGCCCGGCGCACCGCGGCCAGCGTGCGCTCCGTGAGCGACGAGGTGATGGCATCGAAATCACCCCGCAGCACGTCCAGCCGGACCTCCTTCCCGCCGATGCGTGCCGAGAACAGCGCACTCTCCACGGCCGTGAGCCCCTCCTTGCACGCCCGGGCCGCGATGCGCGCAGCCGCCTTGTCCTGCGCGCTTTCAGCCCGTATGCCCAGCCGCTGCAACGCCCACTCCGCCAGCGCGGCATCGTAGTCGTCGCCGCCGAGCGCGGAATCGCCACCGGTGGCGATCACCTCGAACACCCCCTGCGCCAGGCGCAGGATGGAGATGTCGAAGGTTCCACCGCCCAGGTCGTACACCGCATAGACGCCCTCGCTGGCATTGTCCAGGCCGTAGGCAATGGCCGCCGCCGTGGGTTCGTTGATGAGGCGCAGCAGGTTCAGGCCCGCCAGGCGGGCTGCATCCTTGGTCGCCTGCCGCTGCGCGTCGTCGAAATAGGCTGGCACGGTGATCACCGCGCCGTACAGGTCATCGTCGAACGTGTCCTCGGCACGGTGGCGCAGTTCGGCCAGGATTTCCGCGCTCACTTCGACGGGGGACTTCACCCCGTCCACGGTTTCCATCGCCACCATGTCGCCGTCCTGGCCGGGCACGAAGGCATAGGGCAGGCGCTCGGGATGGTCGATGTCCTTGAGTCCGCGGCCCATGAAACGCTTCACCGATACCAGGGTGTTGGCGGCGTCTTCCGACCGCGCTCCCATGGCGGCATGTCCGATCTGCCGGCGACCCTGGGGCAGGTAGCGCACCACGGACGGCAGCAGCAGCCGGCCTTCGGCGTCCGGCAGGCATTCCGCGGCGCCGTTGCGCACGGCGGCGACCAGGGAGTGGGTGGTCCCGAGATCGATACCGACCGCGATGCGGCGCTGGTGAGGATTCGGGGACTGGCCGGGTTCGGAAATCTGCAGAAGCGCCATGGTGGTGGTAGGGGCAAGCCGGACGGGAAGGCGCACCATGCGGGGCGGGCCGGTCCGGAGAATGGAAAACGCGCGAGGCCACGCGGGCCTGCGAAAGGAGCCAAGGGAGTTATTGTTCCAGTTGCTCCCGGCGGCGATCGAAGTCGAGCGCAAAGCGCTCAATGAACATAAGGCCTCTGACGGCACCCGCAGCGGCCGCATAGTCCTGGCGCACGTCGATCAGTTCGCCGCAGCGATCCAGTGCATCGCGACGGGCCTGCCGCACCTCCGCCTCCAGGCGGTCGATGGCAGCCCCGTCCGCGGCCTCGTCGAGTGCTTCGCGCCACTCCATCTGCTGCATCAGGAATGCCGCCGGCATGGCCGTGTTGTCCTCCGCCTGGATGGGTGCGCCATGGAGTTCGCACAGGTAGGCTGCCCGGCGGATCGGATCCTTCAGCCGCTGGTAGGCCTCGTTGATGCGCACGGACCATTGCATGGCCACCCTCTGGGCCGCCGCGCCCTGCGCAGCGAAACGGTCGGGGTGGGCTTCCCGCTGCAGGGCTTTCCAGCGGGCATCGATCGCCGCACGCTCCTGGGTAAAACGCCTGGGCAGGTCGAAAAGCTCGAAATCGTCGGATTGCAGGTTCATGTCAAGAAAAAAACCGCCAGCACACCTGCGATGGCGGTTCGTCGTGGTCCATGCCGGGCAATGCCGGCAGAAACGCCCGGAGTGCCGGACGGCTCAGACGCGGAAGCTTTCCCCGCAACCGCAGCGGTCGCGCTCGTTGGGATTGTTGAAGCGAAAACCTTCGTTCAACCCTTCCCGCACGAAATCCAGCTGCGTGCCGTCGATATAGGCCAGGCTCTTCGGGTCGATCAGTACCTTGACGCCGTGGTCCTCGAAGACCACGTCCTCGGGTTCGGGCGCATCGACATACTCCAGCTTGTAGGCCAGGCCGGAGCAACCGGTGGTCTTCACCCCCAGGCGCACGCCCAGGCCCTTGCCCCTGCGGGACAGGTACCGGCTGACGTGCCGCGCTGCGGCTTCCGTGAGAGTGATCGCCATGGCCGGTCAGGCTCCCGCCAGGGCCGAATGCTTGGCCTTGTAGTCCTGCACGGCAGCCTTGATCGCATCCTCGGCGAGGATGGAGCAGTGGATCTTGACCGGGGGCAGTGCCAGTTCCTGGGCGATCTCGGCATTCTTGAGGGCCGCGGCCTCGTCCAGCGTCTTGCCCTTGACCCACTCGGTGACCAGGGAAGAGGATGCGATGGCCGAACCGCAGCCGTACGTCTTGAAGCGTGCGTCCTCGATCACGCCGGTTTCCGGGTTCACCTTGATCTGCAGCTTCATCACGTCGCCACAGGCGGGGGCGCCCACCATGCCGGTGCCCACGGAATCGTCGCTCTTGTCGAACGAACCCACATTGCGGGGATTTTCGTAATGGTCGATGACCTTGTCGGAGTAAGCCATGATTTCTACCTGCCTTTCACTTCTTCGCGGCTGCCGGGATCAGTGGGCAGCCCATTGGATGGAGCTGATGTCCACGCCATCCTTGTACATTTCCCACAGGGGGCTCAATTCGCGCAGCTTGGCGACGTTGTGGCGGATGGAGGACACCGCGAAATCGATCTCTTCCTCGGTCGTGAACCGGCCGATCGTCATGCGCAGGCTGCTGTGCGCCAGTTCGTCGCTGCGGCCGAGGGCGCGCAGCACATAGCTGGGCTCGAGGCTCGCCGACGTGCACGCCGAGCCGGACGACACCGCCAGCCCCTTGATGCCCATGATCAACGATTCGCCTTCGACATAGTTGAAGCTGATGTTGAGGTTGTGCGGCACCCGGCGCTCGAGGTCGCCGTTGACGAACACCTGCTCGATGTCGGAGAGGCCGTCCAGCAGGCGCTTCTGCAGCGCGCGGGCCTTTTCCAGATCCTGCGCCATTTCCTCGCGGGCGATGCGGAAGGCCTCGCCCATGCCGACGATCTGGTGCGTCGGGAGGGTGCCGGAGCGCATGCCGCGTTCGTGCCCACCGCCGTGCATCTGCGCCTCCAGGCGCACCCGGGGCTTGCGGCGCACATAGAGCGCACCGATGCCCTTGGGGCCGTAGGTCTTGTGCGAAGCCAGGCTCATGAGGTCCACTGGCAGCGTCTGCAGGTCGATCTCCACCTTGCCGGTGGCCTGTGCCGCATCGACGTGGAAGATCACGCCCTTTTCACGGCACAGCGCGCCGATCGCGGGAATGTCCTGGATGACGCCGATCTCGTTGTTGACGAACATCACGCTCAACAGGATGGTGTCGGGGCGGATGGCAGCCTTCAGCACCTCGAAGTCGAGCAGGCCGTTCTCCTGGACATCCAGGTAAGTGACCTCGAAGCCCTGACGCTCCATCTCGCGCATCGTGTCGAGAACGGCCTTGTGCTCCGTCTTGACGGTGATGAGGTGCTTGCCCTTGCCCTTGTAGAACTGGCCCGCGCCCTTGATGGCGAGGTTGTTGGACTCGGTGGCGCCGCTGGTCCAGACGATCTCGCGCGGGTCCGCATGGATGAGCGCCGCGACATCGGCACGCGCCTTTTCCACGGCCTCCTCGGCTTCCCAGCCCCACGCATGGCTGCGCGACGCCGGGTTGCCGAAGTGCTCGCGCAACCAGGGGACCATGGCGTCCACCACGCGCGGATCGACCGGCGTCGTGGCTCCATAGTCCAGGTAGATGGGGAAATGCGGTGTCATGTCCATGGCTGGCTCAGTAAATGTCTGGCTGGCGAATCGTGGCGACGGGATCGACCCTGGCGGAGCCGGCCCCGAACCCCGGGGTCGCCCGGGCCGTCGGGTTCAGGATTTGGCGAATGCGTTGCCCAGGGCGAACACGGAATTGGGCGCATTCACGCGGATGGGCTTGACCACCGGCGTCGTGGAAATGGCGCGGCGGACCACCGGCTTGTCCTCGATCTGCACGCCCTTGGCGATCTGGTCGTCCACCAGCTTCTGCAGCGTGACGGAATCAAGGAACTCGACCATGCGCTGGTTCAGGGATGCCCACAGCTCGTGCGTCATGCAGCGGCCGGCCTCGCCCAGGCAGTTTTCCTTGCCGCCGCATTGCGTGGCGTCGATGGGCTCGTCCACCGACACGATGATGTCGGCGACGGTGATGTCGGCCGCCTTGCGGGCCAGGGTGTAGCCGCCGCCCGGGCCGCGGGTGGATTCGACGAGTTCATGGCGGCGCAGCTTGCCGAAGAGCTGCTCCAGGTACGACAGCGAGATCTGCTGGCGCTGGCTGATGGCCGCCAGTGTGACGGGACCATTGTTCTGGCGGAGGGCCAGGTCGATCATGGCGGTGACCGCGAAACGGCCTTTGGTAGTGAGACGCATCGCAAGCTCCTTTGCTAGCTTGTCCGTTATAGAAATGCCGGAACCCGATGGCAGTGGGCATACCGCAGAGGTTGCCGGCTCGTCTCCGCCCCTACACTCCCGCGCGAAGCCCCGGTGGGCGGGGAGCACGGGAGCCCTTCTTCGTGGGCTGTTTTCTTGAGTGTTGCGCCCAAGTATAGCACAAAACCCTATTGTTTTTGTCGGGTAACAAAACCCATCAGTCACCTTTTTGCCCAGGCGGCGCCCTCTTTCTTCCTTCAGGCCGCCTGGTCGGCCCCGCTGGCGCCGAAGGCCTGCGCCTTCAGCCGGTTCAGCTGGTCCCGCACCCGGGCGGCCTGCTCGAACTCCAGGTTGCGCGCATGCTCCAGCATCTGCTTTTCCAGCCGCTTGATTTCGCGGGCGACGTCCTTTTCGGACATGTCCTCGACCTGGGCCCGCCGCAGGGACTCCTGCTCGAGACGCTCGGCCTCCCGGCCGGTCTTCTCGCTGTAGACCCCGTCGATCAGGTCGCGGACCTGCTTGACGATGCTCCGTGGCGTGATTCCCTGGGCTTCGTTGTGTGCGATCTGTTTCGCGCGCCGCCGTTCCGTTTCGCCGATGGCTTTTTTCATGGAATCCGTGATGCGGTCGGCATAGAGGATCGCCTGGCCGTTCAAGTTGCGCGCGGCACGCCCGATGGTCTGGATCAGGCTGCGCTCGGCGCGCAGGAAGCCTTCCTTGTCCGCATCGAGGATGGCCACCAGGGACACCTCGGGAATATCCAGCCCCTCGCGCAGCAGGTTGATCCCCACCAGCACGTCGAAGGCCCCCAGCCGAAGGTCCCGGATGATTTCCACGCGCTCGACGGTGTCGATGTCGGAGTGGAGGTAGCGCACCTTCACGCCGTTGTCGGTCAGGTAATCGGTAAGCTGCTCGGCCATGCGCTTGGTGAGCGTGGTGATCAGCACCCGCTCGCTGCGCTCGACACGCACGCGGATCTCCTGCAGCACGTCGTCCACCTGGTGGGTGGCGGGGCGGACCTCCACGATGGGATCCACCAGCCCCGTCGGGCGCACCACCTGGTCCACCACCTTGCCGGAGTGGGTCTTTTCGTAGTCGGCCGGCGTGGCCGAGACGAAAACGACCTGGCGCATGCGCCGCTCGAACTCCTCGAACTTGAGGGGCCGGTTGTCGAGCGCGGACGGCAGGCGGAAGCCGTACTCGACCAGGGTGGTCTTGCGCGCGCGGTCGCCGTTGAACATCGCCGCGAGCTGCCCGATCATCTGGTGGCTCTCGTCCAGGAACATGAGGGCGTCGGGGGGCAGGTAGTCGGTGAGCGTGGCCGGAGGATCGCCGGGCGCGGCGCCGGACAGGTGGCGCGTGTAGTTCTCGATGCCCTTGCAGTGGCCGACCTCGCTGAGCATCTCCAGGTCGAACCGGGTGCGCTGCTCCAGGCGCTGCGCCTCCACCAGTTTGCCCTCGGCCACGAACTGGGCCAGCCGCTCGTTCAGCTCCAGCTTGATGGTCTCGACGGCAGCCAGCACCTTGTCGCGGGGGGTGACGTAATGGCTGCTGGGGTAGATGGTGAAACGCGGGATCTTCTGGCGCACGCGGCCGGTGAGCGGGTCGAACAGCGACAGGGTCTCGATCTCGTCATCGAACAATTCGATGCGGATGGCCAGTTCGCTGTGCTCCGACGGGAACACGTCGATGGTGTCGCCGCGCACGCGGAAGGTGCCGCGCGCGAAATCCTGCTCGTTGCGCGTGTATTGCATGCGGATCAGGCGCGAGATCACGTCCCGCTGGCTGATCTCGTCGCCCACGCGCATGATGAAGCGCATCTTGGTGTAGTCCTCCGGCGCCCCGATGCCGTAGATGGCGCTCACCGTGGCCACGATGACCACGTCGCGCCGCTCGAGCACGCTCTTGGTCGCCGACAGCCGCATCTGCTCGATGTGCTCGTTGATGGCCGAGTCCTTCTCGATGAAGAGGTCGCGCTGCGGGACATAGGCCTCGGGCTGGTAGTAGTCGTAATAGCTCACGAAATACTCGACGGCGTTGTTCGGGAAGAACTCCCGGAACTCGCTGTAGAGCTGGGCGGCGAGCGTCTTGTTGGGGGCGAACACGATCGCCGGACGGCCGAGCCGCGCGATCACGTTCGCCATGGTGAACGTCTTGCCCGAGCCGGTCACGCCCAGCAGCGTCTGGAACACCTCGCCGTCCTGCACGCCCTCGACCAGCTGGTCGATGGCGGCGGGCTGGTCGCCTGCCGGCGGATAGGGCTGGTAGAGCTCGAAGGGCGAATCGGGGAAGCGCACGAGGGTGCCTTCGCCTCGCGTCTCCGGCATGGTTTCGATGGGTTTTGGCATGGGCTGGCTCAAGGTGGAGCCCTTAAAATCGGGGCGACCTGGCAGAGTACAACAGGCCCGGTCTCCCGTTCCGACATCCTTCGTCGATACCCCAAGGAAACTCCATGTCTCTCTTCACCGCCGTCGAAATGGCACCGCGCGACCCGATCCTGGGTCTGAACGAGCAGTACGCTGCTGACACCAACCCCAACAAGGTCAACCTGGGGGTGGGCGTGTATTTCGACGACAACGGCAAGCTGCCCCTGCTGCAATGCGTCCAGGCCGCGGAAAAGGCCATGATGGACAAGCCTTCGGCACGCGGCTACCTGCCCATCGATGGCATCGTCGCCTATGACAATGCCGTCAAGTCGCTGGTGTTCGGAGCAGGCAGCGAGCCCGTCAGCTCTGGCCGCGTGGCCACCGTGCAGGCCATCGGCGGCACCGGCGGCCTGAAGATCGGCGCCGACTTCCTCAAGAAGGTCAGCCCGGATGCCAAGGTGCTGATCTCCGATCCGAGCTGGGAGAACCACCGCGCGCTGTTCACCAATGCCGGCTTCGTGGTCGATACCTACGCCTACTACGACGCGGCCAAGCGCGGCGTGAACTTCGAGGGCATGCTGGCCAGCCTCAAGGCCGCCACGCCCGGCACCATCGTCGTGCTGCACGCCTGCTGCCACAACCCTACCGGCTACGACATCACGCCCGAGCAGTGGGACCAGGTGGTGGCGGTGGTCAAGGCCCAGGGCCTGACGGCCTTCCTCGACATGGCCTACCAGGGCTTCGGCCACGGCATCCAGGAAGACGGAGCAGTGATCCAGAAGTTCGTGGCCGCCGGCCTGAGCTTCTTCGTTTCCACCTCCTTCTCCAAGAGCTTCAGCCTGTACGGCGAGCGCGTGGGCGGCCTGTCCGTGCTGTGCGCCGACAAGGAAGAAGCCTCTCGCGTGCTGAGCCAGCTGAAGATCGTCATCCGCACGAACTATTCCAACCCGCCCACGCATGGCGGCGCGGTGGTGGCCGCGGTGCTGGGCAACCCCGAACTGCGCGCCCTATGGGAAAAGGAACTGGGCGAGATGCGCGTGCGCATCAAGGCCATGCGCCAGAAGCTGGTGGACGGCCTCAAGGCTGCCGGCGTGCAGCAGGACATGTCCTTCATCACGCAGCAGATCGGCATGTTCAGCTACTCGGGCCTGTCCAAGGACCAGATGGTTCGCCTGCGCACCGAGTTCGGCGTGTACGGCACCGATACCGGTCGCATGTGCGTGGCTGCGCTCAACAGCAAGAACATTGACTATGTCTGCCAGTCGATCGCCAAGGTGATGTGACCCCGGCCGGCGCACCGCCCGCGGACGCCGGCATGGGCAGGAAGCCGCCTCCGGGCGGCTTTTTCATGGGCGCATGGCACTGCATGCCGTCCTGCCCTGTCCGGGCGATACTGGGGCATGGCTTTTCCACCCCAATCCACCAGCGCACTGGGCGGTGCCCGCATCCTCAGCATCGCCCTGAACCTTCCCGGACCTGCGGCACTGGCCCGGTGCCGCGACGAAGGGGCACTCTGCACGAAGCTTGAACCGCCGGCACCCGCGGGCCGGGCCAGCGCGGATCCCATGGCGCTCTATTGCCCGCAGGCCTATGCGGAGCTGCATGTTGGCGTACGCGTGCTCCAGGCCGACTTGAAGGCGCCTGCGGGGCAGGAACTGCTGCACCAGGAACTGGCAGCCACGGATGTGCTGATCACCTCGTTCCGCCCCTCGGCGCTGCAACGGCTCGGACTGGACTGGCCCACCTTGCAGGACCGCCATCCTGCTCTGTCGCTGGTCCGGATCGTGGGCGGCCATGGCGATGCCGCGGAAAAGCCCGGCCACGACCTCACCTACCAGACAGAGGCGGGGCTTCTGCCCGAAGGAGAGGTGCTGCCCACCAGCCTGCACGCCGACATGGCGGGCGCCCTGCTGGCCTTCGAGGCGGTGCTGCGTGCCTTGCTCGCCAGGCATGCCACCGGACGGGGGACGGAACACGAGATCGCGCTCGCGGCGGCGGCACGGTGGCTGGCGATGCCCAGGACCTGGGGGCTGGCCCTGCCTGCCGGCGACGTGGGCGGCGCCCATGCGGGATACCGCGTCTATGGATGCAAGGACGGGCGGGTGGCGGTGGCGGCCCTGGAGCCGCACTTCATGGCCCGGCTGTGCGGCGCGGTCGGGCTTCCGCTGGATGCCGACCCGCGCGAGGCATCGACCCGGGACGCCATTGCCAGCTTCCTGCGCCATCGCCGGCGGGAGGAACTGGACCGCTGGGCCCGACAGGAGGATATCCCCCTGCATACCATCGACTGACCGGATCCGGGCTCCGGTACGTCGGCGCCGTCCGACAACATGCCGCTGGATTGCCCTACGTCGCGGATGCAACGCGGCATTGCCCAATGGCTGGAGCAGCGCGATCCGACATGCGCGCATCCTTTGCCCCCCAAGAGGTGAGCCCATGAAGCCGTTCGCACTCGATCCCGACATGACGTCGCCCACCGGCATGTTCTACCCCACGGGCTACGTATTTGCCCTCTTCCCCGGGGAGCAGCCCGGCCGCGATGCGGCGCAGGCCCTGGCTGACCAGGGGTATGCCGATGTGTCGCATGCGCCGCCGGACGCGATCCAGCAGCACGTGGTGCGCACCCTGGGCAACGCCGATACCCCGCTGCCGAGCGTGGGGGCGGAAGGCGTGATCGTGCGCCGCATCGCCGATCTGGCGGCGCAGGGCCACCACGGGCTGCTGATCCTGCCGCACGAGGATGACAGCCCGGAATCGCTGCAGGCGGCCCTGGAGCCGTTGGGCGCCAGTGCGGCTTTTTTCTACCGGCGCCTCATCATCGAAGACCTCATACCCCAGCCTGCCCCCTGATGGTCTTGCACCCGGGTTGCAGTGCCCGCCGGGGTGCCCGGTACGGCCGCACGGCAGGAGAGCCGGCGCACCGCGTTTCAGCGCGGCTTGTTCCGCCCTGCACCGCCCGGCCGCGGGCCGGCAGCCGGCTTGCCGGGCGATGGGCCACCGGCGCGTGGGCCAGAGCGGACACCCGCGCGGGGCGGCAGGCCCGTGTGCTGGGTCAGCAGCTTGCCGGGCGCCGGCCCCTTGGCGGGCGCCGTGGTGCTGTTCTTGCGACGGGCGCTCTGGTAGCTGCCATCCGTCATCGGCTGGAAGGTCGGGATCAGGTGGTGCTTGCCGTTGCCGATCAGGTCGGCCCGGCCCATGGCCTTGAGCGCCTCGCGCAGCAGGGGCCAGTTGTTCGGGTCGTGGTAGCGCAGGAAGGCCTTGTGGAGGCGGCGGCGCTTCTCCCCGCGCACGATGTCCACGGACTCTTCAGCCGCATCGCGCATCTGCCGCCGCACCCGCGTCAGCGTGTTGCGGCCGGAGTGGTACATGGCCGTGGCCGTGGCCATGGGGCTGGGGTAGAAGGTCTGCACCTGGTCTGCGCGGAAGCCGTTCTTCTTGAGCCAGATGGCGAGGTTCATCATGTCCTCGTCGCTGGTGCCCGGATGCGCGGCGATGAAGTACGGGATCAGGAACTGCTTCTTGCCCGCCTCTTCGCTGAACTGCTCGAACATCTGCTTGAAACGATCGTAGCTGCCGATGCCCGGCTTCATCATCTTGGTGAGCGGGCCCTGCTCGGTGTGCTCCGGCGCGATCTTCAGGTAACCCCCCACATGGTGCTGCACCAGCTCCCGGACGTATTCGGGCGACTTCACGGCCAGGTCGTAGCGCAGGCCCGAGCCGATGAGGATCTTCTTGATGCCCTTGAGCGCCCGGCCCCGGCGGTAGATCTTGATGAGCGGGCCGTGGTCGGTGGTGAGGTTCTGGCAGATGCCCGGATAGACGCAGCTGGGCTTGCGGCAGGCCGCCTCGATCTCGGGACTGCGGCAGCCCAGGCGGTACATGTTGGCCGTGGGGCCGCCCAGGTCGGAGATGGTGCCGGTGAAACCCTTGACCTTGTCGCGGATGTCCTCGATCTCCTGGATGATCGAGTCCTCGCTGCGGCTCTGGATGATGCGGCCCTCGTGCTCGGTGATCGAGCAGAACGTGCAGCCGCCGAAGCAGCCGCGCATGATGTTCACGCTGAAGCGGATCATCTCCCACGCAGGGATCTTCGTCGCCCCGTCGTGGCTGCCGTTCTCGTCGGCGTAGCTGGGGTGCGGGCCGCGGGCATACGGCAGGTCGAAGACATGGTCCATCTCGGCCGTGGTGAGCGGGATGGGCGGCGGGTTGATCCACACGTCGCGGGCCGTGGCGCCCTCACCATGCGCCTGCACCAGCGCGCGGGCGTTGCCGGGATTGGTTTCCAGGTGCAGCACTCGGTTGGCGTGGGCGTAGAGCACGGGGTCGCTCTTCACCTGCTCGTAGCTGGGCAGGCGGATCACGCTCTTTTCGCGCGGTGGCACTTTCAGCCTGGTCTTGAGCGCCGGGTTGGCGACGAACTGGATGGGCTGGACCGCGGGGTTCGGATCCTGCGCTGCGGGAGCGCCCTCCTCCTTGCTGCAGCTGCTGCCCTGTGCCGCCGCCTGCTCGCTGGTCGTGAGGTAGGGATTCACGTGGGCCTCGACACGGCCCGGCTCGTCGACCGTCGTGGAGTCTATCTCGAACCATCCGGCAGCCGTCTCGTCGCCGGGGCGGCGCACGAAGGCTGTGCCGCGCACGTCGGTGATCTGCTCGACCGGCTCGCGCGCGGCGAGGCGGTGCGCCACCTCGACCAGCGCACGCTCGGCGTTGCCGTACAGCAGCAGGTCGCATTTGGCATCGACCACGATGGAGCGGCGCACCTTGTCGCTCCAGTAGTCGTAGTGGGCGATGCGGCGCAGGCTGCCTTCGATGCCGCCCAGGATGATGGGTACGTCCTTGAATGCCTCGCGGCAGCGCTGGCTGTAGACGATGGCAGCGCGGTCGGGGCGCTTGCCGCCCACGTCGCCCGGGGTGTAGGCGTCGTCGCTGCGGATCTTCCGGTCGGCCGTGTACCGGTTGATCATGGAGTCCATGTTGCCCGCCGTCACGCCCCAGAACAGGTTGGGACGGCCCAGCGCCTTGAAGGGCTCGGCGCTCTGCCAGTCGGGCTGGGCGATGATGCCCACGCGAAAGCCCTGCGCTTCCAGCGTGCGCCCGATCACCGCCATGCCGAAGCTCGGGTGATCGACGTAGGCGTCGCCCGTCACCAGGATCACATCGCAGCTGTCCCAGCCCAGTTGCTGCATCTCCTCGCGGCTCATGGGCAGGAACGGGGCCGTGCCGAAGCGCTTCGCCCAATAGGGACGATAGCTCGTCAGCGGCTTGGCGGCGCGCGCGAAAAAGGAAACGTCGACAGGGGCGTTCATTGGAATGGCGTGGGGGCGGGGCCCTGGATTCTAGAGGGATCGCCCCTGGAAGCGCCCAGGGCTGCGCAGGCCACCACGGTCACGACGTGGTTTCACGGTGATCCAGCCATTGCTTTACTTTCGTAAAAAATTGCAAAGTTTTTTTCTTGAAGATGCCAATTGAAATCATTAAAATCAATTTTTTCAAATTGAGCAATAATTCACCACAGCGTTCACTTGCTGGAGCGCGACATCTATCCACGGAGACCTCCCCATGCGCAAAGCCACAATGACCGTCAAAAACCAGCTCAGCATTGCATTCGGAGCCCTGGTGGTGATGGTGCTCATCGTCTCGGTGCTTTCGCTCCACTCGCTGGGCAACGCGAACCAGACGTTCACGGGCTATGTGCAAGGCATCAATGCCCAGTCCGATCTTGCGAGCGGTCTGCGCAGCGCGGTGAACCGCCGGGCGATCGCAGTGCGCAACCTGGTGCTGGTGACCGAGCGCCAGGAAGCGGACAAGGAACTGGCCCTGGTGCTCAAGGCCGACGAAGACGTGCAGAAGAACCTGTCCGGGCTGAAGAAAGCGATCGAGCAGGATCGCTCTGCCCCGGCATCGACGCGTCAACTGCTGGGCGGGCTGGAGCAGATCGAGTCGGTGTACGGCCCCGTGGCCCGCGACATCGTGAAGATGGCAGTGGCCGGGCAGCGGGACGCCGCCGTGACCAAGATCAACAACGAATGCCGGCCTCTGCTCGCCCAGCTCACGGGCAAGACCGGGGATTTCGTGACCGACGCCGGAAAGCGCGCGGACGCGACGGAAGCAGCCGCGGCCGAAAGCTTCGTGCGGCAGCGGAACGTTCTGCTTGCCGCCTGCCTGGCCGCGGTGGCCATGGCCATCGTGTCGGGCGTGATCATCACGCGTCGCCTGTCGAATGCCCTGGGCGCGGAGCCGTCCGAACTGGGCTGGGCCGCCCAGCGCGTGGCCGAAGGCGACCTGGCCCCGCTGGGCGCGGCTGGCGGCGTGGCGGCAGGCAGCGTGATGGCCTCCCTCGCCAGCATGCAGAGCAGCCTGGCGCGCATCGTCACCCAGGTGCGCAGCGCCTCGGATTCCATCGCGATCGGCTCGGCGGAGATCGCCACCGGCGCCGGCGACCTGAGCATGCGCACCGAACAGCAGGCCAGCGCGCTGCAGCAGACGTCCGCGACCATGGATGAACTCAGCTCCACCGTGCGCCACAACGCCGATAACGCCCAGCAGGCGAACCAGTTGGCCCAGGGGGCCTCCGGGGTGGCGCAGCAGGGCGGAGACGCCGTGAACCAGGTCGTGAACACGATGCGGGAAATCAACCAGAGCTCGCGCCGCATCTCCGACATCATCGGCGTCATCGACGGCATAGCCTTCCAGACCAATATCCTTGCGCTGAATGCGGCGGTGGAGGCAGCCCGCGCAGGCGAGCAGGGACGCGGCTTCGCCGTGGTCGCCAGCGAGGTACGCAGCCTCGCCCAGCGAAGCGCCCAGGCGGCCCGGGAAATCAAGACCCTCATCACCGACAGCGTGACGCAGGTGGAGACGGGGACGGCGCTGGTGGACCGGGCCGGTCAGACCATGGAAGAGGTAGTGGCTTCGATCAAGCGGGTGAGCGACATCGTCGGAGAGATCAGCGCCGCCAGCAGCGAGCAGAGCCATGGCGTGTCGCAAGTGGGCGTCGCCGTGAACCACATGGACGAGGCCACACAGCAGAATGCCGCGCTGGTCGAGCAGAGCTCGGCGGCAGCCAAGAGCCTGCAGCAGCAAGCCCAGGATCTCGTGCAGGCGGTCTCGATCTTCAAGCTGCAGCCGCAGCACGCCGCCCTGCCCCAGCCGATGCAGTTCGCCGCCCTCCAGGGGTGAGGAGACGGGAACTCCGCCGAGGGCTCAAAAGCCGAGGCGGCCTTCCCTGTTCACCACTCGCCGACGGCGCGCACCCGCTCGTCAAGGTCCGCAGGCGGATCTTCGTAGGCCGACACCAGGAGGCGGCCGTCCGCCGGGGCTATTGGTGCCTCGGTCGCCTTGGTGGGTGAAACACCCGAGGCATCGCCCAGGAAGGGCAGCGCGGAAAATGGACGGGGCAGCGCGAAAGAGCTCAGGTTGAAGGACAGCATGGCGGGCTTCCTGTAGCGACGTGGAACGTCGCATGGTCTTCATGCGGGGGATACCTCGAGGAGCGTAAGGGGGGCTGCCGCCAATCCCCTGTAGGCCGGCACGCTTCCTCCATGACAAACCATCCTGCCGTGGCGTCCCTGCCACACGGAGCATGGGCTGCTCCCGCCACCGGACAGGGCATCGGCTGCCCCGTCCTGGCGCTGCGTCACTTCGTAAGCGTCAGCGTGCCCTTCATGAGCGCCGAGTGGCCGGGGAACGAGCAGAAGTAGGCATACGACTCGCCGGCCTTGAGGGAAGAGACCGGGAACGTCACCGAGTCGCTTTCACCGCCACCGATGATCTTCGTGTGGGCAATGACGCGCTTGTCGCCGTCCTTGACGAAATTCTTCTCCGCGCCGGCCGCCATGCCATCGGTCGAAGCGCCCTGCATATCCGATGCCTTGCTGAGCACCCAGTTGTGGCCCATGGCGGTCTTGGGCAGCTTGCCCGCGTGCTTGAGCTTGACGGTGAACTGCTTGCAGCTCTGGGGTACGGCGATGGCAGCCTTGTTGAACTGCATGGCGTCGTTGCCTTCGATTTCCACGCTGCAGTCCGCCGCCTGGGCGGATGCGCCGGCGCCCAGCGCCAGAGCCAGGGCCAATGCCTTCCAATGTCTTGCCATGTCGGGTTTCTCCTTCAGTCAATGCCGCCGATGCGGCGATGGCCTATCGTAGGAAAGGCGGCGCGGGAGGCCGTTGACGTGCATCAAGCCCACGAAGGAGATGCCGACGGTGCCCGTCCGCCTACACTTGCGCCCCCTATGCCGCAAACACTCCGAGCGCCTTCGCACAGCGAACTCGTCATCAAGAAGAGCCGCTTCATCGGCTGCGTGCAGCCCGTTGCCGACCGTGCCACTGCCCAGCTGGTGGTGGACGGCCTGCGGCACGACCATCCGGGCGCCGCGCATGTCTGCTGGGCTCTGCTGGCCGGGGGCCAGTCGGCCGCGGTGGACGACGGGGAGCCAGGGGGCACGGCGGGCCGGCCCATGCTGGAGGTGTTGCGGCACCAGGACCTGGAAGGCGTCCTTGCCACCGTGGTGCGCTACTTCGGCGGGGTGAAGCTCGGTGCCGGCGGGCTCGTGCGGGCGTATGCGGACACCGTGGCCCAGGCCCTGCTCCAGGCAGACAAGGTGCCCCTGGAGCGCATGGCCACCCTCCAGTGCCTGGTGCCCTACGCGCTGGAAGGGCTCGTGCGCCGCGAAGTGGAGGCCGCGGGGGCCCAACTGCAGGACGTGGAGCACGGTTCGCTGGTACTGTTGCGCCTGTCGATTGCCGAGCCGCGCGCCGCGGCGTTCCGGCAGCGCATCGACGACGCCGCCCAGGGACGGGCCGGCTGGCCCGATACCTGAGAGCGGGCACGGCCCGGGCTGCAGCCAGGACAAGACAGCCTTTCCGCCTACATGCCCCCACGCGCACGCGCGCCGACACTTTCCTGCCGAGTCAAACACCAGAGCAGGAGATCCAGGCCCATGAGCGACACGTTGGACGTCATCATCCTCGGAGCGGGTTCCGCCGGCCTCGCGGCGCTGCGCGAAGTGCGCAAACGCACGGAGCGGGTGCGGATCGTGAACGACGGCCCGTGGGGAACCACATGCGCCCGGGTGGGCTGCATGCCGTCGAAGATGCTCATCGAGGCCGCAGATGCCTTCCACCGCCGCCACAGTTTCGATACGTTCGGCATCCGCGGGCAGCAGTCGCTGGGGGTGGACCTTCCAGCCGTGCTGGAGCGGATCCGCGCGCTGCGGGATGATTTCGTGGCGGGTGCGCGCAAGGCGTCCGACATCGGCACCCTGGGCATTGCCGGGCATGCCCGGCTCATGGGGCCGCACCGGGTGGAGGTGGACGGCCACGTGTACGACGCCCGCAGCATCATCATCGCGACAGGTTCGCGGCCGATCGTGCCGGAGGAATGGCTGGCCTTCGGGGACCGCATCCTCACGACCGACACCCTGTTCGAGCAGCGCGGGCTGGGGCCGCGCATCGCGGTCATCGGCCTGGGGCCCCTCGGTGCGGAAATGGCCCAGGCACTCGCACGGCTGGGCGTGGAGGTGGCCGCGTTCTCGAGCCGCAAGGAGATCGCCGGCCTCTCCGATCCCGCCGTGAACGACACGCTGCTGGAGCTGCTGAAATCGGAGTTCGTCCTGAACGTCGGCGAGGAGGTGACGCTGCGCGAGGTTCCGGGGGGCATCGAGGTCACCAATGGCAACGCGACGGTGGTGGTGGACCAGGTCCTCGCGGCCATGGGACGGCGCCCGAACGTGGAGCACCTCGGGCTGGAAACGCTCGGAGTGGAACTGGACCAGCACGGCATGCCGCCGGTGGACCGGCGCACGGTGCAGGTCGGCGACCTGCCGGTGTTCATGGCCGGGGACGCGAACGACTTCCGTCCCCTGCTGCACGAGGCCGCGGACGACGGGCACATCGCCGGGCTCAATGCGCTGGCTCCCGACGTGCGCGGATTCCGCCGCCGCATGCCGCTGTCCATCGTGTTCACGGAACCGAACGCGGCGACCGTCGGCAGGCGCTACAAGGACCTGACACGGGACGAATCGGTGACCGGCACCGTCGATTTCTCGCGGCAGGGGCGAGCCCGCGTTGCGCAGCGCAACCACGGGCGCCTGAGCCTCTACGCCCAGCGGGACACCGGCCGGCTGCTGGGTGCGGAAATGTGCGCCCCGGCCGGAGAACACATGGCCCACCTGCTGGCGCTGGCCATGGACCGGGAACTGACCGTGCACGACATGTTGCGCATGCCGTTCTACCACCCGGTGCTGGAGGAAGGACTGCGGACCGCACTGCGCGATGCAGCCAGCCAGCTGCCCAAGGGCAGCGATTCCGATCTCTCCGCCTGCGATGCCTACGGATCCAGCGCACTGGATTGAACCGCGGGTTTACCCGGAAAAAGGCCTGCGAGGTGTAACAGTGCTCAAGCCCTGGCGCCGATGGGCCGATAAACAGGCATCTTTTGCCCATCGGTCTCCCAGCGGAGGCTGCACAAGGAGATGTCCATGGATGTAGGTCTCTCGCAATCCCTCGTCAACACCGCCACCGCCATGGCCAGTCAGAAGACCTCGGACGCCGTGAACCTCACCGTGCTGAAGAAGGCCCTGGACATCCAGAAGTCCTCCGCGGCCCAAATGCTGGAAGCCCTGCCCCAGCCCCAGCAGCTGGCCACGTCCGGCTCCCTGGGCACCCAGGTCAATACCTACGCCTGATCGCGAGGACCGGCCGGGGAGCCTGTTCAGCGCAGCCGTGCCGGCGACAGGGCCGCAGGTTCCACGCCCTGGTCCGACAATGCTGGCGCCAGCGGCTGCGCCAGCAACAGGTTGCGCGCCAGCAATGCCACGCCTGAGGCACTCTGGATGCCGTAGCCGCCCTGCCCCGCCAACCAGAAGAACCCCTGCGCGTGGTTGTCCCAGCCGATGACCATGTCGCCATCCGCGACGAAGGACCGCAGCCCCGCCCAGGTGTGCGAGGGCCTGCGGATCTGGAAGGTCGTCATCTGCTCGATGTTCCAGATGCCGGTCGCCACATCGAGCTCTTCGGGCACCACGTCGTGCGGGTGCGTGGGATCGGCGTTGGCGGGAGAACCCAGGAGCTGTCCGGCATCCGGCTTGAAATAGAAGCTCTCGTCGATGCCCACCACGGCGGGCCAGTCCGATGCGTCCATGCCGGCCGGCACCGGGAACGTGAAGGCCGTTCGCCGCCGCGGCTCCAGGCCGATGGGGGGAATGCCGGCCATCGCGGCCACCTCGTCTGCCCAGGCACCGGCCGCGTTGACGATGGCCCGAGCGCGCACCCTGGCTCCTGACGCGAGATGCACCAGCCAAGCGCCGTCCTGCCTTTCGATGGCGGTGACGCCGGCATCCGGCATCAGGCGGCCACCCCGCTGGCGCAGCCCCCGCAGATAGCCCTGGTGCAGGGCATGCACATCGATATCGGCCGCACCGGGTTCGTGCATGCCGGCTGCCACCGCCTCCGGCCGCAGGCACGGCAGCCACTCCAGCAATTGCTCGCGGGTGGCGCGCTGCACGTTCGGCGAACGCTGCAGGGCGTCCGCCAGCGCCGCATCCAGCAGGTCGAGCTGGTCCGGACCCGCCACGTACACCACGCCCCGGGGAGAGAGGATCGGGCCTTCGGCGAAACCCTCGGGTGAGTGGTCGTAGAACGCCCTGCTGGCGCGGGTAAGCGCCTGTATCTGCGGCGTGCCGTAGGTTTCCATGAAGAGCGCCGCGGAGCGGCCCGTCGTGTGGTAGCCGGGCTGCGGTTCGCGCTCGAGCACGAGCACGCTGGCGCCCGGCGCCGCATGCGCGAGTTCCCAGCCGACCGAGGCGCCGGCAATGCCGGCACCCACCACGAGGAAGTCCACCAGTTCGGTCATGCCGATTCCTTTCCTGCCGATCCGACCAAGGGCCGTCAGACCGCAGAGGCCTGGGCGGTTCCCTGGCTGCCGGAGCCGTCCCGGCGCGGCTCGCCCCGGGCATCGCGTGCGTCGGGTGCGATGGTCACGAGCGACGTCAGCGCCGGTTCGACCGGGGCCAGCCGGTCCAGCGCCGGCCGTGGACGCTGCAGCTCCCGGATACCGGCGAAGGACTGCTCCATCGCGCGGCCGATGGCCAGGGTGCCCAGGTCGTCCCGGAAGCGGCCCACCACCTGCAGGCCGAACGGCATGTCGCGGCCATCCCGCCCGCACGGCAGGCTGAGGGCAGGATGGGTGGTCAGCGTGGTGACGTAGGTCAGGGCCAGCCAGCGGTAGTAGTTGGCCTGCGGTTCACCATTGATGTGGCTGGCGTACAGCTCGGTCCAGGGGAACGGCGAGACCGGCGTGGTCGGCGCGAGGATCACGTCGAACGACTCGAACGCCTGCTGGAAGCGCGCGAGGATGCGTGTCTGCTCCGCCTGCGCCCAGGCGCTGTCGATGAGCGTCATGGCCGCACCCATCTCGTAGTTCGCGCGGGTGTTCGGCCCCAGGCTGGCGGGGTCGCGTTCATAGGCCTCCCGCGTGCCCGCCACGAAGGCCTCGGCGCGCAGCACGTCGAAGCAGCGGTGGACATCGCCCAGGTCCAGCGCGATGGGATCGCAGCTGCGGAACAGGTGACGCATGGCGGCGATCTTGTCGCGGAAGGTCGCGCGGATGCCGTCGTCCACGGCGCAGGCCCCGAAATCCTCCGTGTAACCAACGCGCAGCGTGGAGAGGTCCACCTCGGGCAGGGACAGGAAGACGGCGGGATCCAGCGGGTAGCTGAGGGGGTCGCCCGCCGACATGCCCGCCGTGGCCGCGAGCTGCAGGCAGGCCTCTTCCACGGTGCGGCCCATGGGCCCCACGACGGAGATCGGCGTCCAGCCCAGCAGCTTGCGGGAACTCGGCACCACGCCGGGCGACGGCCGGAACCCCACCACCCCGCATTTGGCCGCGGGAATGCGCAGGGAACCGCCGGTATCGGAGCCGGTGCAGACCGGCAGCATGTCACACGCCAGGGCCGCGGCCGAGCCGCCTGAGGAGCCACCCGCGTTCAGGCGGGGATCGAAGGGATTGCCGGTGGCACCCCACACGGTGTTGCGGGAGTTGGCGCCGGCGCCCATCTCGGGGATATTGGTCTTGCCCGTGACGATCGCACCGGCACGGCGCAGGCGCGCGACCAGCACGTTGTCTTCCGCGGGAATGTGCTCGCGGTAGATCTGCGAGCCATAGGTGGTGAGCAGGCCCTGGGTGGCCTCCAGGTCCTTAACGCCCAGCGGCAGGCCGTGCAACAGCCCGAGGACATCGCCCCGCAGAACTGCCCGCTCCGCCTCGCGCGCCTCGTTCCGGGCGCGGTCGTAGCACGTGGCGGTGATGGCGTTCACGTAGGGGTTGATGGCCTCGATGCGCGCGATGCAGGCCTCGAGCAGTTCGACGGGCGAGATCTCGCGGCGGGCGATCCGCAGGCGCAACTCGGGGGCGGTCAGTTCGACCAGGGAAGCGGAGGAAGCAGCGGTCTGTGTCATATGGTGCGCCGCCCTGGCGGTGCGGCGTTGTCTCCTGGAAGCGTGGATACCGGATGGAAACCGGTCAGTCGGCGGTGATGCCGGCGCGCTGGGCCACGGCACGCATGAGGGGCAGTTCCTTCTCGATGAGCGAGGACAGCGCCTTGGCCGAACCATAGGACGGCTCGAAGCCGTTGGCCAGCAGTTTCTCACGCGTTTCTCGGTCTTCCATGACCTGGGCCAGCGCGCGCTCCAGGCGGGCCTTCACGGCCGGCGGCAGGCCGGCAGGAGCCACCATCGCCAGCCAGGTATCCATGTCGATCGCGTAGCCGTTCTCGGCCAGGGTGGGCACATCCGGCAGCAAAGAGGAACGCCTGGCCGAAGTGACGGCGATGGCCTTGATCTTTCCTTCCTTGAGCTGGGGAATCGCGGCCGCGACCGTATCGACCGTGAAGGGAATCTGGCCGCCCATGAGGTCCACCATGGCCGGCGCACTGCCTTTGTACGGCACATGCTGGATCTTCAGGCCCGCCAAGTGGAAAAAGGCCTCGCCGGCGAACTGCGACGTGGTGCCGGAGCCGAAGGAGCCATACGAGTACTTGTCCGGGGCGGCCTTGACCAGGGACACGAACTGCTTGACGTCGTTGGCCGGCACGCTCTTGCCGGCCAGCAGGATGAGCCCGGTGCGCCCCGTGATGCCGATCGGCTCGAAGCTCTTCACGGGGTCATAGGGAAGCTTGGCGCGCACGGCCGGATTGACGGTGAAGGTGGTGCCCGAGCTCATCAGGAGCGTGTAGCCGTCCGGTGCGGCCTTGGCGACGTAGGACGCCCCGATCACCGTGCCGGCACCCGCGCGGTTATCGATCACCACGCTCTGGCCGAGCACATCGCCCAGCTTCTTGCCGATGACACGGCCCAGCACATCCGTGGCGCCCCCTGGCGGGAACGGGATCACGAGGGTGACGGGCCTGGCCGGGTAGGCTTCCTGTGCGAAGGCCGGAGCCAGCGCGGCGCCTCCCAGGCAGCAGGCGATGGCGGACAGCAGCATCCTCTTGGCGCGGTTCATGGTGGTCTCTCCGGGTGATGAATGAAAGATGGGCGGGGCAGAAGCGGCGCGGCTCAGGCGGCGGCCTACAGCAGGGCACGGCCGCGGGCCTCGAAGCGCCGGTGCTCGGATTCGGGCACGAACAGCCCGCCCGTGGTCCAGACGAGGTGCGTGGCCTGCGGCAGGTGCCGGTCCAGGCCCTGCGCCCGCAGCCAGTGGCGTCCGGCATCCGAACCCGCGAGCCAGCCAGGCCCGCTGAAGCCTGCAGCGGCGGAGGGTTCGATACGCTCGCCCGTGGCATCCAGCACCCGCACGAGGTGCTCGAACAGGGTGTCGTCGCGGACGGTGAAGATGCCCGACAGGAGTGGCTGCATGAGTTCCGCCGCCAGCAGCGACGCCCTCGGCACCGCCAGGCCGTCGGCCTCGGTGCGGTTGGTCAGGCCCAGGTCGTACACGGACGGGTGCGTTCCGGGCGGTGCGGCCATCTGCACCAGGAAGCACGGCGACTGCACCGGCTCGGCAAAAAAGCAGTGCACATGCGGTCCGAGCAACTGGCGCAGCCCGAAGGTGATGCCCGCCGGCGCTCCCCCTACCCCGCACGGCAGATAGACGAACAGTGGGTGGGCGGCATCCACGGCGATGCCCTGCTCCGCCAATTGGCCCCGCAAATGCAGCGCCGCGGCGCTGTACCCCAGCAGCAGCGACAGGGAGCGCTCATCGTCCACGAAATGGCTGAACGGATCGGCCTGCGCCTGGCTGCGCCCCGCCGCCACGGCGCGCTCGTAGTCGCCGGTGTGCTCCACCACCTCGACGCCCCGGCGGCGCAGGCGCTCCTTCTTCCACTCCTTCGCGTCGGCAGACATATGCACGGCCGCCCGGAAGCCCAGCGCCGAAGCCGCCACGCCGATGCTCAGGCCCAGGTTGCCCGTGGAGCCCACCGCCACCTGGTGGCGCCCGAACACCTCGCGTGCAGCGGGCTCTGCCAGCACCCCGCAATCCTGTCCGGCGGACAGCAGCCCTTCGCGCAGGGCCAGGGCTTCCGCGAATTCCAGCACCTCGTGGATGCCACCGCGCGCCTTGATCGAGCCCGCCACGGGAAGGCCGTGGTCCGCCTTGATCCACAGCCGGCCGCAACCAGGCTCCAGTCCGATGGCCTCCGGGAGTGCGCCCGCCTCGACCAGCGGCGACTCGATGATTCCGCCCGCTGCCTCGAGTTCGGGAAACAGCCGGGCCATCAGGCCCGCGAAGCGGCGGAACCGGTCCGCAGCAGCCTGCGTATCATGCAGACTAATGTGGCGATCCCCTGCCCACAAAGCCGCGGGAATGTCCGCGCTGCGATGCAGGTTGAACCAGAGGCAGGGATCGGCCCGGCGCAGCGCCTGCAAGGCAGCTTCCTGGGCATCGGCGCCCGCGGGCAGTACGGCACGATGGGGTTCGGTCATGCAAAAGTAGAAGAAAGCAGTGCATGCATTCTTGTGCGGGTGTCTGAGGCCGTGCAATGCATTTATATTGACGGAAGCATTAGTTTCATTAATGGATTCACGCCTTTCCAATTCAGTACTGGCCTGGTTGCGCTGTTTCGATGCGGCCGCACGGCAGGGCAGTTTCACCCGCGCCGCCGCGGAGTTGTGCATCACCCAGGGCGCAGTGAGCCAGCAGGTCAAGCAACTGGAGAACTGGCTGGGCCGCCCCCTGTTCCTGCGCACCCCGCGGCTACTGGTGCCCACCCCGGAAGGCAAGTGGCTGGCCGTGGTGCTGCGCGAAAGCTTCGAGGCCATCGAGAACACGCTGGCGCAGATGCGGCGCCCGGCCCCGGCGCATGCGGCGGCCACGCTGAGCTGTTCCCCCTCGTTCGCCATGCAGTGGCTCACGCCCCGCCTGGGCGGGTTCTTCCGGCAGCATCCCGATGCGGGGCTGCGCGTGTTCGGCGAATTCCATCGCCTCGACCGCACCCGCATGGTGCGCGATGGGGTCGAGGCCGCGGTTCGCTTCGACCCGGGGGAGTACACCGACCTGGAGGCCACCGGGTTCCTCGACGAATGGCTGGTTCCCGTGGCCAGCCCCGCCTTCATCGCGGCCCACCCGGATCTGCGGGATGCCCCGGCCAGGTTGCAACCGGAATGGCTGCTGCACGACGGCAGTGCCTGGGAAGGGGCCGATACGTTCGAGGAGTGGCAGCACTGGTTCGCTGCGCAGGGCGCACCATGCCCGGACTGGGGAGGCGGCCCCCAGTTCAACCTTTCCCAACTGGCGGTGGGAGCGGCCATTGCCGGCCAGGGCATCGCCATGGGCCGCGCCGCACTCGTGCTCGAGGATGTGGCGGCAGGCCGCCTGGTGCCGCTGTGCTCGTGGAGCACGCTTTCCCGGGCACGCTATTCCTTCGTGAGCTCACCCCAGGCGGGGCCGGCCATGCTGCGCGTGCGGGACTGGCTGGTGGAGGAAGGGCGGAGGTTCAGGGAGACACGCGCCCTGGTGCTGCCGCCACTACAGATGCAGCGGTAGAGCGGTTGAAATCCAGTTCGGGGTTCCGTTGTGCATAAGATGCCGCATCGCAACCAGTCCTGGTCCCCATCCGCTCGCATTGAAGAAAGAACATGCACGCTCTTCCCGCCCTGCTCGCCGCAGTTTCCGTCGCTCTAATCGGGGGTTCAGTACATGCAGCGCAGGCTGTCAATGCCGGCCAGGAAGCACTACCGTCGATGCAATGCCCGGCGCAACTGCACGTACGGCAAACGCCGGATAACGTCGCGGAGCCTGGCTGGCAGGCCGAAGGCACTCGCAAGAGCCACCCGTTGGTGACGGTGTCGTTCTTTGCGGGGCCGCCCGAGCAGAAAGCCCAGTTGGTCCCTACGAAGGAAAGCAAGAGGGGAAAATCACCGACCGCCACCTGGAAACTGGAGCGCCGCGAACAACCCTACTGGGTAGCCTGTGAATATGGAGGTACTTCCGCCATCGCCACCCGGGCGTTGCCGGTGGAGGTGATAGCCTGCACAGTGGAATACGATCCGAACTTATCGGAACCGGTCATGAAGCGGTGGAGCTGTCGATCCGGCAAGTGATGAAGGACGGGTGAGAAAGTCGCACCTCCACGACTGTCACGGCCGCGCCGCCGCAACCCGCCACAGGGTATTGCCGACGTCGTCGGCCACGAGCAGGCCGCCCCGCGCATCGAGCGCCACGCCCACGGGCCGGCCCCAGGCGTCGCCATCGCCGCTCACGAATCCGGTCAGCACGTCCAGGGGCATGCCGTCGGGCTTGCCGTTCCTGAATGGCACGAACACCACCTTGTAGCCGCTGCGCGGCTTGCGGTTCCACGAGCCGTGCAGGCCAATGAAAGCGCCTTGCGCGAGCTGCGGCGCCACGGGTTGCGCGGCCGGGCCGCCGGTGCCGGCGAAGGCCATGCCCAGCGGCGCCACGTGGTTGCCCAGGGCGTAATCCGGCACGATGGCCTTCTCGACCAGGTCCGGCCGGGGAGGCTTGACGCGCGTATCCACGTTTCCGCCCCAGTAGCTGTAGGGCCAGCCGTAGAAGCCGCCGTCCTTCACCGAGGTGAGGTAATCGGGCACCAGGTCGCTGCCGATTTCGTCACGTTCATTCACCACGGTCCACAGCGTGCCGGAGACCGGCTCCCAGCCCATGCCATTGGGATTGCGCAGGCCGCTGGCGAAGATGCGGTGCGCGCCCGTGGCTCGGTCCACCTCCCAGATGGCTGCGCGGCCGGCTTCAGCCTCCATGCCGTTTTCGCCCACGTTGCTGTTGGAGCCGACGGTGACATACAGCTTCGCGCCGTCGGGGCTGGCAATGAGGTTCTTGGTCCAGTGGTGGTTGAGCGGCCGCGCGGGCAGGTCCACCACTTTGGCCGGCGCGGCCGTGATGGCGGTCTGGCCCTCGGCATAGGGGAACCGGACGACGGCATCGGTATTGGCGACATAGAGGTCGCCGCCGACCAGCGCCATGCCGAACGGAGAATTCAGCCCCTGCAGGAACGCGCTGCGCGTTTCCGCCACGCCATCCCCGTCGGCATCGCGCAGGAGCGTGATGCGGTTGGCCGATGGGTTGCCGGAACCAGCCCGGGCCATGACCTTGCCCATGACCCAGTTGCGCACCTTCCTGACCCATCCGTCGTCCGGTGGCGGACCTTCGGGCGCAGGCTTGTCGCTCTCGGCCACGAGCACATCGCCATTGGGCAGCACCATCACCCATCTGGGATGTTCGAGCCCGCGGGCAAACGGTGTCACGGACAGGCCGGCCATCGGCTGCGGCGCGCCCCCGTCCGACCATCCCTTGGCGGGCGCGATGTGCACGGTGGGAATCAGAGATGGGTTCGGTTCCGGCAGCGTGGGCCGCGGTCCGATGCCCGCCTCCGCAGGCAGGCGGGCAGTATCGCCGCAGCCGGCCAGCGCGGCCACGGCGACCAGGGGCGCGGCCACCCGGACGAGGCTGGCGGTTCGGAGCGCAAAGGGATGCAGGAAAGAGCGCATGGCACGAGGCCGGCAGGCCGGCAGCTGGTAGGCGATGCCGGCCAGTCTCGCCACCGCCGGGCGGAAACCGTGTCAGCCATCTTCGCCGAACGGTGGCCTGCCGGGTTCGGGGCACCGCGGATCTCTGGGAAAATGCCGCCATGACCCCTCCCGAATCGATGCGCCTGGACAAATGGCTGTGGTGTGCGCGCTTCTACAAGACGCGGGCCCTGGCGGCGGAAGAAATCGGCAAGGGTCGCGTGACGGTGAACGGGCAGGCCGCCAAGGCGTCGCGGGAACTGCGCAGCGGCGATACCGTAGCGCTGCGCCAGGGCCAGGTTCCCCGCACGGTCGTCGTGCGCGGGCTCAGCGCCATGCGCGGCCCGGCGCCGGTCGCGCAACAGCTGTATGAAGAAACGGCCGAGAGCATCGACGCTCGTGCGCAGGCCGCCGAGATGCGCAGGCTGGCCCCCGAGCCGGCGGCGACGCTGCAGGAAGGCCGCCCCACCAAGCGCGACCGGCGCGAGATCGACCAGGCCCGCGACTGGGGCAGCCGCTGGAGCGCGGCGATCGACGAGTGAGCGACGGCAAAAGGCGGCTGGCGGCTCAGGACGTTCCGCTGCCCGCCTGTGGCCTCAGCATGCGCAGAACGACGTTGAGATAGTCATCCATCCGCTGGCGCGCGCTTTCGGCTTCCCGCTCGAGATCGCGCAGGCTCTTGGCGTTTTCCGGATGCTCTGCGGAACCCTCGCCCAGGCAGATGGCCGACTGGCGCCGGGCCAGATGCATCTCGGCCGTCTGCCAGTCGCGGCGCAACTCGTTCCATTGCTCGGACGCGGCGCGCAACGCAGGCGCCTGGCCGCCCTCGCCGGTCTCCCCGCCCTCCCCCCCGCACAGCGTGGGCGGGCGATGCGCCGGTGGTGCGGACGGCCGGCGGCGGCGCAGGCCATCCTGCCCCAGGGAGGAACGGGCTGCGAGGAAAGTCTTCTCGGCGGCGAGATCCTCGCTGCCCCAACGCCCGCGCACCGCATACCAGGCACCGCTGCCCATCGACCATGCACCGCGCCAGCCATCGCCGCTGGGCCACACCAGGATGCCCACCCTCCGCCCCGCATGCTCGCGGTAACGCAGGGGTTCGCGGGCCACGGGAACGGTGGAAGCGGGCGCGTGGGAGTACGCGTCCAGGGAACGGGGCGTCGTTTGGGTCTCCATGCCTACGACGGGGGCAAACGGCATGCCTGCGACTGAGACCGTTTTTGACAATTTTGCAGATACGGCGAGACCCGGTGCCTGTAAAAATTTCCCGTGGGCGCATACGGATGAGCAGGCTGTATCGCCATCCCGTTTTTTGGCCTGCCGACATCGCGGATTGCGCTAGCATCGTCGCCCCAGCCGCATACCACGCACCGAGGTGCGCCCTCACGAGGACAAGAGATGGACGAGATCACCCCGGGCCCTGCCGAGGAGGCCGAGGCCGGTGCGGCAAACGGCTGCGCCGCATCCGGCGACACCGAACTGCCGGTGGTCGGATTGGGTGGATCGGCGGGCGCCATCCAGGCACTGCGTGATTTCTTCGCCGCGATGCCGGCTTCCCCCGGCATGGCGTTCGTGGTCGTGCTCCACCTGTCTCCGGACCATGAAAGCATGCTGGCCGAGCTGCTCCAGCGTGCCACGAAGCTGCGCGTGCAGCAGGTGACCGGTGCAGTGACCATGGAGGCGGACACCGTCTATGTGGTGCCGCCACGCAAGGTGCTGGAGGTCCACGACGGCGAGATCGCACTCGCGCCCCTGCCGCCGGACCGGCAGCAGCATGTGGCGGTGGACCTGCTGTTCCGGACCCTGGCCGACTCGCACGGCACGCGTGCCACGGCCATCGTGCTGTCCGGGGCGGACGGGGACGGGGCCATCGGCATCAAGCGGATCAAGGAGCGCGGCGGCCTCACCATCGCCCAGGACCCGGGAGAGGCCTACGCCAGCGGCATGCCCGGATCGGCGATCGCCACCGGCATGATCGATTGGGTGCTGCCTGCGGCCCAGATGGCCGCGCGGGTGATGGAATACCACCGCATGGCCCCCCGGCTGCACCTGGCGCCGCCGCACGGCACCGAACCGCCGGCCTCGGGTGGCGATGCGGCCGATGACGAGGCCGCGCTGCGCGAAGTCCTGGCGCTGCTGCGCCACCGCACCGGTCGCGATTTCGGCGACTACAAGCGCGCCACGGTCGTGCGGCGGGTGGGGCGCCGCATGCAGGTGAACGGAATTGGCACGATGTCCGGCTACCTCGACTGCCTGCGCACCCGGCCGGGCGAATCGGGGGCGCTGCTGCAGGACCTGCTCATCAGCGTGACCAATTTCTTCCGCGATCCCGTCGCGTTCGCGGCGCTGGAAAGCCACCTGCCGCAGCTCTTCCAGGGCAAGACCGGCGCGGACACGCTGCGCGTGTGGGTGGCGGGCTGCGCGACGGGTGAGGAAGCCTATTCCATCGCCATGCTGCTGGCGGAATACGCCCGGACGCTCGACACGGCACCCGTGCTGCAGATCTTCGCCACCGACCTGGACGACGCCGCCATCCGCGCGGCGCGGGATGGCTTCTATCCCGCGGCGATCGAGAGCGACGTGTCTGCCGAACGGCTGCGGCGCTTCTTCGTGCGCGAACGCGGCGGCTACAGGGTGCGACGCGAGTTGCGCGAAAGCGTGCTGTTCGCGGTGCACGACCTGCTCAGGGATTCACCTTTTTCGCGGCTCGATCTCATTTCCTGCCGGAATCTGCTCATCTACCTGAACCGGGAGGCCCAGCACCGGGTGCTGGACACTTTCCACTTCGCCCTGCTGCCGGGCAAGCTGCTGTTCCTCGGGTCCGCCGAATCCGTGGACGACGGTGACACACGGTTTTCCGTGATCGACAAGCTGCACCGCCTGTACGGCCACCAGACCTCGGCGCACCCGGACCTGCTGCTGCCCGGGGGCCTGGCGCCGGCCGCCGTGGCGCTGCATGCGCAGCACGCGGCCCACCAGGGGCCCGTCGTTCATGCCGGCGCGATGGTCCCCTACTTCGCGGACACCGAGCGCCCGCCCGCGCGGGCTGCCGGAGAGAAGGCGCTGCCCTGGGGCGAAGTCCACCTGCGGTTGCTGGAGCAACTCGCGCCGCCCTCCATCCTCGTGGACGGCGAGCAGAACATCCTGCACATGTCGCCTTCGGCGGGCCGCTTCCTGGTCTTCCACGGCGGCGAGCCTTCGCGCAACCTCATGCGGCTCATCCACCCCACGCTGCGCATCGAGCTGCGGGCGGCGCTCTACCGCACGGGCCGCACCGGCCAGCCCATGCGGCTGGCGGCGACACCGGTGGACGCGGCGGGAGGCAGCGTGCGCGTGGCGCCCGAGGTGCGGCCCGTGCCGGAACTCGGGCCGGGGCTTTCGCTTGTCCTGCTGCAGACGCTGCCCGAACTGCCCGCGGCTCCTCATTTGGCCGCCGAGGTGCCCCAGGACACGGCTGCGGAACAGCTGGACCGCGAACTGGAACTGCTGAACCCCCAACTGCGCAGCACCATCGAGCAATACGAAGCCTCGACGGAAGAGCTGCGGGCCAGCAACGAAGAGCTGCAGGCGATGAACGAGGAGCTGCGCTCCGCGACGGAGGAACTCGAGACCAACCGGGAAGAACTGCAGTCCATCAACGAAGAACTCACGACGGTCAACCACGAGCTCAAGAGCAAGGTGGACGAGCTGGGGCATGCGAACAGCGACATGCAGAACCTGATGGACGCCACGGCCATTGCCACGGTGTTCCTCGACCGCGACCTGCGCATCACCCGCTTCACGCCGTCGGCCGTCACCCTCTTCAACCTCATCGCCACCGACGTGGGACGGCCGCTGTCCCACCTGCGCACGCAGCTGCAGTACCCCGAACTTTCCGAAGACGCCCGGAGAGTGCTCGAACGCCTCGCACTGGTGGAGCGCGAGGTGGGCGCCAGCGACGGCAACTGGTACCTCGTGCGCATGCTGCCCTACCGGACGCTGGACGACCGCATCGCGGGCGTGGTGCTGACCTTCGTGGACATTTCCGAGCGCAAGCAGGGCCAGGAGGCGCTGCGCCGCTCCGAGGACCGCTTCAGCGCCATCGTGAACCAGGCAGTGGTCGGCGTGGTGCAGACCGATCTCGAAGGCCACATCACCTTCGTCAACCGCCACTACAGCCACATGCTGGGCTACGGGCACGACGAACTGATCGGCACGCAGCTGCTCGACCTGATCCATCCGGCGGACCGCCAGCTGAGCGCCCACCTCATGCGGCGCCTCGCCGAACATGGAGAGCCCTTCCACATCGAGAAGCGGTGCCTGCGCAAGGACGGCAGCACGCTCTGGCTGCACAACAGCGTGAGTTACCTGGCCGATGCGCACGGCGGCCCCACGGCCTCGATCGTGGTGTGCAACGACATCAGCGAACGCAAGCGTGCCGAGAATGCGCTGCGCGAGAGCACCGAACGCCTGCGGCTGGTCATCGAGAACGCGGTGGAATACGCCATCTTCTCCACCGACCTGGACCGCCGCATCACGACCTGGAACAGCGGGGCGGAGCGCATCCTCGGCTACAGCGAGAACGAGGCCGTGGGCCAGCTCGCGGACATGATCTTCACGCCGGAAGACCGGGCCGCAGGGGCGCCGCTTTCCGAAACGGGCACGGCACTGGCCACGGGCGGCGCGCTCGACGACCGCCTTCACCAGCGCAAGGACGGCAGCCGCTTCTGGGCCAGCGGCGCGCTCATGCCCATGCACGACGACGCGGACACGGTCATCGGTTTCGTCAAGATCCTGCGGGACCAGAGCGACCAGCGCGCGAGCCAGCAGGCACTCGAGCAAAGCCGGGCCGACCTGCTCAAGGCGCTGCGCGAGAACGAGGAGGCCCGCGCAGCCCTGCAGGCGGCCGACGCGACGAAGGACCGTTTCCTGGCGGTGCTGTCGCACGAGCTGCGCAACCCGCTGGCGTCGATTGCCGGCGCATCCGCGGTGCTGGCCACCGAAGGCGCCCCCCCGGGCGACCGCGACCAGGCAGCGCGCATCGTGCAGCGGCAGGCGCGCGCCATGGCCGTGCTGCTGGACGATCTCATGGACCTGTCCCGGCTGCGGCTGGGCCGCATGGTGCTGCAGCAGCGCGAAGTCCCCCTGGACGAGATCGTCGAAGCGGCCCTGGAAGCCACGCTCGGTGCCATCCGCGCCGCGGGCCACGAATTCGTTCAGGAACTTCCTGCAGATACCGTCATGCTCCTCGCGGACCCGGTGCGCATCGCCCAGGTGCTCGCGAACCTGTTGAGCAACGCGGCGAAGTACACCCCCGACCACGGCCGCATCCGGCTGTCGGCCTGGACCGAAGGCGGCTCCATCTACCTGCGCGTGGAGGACAACGGCATCGGCATGGATCCGGAGACCGTGGACGACATGTTCACGATGTTCTCGCAAAGCCCCGATGCCGGCATGCGGCACACCCAGGGCCTGGGCATCGGTCTCGCCCTGGTGCGCAACATCGTGGAAATGCACCAGGGCACGGTGCGCGGGGAAAGCGCAGGGCCCGGCCAGGGCAGCCGTTTCACCGTGCAGCTGCCCCTGCCTGCCCAGCGCTCCTCCGATGGCGCAGCCCGCGCACATGCGCCGGACGACGGCGTGAGCACCAGCGATCCCGTGCCCAGCGTCCTGCTGGCGGATGACAACGTCGATGTCACCTGGTCCATCTCGCACCTGCTGGAGGGCTGCACCGTGGCCACCGCCGCCGACGGGCACGAGGCGCTGCGCAAGGCGCGGGAACTGGCCCCGGATGTGGCGGTGCTGGATCTCGGCATGCCGGGGCTCGACGGTATTTCGGTGGCGCGGGCGCTGCGCGCCGGTCCGGCCGGCGCGCGCATGCTGCTGGTGGCGGCGACGGGTTGGGGCCAGGACCACAACCGCGAGCAGGCACGCGAGGCCGGTTTCGACGCCTACATGGTCAAGCCGCTGGACGTGCGCGAACTGCAGCGCCTCATCCAGGCGCACATGCGGTCCCGCGCGTAGCACCTGCGCGGTCCGCACCACTGCGCGGCATCTACGCGGCAGCCACCACCTCCACCGCCTCGGCCTCACGCACGAGTTCGGTCCCTGCCGTCCAGGCATACGAGGCGGACGCGGCCCGCGACGGCGAACCGTCCTGGTTCACCGCTTCGCGGTAAGCCAGCGAGGATTCGCCCTCTTCCTGCGGCGTCTGCACGAACTGCGTGCCGTTTTTGCGATAGTCGGTTTCAGCGTCCACCACCTGGCGCAGGTAGTCGCGGTGGCTCTCGAACTTGATAAAGGCCGGCAGTGCGCCGTCGCCGAGCACTTCGGCGGGGTCGCGCCGCTCCAGCCGCTTGAAGAGTTCCTGCACCACCTGGAAGTGTCCCAGCTCATAGTCCAGGAACATCTCCCAGATCGCCCGTACGCGGGGATTGCTCTCCTGCTGCGCGCAGCCTGCGTAGTTCCAGACCTCGCAGGCCTCGGCGATCAGCAGCTTCTCCAGAGGCGTCTCGTGCGGGTTGAGCATCGAGCCGTAGTGCGTGATGTGCTGCGACTCCACGGACGCGATCTCCGCGTAGAGCTGCCGCGCCACGGGGTCGGAGAAGAGCGGGCCGATATTCATGTAGTAGTCGTGCGTCTGGTACTCGCCGCCCGTCAGCGTGAGGGCGTGCAGCTTGGTGGCCAGCGCGGCCCCGGGCCCGTAGGGCTCCAGCAGGTCGTGCTCCGGCGCGCGGTGGTGCACCCACGTAGGGCGCGACGGCACGATGTCCGTGTAGCCCTGGGTGATGTTGTTGGCGTCCTTGCCCTCCAGCCGGTCCAGCAGGGCGCTGTAGCGGTAGAGATGGTCGAAATCCTCGAGCAGGGCGTAGCGGTAGCCCTGCGCGAGATAGCCGTCGGGCTCCAGCTGGGCGACCGATGCCGTGACCTCGATGGCAGTCTGCTCGTAGCCGATCGTGGTCTCCAGCGGCGAATGGTCGGCGCCGATCAGCCAGTTGATCGTCGTGGCCTGGTGCTGCTCCACGCGCATGAGCTGCGCGATCTGCACGCGCGCGTCGGCGTTCATGCGCAGCAGGACCTGCTTGGTGCGCAGCGCATCGAGCTCGACGCCGTTCATGAGGATGGCGCGCACGCGCGTGAAGGCATCGTCGTCGAGCTTGCTGATGGGCTTGCCCACCATGTCCTTCCAGCTCAGGCGCTGGCGCTCCAGGGCGGTGCCCTTGTCCTGGAAAAGATGGATCGTCATGGGTTGTCCTTTGGGAAATAAAGCCGGGGAAGAAAGCGCGGGGAAAAATCGGGAGTGGCGCGCTCACACCGCATCGCTGGGCAGCGGACCTGAGACCACGAGGGCCTGCAGCCAGGCCTGCACGGTGACCAGGTGACGCTGCTCCTCGGTGAGTGCCTGGGCGAATTCGCTGATCAGGTCCGTTTCGCCGGCCTGCTCCGCCAGCTGTATGAGCAGTTCCCAACCCGCGTTGTCGGTGAGCTCCGCGGTCAGCATGGCCGACAGCGCCTGCGCCAGCGTCGTGCGCGGATCCGACACCACCTGGATCAATCCCATCGACGCGGTGGCGATCACGTCCGCGCACGGCGTCTGCGCCGTGGGGTCGCCGCCGAGCTGCCGCATGGCATCGCACAGCATCTGGAAGTGCTGCAGTTCTTCCGCGCGTATGCGCTGCAGGGTCGCCAGTGCCGAGGCGTCCGCCTGCAGCGCGACATCGTCCGTGCCGCCTGCCGCCTTCACCGCGTCCGCCGGTGTGGGAATCTTCGCGCCGGCATTCACTGCGGACTGGTACTTCACCATCAGCGCGTCGTAGAGCCGCGTGCCGCCGCGCTCGAAGGCGATGCGTTCGCCGATCTTGTCCATGAGGATCTCGGGGTGCTCGCCCATGAGCTTGCTCACCCCCGTGCGCACCATGCTTCCCAGCGACGTGGGTGGCGGCACGGTGCCGAGCGGCCCGGCTTCCTGTGCATACAGCAGGCGCACTTCCCTGCTCTGCGACAGATCGATGGGGCCGGGCGGCGAGTAGCGCTCGACGGCTTCCTCCATCGCCTGCGCACCGGCCGGCGACGCCGAAGCGCCCGTGCGATTCATACCCGTGGTGGTGGCTTCCATGAAAACTCCTTGCGTTGCGTGCTGTTCATCGTGGGAAAGGGAGCGATCCATGATTCGCGCCCACCACGGCACGCCGCGTAGGAAGCAGCGCAGGATACGGCCCGCGTTACACCAGGGCCGCGTTGCGGCCGCCGGCCCCCGCGGATGGGGTTTTGCAAGCATTGCCGCAAATCCGGCACGGCGTGAAGAAATGACCAGCCACAACCCGCCGCACGCAACGGCACCGCACCGCTGGCGTGCAGCCGGAGCCGACACCTGCAGCCCGGCAAAACCCTTTGTTTCGTTTCCATGCAACCGGGGGCACTTCCCTCGGCGCATCCGTAACAGGCCATGGCCACGCAGCCCCGCAGGCCGCTTAATGCCGTGCTGCCGGTGCAGCGAATGGCATGTCCGTTGCCCCCTGCCTCATCGACAGCGCTGCACTGCGCGGTCACATCCGACTCACCATTCGTTATGTTCCAAAGGAGAAATCACATGGCATCGAATCAAGGCAACCAAGGCAACAACCAAGGCAACCAGGGTGGCGGTTCCGGCCGCGGATTCGCCGGCATGGACCCCGAGCGCCAACGCGAAATCGCCGCCGAAGGCGGACGCGCAGCGCACGCGAGCGGCAATGCCCACGAGTTCAACTCCGAGGAAGCACGCCGCGCCGGCAGCATGAGCCACGGCGGGGGCGGCAACAACAACCAGCAGAACAGCAGCGGCGGCAGCCAGAACAGTGGCGGCACGCGCGGCGGCAGCAGCGAGCAGCACGCCCAGGCGGGTCGCCAAAGCCACAAGAACGACCGCTGAGCGGTAGCGGCACGCCAAGCCGGCCCTGCAGGCCGGGCACCGCATCCAAGGCCAACCGGGGACGCCCGGCTGGCCTTTTTTCGTGGGACGCAGCCGCGCTCCGCATGCACGCTCGCCGCCGCCTACGGTGCCACGGCATTCAGGCCGACGCCGCCGGCACCGCGCGTCACCTAAGGTGGCTTTTTCGCTTGTCCAGCCAAGGAACACCACGCCATGCAGAACGAACACCTCCGCCAGTCCGTGCGCCACCTGCTCGACTACGACGACAGCCGCGCCAGCGCGCCGAACGAACACGCCGCCGCGGCCATCGCCGGCGCGGGCCTGCTGTTCTGGGCCCTGGTATCCCGCAGCCGTACGCGCGCCGTGCTGCATGCGGCCATCGGCGGCGCCTTGCTGCTGCGCTCCGCCGGGGGCCGCGATGGCCTGCGGCGCTGGAGCCGCCAGCCTGCAAAGCAGCCGGCGAAGGCGGAAGCGTCCGCCGCCCCCTCTTTCGCCGACCTGCCGATGTGACCTTGCGCCCGGGTCAATCCTGCGGCGTCGATACGTGGATGCCCAGGCCGGACGCTCCAGGCAGGATGTCATCGCGCAACGTCAGCGCCGGAATGCGGTAGTCCCCGGCGTTCTGCCGCCGGAAGGCGATCGGCTCTTCGGTGAAGAGCCGGTCTAGCCGGTGTCCCAGCGCGTCGCAGGTGCGTGCAAAGCCCGCCTCGTCGATCCTGCCCGTGCGGTAGATCACATGCGGCGGCAGCACCTGGAACCCTGGATAGAACAGTATGCCGTGCTGGATCGGGAACAGCAGGTCATCGATCGGCCCGTTGATGCCGCGCGGGCCGTAGTGGGACTCCCACCCCCCAGCCGTCACCACCAGCATCGCGCGCTTGCCGGCCAGGGTCCCCTCTCCATATCGGTCGCCCCAATGGGTGTCCGAGTGCTCTCCGACACCATAAGCGAAACCGCAGGCGTACACACGGTCCACCCAGCCCTTGAGCAATGCCGGCATGCCGAACCACCAGAGCGGGAACTGCAGGATCAAGGCATCGGCCCAGAGGAGCTTGTCCTGTTCACGCGCGATGTCGCTGCCCTGCGTGCCGCGCTCGAAAGCGCGCAGGGAATGCTCCGTTGCAAGGAAACGCTCGCCGGCCGGCGCGGCGGAATCGTCTTCAGCATCGAGGCCGGCCTTCCAGCGCATGGCGTACAGATCGGATACCCGGACTTCATGGCCTCCGTGCTGCAGGCGCTCGAGCGAGAAATCCTTGAGTGCGCCGTTCAGCGAGCGCGGTTCGGGGTGGGCATGGACGAGGAGAATGTTCATGGCGCAACGATAGGTTCACCCAAGGTATATTGGAAATGAATTCCAAGGATTCCTGGTATTTGCATGACCAATTCCCTGCGACAGCTGGACCTCAATCTGCTGGTCACCCTCGATGCCTTGCTGGTCGAGCACAACGTCACCCGGGCCGCCGAACGGCTGCACCTATCACAGCCTGCCGTGAGCCTGCAACTGGCCCGCCTGCGCGAATTCTTCGCGGACCCCTTGATGCTTCCGGGCTCGCGCGGCATGCGACCCACCGCCCGCGCGGAAGAACTGCGCGAGCCCCTGCGGCATGCCCTGTCCGCCCTGGCCCAGGCGGTGGCGCCTTCGGGGCCCTTCGATCCCGCGCACTCCCGCCAGACCTGGCGCGTGGCCGCATTCGACTATGGTGAACACGCCGTGCTGCTGCCTGCATTGGCCGGCCTGCGCGCGTCGGCACCCCATAGCCGCCTGGCCGTCGTGCAGGTTCCGCCCTCCCAACTGGCGGCCAAGGCGGAACAGGGGGATATCGACCTCGCCTTACACACGGGGGAGCAGGCGCCCCCTGACCTGCGGCGCAGGCGGCTCTTCACGGAGCGCTACGTCCTGGCGGGGCGCGCAGGCCATCCCGGGCTCAGGCGCCGCCCTACCCTGGCGCAGTTCTGCCGGTTGGACCATGCGATCGTCTCCCCCGACGGCGGCGGCTTCCACGGAGCGACCGACGCGGCCCTGGCGAAACTCGGGCTCGAACGGCGGGTAGCGCTGTCGGTCCCCCATTTCCTGTTCCTCGCGGCAGTGCTTGCCAGCACCGACTGCGTGGCCATGGTGCCCTCGCGGCTGGTCCGCGGCAACACGGGGCTGAAGATCGTCGAACCACCCCTGGAGGTCGCCGGCTTCGACATGCTCATGCTGTGGCCGGAACGGGTCCACCGGGATCCCGCCCACCAGTGGCTGCGCGACCGGATAGCGGGTTCGTAGCGGGCTCGGCATGCCCCGCGCTGCATGACTGAGGCCCGGGCGCGAAAAGGCCCCGGGACGCCATACGGCGCGCCGGGGCCTGAGGGTCACGAGGTATTACTTCGTGGCGTCCTTGATGTTTTCCTTGGCATCGCCGTAGTTCTTCTGGACGTTGCCTTCCACCTGCTTGGCCATGCCCTTTGCCTGCTGCTCCGGGCTATTGAACACTTCGCCGGTCTTTTGCTGCACTTTGCCAGCGGCTTCCTTCAGGGCACCCTTGATTTGATCGCCGTTCATGATGAAGTCCTTTCGGTGATGGGTTGCGGGCAGGGATGAAAAGCTCCATGCCTCGGTGCAAATCGTAGGTCCCGCGCCTGGCGGTGGTCGCGGGGCAATGCCGGCTGTGCCCGTAAGGTCGAGCCTACAAGGCAGAATCCCCATCCGTGCTCTATTACAGCCTGCCGGCAGCAGGCGCTACGATCTGCCTGATGACCACCTGTTCAGCCCGCCCTGTTCACAAACACTTTGCCCATTGCCTGCTGATGGCATTTGCGATGCAGATAGGTTCAGTACACGCGTCTCCACCATCGCAACCTGCCCTTCGCACATCAGCCTCGGGTCCCGGCCACGTCCAGGCCCCGGTGAAAACTCAGCCCCAGTTTAAGCCGACGTTCTACGACCCTGACCTCCCTCTCTCCGCCTACCAGGCCAATGAGCCCACGAAAATCCACGACTGGCTCACCAGAATGCTGTCGGAGGTGCCGGGCAAGCCTGACCAGTTCTCCACCGCGGAGGAACGAAGCCAATACGAGAGTTCCGTAGCCAGACGGGTGAAAGAGGTTGGCCAGATCGCCGTGAATGGAAATTGCAAGAAAACCTATAACGCGGATAAGCAGGCGTATGAGGTCAGCGTTCTTGCACGTTCCATCAAGAACTACCAGAACATCAAGGATCTCGATGCCGAGTCGAGAAACCTGAAATCCCTGAGACTCGCCACAGAAAACATTCGCAGGGAAAGCTACACGGCCCAGAACGCCTATGGAGCGGAGACGCAGGTCTCCAAGACATCTGCAGACATCTATGCCATGGTCTTTCCACTCAAGGACTCTCCGACCGGCATCGCCAAGGAAAATCCAGATAAGCCGCAAAACATCCGGCTACCCTATGAATACAATTTCAACCTTTTCATTTTCAACGTCGCCATGAGCTCTGCTGAAGCGCGAGCCAATGACAAGGACATCGGCTGCATGTATGTTTTCTCCATCGCTCCGCCCTATCTGCTCAGTTTTACTGAAAAAGAGCGACCCACCAGAGAACTACCCTTCGAGATCATTCATACGCACTACGCTTTCTATGGCGCCCTGGAGAAGGTCGCGGTGATCAATCGGGCGACCGGGAGAATCTACGAACAGGCCGATCGATAACAAGAAGCTGGATTCGATTTCAAAGCCTGGCAGCGCAAATCAGCGCAGCGTGCTGTAAGTGCGGCCATCCAGTTCGACCGAGACAATCCTGTCGTTGCAAGTCTGCGCAGAAATGGTGTGCCCTACCCTGTTTGCCAGCAGCCCGCGGTGCGGATAAGTTTTCATGCAGAGGTCACGATTCCTGGCCACGCAGGCGAAATCGATCGATCTCCACTTTTCGCTGACGAGCATGAAGGTGCCTCCTGCCATACGCACCGTACCGGTCACTGTTTGAAGCGGAGGACCGTTGGTAACGCATTTCCAGCGAGGATCCTCCCTCCTACCCAGGGTATGGATCATTGCTGCGAGGCCGAGCGCGCACGCGAAGAGCAAGCCTCCCAGGACTTTCAGTTCCATCGGTGTCTTGGCCTGAGGGGACTTTGCAGTGGCGCGGCTCATTGAGGTTCCGAACGATTGCTACCCGCGTGTCGGATTTCTCTACATTGCGTCGGGGCGATGCCGTCGCATAAGAACGTGCAGGACATGGCTTCCCGAAGTTCGCAGCCCGTGTTTCTGGACGTGGAAAGGAAAAAGCCCCAAGCAAAGAGGCTGCTTGGGGCTTTTGTACCTGGCGGAAACGGAGGGATTCGAACCCTCGATGAGGCTCTACACCCCATACTCCCTTAGCAGGGGAGCACCTTCGGCCACTCGGTCACGTTTCCAATCCCACTATTCTAACCCAAAATTTGGGCGCTTTCGGGCAATCAGGCCGCCGCCGCTGCGGGCTGGTCGAGCTCGAAGGCCTTGTGCAGGGTGCGCACGGCCAGCTCGACGTACTTCTCGTCGATGACGACGGAGGTCTTGATCTCGGAGGTGGAGATCATCTGGATGTTGATGCCCTCTTCGCTCAGCACGCGGAACATGCGGGCGGCCACGCCCACGTGGCTGCGCATGCCGATGCCGACGATGCTCACCTTGCAGATCTTGGCGTCGCCCACGACTTCCTGCGCGCCCAGGGCGGGCACGACCTTTTCCTTGAGCAGATCGACGGTGCGCGCGAAGTCGTTGCGGTTCACCGTGAAGCTGAAGTCGGTCTTGCCGTCCTTGCTGAGGTTCTGGATGATGACGTCCACCTCGATGTTCGCGTCGGCCACGGCGCCCAGGATCTGGTAGGCGATGCCGGGCTTGTCGGGCACGCCCAGCACGGAGATCTTGGCTTCGTCGCGGTTGAAAGCGATGCCGGATACGACGGCTTGTTCCATTTTTTCGTCTTCCTCAAAAGTGATGAGCGTGCCGGAGCGGGCCTCTTCCTCGATGTCGATGTCCCAGGGCGTGAAGCTGGAGAGCACGCGCAGCGGCACCTTGTACTTGCCGGCGAACTCCACGGAGCGGATCTGCAGCACCTTGCTGCCGAGGCTGGCCATCTCCAGCATTTCCTCGAAGCTCACGGTGTGCAGGCGGCGCGCCTCGGGCACGACGCGCGGGTCGGTGGTGTACACGCCGTCCACGTCGGTATAGATCAGGCACTCGGAGGCCTTCATCGCCGCCGCCACGGCCACGGCCGAGGTGTCGGAGCCGCCGCGGCCCAGCGTGGTGATGTGGCCGTGCTCGTCGATGCCCTGGAAGCCGGTGACGATCACGACCTTGCCGGCGGCGAGGTCGGCGCGCACGCGCTGGTCGTCGATGGATTCGATGCGGGCCTTGGTGTAGGCGCTGTCGGTGCGGATGGGCACCTGCCAGCCGGCGTAGCTCACCGACTCCATGCCTTCGGCCTGCAGCGCGATGGCCAGCAGGGCGGAGGACGCCTGTTCGCCGGTGGCGGCGAGCATGTCGAGTTCGCGGTGGTAGGCGGAAGAGGCGCGCGAGGGGGCGAGGTCCTTGGCCAGGCCGAGCAGGCGGTTGGTCTCGCCGCTCATGGCGCTGGGCACCACCACCATCTGGTGGCCCGCCCGTGCCCACTTGGCGACGCGCTTGGCGACATTGCGGATGCGCTCCGTGGAGCCCATCGATGTGCCGCCGTATTTGTGAACGATCAATGCCATTGGATATCCGGGGTGACGGTACGAAGGCCGCGGCGCGAAAGGAGGGAAAGGCACAGGAGCGGACCTGCGGGATGGGAGGCCCCCTGCGCCTCACAGGCTCCGGGACCTCGTAGGCACCCTATGCTCTGTGGCTGAGGTGTTTTGGCGCGCCGCCGTGTTTCGTGCGAATGAGAGAGAAGACCAAAACCCGTCAATTGTACCAACCGAGTTCGTCGCCCTGGCGCACCACGAAGCCCCGTCCCACTTTGATGCGGATACGGTGCCCGCGCGTGGCGCAGGCGGCGATCTGGTCGAGCAGTTCGCCGAGCTGAGCGGCCGTGGGCGTGGTGGCGTGCGCCGTGCGCAGCCAGTGGCGCAGCGCATTGGCCTGGCGTTCGCGGCCGAGGGCGCGCAGCGCGGCGATGCGCGGCGGCTGCCCGATGGCCTGCAGATCGGCCTCGGCCAGTTCGCGCAGCAGCACGGCGGCCTCCGCCGCATGCGAGGCACTGCGCGCGAAGGTGTCGCGGAACTGGGGAAAAGCGGCCTGCAGCGCCGGCAACAGCCGCGCGCGGATGCGGTTGCGGGTGTAGCGCTCGTCCGCATTCGTCGGGTCCTCGACCCAGCCCTCGCCGCGCGCGGTCAGCCAGGCGCGTACGTCAGCGCCTGTGACCTCCAGCAGCGGCCGGTGCCAGTCGATACCGCCGCGCCGCCAGAAGGCCGGCATGGCGGCCAGCCCCGCCACCCCGGCACCGCGCGAGAGCGCGAGCAGCACGGTTTCCACCTGGTCGTCGGCATGCTGGGCCAGCGCAATGGAAGCCACCGCGGGCCTATCCCGATCCCCTTCGCATCTTGGACCGCCCTGTCCCGCTTCCCTCTCCGGCAGGGCTCCGTCCGTACGTGCCTGATGGGTTGGAGGGCTTCCCTGCTGGCCGCCGGCCAGGTCCTGCAGGGATTCATAGCGCCGCTGGCGGGCCGCATCCTCGGGGCTCTCACCCCCAGCATGGCGCGCATCCACCCGCGCGATGCGCAGCGGCACGCCCAGCCGCCCACACAGCGCGCGGCAATGGTCCTCGAAACCATCCGCCGCGGCCTGCAATCCATGGTGCACATGCAGCCCATGCACCTGCCCCGGCCAGCGCTGCGCGCAGGCATGCAGCAGCGCCGTCGAATCCGCCCCGCCGCTCAGCGCCACCCCCAGGGGCAGCGCCGGCCGGAAACGGTCCATGGCCGCATCGAAAGCCAGCGTCATCGCGCCGCCTCTCGCCCAGGGAAAACGAAAACGGCCCCAAAGGGCCGTGCAGCAGGCATGGATACGAATCCCCCGAACATCTCAACCCATCTCGTCTGCGGAACGGTTAGAGCCCACCCGCTCGGCAGTGCTGAAATGAACCGGCCGCGCAGGCAAGCACATCTCCACCACCCATGCGACAGCGGAGGCCCACGCCGCCCGAACCCAAAGCGCCCTTACCCGTCCGAAGGCCGCGGAGCAGGCCAAGCCAGCAGACGCCGTGGAACTGGCTTTGCCAGGCCACCAGCGTCCAGCCCCTCGCCAGAGGCAAGGGGCGTTCGGCCCGTCCACGCCCGCGCAGGCGGGCGTGGAGCCGCGGCCCTCACTCCGCCCTGCCCGCCGTGCGCAGCACGGCGAGAGCGGGGGGAAGGCCCGCAGGGCCTCAGGGGGGTGTTTCACCGCTCTGCGCGGGTATCGTTGAACCGGCCGTAGCTCTGCAGGCGCTCATAGCGGCGGTCCAGCAGTTCGCGCGGCTTGAGGTCGGCCAGCTGGCGGTAGGCATCACCCAACGCGCGCTTCAGGAAGGCGGCCATCTGCTTGTGGTCGCGGTGCGCGCCGCCCACGGGCTCGCTCACGATCTTGTCCACCAGTCCCAGGGCCTTGAGGCGGTGGGCGGTGATGCCCATGGCGTCGGCCGCGTCCTGGGCCTTGTCGCCGGTCTTCCAGAGGATGGAGGCACAGCCCTCGGGGCTGATGACCGAATAGATCGAATACTGCAGCATCACGACCTGGTCGGCGACGCTGATGGCCAGCGCGCCGCCGGAGCCGCCTTCGCCGATCACCGTGGTGATGATGGGCACTTCCAGCTGCGCCATCTCGAAGATGTTGCGGCCGATGGCCTCGGACTGTCCGCGCTCTTCGGCGTCGATGCCGGGGTAGGCGCCCGGCGTGTCCACGAAGGTGAACACGGGCAGCCGGAATTTCTCGGCCGTTTTCATGAGGCGCAGGGCCTTGCGGTAGCCCTCGGGGCGGCTCATGCCGAAGTTGCGCGCGGCGCGCTCCTTGGTGTCGCGCCCCTTCTGGTGGCCGAGCACCATGCAGGCATGGCCGTTGAAGCGCGCGAGGCCGCCGATGATGGAGAGGTCGTCGGCGAAGTGCCGGTCACCGTGCATCTCGACGAAATCGGTGAAGATCTCGCGCACGTAGTCGAGGGTGTAGGGCCGCTCGGGGTGGCGGGCGATCTTGGTGATCTGCCAGGGCGTCAGCTCGCTGTAGATGTCCTTGGTGAGCTGCTGGCTCTTGCGGCTGAGCTGGTCGATTTCCTCGGAAATGTCCACCGCGCTCTCGGTCTGCACGTAGCGCAGCTCCTCGATCTTCGACTCCAGCTCGGCGATGGGCTGCTCGAAGTCCAGAAAAGTCTTTTTCGCCAATTGTTTTCTCCTTGGGCTGTAGCCTCGGCGCGCGCGGAACGCGCGGCACGCAGTGTCCTGGCGGACGGTCAATAGTCCACCGGCAGGGGGGCGAGCGACCGCCAAATATACCAACTTGCCACGCTGCACCAGGGCTTCCAGGCCTCGGCGACCTCGCGGGCATCGCTGCGGCTGACCGGGTCGCCCGAGAAATAGTGCTGGCTGATGCCCTGCAGCAGGGTGGCGTCGTCCAGGGGCAGCACGTTGGGCCGCGCCAGGTGGAAGATCAGGAACATGTCGGCCGTCCAGCGGCCGATGCCGCGGATGGCGACCAGTTCGGCCGCGATGGCCTCGTCGTCCATCGCGTCCCAGTCCTTGACGTGAAGCCGGCCGGTGTCGAAATGCAGCGCCAGGTCCACCAGGTAGTCCACCTTGCGGGCGGACAGGCCCGCGGCGCGCATGTCGTCCACCTTGAGCTTGAGCACTGCGGCCGGCGTCATGCTGCGGGGCAGCGCGGCGAACTTGTCCCAGACCTTCTGCGCGGACGCGACCGAGACCTGCTGGCCCACGATGCTGCGCGCCAGCGTGGTGAAGGCGTCGCCGCGGGCGACGAGGGCCACGTCGCCGAGCTGCGGGATCAGCCGCTTCATGACGCGGTCCTTCTTGACCAGGTGGCGGCAGGCGTCCGCCCAGTAGCCGGGGGCGGTGGACGGCTCGGCCGTCCCCGCTGTTTTCTTGCTGGGGGCCACGGCTTACCTTGTCTGGGTCTGGAGAGAAGACCGGCGGTGCGGGAAACGGAAGGGATGGCTCGGGCTCACTGCGCGGCCTCCCAGGTCGTGCCGGAGGGGGAATCCTTGAGCACGATGCCCTGCGCGAGCAGGTCGTTGCGGATGCGGTCGGCCTCGGCGAAGTTCTTCGCTGCCTTGGCAGCTGCACGGAGTTGGATGAGTTCGTCGATACGCTTTGGTCCGTAAACGACTTCCGCTTCAAACTTGACGCTGACAGAGCCACTCGCTGTGAGAGTTGCTCCTGCTGCAGGTCGCCATTGCAGGAAGGCCTGCGGATCCCCCTGCAACAGCCCCAGGCAGCCGCCCAGCGCCTTCAGCAGGCCGGCCAGGCGGGAGGACCGCGTGCGGTTCACCTCGCCGGCCAGCTCGAACAGCACGGCCACCGCCTCGGGCGTGCCGAAGTCCTCGTCCATGGCCGCCTTGAAGCGGGCCGCATGCGGATCGGCCCAGTCAATGGCGCCGATGTCTTCCGGAGCGACCAGGGCGAGCGCGGTGTAGAGCCGCTTGAGCGAAGCGCGCGCATCCTGCAGGTGCACGTCGCTGTAGTTGAGCGGGCTGCGGTAGTGCGTGCGCACGATGAAGAAGCGCAGCGTCTCGGCATCGACCTGCTGCAGCACCTCGCGGATGGTGAAGAAGTTGCCGAGCGACTTGCTCATCTTCTCGTTGTCCACGCGCACGAAGCCGTTGTGCATCCAGAAGCGTGCCAGCGGCTTGCCGGTGGCCCCTTCGCTCTGCGCGATCTCGTTCTCGTGGTGGGGGAACTGCAGGTCCGCGCCACCGCCGTGGATGTCGAAGCTCTCGCCGAGCGTGGCGCAGCTCATGGCCGAGCACTCGATGTGCCAGCCCGGCCGGCCGGTGCCGAAGGGGCTGTCCCATTTCGCCTCGGGCGGCTCGCCGGGCTTGGCGGCCTTCCAGAGCACGAAGTCGAGCGGATCCTGCTTGTCGTCCTGCACGGCCACGCGTTCGCCCGCGCGCAATTCGTCCAGCGACTTGCCCGAGAGCTTGCCGTAGCCCTCGAACCGGCGCACGGCGTAGTTCACGTCGCCGCTGCCGGCGCGGTAGGCCAGGCCCTTGCGCTCCAGCGTGCCGATGAGCGCGAGCATCTGGGGCACGTATTCGGTGGCGCGTGGCTCGACCGTGGGCGGCTCGATCGCCAGGGCGCCGATGTCCTCGTGCATGGCGGCCGTCATCTCGTCCGTGAGCTCACGGATGGTGATGCCCCGCTCCACCGCCCGGCGGATGATCTTGTCGTCGATGTCGGTGATGTTGCGCACATACGTGACGCGCAAGCCGCTGCTGCGCAGCCAGCGCTGCACCACGTCGAATGCCATCATCATGCGGGCATGGCCGATGTGGCAGAGGTCGTAGATGGTCATGCCGCAGACGTACATGCGGACATGGCCGGGTTCGAGCGGGGAAAAGTCCTCCATCGCACGCGACAGCGTGTTGTAGATGCGCAAACTCATGGAATATCAGTGAAGAGGGGGTGTTGGACTGCAGGCCGACGGCCCCGGCCGCAGCGGACCGTGGCGCCGGACGGGCCGGCGTGCGAGGTATGCGCAGCATCTGCGCGACACGCGAATCAGGAGCGGCAACAGCGCACCGGCATGGCAAAACCCCTCGGCTACAATCCGCCGCAGTATAAGGCCCGTTACCGATCGACACTTTCATACCCGTTGCCACCACCCATGACGCACGCCCGCCGCCCACTCCCCCATCTCCTGCGACTGCTGGTGCTGTCGGCCTTGCTGGGGGCGCCGCTGGCCCACGCGGACGACTATGCCGAGATCACGCAGTTGCTCAAGTCCGGCAAGAGCCAGGAAGCGCTGGCCAAGGCGGACCAGCGCCTGCTGGCCAACCCGCGTGATCCCCAGCTGCGCTTCCTGCGCGGCGTGGCGCAGGCGGATTCGGGCAAGCAGGCGGATGCGGTGGCAACGTTCACCAAGCTCACCGAGGACTACCCCGAGCTGCCCGAGCCCTACAACAACCTGGCCGTGCTCTACGCGAACCAGAACCAGCTCGACAAGGCACGCACGGCCCTCGAGATGGCGATCCGCACCAACCCGAGCTACGCCACGGCCCACGAGAACCTGGGCGACATCTACGCCAAGCTCGCCAGCCAGGCCTACAACAAGGCCCTGCAGCTGGATGCCTCCAATGCCAACACGCTGCGCCCCAAGCTGGCCCTGATCCGCGACCTGTTCTCGGGCGACGCAGGCAAGTCCGCCGCGGCGAAATCGGCCACCCCGGTGGCGACCACGACGGCCCGCGCTCCCGCACCGTCGCCCGCTCCGGCACCGGCGGCATCCCCGGCACCGGCACCTGCACGCGCCGCCGCACCGGCTCCCGCACCTTCCACGCCCCCCGCTCCGGCCCCTGCCAACCTGCCTGCCGCATCGCCGGCCCCGGCGGCGTCTCCAGCACCTGCGCCCACCCCTGCTCCGGCGCCTGCTGCGGCATCGTCCTCGGCCGCGGCCGAGAAGGAAGTCGCGGCCGCCGTGCGCGCCTGGGCCAGCGCCTGGGAAGGCCAGGACATGCATGGCTACCTCGGTGCCTACGACCCGTCCTTCACCCCTCCGGGCAAGCAGAGCCGTGCCGCCTGGGAGAAGGAACGCCGCGACCGCATCGTGGGCCGCGCCAAGATCAACGTCAGCATCAGCGACATGCATGTCACGGTCAAGGACAGCAAGGCCCAGGCACGCTTCCGCCAGGGCTACAGCTCCGGCTCGTACAGCGTGAACAGCCGCAAGACCCTCGACCTGGTGCATACCGGCGGCCGCTGGCTGATCGTGCGCGAGTCCACCGGCGGCTGATGGCGGTCCGGCGGGCGCCCCGGCCCTTTTTCCTGCAGGCACCGCACGGCGGCGCCGGCCCCGGCCTGCTGCCAGTCCCTGCAGCGCGGCCGCGGCGTGCCGTGCCCTGGCACACCCTCCGCTGAGCGCCGATGTCGATCGCGATTCCCTTCCGTAGCCGCGCGCTTGCGGCGGCAACCGCTTTGGCAGTGGCCTGCGGCACTCTCGGCGCGCCCGCTGCCCTGGCCCAGGGCGACAAGGAGCGTGCCCTCGCCCGCAACAAGCGCACGGCGGCCAAGCCGGTGCCGCGCGGCCAGCCGGCGCCCCTGCGCGACGGCCAGGCGGAGCAGCGCCTGATGGAGGTCTATCGCCTCACGGGCGAAGGCCGCAGCCGCGAGGCGCTCGCCAAGGCCGAAAGCCTGGCGCGCGACTACCCGAATTTCCAGCTGGCGCAACTCGCTCTGGGCGACCTGCTGTCCGCCCGCACCCGGCCGGTGCGCCAGTTCGGCGACGTGCCGGCAGGCCAGGGCGACGCGCCCCAGCCCCCCTCGCCCAACGCCGCGGAGGCGCTGGCCGAACTGCGCGCGGAATCCCGGCAGCGCTCGGACGCGCTGCGCGCCCGCCCCGGGGCCCGCGCCATTCCCGCCCAGTTCATCGAACTCTCGGCGCGGTCCCGCCATGCGATCGCCGTGGATGCCTCGCGCTCGCGCCTGTACCTGTTCCAGAACACCGAACAGGGCATGGAACTGATCGCCGACTATTACGCCTCGGTCGGCAAGCTCGGCATCGAGAAGGCGCTGGAAGGCGACCAGCGCACGCCGCTGGGCGTGTACTTCATCACCAGCCGGCTCGATCCCGCCACGCTCAAGGATTTCTACGGCGCCGGCGCGCTGCCCATCAACTACCCCAACCCGCTGGACGTGAGCCGGGGCAAGACGGGCAGCGGCATCTGGCTGCATGGCACGCCGCCCGAGCAGTTCTCGCGCGCTCCGCTGTCCACCGACGGCTGCCTGGCCCTGGCCAATCCCGACCTGGAGCGCATCCTGCGCACCGTGGAGCCCCGCTCCACGCCGGTGGTGATCGCGCGCCAGATCCAGTGGGTGCAGCCGCAGGCGGTGCAGGCCGAGCGCCGCCAGTTCGAGGCGGTGCTCGATGCCTGGCGCACCGCCAAGTCGCAGGGCGACGTGCGCCGCCTGCTGTCGTTCTATGCGGCCGATTTCCAGAGCTACGGCAAGATGGCGATCACCGACTACGCCAGGAGCCTCGAAGCCGAGGTCCGCGCGCTGCGCGGCCGCCCGCTGCATCTCAAGGACCGGACGCTGCTGCGCTGGACGGATGCCGCCGACACCATGGTGGTAACGTTCGGCGAAGTCGCCGAAGGCGCCCGCACCGGCCCCGTCAAGCGCCAGTACTGGACGCGCAAGGGCCAGCAATGGCAGATCTTTTTCGAAGGAGTGATTGGATGACGACCCTGATTTCCAGACGATTCGCCGCCCTGGCACTGGCCGGCGCCGCGTTCGCGGCGCTCGCGCCCGCCGCCTCCGCGCAGACCGCCGCGGCCGCGCCGAAGGTCAAGCTGGCGACCAGCCTGGGCGACATCGTGCTGCAGCTCGACCCCGCCAAGGCACCGAAGACGGTGGAGAACTTCCTGCAGTACGTGAAAGACAAGCACTACGACGGCACGATCTTCCACCGCGTCATCGACGGCTTCATGATCCAGGGCGGCGGCTTCACGCCCGACATGCAGCAGAAACCCACGCGCCCCCCGATTCCGCTGGAAGCGGGCAACGGCCTGAAGAACGATGCCTACACCATCGCCATGGCCCGCACCGGCAACCCCGACTCTGCCACTTCGCAGTTCTTCATCAACGTGAAGGACAACGCCGCGCTGAACGCGCCCAACCCCGACGGCCACGGCTATGCCGTGTTCGGCAAGGTCGTGAGCGGCAAGGACGTGGTGGACAAGATCAAGGCGGTGGAGACCACCAACCGCGGCATGCACCAGAGCGTGCCCGCGACGCCGGTCGTGATCAAATCCGCCACCGTGGTGCAGTGAGCCACCCTCGCCCGCATCTCCCACATCCCCATTCGGGATCCCCATAAGGAAACGCAATGAGCAACCCGCAAGTCGAACTCCACATCGCCGGCCACGGCGTGATCGTCCTCGAACTCGACGCCGACAAGGCGCCCAAGTCCACGGAGAACTTCCTCGCCTACGTGAAGAAGGGCCACTACGACAACACGATCTTCCACCGCGTGATCCCCGGCTTCATGATCCAGGGTGGCGGCTTCGAGCCCGGCATGAACCAGAAGGGCACCGATGCGCCCATCGAGAACGAGGCCCAGAACGGCCTGAAGAACGACAACTACACCGTGGCCATGGCCCGCACCAGCGATCCGCACTCGGCCACCGCGCAGTTCTTCATCAACGTGGCCGACAACGGCTTCCTGAACCACACCGCTCCGTCCGCCCAGGGCTGGGGCTATGCCGTGTTCGGCAAGGTCGTGAAGGGCACCGAGATCGTGGACGCCATCAAGGGCGTGAAGACGGGCCGCAAGGGCTTCCACGACGACGTGCCGAAAGACGACGTCATCATCGAAAAGGCCGTGCTGGCCTGATTCCCCCCTGAGTCGTTTCGCGCCTTCCCCCACGGGGACGACGCCAGCAGCCCGGCAAAGCCGGTTTTTGCGGCGTCTGCTGGCGTGGCCTGCTCCGCGGCTTTCGATTCGCGAACGCCGCGGGAATCTCCCTGAGCCGCAGGCTTGGCGCGAAGCACTTCTGAATCCCGTACTGTCATGAGCCTGCCTGCGCCCGACATCCGGGAGTTCGTTGCGCCCGGCGCGTGGCGCACGGTGGATTTCATTTCCGACCTGCACCTGGAGGCGGACCACCCGGCCACGGTGGATGCCTTCTCGAATTACCTGGACACGACGCCTGCCGACGCCGTGTTCCTGCTGGGCGACCTGTTCGAGGTCTGGGTGGGCGACGACGCCATTCAGGAGCCCGGCAGCTTCGAGGCTGCATGCTGTGCGCTGCTGCGCCGCGCCGCATCCCGCAAGGCCCTGTATTTCATGCATGGCAACCGCGACTTCCTGGTGGGAGCGGGGTTCACGGACGCGACGGGCATACCCGTGCTGCAGGACCCCACGGTGCTGGTGTTCTCCGGCAGCCGGTGGCTACTGAGCCATGGCGATGCGCTGTGCCTGGCCGACGTGCCCTACCAGAAATTCCGCGCCATGGCGCGCGACCCGCAATGGCAGGCGCAACTGCTCGCACTGCCACTGGCCGCGCGCCGCGCCCAGGGCCGCAGCGCGCGCGCCGAGAGCGAATCCCGCAAGCAGTCGGGCACCGCCTTCTATGGAGACGTGGACAATGCCGTGGCCATGCAATGGCTGCAGGCCGCGCAGGCGACTGCCCTGATCCACGGACACACCCACCTGCCCGCCGACCACATGCTGCAGGCGGCCGACGGCGCCGCCCTCGCCCGCCACGTGCTCACCGACTGGGACCTGTCCGCACGGACACCGCGCGCGGAGGCACTGCGCCTCACCGCCGCGGGCTTGGAACGCATCTGCCTCGTCCCCAGATAGCGGCATGGCCCCTGCCTCCGCTTTCACGCGCCTGGTGCGCAAGCTCTCCCGCCGCGTGCGCTCGACGATCGCCCCGGTGCCCGACATTCCCGCCGCATTGTGGCTGCAGACGGTATCGCGCTACCGCTTCCTCGCGGAACTGCCGCTGCACGACCAGGGCAAGCTGCGCGCGCTGAGCGCCCTGTTCCTGCAGCGCAAGGAGTTCACCGGCGCCCACGGGCTGGAGGTGACGGATGCCATGGCGGTGGCCATCGCCGCGCAGGCCTGCCTGCCACTGCTGCACTGGGGGGAGCCGGCCGAGGCGCTGGCCTGGTACGACGATTTCGTAGGCATCGTCGTCCACCCCGGCGAGGCAGTGGCGCGCCGGCAGTCCGTGGACGAGGCCGGCGTGGTCCACGACTACGACGAGGTGCTGCTGGGCGAGGCCATGGACCGCGGCCCCGTGATGCTGAGCTGGCCCGCGGTGGACGGCGCCGGCCGGCCCCTGGCGGAGGGCGACCAGGGCAGCGGCACGAGCGTGGTCGTGCACGAGTTCGCGCACAAGCTGGACATGCGCAACGGCGGTGCGGACGGCTACCCTCCCCTGCCCGCAGGCTTCCTCGGCACGCATGGCGCACGTGCGGCGCGCGAGCAGTGGCGCGCGGCCTGGGAGCCCGCCTACCGGGATTTCCGCGAGCGCGTGATCATCGCCCAGCGCTTCGGTGGCGAGCGGCCTTGGCTCGATGCCTACGGCGCGACCGCACCGGCGGAATTCTTCGCCGTGGCCTGCGAGGCGTACTTTGTCAGCCGCGAGCGCTTCGGACAGGAGTTCCCGGCGCTGATACCCCTGCTGGACGCCTACTTCCGGCCGGGAGGCTGATGGACTGCCGGCACGGGTTCAGAACGCGGGCACGATGATCGCCACGCGCCGGTTCTCGCGGCGGCTGGCGGCGGACGTGCCCTGCACGACGGGGCGGGAAGCCCCCAGCCCGACGGTGTAGATGCGGTCCGCGGGCAGGCCCGCTTCGGTCAGTACCCGGGCCACGGTCTGGGCACGACGCAGCGAGAGGCGCTCGTTGTAGGCGCGCGCGCCCTGCTCGTCTGCATGCCCTTCCACGCGCAGGGTATCGATGCCTACGTCCGCCAGCGCCCGCCCCATGCGCAGCAAGCCGTCATGGCTTTCGGCGTTCAGCTCCACCGAGTCGAAGTCGAACAGGAGCTTGCCCGACATCTGCAGCTCCCAGCCCGCGCCCGTGGGCTCGAAGCCGTACTGCCGCAGCACGGCGGCCTTGCGCTCCGAAGCGCTGGGTGCAGCGGGCGCCTCCTGCACAGGAGGCGGCGCGGGCGGCGCCTGGCAGGCCGCAAGCAGCGCCGCGAACGCCAGGGCCAAGCCGATGCCCGCCGCGCGCCGACGCACCACACCGCTCTTGGGCGTACCACCCACATCCGTATCCAAACTCACCATGCCAATCCTCCAGACGCGGCATCCATCGATCAATAAAGCTATCGATAGATGCAATTTAATAGTTAATCAATTATAACTATCGAGGTCGCAGACTGCCGTGCCGCTGCCCCTTCACCCGGTACATGGCCATGTCGGCGAAGCGCATCAGGGCCCCCATGTCCTCGGCATGCAGCGGAAATATCGCGACGCCGATGCTGACAGCGGGCTGGAGCTGCACGCCGTTCTCCAGCGTGACCGGATCGTGCATGGCTTCCTGCACGCGGGCCACCATCCGCTCCGCATCGCGCTGGCCACCCACTGGCGCCATCACGATGGCGAATTCATCGCCGCCCAGCCGCGCCACGAGATCGGTGTCCCGCGCCTGCGCGCGCAGGCGCTGCGACACCGCCACCAGCAGGGCATCCCCGGCCGCATGGCCGTGGGTGTCGTTGACGGCCTTGAAATGGTCGTTGTCCAGGAACAGCAGCGCCAGCGAGGTGCCGGCGCTGCGAGCCTGGTCCAGGCGGTCCTGCAGATGCTGCTCGAAGTGGGAGCGGTTGGACAGTCCGGTCAGCCCGTCGTGCAGGGCCTGGTAGGTCAGCGCGATGTTGCGCTGTTCCAGCAGCGCCTCGCGGCGTTCCAGTTCCTCCAGGAGCGCATTGAAATCGTCGCCGAGCGCGTCCAGCTCCGCGATGCGTGCCGGAGGTACCCGCAGCCCCTGGACATGGTCGCGGCGCACCGACCGCGCGACGGTCGCCAGCGTCTGCAGTGGCAACACCATGTCGCGCAGCATGCGCCGGGACATCACCAGGCCCACGGCGCCACTCACGGCCAGGCACAGCGCGAGCGCCGCAAGGCCTGTGCCGACGAAGTACAGCAGGCCCATGCCATCGCTGCGCAGCACGACCGATCCGTTGTCCTCGCCCTCGTGGCGGATGGGCACGGACACGGGCTCCAGGCCCACCATGGCGGCCACCGCCGGGGCCAGCCGGCCTGCCAGTCCGCCCTGCTTCGCGTGCCATTCGGCGAAGACGGCGCCGTGGGCATCCATCACGCGCGCCTCGGCCACGCCTTCGTCCACCACCATGCGGCCCAGTGTTTCGGACGCATCCTGCCGGTCTCCGAAGACCACGGCAGCCTCCACGGTGTAGGCCAGGGAACGGGCCACCAATTGCAGGTTGTTGCCCGCATACACGCGCAGCGCCACCAGCCCGGCCATGAGCAGCAGCGCCCCGGCCAGCGCGACGGCCAGCAACGCCATGCTCAGGTGGGCGCGGTGCACGACGGCGCGCAGGGTATCGCCGGGACCGGCCGCGCCGGCCCGCCTCATGGCGCGGCCTTCCTGCGCGAGAGTTGCAGCACGCGGGGATTGACGCGCACTCCGCTGCGGGCCACCGAATCCAGGTTGCTTTCGAATCCGACGCCGTCCTGGCGCACTTCCAGGCAGAACATGCAGCCGACGCGGCAGAGTTCGCGCCGTTCGCTGATCGACAGCAGTGGACGCGATCCCACCTTCTCGAGGAGCTGCCGCCATTCGGCATCCTCCAGGTGACCGGCATAGACACCGTCGCATGCCGTGGGGAGCGCGGCATCGCCCAGCCGCATGCGGCGCACCTCGATGCGGCGGGTGGACGTGGGCTCCGCGCCCAGAAGGAGTTCGTCGGCGAATTCGGTCGGGCCGACCACGCAGAGCCGGATGGCCGACGGCTCCTCAGGCCAGCGCGTGTAGCCCAGGATGCCGAAGACCGTCTGGGCCACCGCACGGGATTTCGCATCCGCGGCCACCAAACTTTCCGGCAGAGCGGCGCCCGGCCATGCGGCCAGCCAGGCGGCGAGGCATCCAGCCGCCACGGCCCATGCGCGGCGCCTGCCCGCTGACAGGCAGGGCGGGCAGCGACGCATCCAGGACAGCAGCAGGCGAAGCAGGGACGAGGGCACGGCGACTCCCGCAGTGGGCAGGAACGGGTCGGACAAGCAGATGCGTCCGAGTGTAACTGCCCCACTCCCTGTCAGGCCACGGCCGTGCGGTACGCCACCCCGTCCCGCCCCGGATCGGCGCCGCCGTGCAGCCGGCCATGGGCCCCGAACTGCACGCCGAACACCCAGCCGATGGTGTAGTTGTACGGGTTGCGGAACACCTCGTAGCCGTCCGCCTGCAATGCGCGCGTGACGTGGCACGGGATGCGGTTGCACACGTCGATGGAATTGCTGGTGGACGAGAAGCGCGGCGCCGAGACGGCTTCCTGCATACCCATGCCGTGGTCGATCATGTTGAGGAGCACCTGCAGCACGCCCATGGCGATCTGCGTGCCGCCCGGCGCGCCCAGCAGGATTTCCGGCCTGCCACGCTGGGCAACCTGCGCGTGCTGCCGCTGGACCGCGCCATTCCCTTCGGCCCGGTGGGCGTGGTCTGGAGCCGCGACCATGCCTCGGAGGCCGTGCGGCTTTTCGTGGAGCACATCACCCAGGCCACTACGGCGCAGTAGCGTGCAGCAGGCTGCGCGCGGCCCCGGCCACGCTGGCGGCGTCCACGCCGAAATGGCTGCGCAGCGCCGCGCGCGTGTCGCTGCGGCCGAAGCCGTCCGTCCCCAGGGTGAGATAGCGGCGGCCTTCCGGCACGAAGGCGCGCACGCTCTCGGGCACGGCGCGCACATAGTCCGTGGCGGCCACCACCGGGCCACGCGTGCCCTGCAGCAACTGCGCGAGCCAGGGCGTGCCCGGCCGGGCCTCGCCCTGCAGCATGCGCCGCTCGCAGGCCACGCCGTCGCGTGCCAGTTCGCTCCAGCTCGTCACGCTCATCACCGTCACCTGCACGCCCTCGGCCGCCAGGATTTGCGCGGCCTTGACCACTTCGGTGAGGATGGCGCCGGAACCCAGCAGGGTGACCGCGGGCGCGTCGGCCGGGCCGTGGGGCGGCGTGTGGCCGCTGAACACATAGCAGCCTCGCAGCACGCCTTCTTCAGCGCCCGCCGGCAGGTCGGGCTGGGCATAGTTCTCGTTCATGAGCGTGACGTAATAGAACACGTCGCGCTGATCCACCAGCATCTCGCGCATGCCGGCATCGACGATGACGGCCAGCTCGCCCGCATAGGCCGGGTCGTAGGCCTTGCAGTTGGGAATGGTGGCGGCCACGAGGTGGCTGGAGCCGTCCTGGTGCTGCAGCCCCTCGCCGCCCAGCGTGGTGCGGCCCGAGGTCGCGCCCAGCAGGAAACCCCGTGCGCGCTGGTCGGCGGCGGCCCAGATGGCGTCGCCCACGCGCTGGAAGCCGAACATGGAGTAGTAGATATAGAACGGCAGCATGGCCAGGCCGTGCACGCTGTAGCTGGTGGCGGCGGCCGTCCAGCTGGCGATGGCACCGGCCTCGCTGATGCCCTCTTCCAGGATCTGGCCGTCCAGCGCCTCACGGTAGCTGAGCACCGAGCCGATGTCTTCCGGCGCATAGCGCTGGCCCAGGCTGCTGTAGATGCCCACCTGCTTGAAGAGGTTCGCCATGCCGAAGGTGCGCGCCTCGTCGGCCACGATGGGCACGATGCGCGGGCCCAGTTGCGCGTCCTTCAGCAGCGTGCCCAGCATGCGCACGAAGGCCATGGTGGTGCTCATCTCCTTGCCCTGGGCCTGCAGCGCGAACTGGGCGTATTGCTCGACGGGCGGCACCGGCACCACGTCGCAGGCGGTCTCGCGGCGCGGCAGCGCGCCGCCCAGGGCGGCACGGCGCTCGCGCAGGTAGCACATCTCCGGGCTGTCCTCGGCCGGGCGGTAGAAGGCCAGGCCCGTGGCCTGCGCGTCGGTGAGCGGCAGGTTGAAGCGATTGCGGAATTCCAGCAGGTCGGATTCATCCAGCTTCTTCTGGCTGTGCGTGGTCATCTTGCCCTGCCCCGCCGTGCCCATGCCGTAGCCCTTCTTGGTGTGGGCCAGGATCACCGTGGGCTGGCCGCGGTGGGCGGCAGCGGCGGCGTAGGCGGCATGGATCTTCACGAGGTCGTGGCCGCCGCGCTTCAAGCGGTCGATCTGCTCGTCGGTCAGGCCCTGGGCCAGCGCCGCCAGCTCGGGCGACTGGCCGAAGAAGTGGTCGCGGTTGAAGCGGCCATCCTTGGCGGCAAAGGTCTGCATCTGCCCATCCACCGTGCCGCCCAGGGTGCGGGCCAGCGTGCCGGTGATGTCGCGGGCGAACAGGCCGTCCCAGTCGCTGCCCCAGAGCAGCTTGACCACGTTCCAGCCCGCGCCGGCAAAGAGCCGCTCCAGCTCATCGACGATGCGGCCGTTGCCGCGCACCGGGCCATCGAGCCGCTGCAGGTTGCAGTTGACCACCCAGACGAGGTTGTCCAGGCCCTCGCGCGCGGCGAGGGTCAATGCGCTCATGCTCTCCGGCTCGTCCATCTCGCCGTCGCCGAACACGCCCCACACCTTGCGGCCGGCGCAATCGAGCAGGCTGCGGTGCGTGAGGTAGCGCATGAAGCGCGCGTGGTAGATGCTGCTGATCGGCCCGATGCCCATCGACCCCGTGGGGAACTGCCAGAAGTCGGGCATGAGCCAGGGGTGCGGATAGCTGGAGAGGCCCTGCGCGCCCGCCGTGGGCGCAGTGATCTCCTGGCGGTAGTGCTGCAGGTCATGCTCGGTCAGCCGGCCTTCGAGGAAGGCGCGCGCATAGACACCCGGCGCGCTGTGCGGCTGGAAGAACACGAGGTCGCCCCGGTGCTGGCCGGGGCCCGTGCCCTCGCGGGCGCGGAAGAAGTGGTTGAAGCCGGCCTCGAACAGGTCGGCCGCGCTCGCGTAGCTGGCGATGTGGCCGCCCAGCTCGCCATAGGCCTGGTTGGCGCGCACCACCATGGCGAGGGCATTCCAGCGCATGAGGGAGGCCAGCCGTTCCTCGATGGCCAGGTCGCCGGGGAAGACGGGCTGGGACTCCACCGCCACGGTGTTCACATAGGGCGTGTTCAGCGTGGGCTGCCAGCCCGTGCGCTGCCGGCGCGCCAGGGCCGCGAGTTCGTCCAGCACGAATCGGGCGCGCTCCGGCCCCTGGGTGGCGACCAGGGCCAGGAAGGCATCGCGCCATTCGGCGGTTTCCTGCGGATCGGCATCGGCAGCGGGAGCGCCGGAGGACATGGTGGCGGCCTGGGCACCCAGGGCATGGAGCGGCAGCGGAGCATTCATGCCGAAGCACTCTACCGGGCCGGGAGCGGCATGGGCGGCTGTTCGGCATCCTGGCAAACCCCGAATGCCGGCATTTCATGCTGGCGATCTTCTAAACTGCAGCACATGAAGCTGGACACGATCGATCTGCGAATCCTGGCCGAACTGCAGGCCGACGGGTCGCTCTCCAATGTGGAGCTGGCGCGCCGCGTGCATCTCTCGCCCTCGCCCTGCCTCGCGCGCGTCAAGGCGCTGGAGGCCTCGGGGGTGATTGCGCGCTACGTCGCCCTGGCGAACCCGGCCGTGTTGGGCCTAGGGCTGAACGTATTCATCAGCATCAGCCTCAAATCGCAGGCCAAGGAGGCGCTGGCGCAGTTCGAGCGCCGCATCGCCGAGCACGACGAGGTCATGGAGTGCTACCTGATGAGCGGAGATTCGGACTACCTGATCCGCGTGGCCGTCGCCGACATCGGCGCGCTGGAGCGCTTCATCCTGGAGCAGCTCACGCCCATCCCGGGCATCGAGAAGATCCGCTCCAGCTTCGCGCTCAAGCAGGTGCGCTACAAGACCGCCCTGCCCTTGCCGCTGCCGCCCGCGTGACGGCGCAGCGCCGCGGCCATTACAACCACTGCGGCCATTGCGGCCTCACCACGCGGCGTCGAACAGCTCCAGCTGCGGCGGGCCCAGGTACAGGTCGCGCTTCTGGCCGGCGTTCGCATGCGCAGCGCGGAAGGCCTCCGAGCGCGTCCAGTCCTCGAAGTGCGCGCGAGACTCCCACACGGTGTGCGAGGCGAACAGGGTGTGCTCCGCAGTGGTCTCGCCGCGCAGCAGGTGGAACGACTGGAAACCGGGCACCTGGGCCAGGTGGCTGTCGCGCTGGCGCCAGATCTCGACGAATTCGTCCTCGCGGCCGGGGACGATGCGGAAGCGGTTCATGGCGATGAAAAGAGGCATGGGTGGGCGTAGTGGATTGAGATCAGGGCGCGGCACTCGCGGCCACCGACGGTGCAGGCACGGCGGTGGCCTGGGCAGGCGCATTGGCCGAGACCAGCCGGCGGCGCACATCGGCCAGCACGGTCTTGACCCGGCGCGCATTCTCCGGCCCGATGCGCAGCATCATCTTCTGGCCGCTGGACAGCGCCTGCAGGTGCGGATCGGCGAACTCGTAGCGCACCCAGGGCCGGGTGGACGGTACGTCGCCCTGCACGCGGGTGAGCTGCAGGCGCAGGGGACCGCGCGGCTCGGGCGTTTCCTGCAGGTGGCCCAGCACGGCCACGAGCCGGTCGTTGAAGTAGCCCTTGGGATAGCCCAGGTCCACATAGGTCTGCTGGAACAACGGGTAGAGCTGCCGGTAGAGGGCGACCGCGCGGTCGCGCGGTATCGCTTCCACCAGGGCAACCAGGGCCTGGTAGCGTGCGGCATTGGCCGGAGCGATGGTGGCGTGCAGCGGTGCGCCGTTCTCGTCCACCGCGCTGCCGGGCTCCGCCTGCACCGCCAGGTGCTGCGGCGCAGGCTGCACGGGCCACAGGCGCGACGGCGCCTGCGTCCGGGGCAGGTTGTCCACGGTGACGACGATGCGCCGCACGATGTCATCGAGGTGCAGCAGTGCGGCGATGCGATCGCTTCCCAGCCAGTCACCCAGCGCCTGCGTGATGAAGGCGTCGGAGTCCTTCATCGCAGGAGGCGGCGGCGCCTGCGCGGAGTCCACCGGGTGCTGCGGCCCGGAGGCCACGGGCTCCGGCACGGATGCCGGCGCCTCGGCCACGGGGGGCTCGGGCACCTGGGCGGCCGGCGGCTCCGCCGTGCGCGCGGATGGGGGAATCCACCCGAACCACCAGGCGGCACCCGCCAGCGCCGCGGCGCCGGCCACGCCTGCCAGCACCCAGCCCACGGGCGATGCGCGGCGTGGCAAAGAGGACGGTGGGCGGAAATCCTGGGGATCGGAATCGGGCATGCGGAAGTCTTTCGCGAACGGAAACGCGGCGCGCGCCGCGGTGGAACGCAGGGCCTGCGAAAAGCGGCCCCGCCACCGGCCATTGTGGAGCCGCGCCGGACCCGGCGCGGTAAGCGCATGTGACCGGATGCGCAGGCAGCCGCCACCGCGGCGGCGCCCGCGTCAGCGCGCGAGCGCCTCGGACGCCCCCAGGGCGGCCAGCCAGTCCATCGCCTCGCGCAGCTCGCCGGGGCGGATCTCGTGCATGCCGGGATACTCCCGGTAGGTCAGGGCCAGCGGCAGGCCACGCGCATGGTCGCGAAGGGCGCGGGCGTTCGCCAGCGGAATCACGTTGTCCTGCTCGCCATGGCTCACCCACAGCGCACGGCCCCGCAGCGCGGCAGGTTCGACCGCATGGGGCAGCACCTGGGGCAGCAGCCGGCTGTGCCAGACCATGGCGGCCTGCAGCAGTTCGGGCCGGGTGAGCAGCAGGGACAGCGCCATGATGCCGCCCTGGCTGAAGCCGCCCACCACCACGCGCTCCGGCGGCACGCCGAGCTGCGCGGCGGCGCTTTCCACGGTACGCGCCAGCAGGCTGCGGCTGGCGATCTCCTGAGCCTCATGGATGGTACGGCTGCCATCGGGCTCCACCGAGAACTCGAACCAGGTGTTCGCCCCCGGTCCCATGGCGTAGGGCGCGCGCAGGCTCAGCACGTGGAAGTGCCCGGGCACGGCCGGCGCGAGCGAGAAAAGGTCTTTTTCATGGCTGCCCACGCCATGCATGAGCACCAGCAGCCAGGGCTGCACCGTGCTGGGCGCGGCAGGGCGAACGAGAAAGGCGAGCGGCAAATCCAGCATGGGGGGCGGTGCGAAGGAAGTGGTCTGGGTCATCGGCACTTGGAGCGTCTGGCCGCCCCGGAGTTTCACGCAGCCGCGGCTTCAGGCCCGAGGGCGAAGGCGTCCATGGCCAGGGAGCCATGCATCACCTCCCGGCTCAGGTAGGCCGGCACGCGGTCTTCGCCGGCCGCGCCGAGCGCGAAGAACAGCGGCAGGAAATGGTCGTCGCCGGGATGCGCGCGCACGGCGTGCGGGGCGCGGCTGCGGTACTCCAGCAGTTCCTCGACATCGCCCCGCTGCAGCGCGCCTTCCACCCACCGCGAGAACTCGGTCACATAGGGCTGCGCACCGCGCGCGCCGCCGAAGAACTCGGAGAGATTGTGGGTCATGCTGCCCGATCCGACCACCAGCACGCCGTGCGCGCGCAGGCCCCGCAGCGCCGCGCCCAGGTCGTACACCTCGCGCGGGCCCGCACCGGCGGGCAGCGCGACCTGCACCACGGGCAGATCGGCATCCGGGAAAAGGTGCATCAACGGCACCCAGGCACCATGGTCGAAGGGCCGCTGCGCATCACCCTGGGCGTCGAAGCCGGCGGCCTGCAGCAGCGAGAGGACCTCCCCGGCCAGCCCGGGCGCGCCGGATGCGGGATAGCGCAGCGCATAGAGCGGCTCCGGGAAGCCTCCGAAATCATGCCAGGTGGCCGGCTGCGCGCCGGTCATGACGCGCACGCCGCGCGCCATCCAGTGCGGCGACATCACCACCACGCCGCGCAGCGCGGGGAAGCGCTGGCGCAGACCGTCCGCCCAGGCACGCAGGGCCGGGCCAGTCTCCCCGGCTTCCAGCGCGAACATGGGCGAGCCGTGCGAAACGAACAGTGCGGGCACCTCCCGGCCCGGCGCGGATACGGGCGGGGCGGAAGACGAAGGCATGGCGGAGAGCGGTACGGGCGAAGACATGGCGGTTCGGTCGGCGTGGCAGGACAACGGAAGATGGAACGGGACAGTGCCCCGCCCTGAATGTATGCGCGCCCGGCCGCGAACCCAAGGCCCGCGCGGCAAACACATCGTTGCAGCCGTTGCACCAATCCGGGCGCCGCCGCGGCCGGAGGATCAGCCCGCGTCCCGCACCCGGCCCCGCAGTGCCTTGGTGCCGGAGCGCTCGCGCTTGTCCTGCATGCGGCGCTGCCGCTCGCCGTAGGAGGGCTGCGTGGCCTTGCGCACGCGGGGTGGCCGGGCGACGCGCGCCACCATGGCGTCGAGCCGCTGCAGCGCATCCAGCCGGTTGGCCTCCTGCGTGCGGAACTGCTGCGCCTTGATGACCACCACGCCCGCCTGCGTGATGCGGGCATCGGGCATGGCCAAAAGCCGGGCCTTGACGTCCTCGGGCAGCGACGAGGCCATGATGTCGAAGCGCAGTTGCACCGCACTCGACACCTTGTTCACGTTCTGGCCGCCCGGCCCCTGGGCCCGCGTGGCGGTGAAGACGACCTCGCGCTCGTCCACCCGCAGCGGCGCGCGGCCGGCCGCAGGGGGCATGCGGGGCGCACCGTCCGCCATGGCGTCAGGCACCCCGGCCCACCGCGGCACCGGCATGGAGCGCGGCGCGCAGCGCTTCCTCGAAGGGCCCTGGCCGCTCGAACTGCACCCAGTGCCCGGCGTCCGGCACCAGGGCCAGCCCCCGGAAATCCGGCGCGGCCGCGCGGTAGGCGCCTTCCAGCGCGGCGATCCACTCGCGGTAGAGCGTGTCGCGCGCGCCATAGATGGCATGCACCGGGCAGCGCACGGACGGCAGCGCCCCGGCAAGCGCGTCGGTATGGGCCAGGCGCCGGCGCGGCATGCGGTCGCGCACGACATTGGCCCGGTGCAGGTCCAGCGCGAGCCCGTCGATCAGCGACGTGTCGTGCAGCATCAGCTCGGCCAGGTTGTGGCGGTGCGCGCCCTCCTGCGCCGCCGGGGACGCCAGGTGGCGCCAGCCCTTGAGCGTGATCTGGCGCTCCGGCACCACGCCCATGGCGGGCGCCCCCACCAGCACCAGTTGGCGGGCCAGCGACGGTTCGGCCGCCAGCAGCAACCCGGCCGTAAGCCCCCCGAAGGAGAAGCCCACCAGATCGCAGCGCGTATCGCCCCACAGCGCGCGCATGCCCTGCGCGAGCGGCGCCACCAGCGCGTCGGCGTCGGCCCCGCCCGGCGGCACGGCCGAATCGCCGAAGCCCGGCAGGTCGGGCACCCAGACCGTGCGGCCCCAGGACCGCAGCGTCTCGATATTGCGCACCCAGTGCGTCCAGCTGCCGCTGCCGCCGTGCAGCAGCACCAGGGGTGGCGCTGCAGGCCCCGGATGGCCGGTCGCCTGCCAGACGTGCCAGACGATGGCGCCGTCACCGCAGGGCGTGGTGCGGATGCCGGCCTGCGCGGCGAGCGTGGCCGCCTCGGCGGGCAGGAGCGGGGGTACCGGCGAGGCAGCAGCCATCACCAGCCGGCCACTGCGTCGATCGCCAGGGCGTAGCCCGGCACCCCGAAGCCGCACATCACGGCCCGGGCTGCGCTGGCTATATAGGAATGGTGGCGGAAGCTCTCGCGCGCATGCACGTTGCTGATGTGCAGCTCGACCAGCGGCACTCCCGTGCCCTTCACCGCATCGAGCAGCGCCACGCTGGTATGGGTGTAGGCCGCGGCGTTCAGCACCACGCCGGCCAGCTGGCCCGCGGCATGCAGGCGGCCGGCCTCGTGGATCCAGTCCACCAGGTCGCCTTCGTGGTTGCTCTGGCGGAACTGCAGCGCCAGCGCGTGGCGGGCGCAGGCGGCTTCGCAGAGCTGCTGCACATCGGTGAGGCTCTGCGAGCCATAGACGGCGGGCTCGCGGGTGCCGAGCAGGTTCAGGTTGGGGCCGTTGAGGACGAAAACGGAACGGGGCGTGGTCACGGGGGCTTCACTCCTGGGACGGGCACCGGCGCCCTGCCGACCCCGGCACGGCCCGCCGCGCGCATCCGTCGTCCTTCATTATCCATGCCGCAAAAAGAAGGGCCCCCTCGCGGGGGCCCAAGTGGGCGGCCGTGGCGAACGGGCCGCCCGGGGAGGATGCGCAGGCCGGGCTCAGCGCCAGTAGCCGCCGCGGTGCCAGTGGGGGGGACGGTTGTAATAGCCGTACCCGCCATACACCACCGGAGGGGGCGGCGGCGCGTAGTACACCGGGCGCGGGGGCGGCACATAGGCCACGGGCGGGGGAGCGTAGTACACGGGCGCCGGGGGCGAGTAATACACGGGCGGCGGGGCCACGTAGGTCACGGGGGGGCTGTAGATGACACCCGGGCCGGCACCCACGCCCACCGAGACGCCGGGGGAATTGACGCCGATGGACCAGTACACGTCGCGCGCCTGCGCGGCACCCGAGGCGGCCAGCAGGGCCAGCCCGACGCCGGCCGCGGCGGCGATGGCTGCGAAGGAACGGCTTTTGGTCATGGAAGTTCTCCTTGGAAACGGGCCCGGCGCCGCCGGGAAGGCGGGGACGCGCCCCATGCGCTCTATAACGCGCCACATGCCCCGCAGGATGGCACAAATGCCGAACAATCTTGTTTCCGGACGTAGCGGCGTTTGTTGCAGGGGGTTACCGGCAGGAGCGGCATCCTAGAATGCGCCCATGAGTTCGCATGCCCCCTCCCCCGCGACGGCCGAGTCCGCCAAACCGAGCAATTTCCTGCGCCAGATCATCGAATCCGACCTCGCCCAGGGCACCTATGCCCAGGCCCGCTGGGCCGGCACGCCAGGCGACGCCGCCCACCACGCCGCCGGCCAGCCCGATCCCGCGAAGATCCGCACCCGCTTCCCGCCCGAGCCCAACGGCTACCTGCACGTGGGCCATGCCAAGAGCATCTGCCTGAATTTCGGGCTGGCGCGCGACTATGGCGGAGTGTGCCACCTGCGCTTCGATGACACCAACCCGGAGAAGGAAGACCAGGAATACGTCGATGGCATCATCGACGCCGTGCGCTGGCTGGGCTTCGACTGGACGCAGATCGGCCAGGCGCCCGGCACCGCCGCGCCCTACCAGGCCAGCGACTATTTCGACTTCATGTACCGCGCGGCCGAGTACCTGATCGAGACCGGCCACGCCTACGTGGACGAGCAAAGCCCCGAGGAGATGCGCGCCAACCGCGGCGATTTCGGCAAGCCCGGCGTGGACAGCCCCTTCCGCACCCGCACGCCTGCCGAGAACCTGGCGCGCTTCCGCGAAATGCGCGATGGCCAATTGCCGGATGGGGCAGCCGTGCTGCGCGCGAAGATCGACATGGCTTCGCCCAACATCAACCTGCGCGACCCGGCCATCTACCGCATCAAGCACGCCGAGCACCACCACACCGGCAACAAGTGGTGCATCTACCCGATGTACACCTTCGCGCACCCCATCGAGGACGCGCTGGAGCGCATCACCCACAGCATCTGCACGCTGGAATTCGAAGACCAGCGCCCGTTCTACGACTGGCTGCTGGACCGCCTGGCCGAAGGCGGCCTGATCGCCACGCCGCAGCCGCGCCAGTACGAGTTCGCGCGCCTGAACCTCACCTACGTGGTCACCAGCAAGCGCAAGCTCAAGCACCTGGTGGACAACGGCATCGTGAGCGGCTGGGACGACCCGCGCATGCCCACCATCGTCGGCCTGCGCCGCCGCGGCTACACGCCCGAGGCCCTGCAACTGTTCTGCGAGCGCATCGGCGTGACCAAGGACTACTCCTGGATCGACTACGCCACGCTGGAAGGTTGCCTGCGCGAGGACCTGGAGAACCAGGCCCACCGCGGCATGGCCGTGCTGGACCCGGTGAAGCTCGAGCTCACCAACTGGGACGAAGTCTTCGGCACCGGCCACCTGGAACCCTGCCAGCTGCCCGCCCTGCCCCATCCGCCCGAAGGCACGCAAGCGCCCGTGCGCCACTTCACGCTCGGCAAGGACGTCTGGATCGAGCGCGAGGACTTCGAGGAAACCCCGCCCAAGGGCTACAAGCGCCTCTTCCCGGGCAACAAGGTACGGCTGAAGGGCGGCTACGTCATCGAATGCACGGGCTGCGAGAAGGATGCCGAAGGCAAGGTGACGAAGGTGCTCGCGACCGTGGTGCCCGACACCAAGAGCGGCACGCCTGGCGCCGACAGCGTGAAGGTGAAGGCCGCCATCACCTGGGTGGGCGTGGCCGACGGCGTGCCCGCCGAGGTGCGCCTGTACGACCGCCTGTTCACGGACGCCCAGCCCGATGCCGGCGGCAAGGACTTCCTGGCGCTGCTCAATCCGGACAGCCTGAAGGTGGTGACCGCCTACGTCGAGCCCTTGCTGGCACAGGCGCAGCCGGACGACAAGTTCCAGTTCGAGCGGTTCGGGTACTTCGTGGCGGACCGCAAGGACCATGCACCGGGCAAGCCGGTGTTCAACCGGGTGACCGGCCTGAAGGACAGCTGGGGCAAGTAGCCCCGGCGAAACCACAGAACGCAGGAGCCCTCGCCATGCTGGCCAACCTCACGCCCTTCCTGCTCCACTGGGCCATCACGGCGTTCGCGCTGTGGGTGGCCAGCCATGTGTTCAAGGGGCTGCGCTTCGGCAGCACCGGCGCCCTGGTGGTCGCCGCCCTGCTGCTGGGCCTGGCCAATGCCGTGGTGCGGCCGCTGCTGGTGGTGCTGACGCTGCCGCTCACGCTGCTGACCTTCGGGCTCTTCCTGCTGGTCATCAACGCGCTCGTGCTGATGCTGGTCGGCAAGCTGGTCAGCGGTTTCCATATCGACGGCTTCTGGACCGCCTTCTGGGCCAGCATCTTCATGGCGCTGCTGAGCCTGCTGCTGGGCAGCTTCGTGCTGGGCGGATCGCCGGAATTCACGATCCAGAAGGGGCCGGCGGCAGGGCCGTTCTGGCTGTAGCCCGTAAAAAACGACTATGCATAGCCGGAAAGCTTCTGCCGCCCCCCGGCGCTGAAGGTCCGGTTGCCTCTATGGTGGGTGGTTTGCCTTTTCACGCGACCACCATGCCTGCCCTGCCCCTTTCCGCATCCGGATCCGCTCCGGCCCTCACCGTCAGCGCTGCCACGGCGCGCACCTGGCTCAACGACGGCCAGGAAATCGCCCTGCTGGACGTGCGCGAAGCCGGCCAGTTCGGCGAAGGCCATCCGTTCTTCGCCATCCCCGCGCCCTACAGCCGCCTGGAACGGGACGTGCCACGGCTGGTGCCCCGCCGCGGCACGCGCACCGTGCTGATCGACCAGGGCGACGGCGTGGCCGCGCGCGCGGCCGGCCGCCTGGCCGGGCTGGGCTATACCGACCTGCACGTGCTGGAAGGCGGAGCACCGGGCTGGGCGGCCGCCGGCTACACCCTGTTCCAGGGCGTGAACGTGCCGTCCAAGACGTTCGGGGAACTGGTGGAGCATGCGTTCGGCACGCCGCACATCGGCCCGGCCGAGCTGCGGCGGCGCCAGCAGGCCGGCGAGCCGCTGGTGCTGCTGGATGGCCGCACGGTGGAAGAGCACCGCAAGATGACCATCCCGGGGGCCCTGCCGGTGCCGAACGGTGAACTGGCACGCCACTGGAGCGCGCTCGCGCCCGACCCGGCCACGCCCATCGTCATCCATTGCGCCGGCCGCACGCGCAGCATCATCGGGGCGCAGATCCTGCGCAGCCTGGGCGTTCCCAATCCGGTGCTGGCCCTGGAGAACGGCACCCAGGGCTGGGCCCTGTCAGGGCTTGCGCTCGAGCACGGCAGCCGGCGTGCATCCCCGGCGCAACCCCAGGTGCAGGCCGCGGACCACGACCGGGCCGCCCGTGCCGCAGCGGAGGCCGGCGTTCCGAGGCTGGATGCCGCCTCAGCGCAAGGCTGGATCGACGATGCCGGCCGCACCACCTACGTGCTCGACGTCCGCACGGCGGGCGAGTTCGCGGCCGGCACGCTCGCCGGGGCCCGCCACGCACCGGGCGGCCAGTTGCTGCAGGCCGCGGACCAGACCATCGGCGTGCGCCGCAGCCGCGTGCTGCTGCTGGACGACGATGGCGTGCGCGCACCGGTCGTGGCAGCGTGGCTGCGGCGGCAGGGCCATGAGACGGCCACCGTGGAAGGCGGTATACACGCCCCGCTGAAGCTGCCGGCCCTGGCCGGCGTGGCGTTGCCGGCCCCGGTGCCGCAGATCGCGCAGCAGGCCCTGCCTGCGTGGCTGGCCGCCCAGCCGGTGGCGCCGCTGTTGCTGGACGTGCAGCCTTCGCAGGCCTACCGCCGGCAGCACGCCCGCGGCGCGCTCTGGTCCGTGCGCCCGCGCGTGGCTGCGGACGTACGGTCCGCCGCGCAGGCACGCCCCGCGCCGCTGCTCATCCTGGCGGCCGATGCCGAAAGCGCCGCGCTGGCGGCCAGCGAGATCGCGCCCGGGGATGCATCCAGCGTGCAATGGGCGCTGGCGTCCGGCTGGGCAGCCGCGGGGCTGCCGGTGGAAAGCTCGCCCGCCGTGCCGGCCGACGGGGACGCGATCGACTATCTGTTCTTCGTGCACGACCGCCATGACGGCAACCTGGAGGCGGCGCGCCGCTACCTCGCATGGGAAACCGGCCTGATCGCCCAGTGCGCGCCCGACGAGCTGTCCGGCTTCCGGCTGCCCGCCGCCGTACCCCACGGCGGGTGACGGGCCCAGGCGGCTGGCGCGCCTGCCGCATATCGATCCTCGGAAACGTTTGTTGCCGCATGCCGCGTGGCGCCAGAAGATCGGAACTGTGTTCGCTCACCCATGGGCGCCTTTCTCGCTCCGACTCTTTCCTGCCAACGATGCACCACGCCATGCGCCACGCTCCCGCCACCTTTCGCTCCCACGCCCCGCTCCTGGCCGGCATCGCTGCCGTGCTGACCCTGATGGCAGGAACTGCCCATGCCGACGCCACGCTCGACAAGATCCGGCAGCGCGGGAAAGTCTCCATCGGCGTGCTGGTCAACGGCGGCCCCTTCGGCTCCATCGACCCGGCCAGCCAGCAACTGGTGGGCTGGAACCCCGAGCTCGCCCGGGCGCTGGCCAAGGGGCTGGGAGTGGAGGCCGACCTGGTGCAGGTCCAGACGGCGACGCGCGTGCAGTTCCTGCAGGCCGGCAAGGTCGATCTGCTGATCGCATCGATGGAACTGAACCCCGAGCGGGCCGCCATCCTGGGCTACGCGCCCACCCCGTTCTACCGCGTGGGCGGCACGGCCGCCGTGCGCAAGGACAGCGGCATCCAGAAATGGGAAGACCTGCGCGGCAAACCGGTGTGCCTGTCGCAGGGCAGCAGTTACGCCAGGCCGCTCACCGCCGAGTACGGCGCGCAGGTGCAGGGTTTCAAGACCGCCTCCGATTCGCTGCTGGCGCTCCGGGGCGGCAACTGCGTGGCCGCCGTGCATGACAGCACGCTCATCCATCCGCTGCTGCGCACCAACGCCGAGTGGAGCCAGTACGCCGCCCCGATCACCAGCGAACTGCTGCCCGCCCCGTCCGTGGTGTGGACCCGCAAGGGCGAGGCCGACACCATCGCCGCGGTGGACAAGGTGGTGCAGGACTGGCACCGCACCGGCTGGCTGATCGCCACCGAGAAACGCCTCGGCATCGAGTCGGCCAACCCGCTGCTGCCCGAACTGCAGGCGAAGTTCCAGGTCGGGGCCCACTGAGCCCGGCAACGCCCCGCCTTTTCCACTCCAGCCTCGTTCCTGGCTGCCACAGCCCCGCCTGCAGCGGGGCGGGGCAGCGCTTTGCCCGGATACCTGCCCATGCCATCCCGCCGCCACGCCCGCTTCGCATCCCTCGTCCCCCTCGCTGCCGCGCTGGCAGTGGCCACGCTCGCCAACGCCGCGCATGCCGACGCCACGCTCGACAAGATCCGGCAGCGCGGCAAGCTGGCCGTGGGCATCGACGGCGCCAGTCCGCCCTTCGGCCGCCTCGATCCCGCCACCGGCAAGACCGGCGGCTACCAGACCGCGCTCGCGGCCGACATCGCGCGGCGCCTGGGCGTGCCGCTGGAGACGGTGCCGGTCACCGCCTCCACTCGGGTGCAGTTCCTGCAGAGCGGCAAGGTGGACCTGCTGATCGCCAACATCCAGTGGACGCAGGAGCGCAGCGAGATCCTGTCGTTCGCGCCCACGCCCTACGACCTGGTCGGCGGCGCGGCGCTGGTGGCCAAGGCCAGCGGCATCACGCAATGGGAAGACCTGCGCGGCAAGGTGGCCTGCGTATCGCAGGGCAGCAACTTCGCGAAACCCCTGGCCGAAGCCCACGGCGCCGTGGTCAAGGGCCTGCGCGGCATTCCCGAATCGCTGCTGGCGCTCAAGGGTGGCACCTGCGCCGCGTCGGTGCACGTGCAGCCCGCTCTGTACGAAACCCTGAACGGCCCCAACGGCGGCGAGTGGAAGGACTTCGCGCTGGTCGGATCGCGCGACCAGCTGATCCCGTCGCCCACCGTGGTGTGGACGCGCCGCGGCGAGGCCGACACGCAGGCCTTCGTGGACCAGGCCGTGCAGGACTGGCACCGCTCGGGCTTCCTGCTGAGGCTGGCGCGCGAGAACGGCGTGCCTGACACCTGGATCGCCGAGCGTCACCAGCGTGCGCTCCAGGGCCGGTTCGACCGCGCGCCCTACGACTTCGCGGTGTATGCCACCGCCCAGGCCGCATCCGCCGAAGCGAGGAAGCCATGAGCCGCGCCGCGGCATCCCTCGCGGCCCTGGCCCGGGAAGGTGTCACGGCCGCTCCGCTGCTGGCGGAACTGCGCGATGCCCTGGGCACCGCCCACGTGCTTACAGGCGCGGATGCAGAGGGCCACCTGACCGACCAGCACCGCCGCCTGACGGGCCGCGCGCTGGCCGTGGTGCGCCCGGCCGACACGGCCCAGGTGGCGCAGGTGGTGCGGCTGGCGCGGCGCCACCGCACGCCCATCGTGCCGCAGGGCGGCAACACCGGGCTGATGGGCGCGGCCACGCCGGACGGCAGCGGCCGCGCCATCGTGCTCTCGCTCGCGCGGCTGAACCGCGTGCGCGCCATCGATACCGACAACGACACCCTGACCGTGGAGGCCGGCGCGGTGCTGGCCGCCGTGCAGCAGGCCGCGCGCGAGGCCGGCCGCCTGTTCCCGCTCAGCCTGGGCTCGGAGGGCAGCTGCACCATCGGCGGCAACCTGGCCACCAACGCGGGCGGCACACAGGTGCTGCGCTACGGCAACGCGCGCGAACTGGTGCTGGGGCTGGAAGTGGTCACAGCCGAGGGCGAGGTGTGGAACGGCCTGCGCGGACTGCGCAAGGACAACACCGGCTATGCGCTGCGCGACCTGTACGTGGGCAGCGAAGGCACGCTGGGCATCATCACGGCCGCCACGCTCAAGCTCTATCCGCTGCCGCAGTCGCAGCACACCGCCCTGCTGGCCTTCGGCTGCATCCACGACGCAATCGCCTTCCTCGGCGCGGCACGTGCGGGCTTCGGTGCCGGCCTGACGGCATTCGAGCTGATGTCGGATACGGCACTGGGCCTGATCGCGCAGCACGTGCCGGAGCAGCCGATCCCCCTGGCCCTGGGGGCACCCTGGTACGCACTGGTCGAGCTGTCGGACAGCGAAGGCGAGGAGCACGCACGCGAACGCTTCGAGGCCGTGGTGGGCCAGGCCTTCGAGGACGGGCTGGTCGCCGATGCCGCCATCGCCGAGAGCCTGGCGCAGGGCGAAGCGCTCTGGCGCCTGCGCGACGAGGCCCTGGGCGAGGCGCAGAAGCGCGATGGCCGCAACGTCAAGCACGACGTGTCGGTGCCGATCTCGCGCATTCCCGACTTCCTCGCGGCGACGGCCGCGGCGCTGGAGGAGCGATTTCCCGGCGTGCGGCCCGTGGCCTTCGGGCACCTGGGCGACGGCAACCTGCACTACAACGTCTCGCACCCCGCAGGCGGCTCGCCGTCGGACGTGTTCGCCGTGGAGGACGCGATCCACGAGACGGTGCACGACAGCGCACACGCCCACGGCGGATCGATCAGCGCGGAACACGGCATCGGCCAGACCAAGCGCGACCTGCTGCCCCGCTACAAGAGCGCGGTCGAGCTCGACCTGATGCGGCGGCTGAAGGCCGCGTTCGACCCGCTCGGCCTGCTCAATCCCGGCAAGGTCCTGCCACCCGCAGCCACGCCACTGCGCCTGCACCCCGAAGAAAGCCCTGCCCCATGACCTCCGCACCCACCTTTCCGCTGTCGCAACGCGTGCAGCGCGCACGCCTCTCGCCCAACGCCGCCGCCAGCGCCCGCGCAGCGGCCCTCGCGGCCCAGGGGCGCGACGTGATCAGCCTGACCACCGGCGAGCCCGACTTCGACACGCCCGAGCCCATCAAGCAGGCCGCCATCGCCGCCCTGCAGCGAGGAGACACCAAATACACGCCCACGCCGGGCACTGCGGCGCTGCGCCAGGCCATCCGCGCCAAGTACGCGCGCGACTACGCGCTCGACTACTCCACAGGCCAGATCATCGTGGGCAATGGCGGCAAGCAGGTGATCTACAACGCCTTCGCCGCCACGCTGGACGCGGGCAGCGAGGTGATCGTGCCCGCCCCCTACTGGCCCTCGTTTCCGGACGTCGTGCGCGTGAACGACGGCACGCCCGTCATCGTGCCCTGCGACATCGGCGCGGGCTTCAAGCTCACGCCGGCCGTGCTGGAGGTCGCCATCACCCCGCGCACGCGCTGGCTGGTGCTGAACACGCCGGGCAACCCTTCGGGCGCGCTCTACGATGCGGCCGAACTCGCCGCCCTGGCGGAGGTGCTCCGCCGCCACCCGCAGGTGCTGGTGCTGCTGGACGAGCTCTACGAACACATCTGGTTCACGCCCGAAGCACCGGCGCACTGGCTGCAGGTGGCACCCGAACTGAAGGAGCGCACGCTGCTGGTGAACGGCGCCTCCAAGACCTATGCGATGACGGGCTGGCGCATCGGCTGGGGCGCCGGCCCCGCCGCCCTCGTGCAGGCCATGGTGGTGATCCAGTCGCAGGCATCGTCCGGCCCCAATTCGGTGGCGCAGGCCGCCGTGGCGGCGGCGCTGGAGTCGGCCGACCAGTCGTTTCCCGCCCAGGCGCGCAGTGCCTATGCGCGCCGTGCGGAACTCGTCACGCAGGCCGTCAACGCCGTCCCGGGGCTGTCGCTGCTGCCACCCGGCGGCTCGTTCTTCGCCTTCGTGCACTGCGGGGGTCTGATCGGCCACGTGCGGCCGGACGGACAGGTGATCCGGACCGACTCGGACCTGACCGAATGGCTGCTCGAATCGGAAGGCGTGGCGGCCGTGGACGGCCCCTCCTATGGCCTCTCGCCCTACTTTCGCATCTCCACCGCGGCGAGCGACGCGGTGCTCGCGGATGCCACCGCCCGCATCGCCCGCGCCGTGGCCGCGCTGCGCCCGCCGCAGGCTGCGCCGGCGCCAGCCCCCACGGCGGAGCGCGTGCCGGACGCCGAGGCCGCGGCATGAGCGACCCGAGCCTGCTCGCCCAGGGTGTGGACGCGCTGCGTGGCATCGGCCTGAACTATGCCTTCGTGCTCGACGCCGCCGAGCGCCAGGCCTTCGTGCGCGGCATGGGGGTGACGGTGCAGCTGGCACTGCTCACCATTCCCTGCAGCCTGGCGGCCGGGGTGGTGCTGGCGGCCTGCATGACCTCCGGGCGCGCCTGGCTGGCCGGCCCGGCGCGCGCCTTCGTCGAGGTAACGCGCAACACGCCGACGCTGGTGCAGCTGTATTGCGCCTTCCTCGTGCTCAACATGCTCATCACGCAGCAGCTGCGCGACTGGGGCGCAGGCCAGAACCCGCTGACGCCGTTCGTGTGGGTGGTCGTGGTCGTCTCCCTGCACAAGGGCGCATTCCACGCCGAGGCGCTGCGCGCCGGCATCGAGGCCGTGCCCGCCACCACGCTGGAGGCCGCGCGCTCGCTGGGCTTCTCGCAGCGCCAGCTGCTGGCGCGGGTGCAGCTGCCGCTGGCCGCCCGCTTCGCCCTGCCCTCCCTGGTGAACAACCTCGTGGACCTCGTGAAAATGACGGCCGTGGCCTCGGCCATCGCCGTGGGCGACGTGACGTACGAATCAATCATGATCTGGTCGCAACGCGACAACGTGCTCGAACTGCTGCTGCTCATCCTGATCTGGTTCGGCCTGCTGACCTGGCTGGTGAGCCTGGCGGGCCGCTGGCTCGAAGAACGCTGGAGGATGCCCGGTTATGGCCAATGACGCCGTCCTGGGGCCGGTGCCTGCCGCCCCTCTCCTGCATGCGGTGCGCAGCAGCGCACGCAACCCGTGGCTGCTCGGCGCGGTGGCGGCCCTGGCCGTGGTGGCCGCGTGGAATGCCACCGGCACCACGCCGCGCGCTGTCGGGCACCTGTGGAACTGGCTGCCGGCGCTGCTGCGCGGCCTGTGGGTGAACATCGAGATCAGCATGCTGGCGGTGGCGCTGGGCTCGGCCGCGGGCCTGGTGGTGGGCGCGCTGTCGCTGTCGCCCGTGCATGCCGTCCGCGTGGTGGCGCGCTGCTACGTGCAGGTGTTCCGCAACGCCCCCATCCTGGTGCTCATCTACTTCACCACCTATGTGTTCCCGTTCGAGGTGCACCTGGTGCAGTGGACCTTCCCCTTCCCAGACTGGGTGAAGGTGGTTCTGGGCCTGGCGCTGCCCACCAGCGCCAACGTGGCGGAGATCTTCCGCGGCGCGATCCAGTCCATTCCCGCCGCGCAATGGGAAGCCGCGCAATCGCTCGCCTTCCGGCGCAGCCAGATCTTCCGGCTGGTGGTGCTGCCGCAGTGCGTGCGCCGCATGCTGCCGCCGTGGATGAACCTGTACGCCAGCATCACCATGAGCACCTCGCTGGCCTCGCTGGTGGGTGTGCACGACGTGGTGGACACGGCCCAGATCGCCAGCAACACGGTGGCGCGCACGGACTTCACCATCCTGGTGTATTTCACGCTGCTGGCGCTGTTCTTCGCCTACTGCTACCCCATCGCCCGCGCCACGCGCGCCCTGGAAAAACGCCATGAACGCCACTGACGCCTTCCTCACCTCCCTGAAACCTCCTGCGCAAGAAGCCATCGCCCCCCTCGTGCACCTGCAGGACGTACACCTGTCCTTCGGCGACAACGCGGTGCTCCAGGGCATCGACGTGCAGGTGCGCCGCGGCGAGGCGGTTTCCATCATCGGGCCCTCGGGCTCGGGCAAGTCCACCATCCTGCGCTGCATCACCGGCCTGCTGCGGCCGCAGCGCGGAGAGATCGTGGTGGGCGGCACGCGCGTGGACCGGCTGCGGACGGAAGCGGACCTGATCGCGCTGCGCAAGCGCGTCGGCTTCGTGTTCCAGCAGTACAACCTGTTTCCCCACCTCACGGTGCTGGAGAACCTGGTGATCGCGCCCACCCGCGTGGTCGGCCGCGACCGCGCCGCGGCCGAGCGGGAGGCGCGCGCCCTGCTCGACAAAGTGCGGCTTTCGCACAAGGAAACCGCCTACCCCGGCGAGCTTTCGGGCGGCCAGCAGCAGCGCGTGGCCATCGCGCGGGCACTGGCCATGCAGCCCGAGCTGATCCTGTTCGACGAGGTGACCTCCGCCCTGGACCCCGAGACCGTGGGCGAGGTACTGACCGTGATCCGCGACCTGGTGAAGGACGGCATGACCTGCGTGCTGGTCACGCACGAAATGCGCTTCGCCGAAGAGGTGAGCGACCATGTGTACTTCACCGAGGCCGGCCGCATCGTCGAGCACGGCCCCGCCGCGCAGATCTTCGGCAACCCGCGCAGCACGCGCACCCGCGAGTTCCTGCAACGCGCGCTGGGCGAAAGCGCCCGGACGCGCCAGGCTCCCGCCACCCCCACCCCGCCGCTGGCCTTCAACCAGCTGCGCTTCGCCCTCTGACCTTCCATCTGACACCGCTACCGCCATCCTCCGGAGAACACATGACCACGACCTCCACCCCCACCGCAGCCACGTCCACCGCCGAGCGCCGCCGCCAGGCCGTCGATGCCGCCCTGGCCGACGTGCGCCGCCTCACCGCGCAGGGCACGCCCGACCGTGCCGCGCTCTCGGCCATCACCGGGCGGCTGGAGCAACTGGCCGCGCACAGGGACCTGTTCAGCCGCGCGGACTTCCCGCCGCCCGCGGAGACGGCCGGCGTGGGCGCCTCCACGCGCTACCGCCTCAACCCCGCGGACGGCGACGGCGGCCTGGCGCTGTACCTGAACTCCATCAACCCCGGCAAGACCACCGCACCGCACAACCACACCACCTGGGCCGTGATCGTGGCCGTGGAAGGCCAGGAGGTGAACCGCCTGTACGAGCGCACCGACGACCGCAGCGACCCCGCCCGCGCGCGCATCCACGTGGCGCGCGAATTCACCGTGCAGCCCGGCGCGTCCATCGCCTTCCTGCCCGACGACATCCACAGCATCGCCGTGGTGGGCACCGAGCCCACGCTGCATTTCCACCTGTATGGCCAGCCGCTGGAGACGCTCACGGGCCGCGTCGCGATCGACCCGGACACCGGCGAAGTCAAGAACTACAACGCCGCCTACTTCCGCCCCAGCGAGGCCGTGGCATGAGCGGCCCCGATATCCGCCAGCACGGCAACCCACCCCCCGCGCCGCTCGGCGCCGCCACCCGGCTGCTGCATGCCGGCGCGCCCGCGCTGCGCGGCGGCTCCGGCCCCGTGAACGTGCCCGTGGTGCGCACCAGCACCGTGCGCTTCGGCAGCACCGCGGACCATGCTGACCATCACCATCGCCGCACCGCGGGCGAGCGCGTGGCCTCGTACGGCCGCCACGGGCTGGACACGCACCGCGCGCTGGAAGACGCCGTGACCGCGCTGGAGGGCGGCCACCGCGCCTTCCTCGCGCCCTCGGGCCTGGCCGCCATCACGCTGGTGCTGGTCGCCCTGCTCTCGCCCGGCGACCACGCCCTGGTGGCCGACAGCGTGTATTCGCCCGTGCGGCGCGTGGACGCCACGCTGCTGCAGCGCCTGGGCATCACGCTCGAATACTTCTCGCCCTCGCGGGGCGACCTTGCCGCGAAGATCTGGCCGAACACCCGGCTGATCTACGTCGAATCGCCCAGCTCGCTGCTCTACGAGGTGCTGGACCTGCCCGCCATCACCGCCGTGGCACGCGCGCGCGGCATTCCCGTGGCCACGGACAACACCTGGAGCGGCGGATGGTTCTGCCAGCCCCTCCGGCTGGGCGCGAACATCTCGATCCAGGCGGCCACCAAGTACATCGCCGGCCACTCGGACGTGATGCAGGGCATCGTCGTCACCGACTCGGAAGAGCTCACCGGCAGGATCGCCACCGCCTACGAAGCGCTCGGCCTCACCGTGGGTGCCGACGACGCCTACCTGGCCCTGCGCGGCGTGCGCACCCTGCCCGTCCGCCTGGCGCAGCACCAGCGCCACGCCACGCGGGTGGCCGAATGGCTGCAGGAGCAGCCGCAGGTCGGGCGCGTGTTCTACCCGGCCCTGCCCTCCGACCCGGGGCATGCGCTGTGGAAGCGGGATTTCAGCGGGGCGAGCGGGCTGGTGTCGTTCGCGTTCGCGGACGGCAACGGCGGGAATGGCCACGGCGGCGTGGATGCGCGCGGCGCGAATGCGTTCGTGGATGCCCTGCGGTTTTTCGGCATCGGGGCGTCGTGGGGTGGGTACGAAAGCCTGGCGCTGGTGGCCCAGCCGGAGCGGCTGCGGGAGCACAGTGCGTGGACGGGGACTGCGCCGGTGGTGCGGCTGCATGTGGGGCTGGAGGATCCGGAGGACTTGATTGGGGATTTGGAGCAGGCGCTGGGGAGGGTGGCGACGCGGGGGTGGTTGGCGGCGGCGTGAGGGGAATGGCGGCTTTGCAGCGGCTGGAGCCGCTGCTGCCCCAACAGCGAAGGAGTGGTCTGGGGCAGTCTGCGGGCGCTGAGGCTTCCGTAGCACGCCTGGCTCGAACGTCCGCACTGGAGTGCAAAGCAGACCTACGGCGACGACACGCGAAGGACAGCATTGGGTCGTTACTGGCCAACACGAACGACCGCTGATGGGTATTTCAGGTTTGTAGCGCTGTCCCATCAAGCCTGCTGTCCGTCGGCAAATCCGCCCCTCCCGTTGCGCGATCTCAGCAAGCGAGGCGCTCATTTTGCCGCCGCGACTTCCTCTGCGCTAGCTGGGGCTGGCTCGGAATCAAAGACACCTTCCAAGTATTTGGCGTAGTGCTCTTGCAGATGCTTGAGAGAGGATCCTTTGTCGGCTTGGTATTCGAGCCGCTCTTGGAAGAACTTCATGCGGCTTCTGTTCTCCGCCAACACCTGGCCCCAGGTCTTCACAAAGATGCAAACGTTGTCCTTCTTGTGGATCAGGCCAGACTCGTCGGTCATGCGGAATTTCGCGTGCGGGCCGACATCGTCGCTGATGACCCAGAACACCCAAGACACCTTGACGTTGCGAAATCTCGGGTCATCCATGACCGAGGCGGCATAGCCCTCGATCTGCGAAATCTCGTCGGTGTTGACCTTGACCTTGGGCGCCTTCAACTCGACCACCAAGTGGGTAATCGAATCCGCGTTGTGCCGCCGCGTGGACCGAGACAGCATCAAGTCAACGATGCCGCGCTCCTGCGAGACGTGCTTGACCGGGGCGTCGACGACGATGTCTTCCCCGAGAATTTTCTTGTGCGAGCGCAGAACCTCGGTCAGCGATTGGTCATCGACCGACAGCATGAAGTCCTCGCCGAACATCCAGCAATTCTGGGCGACGATACGATGCAACTGGCTGCGCTCTTTGAGCCGCTTCTTGGGCTCGGGGTCGAACAGCACCGCTTCGATGCCGGTAAGGAACTTCAGCCGATCCGCCACGATCTTGGCGGAGCTAATGATCGACGACAGCGACACGTCGCGCAGCAGCTCGGCGAGCTCTTCTTGCTGGCGCTTGGGCAGCCGCAGCACTTCGTTCAAGATGACCTGCAGCTCCTCGGGGCTCTTCTCGATCGCCTGTCGGAGCATCCGAAGCTGAAAAGACTTGTTCTGCGGGGCGGAGCTGCCGAACTCCGGCAGATTCTTCGCGACGCTGACGGCCACGATCTCAAACACTTGCCGCTCGACCTCTTCCACGCGCGTGGTCGGATCGCCGTCGAAGGGATACACCTTCTCCGTCTTCCATTCCTCGACGTAGCTGCGCGCCTCCATGGCGGAGCGCTGCCGGAAGTAGTCCTTGATCGTCTTCTGGGCCTCGTCAATGGCCGCGACGACCGGCGTCTGCATCTCCGCAAGGTCAACAGTCCCCTCCTTCTGCGCGACCGTCAGATAGGAGGATTCGAGATAGGCTGTGAACTGGAAGTCGCCGATGTGAAATCGACGATCAACCTGCACCAGAGGGAACCGTTTCTCGTTGCAGAGAAACAGAGCCCGGTTGGACAGCCCTTTCCACTCAACGATCTCGAGCCGGACGGGATGCGTCTTTCCACCGACTTCGATGTCGGCCAGATTGATGGCCTTCCGGCTGGTGATCATTTGGGCCGGGTCAATGCGCTTGCCGCCAATCGTCACATTGACATCGGGATAGTCGGCCAAATAAAGGGCGAAGACTTCGGCCAATACGTGAATGCCAGCATCGCTCACAAACGAGCGGAAACCCTTGCGAGGATCGGAAATCGTCAGGGTGACGCCAGTACCAGTCGGCTTTGAGACTTCAACCTCATCGGAGATATTCACATGGCGAATGTCGTTGGCCGACATCGTGATCGAATACTTCCAAAGCTTCTCGTCGCGCTTGTATGTGACAGCCCATTCAGCGCGGGTTCCGATGGCGAACGCCTTGAACCGCCCCCGCCCCTCTTGGCCGTGCAAGAACCTTCCGGTTTCGGTGGAGCCTCCCGGCTTCTTCCATGACCCGCCGAGGCGCCGAAAGAACTCTGGCGCCTTTACCCTGGGAATTCCGTTGCCATCGTCTCGAATGATGACTTCCGAGAGGGTATCCATCTCGTTGTGCCCAAACGAGACAGAAACTCGGCCGGCATCCGCGTCCAGGCCGTTCCAAATAAGTTCAGCCAAGGCCTGCACTGGCTTCGCGCGAGTGATTTTTTCTAAGAAGTCCGACTGGACCTCGACCGGATACTGTTGCTGGGCCACGGCGATCTCCCTTTTTGCCCATATTCTCGCACTCGGATACGGTCTGCCATGGGTCAGGCGACGGCTGAGAGGCTGCTTGCAGGCAACTCATCGACCCTGCGAAAGACGATTGAGGGGCAGAAGTTCCAGTTCACCCGGGCCGCGACCGGTCATTCGCAGCCCGACGGCAGACGCCCGCCGGCGAGTCCACGGTCTCGAGGCTCAAGCGGTCGTAGCCGGCCTGCATCGGATGACTGGTGACGGCTGCAGCTAACGATCGTCACGGCTTTTCACGTTCGCGCGTGGAACGAGCGTCCTTCACCAGTTCCATCAGGGTCTCCTCAATCCTCATCAGGCTGTCGATCGCATCATCCAGCGACATGGGCGCGCCACGACTGAGAGTGAATGCCGCGGCCATGTTGTCACCACCTAGCAAGAACCCAAGACTCTCATGTAGCACTGAATCCGGTACGTCCTGCGTGCAAGCGCCGGAGACCTTCCCTTTTAAAAACGCGAACCGTGGTGGCGTCAGCCGATGCATCCGCGTCGCGGTCGCGGCAAGCTGAGGCAATATCTGGGCTCCGGGCGCCTTCTCTATCGATCCGACAAGCCGTACAACGTCTTGAGTGACCTTCGCTGCAAGATCCTCTGGCGAGGAAAATGCATTCACCACGTGCGCCTTCCTAAGTTGGCCTTTGAACGCCATCAGCTTCTCCGCGCCGGCACCAGTGTCAACAAACTTTGGAAGCATAGGGTGGTGGTCTTCGTCGATCAGATATATTAGCGTCGGAAGGCGAATGGCTTGCGCTTCCTCGTACTCGAGCTGGGTCATCGACTTCCCATCGTCGGGGTCGATGAAGCCGTATCGCATACCGATGATGCCGACGAAGATGTTCGAGGCTCGGACCAGTCGGAGACACTCAGCCTTGGGTGTGTCCGGAAGTGCCCCGAAGAACTCCATGGCCTTAAAGGTTAGCTCCAATCGGGCAATAGCGTCGCGTACATGGCGCCGGTGCACCTCAAGGTCCATGAACGTGCTGCTGACAAATATCGTCTGCGTCATACGCTCACATGCGCAAGGCCGACTGGACGGCAGCCCAATTCACTGATTTAACGAACACGATGACGTGCAGGGCCATAAAGATCCACGGCACGAGCGACTCGACGTGAGACAGTGGGCGATAGAGCATCGGGTTCGTTCCACGATCAACATACTTCCACTCGGCGTCGTACGGACGGATCGGCAGTCGCTTCTCTATCTCATGTACCACAGCCCATTTCGCGGTATTCAGGTTCCGGTACGACGTGATGATCACGTACCAGAGGTATGTCAGCGCGACTCCAGCGAGCGCAATGAGCCAGTGATGCTCACTCGTGTCCTTGACTGTGAGATACCCAACGAAGCCGAGGATCGCAGTGTTAACTGCCAGGAAGTACTGATTTGCCGTCGTCCGTCGCTGGCTTATGCGATCGGCCATCTCCACGTACAGCTTGTACTGATCGAGCAGGTGGCTGTACCACTTCTCGTTATGCGGGTACTCGGCGCCTTCTTTGATCGGGCGGTCTCCAATCTGAAGTGCAACACCTGAACCTCAGGTAACTTGCACAGATGACTTCGCGATACACGCACTTGCAGCCCGAAGAACGCCTCACGCTGGCCTCGCTGGTCCAGCAGGGATGGAGCGGGCGATCCATCGCTCGCCTTCTCGGGCGCAGCCCCAGCACCGTGTGCCGGGAACTGGCGCGCAACAGC
>NZ_JMKU01000010.1 GCF_000687165.1 Paracidovorax oryzae ATCC 19882 | reverse complement strand
TGCGCGGGCAGGAAGTTCATGCCGGGCGAGCCGATGAAGTGGCCCACGAAGACGTGCGCCGGCCGCTCGAAGAGCGCATCGGCGGAGCCCACCTGCACGGCACGGCCGCGCGTCATCACCACCACTTCCTCGGCGAAGGTGAGCGCCTCCACCTGGTCGTGGGTGACGTAGATCAGGGTGAGCTTGAGCTCGTGGTGGATCTGCTTCAGCTTGCGGCGCAGCTGCCACTTCAGGTGCGGGTCGATCACGGTGAGCGGCTCGTCGAAGAGCACGGCGGCGACGTCCTGGCGCACGAGGCCGCGGCCCAGGGAGATCTTCTGCTTCTGGTCGGCCGAGAGGCCTGCCGCGCGCATGTCCAGCTGGTGGCTCATCTCCAGCATCTCGGCGATCTGGCCCACGCGCTGGCGGATCTGCGCCTCGGGCACCTTGCGGTTCTTCAGCGGGAAGGCCAGGTTCTGGGCCACGGTCATGGTGTCGTAGATGACCGGGAACTGGAACACCTGGGCGATGTTGCGCTCCTGGGGGCTGGCGCGGGTGACGTCGCGCCCGTCGAACAGCACCCGGCCGTGCGAGGGCACGAGCAGGCCCGACATGATGTTGAGCATGGTGGTCTTGCCGCAGCCCGAGGGGCCCAGCAGCGCGTAGGCGCCGCCGTCCTCGAATTCCATCTTGAGCGGCAGCAGCGCGTAGTCGCTGTCCTGCTGGGGGTTGGGCTTGTACGAATGCGCCAGATCCAGGCTGATGCGTGCCATCTCAGCGCCCTCCCCGGCGCTCGGGCGAGCGGGCCAGCAGGCCGTCCGCGCCGAAGACATAGACCTGCTCGGGGTCCAGGTGCAGCGCCAGGGGCGCGGCGAGTTCGAAGTGGTGCACGCCCGTGAGCTGGGCCACCAGGCTGCCCACGGCGGTGGTGACGTGCACGAAGGTGTCGGAGCCGGAGATCTCGGCCAGCTCCACGGTGCCAGGCAGGCTGAGGTCGCCCGGGCGGGCCTGCACGCGCAGGGCGCTGGCGCGCACGCCGGCGGTGAGCGCGCCAGCGGCCGCCCCGGCGGGCAGCGGCACGGCCAGCAGCGGGCCGGCCTGCCCTGCAGCGCCCTGCAACTGCACACCGCCAGGCGCGGCCTGCGCGGGCAGCAGGTTCATGGGCGGGTCGCTGAAGGCGCGCGCCACGTCCAGCGAGCAGGGGTGGTGGAAGACCTCGGCTGTGGGGCCGTACTGCAGCAGGCGGCCCTCGCCCAGCACGGCGGTGTAGCCGCCCAGCAGCAGGGCTTCGGCCGGCTCGGTGGTGGCGTAGACGACGGTGGACTGGCCGGCAGCGAAGAGCTGCGAGAGTTCTTCGCGCAACTCTTCGCGCAGCTTGTAGTCGAGGTTGACCAGGGGCTCGTCCAGCAGCATGAGCGGCGCGCCCTTGGCGAGCGCCCGCGCCAGGGCCACGCGCTGCTGCTGGCCGCCGGAGAGCTCGGCGGGCAGGCGCTCGAGGAACATGTCGATGTGCAGGCGCTGGGCCAGCTCGCGCACGCGGGCCTCGATGTCCGAGCGCGTCTCGCCGCGCAGCTTCAGGGGCGAGGCGATGTTGGCCGCCACCGTCATCGAGGGGTAGTTGATGAACTGCTGGTAGACCATGGCCACGTTGCGCTCGCGCACGGGCATGCCGGTGACGTCGGCGCCGTCCACGAGCACGCGCCCGGCCGTGGGCGTGTCCAGCCCCGCCATGATGCGCATCAGGCTGGTCTTGCCCGCCTGCGTGGCGCCCAACAGCACCGTGACGGCATCCGGGGCCAGCGCCATGTCCAGCGGATAGAGGTGGGTGGCGGCGCCGTGGCGCTGCGCTACACCTTCGAGCGAGAGTCTCATGGACGGTCCTGGTCGTTGAAGCGATGGGCTCTGTGCAGGTGCGCAGGGCTTACAGGTCGCTCGCCAGCTTCCACTGCCGCAGCTCGTACACGGTGCCGGGGCGCACGGGGGCCTTGGTGCCGGCGGATTCGCGGCGGCGGCGGAAGCTGTGGATGGGCGTGGCGGCGGGATCGATCAGGATCTCCACCAGGCTGGGCCCGTCGTGCGCGAAGGCCTGGTCCAGGGCGGCGCCGATGTCCTCGGGGTGCGCGACCTTGATGCCCAGCAGGCCCATGGCGGTGCCTGCGCCCGCGTAGTCGGGCTTGCTGCCGATGGCCAGATCGACCGACTTGCGCAGGTCTTCGAAGAAGGCTTCCTGCCACATCTGCAGCCAGCCCAGGGTGCCGTTGTTGATGACGATGTTGACCACGCGCATGCCGTTCTGCGCCAGGGTCGCCAGCTCGCCGATGGCGAAGGAGTGGCCGCCGTCGCCCGCCAGCGTCACCACCCGGCCGCCCTGGCCGCGCAGCACGGCCGCCGCGCCGATGGCCGCCGGCGAGGCATAGCCCAGGCCGCCCTGGCCGCGTGCGTAGATGAAGCGCCGGCCCACTTCGGTGGCGGGGATGTACTGGGCGATCCAGCCGGCGGAGAAGCTGGCGTCGCTGATCACCACGTCCTGGGGCCCCAGCCGGCTGGCGATGCCGGCCATGACCGCGGGCGGGATGATGGGCAGCTGGGTGCTGGCCTTCTCCGCGTCCAGCCGGGCCTGCTTCTCGGCCTTGACGGCGGCGATGCGTTCCAGCCAATCGGGCTGCGGCGCTGCATCCACCATGGCGTTGAGCACTTCCAGCGTGGCGCCGATGTCGCCGCACAGCGCCACCGTGGGCTGGAAGGTACGGCCGTGCTCCGTGGGGTCGATGTCGATGGTGATGTTGGCCTGGCCGGCCAGCGGCAGCGTCCAGTTCATGGCGGTGTTCTGGCTGGCCTTGCTGCCGCACCAGATCAGCAGGTCGGCTTCCTTGACCAGCTGGATGGCTGCCTCGCTGCCCAGGGGGTTGAGCACGCCGGCCGCGTAGGGGCGCGTTTCCGGCACGCTGCCCTTGCCCGAGAGGCTGGAGACGTGCAGCGGCTGGATGCGGTCGCACAGCGTGGTCAGCAATTCGGCGGCCCGGGATGCATGGACGCCGCCGCCCGCGATCACGGCGGGACGGCGGGCACGGGCGATCAGTTCGGCCGCGCGGCGCAGCTCGGCGTCTTCCGGGCGGTAGCGCATCGAGGGCGAGCGCACGCAGCGCGCGTCCACGGGCGGGATGTCCGTGCCGTCCCAGGGCGCGTCCATCACGTCGTGGGGGACGATGATGACCACGGGCCCGGGCCGGGGCGAGGTGGCGATGCGGAAGGCCGAGCGCACGATGTCGGGCAGGGCGGTGACGCTGGGCACCATGAAGGTCGCCTTGGCGATGCTCTGGAAGAAGCCCTGCTGGTCGAAGCCCTGCGAGGCCACGCCCTTGTGGCGCAGCGTGACCCAGTCCACCGGCAGTTCGCCCACGATGCAGACCATGGGGATGGAGGCGTTGTAGGCCTCGACGATGCCGTCCGTGAGCTTGGTGGCGCCCGGGCCCACGGTGACGTCGCACACGCCGGGCTTGCCGGTCAGGCGGGCATAGGCATCGGCCGCGTAGGGCGCGCTGCGCTCGTCGCGCACGAGGATGTGCTCGATGCGCGGGCTCAGGCGGTCGATGCCCTGGTGCAGCGCGGTGGTCTGCCCTCCGGGCATGCCGAAGACGAATTCCACTTCGTAGTCCAGCAGCATCTGCGCGATCAGGTCGCCAACGTGTTTCATGGTCGTTCCAGTCAAGACAAGAGAAGAAAGGGGAAGAAGGAAGGACGGGGCGGGCGGCGCCGCCGCTTTCAGGCGGCCAGCGCCTGGCGTTCGTCCTGCGGCTCGCTGCAGAGCTCGGCCAGCGAGCGGGCGGCGCGGCCGAAGGCGCGGAACTTGCGCGCGTAGGCCTCGTGGCGGGCCGGGTCCGGTTCATGGACGCGCTCGACATGGACCATGCGCTGCATGGCTGCGGGAAAGTCGGGATAGGCGCCGATGGCGATGGCCGCGCACATGGCGGCGCCCCGGGCCCCCACCTCGCCGCCCTGGGTGACCTCCACGCGCAGGCCCAGCACGTCGGCGAACATCTGCGACCAGACGGCGCTGCGCGAGGCGCCGCCGGTCAGCCGGATGCTGCTGACCTGGGCCCGGTCGCGGCCCTGGAGCAGGGCGTCGATGTCCAGCTTGTGGGCGAAGACGATGCCCTCGAAGATGGCGCGGATGATGTCCGAGCTGTCGTGGCCGGCCTTGAGGTTCAGGAAGCCGGCGGGCGCGCCGTTCGGGCCGCCGAACAGGAAGGGCAGGAACAGGATGTCGTTGGGCCTCTGCAGCGCCGCGCCCAGGTGCTCGGCGCAGGCGTCGTAGATGGAGACCCCGCGCCGCGCCGCGGCCTCCAGCGCATCGGGGCCGAGGATGGTCTTGCAATACCACTCGAAGTTGCTGGCCGAGGTGGGCGAGCCCTCGGTCGCCAGGTAGCGGCCGGCGACGGGGTAGGCGATCTGCAGCAGCGGCAGCGTGTCCAGCCGCGGCGCGTCGTGCAGGGTGGAGTTGATGCTGAAGGTGCCCGCGATGATGCTGAGCTGGTGCGGCGCGGCCACGCCCGAGGCCATGGCGCCCGCGCACACGTCCACCATGCCGCAGACCACCGGCGTGCCCTGGCGCAGGCCGGTCTGCGTGGCGGCGCGCGCGCTCACCGCACCCACCACGTCGGTGCTGCCGTGGATGCGGGGCAGCTTGCCGCGCCAGGCCTGCAGGCCCAGGTCCTCGTAGAAAGCGTCGGGGTAGGTGCCGGTGGCGACGTCGATGAGGCCGCCCAGGCCGGCGTCGGTGATGTCGGTGGATACCTCGCCGCACAGCTGCGCTCTGATGTAGTCCTTGCAGAAGATCACCGTGTCGGTGGCCTCCAGCGCCGCAGGCTCGTTCTCCGAGAGCCAGCGCAGCAGCGGCGCGGGCTGGCCCAGCCACAGCCGCTGCTGTATGCGCTGGCCGTTGCGCAGCGCGCGGCCGTCGCGCTCCCAGCCGGCCAGGATCTGCGCAGCCCGGCTGTCGGTGGACATGACGCCCGGGCGCACCGCCTGGCCATGGCGGTCCACGCAATACAGGCCCGCGCCGTAGCCGGATACGGACACCGCGGCGATGTCGCCGGCATCCACCTGGTGCTGCCGCAGCAGCTCCTGGACGGCCTCGCACAGGTCGCGCCACATCGCGCCGGCATCCCGCTCCGTGTGGCCGGGGGCCGGGAACGAGATCGGATTGCGCCGCCGCGTCACGCCGACTTCCCTGCCGTCGAGGTGGAACAGGACCGCCTTCGTCATCGTGTTGCCGGCGTCCAGTCCCAACAGGTATTGGGTCATGTCTTGTCTCCTTTTTTGCCTAACTCGTTATTACAAGTTAAGGCTTGTTCTTGCGCTGGATCGGAAGTCTATCGACGGCCTGTTGCGCGTCAATAAGGTCGATGGCACTTGTTTCTAGGTACTTTCGCTAGCATGCTTCGGGAAAGCTGCGCGTCATCATCCGCATCCGTTCAAGAGCATGTCTTGAATATGTAATGACAAGTTGGGGCGCCAGCCCCGGATAGGAGAGACGAGCCATGCGTCTTCGGAGCGAGTTGCTGGACCAGGTGCGGGCGCAGCCCGACATCGATGTGCTGATCGTCGGCGGCGGCATCAACGGCGTGGGCCTGCTGCGCGATCTGGCAGCCCAGGGCGTGGGCGCGGTGCTGGTGGACAAGGGCGATTTCTGCAGCGGCACCAGCGCCGCGCCTTCGCGCCTGGTCCACGGCGGCCTGCGCTACCTGGAAACGGGCGAATTCGCGCTGGTGCGCGAGTCGGTGGAAGAGCGCAACCGCCTGCTGCTCAACGCGCCGCACCTGGTGGTGCCGCTCGCGGTCTGGGTGCCGCTGTCGAGCTGGTGGGCCGGGCTGCTGCGGGCGCCGGGCCGGTTCTTCGGCTGGACGCGCGCCCCCGGCGCCAAGGGGGCGCTGGTGACCAAGCTCGGCCTGGTGTTCTACGACTGGTTCGGCCGGCATGTGGGCGGCGTGCCGCGCCACCGGCTGGTGGGCGGGGCGGACATGCGTGCCGCCATGCCGTCGATATCGCCACGGACCCGGCTGGCCGCAGAATTCTTCGACGCGCGGCTCGTCCACCCCGAGCGGCTGACGCTGGAGCTGGTCGCCGATGCCGAGCGCGACTGCCCGCAGGCGCTGGCCGTGTCCTACCTGGCGCTGGAATCCGGCGCCGGCCCCGAGGTGGTGCTGCGCGACCAGATCGGCGGCGAAGCCATCGCCGTGCGGCCCAGGCTGGTGGTCAACACCACCGGCGCCTGGGTGGACCGCGTCGATGCGCGACTGGACGTGCGGCACCGCTTCATCGGCGGCACGCGCGGCTCGCACCTGGTGCTGCGACATGCCGCGCTGGCGGGCGAGCTGGGCGACCGTATGCTGTATTTCGAGACCGGCGACCACCGCATCTGCCTGGCCTATGCCGTGGGGCCCGACCTGGTGCTGCTGGGCACCACGGACATCCGCACCGACGACCCCGACGATGCCTGCTGCACCGGCGCCGAGATCGACTACCTGCTGCGGGAGCTGCGCGTGGCTCTGCCGCGCATCGACGTCGCACCCGGGCACATCGTCTTCAGCTATGCGGGCGTGCGTCCCCTGCCGGCGGCCGACGGCGTGGTGGCCGGTGCCATCAGCCGCGACCATTCGCTGCGCGTGCTGCCGGCCGAGGGAACGCGCCCCTACGACATCCTGACCCTGGTGGGTGGCAAGTGGACCACCTACCGGGCCTGCGCCGCGCAGATCGCCGACGCCGTGCTGGCGCGCATGCAGCGCCGGCGCCGGGTGGACACGGCCGGCCTGCGCATCGGCAGCGCGCGCGACTGGCCCGAGAGCGCCGAGCAGGCCGCACGCATCGAAAGGCTGGCCGCCAGGCCGGGGCTTGGCCGGACCGTGGCCCAAGGGCTCTGGGCCCGCCATGGCTGCGATGCCGAGCGCGTGGCCGATGCCATCGCACGCACCGGCCTGCAGCCGATTCCCGACCTTCCCGGCTACACCGTGGGCGAGATCGCCTACATCGCCCGCGAACAGCGTGTCGGGCGACTGGCCGACGTGGTTCTGCGCCGCACGCTGATCGCCTTCGAAGGGCGCTGCACCCCGCTCGCTCTGCAGGCCATCGCCCGCTGCGTGGGCGATGCACTGGGCTGGAGCAAAGAGCGGATGCAGCAGGAGACTGCCGCCACCGCGACGCTGCTGCGCGAACGCCATGGTGTACAAATGGGCGATCCCTCCCTGCCACCCGCGTAACGCGCCCGATGACCGATCCGCAAGCCACCGACCCGAAAGCCCCCTCCCGCGCCAGCGCCCACCCCCCGCAGTCCACCGAGGCCCACGGGCCGCTCTGGTCCCAGGTCAAGCAGTCCGTGCTGCGCATGATCAGCGACAACGCCCTGCCGGCCAACGCCCCGCTGCCTTCGGAAAAGGAGCTGTGCGAACGCTTCGGCGTGTCGCGCACGGTGGTGCGCGAGGCGCTGAACCAGCTGGTCTATGAGCATGTGATCTACAAGCGCCAGGGCAAGGGCGCTTTCGTATCGGGCCGGCGGGAAGAGCAGAACTTCGTCGGTTCGGTCGTGGGCTTCTCGGGCGAACTGCTGGACCGGCACAAGCGCATCACGCGCCGCGTGCTGCGCCAGCAGTCGTGCCTGCCGAGCGAGCGTGCGCAGCGGCACCTGCGCCTGCCTGCCGGCGAGGGCATCGAGTCCCGGGTGGTGGAGGTGTCGCGCGTGCAGATGGTCGATGGCATTCCGCGCATCCTGGTGCATCACAGCATTCCCGAGCAGCTCACGCCCGGGCTGGACCAGGTGCCGCTGCAGACGCGCTCCCTCTACGACGTGCTGCAGAAGCAGTACGGCCTGATCTTCAAGCGTGCCGACCGCTGGATCGAGGCGGTCACGCCCACGCCCGAAGAGGCCGACCTGCTGGAAATCCCCCATTCCAGCCCGCTGCTGGCGATCGAGTCCTGCGCCCTGTCGGAAAGCGGGCGGCCGATCGAGTACTACTACGCCCTGTTCCGTACCGACCTCGCCTCGCTGCACGTGCGCATCGGCTGATGCCTGGCGTCCCGGGAGGGGTCAGTACGACTTCGGCAGGCCGAGCACCTTCTCGGCGATGAAGCACAGGATCAGCTGCGGGCTCACGGGCGCGAGGCGCGGGATCCACGATTCGCGCATATAGCGCTCCACGTGGTATTCCTTGGCGTAGCCCATGCCGCCGTGGGTCAGGATGGCGCGCTCGCAGGCGTGGTAGCAGGCCTCGGCCGCGAGGTACTTGGCGGCGTTGGCCTCGGCGCCGCAGGGCTGGTGCCGGTCGTAGAGCCAGGCGGCCTTCTGCACCATGAGGTGCGCGGCCTCCAGCTCCATCCACGACTGCGCCAGCGGGTGCTGGATGCCCTGGTTCTGCCCGATCGGACGGCCGAACACCTCGCGCTCCTGCGCATAGCCGGCCGCGCGTGCCAGCGCCGCGCGGCCCAGGCCCACGGCCTCGCTCGCGATCAGGATGCGCTCGGGGTTGAGGCCGTGCAGGATGTACTGGAAGCCCTTGCCTTCCTCGCCCACGCGATCTTCCACGGGAATGCGCAGGCCATCGATGAAAACCTGGTTGGAATCCACGCACTTGCGGCCGAGCTTCTCGATCTCGCGCACTTCCACCGTGCTGCGGTCCAGGTCGGTGTAGAACAGGCTCAGGCCTTCGGTGCCGCGGCACTCCTCCAGCGGCGTGGTGCGCGCCAGCAGCAGGATCTTGCTGGCCACCTGCGCGGTGCTGATCCACACCTTCTGGCCGTGCACCACGTAGTGGTCGCCCTGGCGCACGGCGCGGGTCTTCAGCTTGAGCGTGTTCAGGCCCGTGTTGGGCTCGGTCACGCCGAAGCAGGCCTTGTCGCGGCCCTGGATGAGCGGCGGCAGCCAGCGCGCCTTCTGTTCCTCGGTGCCGAACACCACCACCGGGTGCAGCCCGAAGATGTTCATGTGCACGGCCGAGGCGCCCGACAGGCCCGCGCCCGTGGCCGAAATGGTGTGCATCATCAGCGCGGCCTCGCTGATGCCCAGGCCCGCGCCGCCGTAGGCCTCGGGCATGGCGATGCCCAGCCAGCCGGCATCGGCCAGCGCCTGGTGGAAGTCGTGCGGGAAGCCGCCATCGCGGTCCTTCGCGAGCCAGTAGTCGGCGTCGAAGGGCGCGCAGACGCGCCCGATGGCATCGCGGATCTGTTCCTGTTCCGGCGAGAGCGCGAAGTCCATCATGCGCCTTTCGTGGCCGGGCGGATCACCTTGTCGGGCGACTCGCCGTAGGGCGGGCTGTAGATCACCAGCAGCTTCACGGGCGTGTCGCTGGTCACGGTGAACACGTGCATGCGGTCGGCCGGGAAGAAGCACATGTCGCCCGGCACCATGTCGAAGGACTCGCCCTCCACCTCGGCGCGGGCCGTGCCCTCCAGCAGGTAGCAGGCCTGCTCGATGCCCGGGTGGGCGTGCGGCAGCGCGCCGCCGCCCTTGTGCAGGGTGCCGAGCAGCACTTCCATCTGGCGCGCGCCGACGGTCTCGGGGCCGATGAGGCGCTGGTTCACGGTGTGGTGGTGGTTGGCGGGCTGGTAGCCGGGCACCTGGGCGGCGCGCACCAGGTAGCGGGAGGGTGAAACAGTCGTGGTCATGGCGGTCATGCGTGCGTGGGAAAGAGGGTCATGCGCCGTCTCCGGCGGCGCGGCAGGCGCGCTGCGCGAGCAGGGCGTCGATCTGCGCGGGCGTGTAGCCGGCCCCGGCCAGCAGGCTGCGCGTGTGTTCGCCCAGGCGCGGCGCGGGGGGCAGGCTGCGCTGCGGGGGCGTCGCGGACCAGCGGGTGGGATGCGCCATGGCGTGCATCGGCCCCTCGGTGGGGTGCTCGGTGCCGTGCACGAAGCCGGTGGCGCGCAGCTGTGGGTTGTGCAGCAGGTCGGCCGGGGAATTCATCGGCATGTTGGGCACGTCGGCCGCGTCCAGCAGCGCCTGCCATGCGGCCGTGGTGCGGGTGCGCAGGATGCGCGCCACCTCGGCGTACACGGCGTCGATGTGCGCTGCGCGCGCGCCGTGCGTGGCGAAGCGCGGGTCGTGCGCCAGGCCTCCATCGCCGTCCTCGCCGATCGCCGCGAAGAAGCTGCGCCAGTGCTTGTCGTTGTAGATCAGCACGCAGAGCATGCCGTCGGCCGTGGCGTAGGGTTTGCGGTGGGCCGTGAGCAGGCGCGCATAGCCGGGCTCGCCCAGCGGCGGCTCGAAGGTGAGGCCCGCCATGTGGTCGCCCAGCACGAACTGCGCCATGGCCTCGAACATCGGCACGACCACCGCCTGGCCCCGGCCTGTCTTCTCGCGGGCGTAGAGCGCCGCCGTCACGGCGTACACCGCGTGCAGGCCCGTCACCCGGTCCGACAGCGTGGTGGGCGCATACGACGGCTCCGGCGCGCCGTAGCGCTGCATGAGCCACGGAATGCCGGTGGCGCCCTGGATCAGGTCGTCGTAGGCGGGGCGCGCGGCGTCCGGCCCCTCCTGGTCGAAGCCGCAGCAGCTCACGTGGATGATGCGCGGGTTGCGTGCGCACACCGCCTCGTAGTCCAGCCCCAGCCGGGCCAGCGCCTGCGGCCGCACATTGCTGATGAGCACGTCGCAGCCCTCGGCCAGCCGCAGCGCCGCCTCGCGCCCATCCGGGTGCTTCAGGTCCAGCGCGATGCTCTGCTTGCCTGCGTTCGCATGCAGAAAGATATGCCCCATGCCCGCATGCCGCATCGGCCCCACATGCCGCATGTTGTCGCCCTCGGGTGTCTCCACCTTCACCACCTCCGCACCCAGCTGCGCGAGGATCTGCGTGGCGAACGGCCCCATGATCACCGAGGTGAGATCGAGCACGCGCACGCCCGCCAACGGACCGGTGCGTGAAGCGGATGGAGCAGGGGAAGAAGAGTCTTTCATGTCGTATTCCATTGAGCAGCGCTCATTCATGCTCACGGCCTGCGCAAGCGCGCGGCCCAGTCCAGCGGACGCCGCGCAAGGGCCGCCCCGCCGCGCTGGCGTCGTCACCCTTCCCGGCGAAGCCGAGAGAAGGGGGAAGCGGCGCAGCCGCTCAGGGGGTTGTCGCCTGAATACCGGCTTGCTGGATCAAGGCACGCCAGTGCGCCAGCTGCTGCGCCACGTACTGCGCGAACTCCTCCGGCGTCCTGCTGGGCCAGACCTGGAAGCCGATCTGCGCGAGCTTGTCCTGCGTGTCCTTGTCGGCCAGCACGGCCTGCAGCTCGGTGTTGAGGCGCTGCACCACGGCGGGCGGCATGCCGGCCGGGCCGAAGATGCCGTTCCATGAGGTCAGGTCGAACCCCTTCACCGTCTGCCCGACCGGCGGCACGCCCGGCAGCAGGGGCGAGGGCTGGGCGGTGGTGATGCCCAGCGTGCGCACCTTGTCGCCCGTGAGCATGGTCTTGCCCGAGCCCAGGTCCACCACGTAGGCCTGTACCTGTCCGCCCAGCAGGTCGGTGAGCGCCTGCGGGCTGGACTTGTAGGGCACGCCCAGGATGTCCACCTTCGCGATGTGCTTGATGCTCTCCATCGCCACCAGCGAGGTGCTGTTGGGCGTGGCGTAGCTCAGCGTGCCGGGATGGGCGCGGGCGTAGTCGAGGAACTCGGGCAGGGTCTTGACCGGCAGGGCCGGGCTCACCACGAGCGCGAAGGGCAGCTCGCCCACCCGGGCCACGGGCGTGAAGTCCTTGATGGGGTCGTACTTGAGGCTGGTGTAGAGCGCCGGGTTGGCCGAGTGCGAGGTGTTCGTGGTCATGAACAGCGTGTAGCCGTCCGGCCTGGCACGGGCCGCCAGCACCGCGCCCACCTGGGCGTTGGCGCCGGGCTTGTTGTCCACCAGCACCGGCTGCTTCAGGCGTTCGGACAGTTTCTGGCCCACGGTGCGCGCCACGGCATCGGTGCCGCTGCCCGCGGCGAAGGGCACGATGAGGGTGATGGGCGCATTGGGATAGGCGGGCGCCTGCGCCAGGGCCGCCGTGGCGGCGAGCGCGGCTGCGGCGCCGCAGGCCCGCAAGAGGGCGCGGGGATGGGAAAAGCGCATGGTATCTGTCTCCTGGAATGCGGCCTCTGTGCCCGGGCCTGGAAGGCATCTTGGGGGCGCCATCCATTCGCGTCCAATTCAATCGTTGAAGCGTGCGATAGCTTTTGCGAATGGTTGCGGCGCTTCCGGCCTGCGGGACGGAGCACAATAGGCACCTCGCCCGCGTGCAGCGCAGCGGCTCCGCCGGGATGCCGAGCTGCCCTGCACCCCCAGCGCCACTGCCGCGCTGGTACCCGACGACACCCACCAGAGAGTTCCACCGCCTTGTCCCCCGCGCATTTCGTCCTGCACGACGTCTTCGGCTACGACCAGTTCCGCGGCCCGCAGCAGGCCATCGTCGAGCATGTGATCGCCGGTGGCGATGCGCTGGTGCTCATGCCCACGGGCGGCGGCAAGTCGCTGTGCTACCAGGTGCCGGCCATCGTGCGGCGCGATGCGGGCCGGGGTGTGGCCATCGTCGTGTCGCCGCTGATCGCGCTGATGCACGACCAGGTGGGCGCGCTGCACGAGGCGGGCGTGGATGCGGCCTATCTCAATTCCACGCTGGACTGGCAGCAGACGCAGGAGTTGGAGCGGCGCGTGGCGCGCGGCGACATCACCATGCTCTATGCCGCGCCCGAGCGGCTGACCACGCCGCGCTTCCTGGAGCTGCTGGACGGGCTGCACCAGCGCGGGCAGCTGTCGATGTTCGCCATCGACGAGGCGCACTGCGTGAGCCAGTGGGGCCACGACTTCCGGCCCGAATACCGCGCGCTCACCGTGCTGCACGAACGCTATCCGGGCGTGCCGCGCATCGCGCTCACCGCCACGGCCGACGAACTCACGCGGGCTGACATCGTGGAGCGGCTGCAGCTCGAAGGCGCGCAGCATTTCGTCTCCAGCTTCGACCGGCCGAACATCCGTTACACCATCGTCGAGAAGAAGGAGCCGCTGGCGCAGCTGCTGCGCTTCATCGAGCGCGAGCACCCGGAAGACGCGGGCGTGGTCTATTGCCAGTCGAGGAAGCGCGTGGAGGAGATGTCCGCCGCGCTGGTCGATGCGGGCCTGAAGTCGCTGCCCTACCACGCGGGCCTGCCGCCCGAAGTGCGCCAGGAGAACCAGGACCGCTTCCTGCGGGAAGAGGGCATCGTCATGGTGGCGACCATCGCCTTCGGCATGGGCATCGACAAGCCCGACGTGCGCTTCGTGGCCCATGTGGACATGCCCAAGAACATCGAGGGCTACTACCAGGAAACCGGCCGCGCCGGCCGCGACGGGCTGCCCGCCGATGCCTGGATGGCCTACGGCCTGCAGGACGTGGTGAACCAGCGCCGCATGATCGACGAGAGCCCCGCGGGCGAGGAGTTCAAGCAGGTGATGCGCGGCAAGCTCGACGCGCTGCTGGGCCTGGCCGAAGCCACGGATTGCCGGCGCGTGCGGCTGCTGGGTTACTTCGGCGAGCCTTCGGAACCCTGCGGCAACTGCGACAACTGCCTGAACCCGCCGGCCGTCTGGGACGGCACGGACGCCGCGCGCAAGCTGCTGTCCACCATCTACCGCGTGCACGAGGCGAGCGGCCTGACCTTCGGCACCGGGCACATCATGGACATCGTGCGCGGCAAGGACACGGAGAAGATCCGGCAGTTCGGCCACGACAAGCTCTCCACCTTCGGCGTCGGCAAGGAATACACCGAGCCGCAGCTGCGCGGCGTGCTGCGCCAACTGCTCGCCACGGGCGCGGTGGGCCTGCACAAGGTGATGCTGGAGAGCGGCCACAGCTTCGACACGCTGAGCCTTACCGAAGGCTCGCGCCCCGTGCTCAAGGGCCAGGTGCCCGTCCAGCTGCGCGAATCCACCGCCAGCACGCCGGCCAGGCGCACGCGCCGCAGCACCGCGCCGCCGGCCGCCGCCGCCAACCTGGGCCCGGATGCCCAGGTGCGCTTCATCAACCTCAAGGCCTGGCGCGCCGAGGTGGCGCGCGAGCACAACCTGCCGGCCTACGTGATCTTCCATGACGCCACGCTGGCGGCCATCGCGGAGCGGCAGCCCGCCTCGCTCGCAGACCTGCAGGGCATCAGCGGCATGGGCGCCAAGAAGCTGGAGGCCTACGGCGCCGATGTGCTGCGCGTGTGCGCATCGGCGGGCTGAGCGGACGGCCGGTCCTTCAGCAGCGTGCGCGTGATCGCGCGCCCGATCTGCTCGAACAGGCGCCCCGCCTGCCGCATCTCGTCCATGCCCTCGGCACAGGTGGCCACCACGATCGCGTGCGCGCCGCCATCCTGCGGATCGATCACGCCCACGTGGCAGGCGCGGTGGTACTGCGTGCCGGTCTTGTGGATGAAGCGCACGGTGCGCGGCAGGCCGGCTTCCAGCCGGTAGGCGTCGTAGGTGTCGAACTTCAGGTCCCTGTAGAGCATCTGCTGGTGCGGCGGCGTCAGCAGCTGGCCGCGCACCAGCTTCTCCAGCATGCCGCCATAGCCCGCGAGGGTGGCGGTGTTGGCACCCCGCGCGTAGTAGCGGTCGTAGGCCTCTTCCATCGTCTTCACCTGCAGCTCGTCCTTTTTGACCTGCAGCGTGCGCGCCAGCGCCTGCACGCGCTGCGGGCCCATGGGAGCGGCGGCCAAGCGCACCAGGTCCATCGGCGCGATCTCGCGCGCGCGGGGATGCAGCTCCGCGTACACATCCTGGCGCACCTGGGTGAAGTTGGTGAGCGGGCCCACGTTGCGCGCGCCCATGAGCGCCTGCGCGCGCGTGTTGAACGTCTCCAGCCCGATGGTGCGGATCAGCAGGTTCGCCGCGGTGTTGTCGCTGTCCATCAGCATGCGGCGCAGCAGCGTCTCGACGCTGTGCTGCGTGCCCACGGGCTGCCAGACCAGCGCGCCGGAGCCGTCGATCTTGTCGCGCTCCTCCACGCGCAGTTCCTGGTCCAGCCGCAGGCGGCCCTGTTGCACCTCCTGCAGCACGGAGATGGCCAGTGGTAGCTTCGCGGAAGAGGCCAGGTACCAGCGCCGGTCGGCCTGCCAGGCGAAGGTCTCGCCGTTGTCCAGCCGCTTGACATACAGGCCGAACTGGCCGGGCGTTTCGCGTTCGAGCTTCTGCACCTGGCTGCCCAGGGCTTCGGCCCAGGCGGGGGCGGCCAGCGCCCGCTCAGGCGTCGTCGTCCACAGCGCCGTCAGCAGGGGCAGCGCCGCCGCCAGCGCCGGGCGGGCGAGCCGCCGGCGCATCGCCCGGCGGCGTGTTGCCGGTGGAGCGGGAGGGCAGGGTGGGGCAGCGTGGTTCATGCGGTCTCCCGTCGGACAGCAGGCCCGACTGGCAGAGGGCGATGCCCACCTGCCGGAGCGCGCGATCGGACCGGGCCGTGGAAGGTTCGCCGCGCGTGCAGGCCACCACCAGCACGCGCGGCCCCGGGTGGGAACGCGGCACGGTGACGAGCCCGGAATCGCATGTTCGTGCGCGCTGCGTGCCGGTCTTGTGGGCGAAGCGCGCACCCGGCGGTAGTCCCGCCTTGATGCGCTGGGTGCCGGTCTTCACGCGCTCCATCACGGACAGCAGGTAGGCCGTGTGCCGGGCATCGAGCGCGCGGCCTTCCACGAGTGCCTGCAGCAGGTCGGCATAGGCATCGAGGTGCCCGCTGTTGAGCCCGGTGGCGTAGTAGGTCTCGTAGGCGGAGGCCAGGTCCGTGGGCGCGAGGGAGCGCTCGGGCACGCGCAGCAGCGTGGCCAGCGCGGACCGTGCCGCCGCGTCGCCATGCAGCCGCTGTTGCTGCCGCAGTGCCAGGAAGTCGGTGCCGGAGAGGTGCGATGCCGCGGGCGTGAGCACGCCGTACACGTGGCGGCGCACGTCGGCCAGCGAGGTGATGCGCCCGAAGCCCCGGGGCACCAGCGACTGCACCACCGCGTTCACCGTGCCGATGCCGACCAGGCCGATGAGCATGTCGGTGGCGGTGTTGTCGCTGTAGACGATCATCTGCTCCAGCAGGTAGCGCACGGTCAGCGGCGTGCCCACGGGCCGGCTGTTGGTGGGACCCGCGCCATCCACGTAGTCGGCCGCGCGCAGGGTGAGGGGCGTCTCCAGCGTGAAGTCGCCGCGCTCCACGCCGCGGAGCACCGCGATCGCCACCGGCACTTTGACCGACGAGGCCAGGTACCACGGCTCCGTGCCGTGCAGCGATGCGGAGGCGCCCGTGTCCAGGTCGCGCACGTACACGCCGATGCGCACGCCGCTGTCCGCCTCCACCCGCGCCAGCGCACGCTCCAGCGGCTGCACCCAGGCTGGCGCGGAGGATGGAGCGGTCAGCGTGGCGGATGGTGCATCCGCGGCCTGCGCGTGCGCCGTGCCCGTGGCGATGTGCCACAGCGCGGAGGTGGCGCAGGCCAGGAGCCTGAGCTGGCGCAGAGGGCGGGCCGGGCGGAACAAGGGGCGTGGGGATGCGGGTATCTGGGGCATGCGGACGGTTTCGGAAACGGACGCGACGGGTCCACCCTAGCGCCGGCGCGCGCGCGGCGCCGTAGGGCAATGCCCCTTGCGGCCTGCAGGGTGGCCAGGAGCGCGCCATACACTGTATTTACAATCAGTGTTCCAATCGCGCCATGCCGGACATCGCCCTCCAACGCATCCATCGCACCCGCCTCTTGCAGATCTGGCGGTCCGCGGGCTGGCCTTGCCGCGATACGGTCGAGATCGACCTGCTCGCCGCCGGCATGCTGCGCCTGGTGCCGGAGCCGGGCGGGCACGAGGTGCTCCGCCTGACCGACGCGGGCATCGCCTGCCTGGCGCAGGCGCGGCAGCGCAATGCGCGGGCGCTGAGTGCCCACGACCGGCTGGCGATGCGCTTCGCGGAGCAACTGCTCTCGGCGGGCCGCATCGTCTGGCGGGAGCTGTCGCTGCGCGCCGCCGTGGAGGCGCTGCCACCGCCAGTTGCTGCGCCTCTGCCTCCGGCGGCGGCCGGCCGTGGCGCCCTCGCCGGACTGTGGGACGGGGAAGACGCCGGCACCGGCGCCTGCCTGCCGCCGCCCGCGGTGGCGCGGGTGTGGCGCATGGCCCGGCCCGACCTGTTCTCGATCCGCCACACCAGCGTGCCCGCCTACCTGCAGCCCATGGTGCACGAGGTGAAGGCGAGCCGCGCCGACCTGCTCTCCGACCTGCGGCATGCGGCCAAGCGCGAGGCCTACCAGTGGCTGTGCGAGGAGTGCTACTACGTCTTTCCCGCGGGCATTGCCGAGCCGTCGGAAATTCCCGAGCCCTTCGGCGTGTGGGTGCTGCACGGCCCGATCGAGACCGGCCGCTTCGAGCTGCTGCGCCCCGCGCGCCATGCCCGGTGCCCGCTGCCTTTCGCCGTCTGGATGGCGCTGTGCCGCGCCACGCCCCTGCACAGCGAAGGCGAGCCAGCACAGGCGCTGCTGGGCGAGGAGGGCGGCGCGCCGGCCTCCGACGTGCGGCCAGAGGCGCCTGCGGCGGCGCCCTCCGCCGCTCCCTGACGCGCCCGCCCATGCGGATGGCAGCGGAGGAAACGGCCATGGAGCCCGCGCACCCTGGAGTGCCCGGTGCCGGGCCTGCGCCGCCGCAGGGCTATACCGTGGCCGTGCGCGAGCTGTGCGAGTTCACCGCCAAGCAGGGCGACCTCGACCTGCGCTTCACCCCGGCGCCCACGGCGCGGGAGGGCATGGCGGGCCATGCCGCGGTGGCGGCCCGGCGGGCGGCCGAGGCCCCGGGCTACGAGGCCGAGGTGCCGCTGGAAGGCGTGTGCGGGCTGCTGCGCGTGCGGGGCCGCGCCGACGGTTTCGATGCCGCGGCGGGCCGCGTGGACGAGGTCAAGACCTTCAAGGGCCGGCTCGACCGCCAGCCGGCCGCCCACCGCGCGCTCCACTGGGCGCAGGCCCGGGTGTACGGGTGGCTGCTGTGCGCCTCGCGCGGCCTGCCGGGGCTCACCGTGTCGCTGGTGTACCTGGATATCGGCACCCAGAAGGAAACCGTGCTGTCCGAGGAATGGACGGCGCAGGCGCTGCAGGCGCATTTCGAGGCGCTGTGCGGCCGTTTCATGGACTGGGCTGCGCAGGAGGTGGCCCACCGGGCGGCGCGCGATGCCGCGCTGCGCACCTTGGCCTTCCCGTTCGCCGGGGGCTTCCGTGCAGGCCAGCGGCCCCTGTCCGAAGCCGTGTACCGGACCGCCGTCGCCGGCCGCTGCCTGCTCGCGCAGGCGCCCACGGGCATCGGCAAGACGGTGGGCACGCTGTTCCCGCTGCTCAAGGCCGCGCCGGGCGCGGGCATCGACAAGGTCTTCTTCCTCGCGGCCAAGACCTCCGGGCGGCAGGTGGCCCTGGACGCGCTCGCCCGCATCGCGGCGGCGCCCGCGCAGGGCCCGCAGGGAGAGGCCCCCGCGGCGCCCCTGCCCCTGCGCGTGCTGGAACTGGTGGCGCGCGAGAAGTCTTGCGAATATCCGGGCAGCGCCTGCCATGGCGACGCCTGCCCGCTCGCGCGCGGCTTCTACGACCGGCTGCCGGCCGCGCGGGCCGATGCGCTGCATCCGCCCGGCGGCGAGGCGCCGGCGCCGCTGGACCAGGCCCGCGTGCGCGATGCCGCCCTGCGCCACGGGGTGTGCCCCTACTACCTGGGCCAGGAGCTCGCGCGCTGGGCCGACGTGGCGGTGGGCGACTACCACTACTACTTCGACATGGGCGGCCTGCTGCATGGCCTGGCGCAGGCCAGCCAGTGGCGCGTGGCCCTGCTGGTGGACGAAGCGCACAACCTGGTGGAGCGCGGCCGGCGCATGTACAGCGCGGAGCTGTTGCCGGATTCGCTCTTCCAGGCCCGCCGCTCGGCCACCGCCGGCGCCGTGCCGGCCGTGAAGAAGGCGCTGGACCGCGTGCGGCGCTGTTGGGTGGCGATCGACCGGGAGCAGCCGGGCGACTACGCCGTGCTGGAGGCCTTTCCCGGCAAGCTGCTGGCGGCGCTGCAGCAGTGCTCGGTCGCGCTGGGCGAGCACTTTGCCGAGCATCCGGAGCAGATGGACGCAGCGCTGCAGACCTTCCACCTGGAAGTGCTGCAGTTGCTGCGCATGGCCGAACTGCTGGATGCGCATTCCATCGTGGACGTCAGCCGCCCCGCGCAGGGCGCCGCCGGCAGTTCCGTGGTCTGCGTGCGCAACCTGGTGCCCGCGCCGTTCCTGGGGCCGCGCCTGCAGGCCGCGCAGTCGAGCACGCTGTTTTCCGCCACGCTGCAGCCCATGGACTACTACGCCGACCTGCTGGGCCTGCCGCAGGACCATGTCCGCACCGACGTGGCCTCGCCCTTCCGCGCGGCGCAGCTGCAGGTGCATATCGCGCGCCACATCTCCACGCGCTATGCCCATCGCGCGGCCTCGGTGCAGCCCATCGCCGACCTCATGGCGGGGCAGTTCGCGGACCGGCCCGGCAACTACCTGGCCTTTTTCAGCAGCTACGACTACCTGCAGCAGGTGGCGGAGGTGTTCGCGCAGCGCCATCCCGGCGTGCCGCACTGGTGCCAGTCGCGCCGCATGCAGGAGGCCGGGCAGCGCGCGTTCCTGGAGCGCTTCACCGAGCAGGGCCGGGGCATCGGCTTCGCGGTGCTGGGCGGCGCCTTCGCCGAGGGCATCGACCTGCCCGGCCGCCGGCTGATCGGGGCTTTCCTCTCCACGCTGGGGCTGCCGCAGGTGAACCCGGTGAACGAGCAGGTGCGAGAGCGCATGGACCGGCTCTTCGGGGCCGGCTACGACTACACCTACCTCTACCCGGGCCTGCAGAAGGTCGTGCAGGCCGCGGGCCGGGTGATCCGCACGCCCGAGGACGAAGGCGTGGTGCACCTCATCGACGACCGCTTCGCGCGCGCGCAGGTGCGGCGGCTGCTGCCCGCGTGGTGGGAGGTGGGCACGGCCGCGTGGCCGCCAGGAGCCGCGTAGCCGCAGCGCAACAACGTCGCACGGTGGGTTGGCGGCCGGCGCCGGATGCCCTTATCATCCGCGCCCTGCCAACCCGCAACCCCTCCTCGAGCGAGATTTCCATGCCCCGCCGCCTCCGTTCCTGCTGAACGACACGTCACACGAAGCCCCCGGCCTCAAGCCGTGGGTTATGCCACTCGTGTGGGCATGAGAAATCCCGACGGCGCCTGACGGCGCCCTCCGGTTCCCATCACGTCCGCCCCGATCGCCAGAGCGCGATCGCATGTTGTCTTCGGCCACAGCTCCAGGGTCCTTTCCCTGGCCAACAGCTTGCACGGAGACAGCCATGTCGGACATCCTCGATCGCGAACTCGCGAAATACCCCCGTACCCCGCATCTGCAGGGGTCCCGCTACCAGCCCGGCGACAAGGGCACGCCAGCACCGTACCAGGCCCTGTCGGGCCGGTTCATCGTCGTCGAAGAGAAGTTCGACGGAGCCAACGCCGGCATGAGCTTCGATGCGGGCGGGCAGTTGTACCTGCAGTCCCGCGGCCACTACCTCCACCTGGACACCCAGGCTGGAAGAGAGCGTGCCTTCGCCATGTTCAAGCGCTGGGCGCGGTTCCACGAGGATGGCCTGCTGGAGGTGCTCGAAGACAGATACGTGTGCTACGGCGAATACATGTACGCCAAGCACAGCGTGGCCTACAACGCCCTGCCGCACCTGTTCCTCGAATTCGATGTCTGGGACCGATCCACCGGATCGTTTCTGGACACGGCGTCGCGCCATGCGCTCCTCGATGCCCTGCCCGTCGTGTCGGTGCCCGTGCTGTATGCGGGGATCGCGCCGCCGAGGTACCAGGACCTGGTCGCCATGATCGCGCCCTCCCTGGGCCGCACTGCGGCCTGGCGTGACGACTTCGAAGCGGAAGTCCGTCGCCAGAAACTGGATCCGGGCCTGTGCTGGATGCAGACCGACCGGTCCGAGCTGGCCGAAGGGCTCTACGTCAAGGTCGAGGAGAACGGCCGCACGGTGGAGCGCTACAAGCTGGTGCGGAGCGATTTCGTGCAGACGATCCTCGACTCGGGATCGCACCACAGCACGCGGCCGATCGTTCCGAACGGGCTGCGCCCCGGAACGGACCTCTTCGCGCCCACCGTGGACAAGCGCTGGCCCCGCGCCGGCGCACCAGGAGAAAATCATGCAATGGACTGACCTGCGGGCACTGGTGCCCGCCCCCGGCGCCGCGCCGGACTTCGATGCCTGCCTCGATGCGTTTCCCATGTTGCGTGCCTTGGGCAGCACGCCCCAGTCGCCGCGCTGGCATGCCGAAGGCGATTGCTGGATCCATACCCGGCTCGTCGTGCGCGCGCTCATCGAGGGCGCGGACTATGGTGCCCTTGCCCGGGATGAGCAGGAGATCGTCTTCCTGGCCGCGCTGCTGCACGACGTGGCCAAGGCGAGCACGACGGCGATCCATCCGGAGACGGGAGAAATCTCGCACCCCGGCCATTCGAAGAAAGGGGCCATCGACGCCCGCATCGCGCTGTGGGATGCCGGTGTTCCTTTCGTCGCGCGTGAAGCGGTCTGCTCGCTCATCGAGTCGCACCAGCGGCCCTTCCATGCGTTCGAACCGTCCCGGCGCGGCATCACGCCGGAATTCAGTGTCCGGGAGCTGTCGTGGCGCGTGGACCTGCACCTGCTCTGCGCACTGGCCGAAGCCGACATGCGTGGCCGCATCTGCGAGGACCAGCGCAAGGTCCTCGATGCCATCGCGCTGTTCCGGGAACTCGCGCAGGAGGAGGGCTGCTACAGGAGCCCGCGCGCGTTCGCCGATGCCCACACGGCCGTCAGCTATTTCCGCGGCGCCAACGTGCACCCGGACTTTCCTCTCTACCAGGAGCGGGGCAGCCGGGTGGTCGTCATGGCCGGCCTGCCGGCATCCGGGAAGAACCGTTGGGTGGCCGAACACTGCCCTGGCCTGCCCGTCGTCTCGTACGACGATGCCCGTGCGGAACTGGGCCTGCGGCATGGCAAGGCCGAGGGCAAGGTCGCGCACCGGGCGCTGGACAAGGCGAAGGAGTTGCTGAGGCACAGGGAACCCTTCGTGTGGAACGCCACCCACCTCGGCAGCCAGATGCGCACCAAGACCCTGGACCTTTGCTATGCCTACGGCGCCGAGGTGGAGATCGTGTACCTGGAAGCCCCGCGCGCCGAGTTGCTGCGCCGCAATGGCCAGCGGGACACATCGCTGACCGACAAGGCGCTGCTGGGGATGCTCCATCGCTGGGAAGTGCCGTCGCGCACCGAGGCGCACCGCGTGACCTGCTGCGCCCTGGCGGCGGCAACCTCTCCATGGACGCGCAGCCCGTGAATTGACATACGCTCCGTATGCAAATTAGCATACGCGCCGTATGTCAACCAGGGCACCCACGCAGCAGCGCCGGACACGGGCGGAAATGATCGAGGCCACGCGGGCCCGGCTCCTGGCCGCGGCGCGCGGCGCCTTTGCGGCGCGCGGCTATGCGCAGACGTCGATGGACGATTTCACGGGCGAGGCAGGCCTGACGCGCGGGGCGCTCTACCACCACTTCGGCAGCAAGGAGGGCTTGCTGGCCGCGGTCATCGAGCAGATCGAAGCCGAGGTCGGCGAGCGCCTGCGCGCCGTGTCCGGGGCGGCGCCCACGCCGTGGGAAGGATTCCGCCGCCGCTGCCGCACCTACCTGGAACTGGCGCTGGAGCTCGAGATCCGCCGCATCGTCCTGCAGGACGCCCGGGCCGTCTTCGGGGACGTGCCGCAGGCTGCGCAGTCGGCGGGCATCGCCGCGCTGGAAGCCGCGCTGCAGGGCCTGATCGAGCAGGGCACCGTGGCCCCGCTGCATGCCGGCGCCATGGCCCGGATGCTCTACGGCGTGGTCACCGAAGCCTCGTTCTGGATCGCCGAGCCGGACGGGGACGTGGCGCAGCGCCTCGCACAGGCCCTGGACGGCCTCGACCGGCTGCTGCACGGCCTGCTCGTGCACCCCTGATCTTCTTTCCCGCCCATCAAGGAACACACCCTATGCAGTGGACCAACACCGCGACCCGTTTCGGGGCGCTCGCCAAATTCTTCCACTGGACGAGCGCCGCGGCATTCATCGGCGCCTATGTGGTCGTCTATTACGTCATCTGGTTCATGGACGACACCTCGGACGAATCCCTGCCCGTGCTCAACATCCACTGGGTGCTGGGCCTGATCGTGGGCTTCCTGGTGCTGCCGCGGCTGCTTTGGCGGCTGCTGGACGTGCAGCCCGAGGACCCGCCCGGCACGCCCCTGGAGCACATCCTGGCCCATGCGGCGCACTGGGGCCTCTACGGCCTGCTGGTCGCCATGCCGCTCACGGGCTACATCGGCACCGGGGCGCCTACGGATTTCGGGCTGTTCACCGTGACGGGATTCAACGACACCGCGCTCTTCGCATGGATCAGCCGAACCTTCCAGGTGGGCTGGGAGGCGTTCGAGGCGCCGGTCGATGCCGTCCACCACTTCCTGGGCAAGTTCGTGGCCTGGGCCGTCGTGCTGCTGCACGTGGGGGCGGCACTCTTCCACCACCGTGTGCGGCGCGACGACGTGCTCACCCGCATGCTGCCTGGGCGGCGCTAGGTCGTGACGCTTACGCGCTGCTGACAAATCAAGTGGCCGAGTGTGACCCGGGGTGAATGGATTACAAATATTCACGTTTCCTCCCAGGTTCGGTATAACCGCGTGATCTTTCTGTGGAGGAGAGCGCTTTGGATTTCAAGCAATGGACAGCGGTCGCGCTGCTGGCGTGCGCTGCGGGCGCACATGCCTACGAACCCCAGGCCGGCACCTGGGTCGTGTCGTCGGAAGTGGATGGCAAGCCCGGCCGAGGCCTGTCGGTGGATGTCCAGAACGGCACGCTCGCCCTGCAGATGTATGCCTACGAGAACAGCGGCCAGCCTACGTTCTACCTCGCCGTGGGCACCGTGGCGGACAACAGGGTCACGGCGCGACTGAACCGCTACACCGGCGGCCGCTATTTCGGCAGCCCGGCGCAGTCGGGCACCGAGGCCGGCAGCCCCGGCAACGTGACCATCCGCTTCACCAGCGGGACGACCGGTTTCATCACCTTCCCGAACGAGCCGGAAAAGCCCATCTCCCGCTTCAACTTCGGCTATCCGCAGAAGCCTTCCAGCCTGGCGGGCATCTGGACCTTCACCTCGGTGGGCTCCGAAGGAACCCGCGCCGATGCCGCCTTGCTGGACACGCCGCTTTCGGGCACCAGCAATGGCAACGGCCTGCTGGCGAGCAGCGACGGCCTGTTCGGCTGCGAGCACCAGGTGTCCGGCACGCTGGCGGGCAGCGTGCTGTGCGTTCGCGTCAGCAGCAGCGGCACGCTGCAGCGCGTCTATGTGATGAACTACAGCATCCACGACGGCGAGGGCTACTCGCAAGGGGCGAGCAGCAACACCCAGCAGTTCCTGGTCGCACGCCGCGTCGCCACGGCCAAGGGCGACGGCACGGGCATCGCCCTGAAGTCGGCCGACTCCGCGGAAGGCGCTGCGCCTCCCGCCCCCCTGCAGGCGGCCCTGCGCTCCCACCTGGAAGCCGTGGCCCTGCAGGCCCCCGCGCCCTGAAGCGGCGGGGCCTGGCTGGCGCGTAGCCGCGGGCACGCGCCGGCAGGCATGGCGCTCGCGGCCGCCAGGCCGCAGAATCCGGTCAGGCCGCCGTGCGCGGCGGGCCTTCCGGAAACGCCATGCCCCCTTCATCCATCGATCCGCCGCTCCCGCCGCAGGGCGCCCTGGCGCGCCTGTTCGCGGAAGCCGCACTGCAGCGGCAGGGCATGCTGCTCGGCACCGACCGTGGCGGTGACGCCGCCCCCTCGGCCCCGGCCCCGCCGCAGGCTCCCGGCACTGCTACGCCGCCCCCGCCGTCCACCGAACGCGTGAGCGTGTCGCCGGAGGCCCGCGCACGCGCGGATGCCGCGCTGGGCCCGGGCCCGGGGGCCGCTGCGCGCGGCGGAGCCGTGGTGCCGGGCACCGCGGGCCAGGGCTCGCCGGGGGCGGGCCGCCCTCCGGCCGGGTTGCCTGGCCTGGCCGTGCCTGCGCCGGCCGCGGGCATGGCCCCGGTGGACGGCCCGGGCGAGGCCTGGCCCACCGGCGGGGTCGGCGGCCCCATGCGTTCCCTGGTCGGCATGCTGGTGCACCGCCTGGCGGAAGCCGGTGGCCCGGCCCTGCGCGTGGTGTCGGCCCAGGCCTGGACGGCGGACATGGCGCGGGCCTTGCGGGCTGCCGTGTCGGCCCAGGGAGGGCCGGCCGCCCTGCAGACCTGGCGCGTGGGGCAGGGCCGCGTGCAGGCGGAAGACGGCGAGCGGGGATTCGCCTTCACGCTCCAGGTGCCATCGGCCTGGGCGGCGCGCGGCGCGGCCGCCGGGGCGGGCGCGGGCATGGCGGGAGCCGCGGCGTCCGCGGGCGCGCAGGCCCTGGCCGTACCGTTCACCGGGCGGCAGGCACGGCTGGAGCCGGGCGTGTTCGCCCTGGTGCTGCAGCCGGCCCGGGACGACGCGGGTGCGCCGGGCAGGACGAGCGCGCTCCTGTCCCTGGAATTCCAGCCGCCGCCCCAGCAGGGCCTGTACGGACGCGAGTGGATGCAGCCCGCCCTGCGTGCCGATCCCTGGTTGCAGATGGCGGCGCTGCAGGCCAGCGGCTGGCGCCGCGAGGACGAGGAGGCCGAGGCCGCCGCGCGCCGGGGTGCGGTGCCGCCCTGCGACCAGCCGGGCTGCCCCTACGAAGGCCGGGCGCCCTGCGAGCAGCCCTTCTGCCTGGCGCTGCGGGTGCAGGCTCCCCGTCACCCGGCCTGAGCGGCCGCGCTCCGGCGGGCGGCACGGCTCCGGGCCCGGTGGCGCATGGCCATGCCATGAAAAAAGCCGCCAGGCCCGGGTAGGGCGCTGGCGGCTTCTTCCTGCCGTGCACGCTCGATGGGCGCGCGCGGCAGGGGCCGTCGGTCTTGCCGATGTCAGTGCATCAGGGATACAGGCCGCGCATTTCGCGGGCGTGCAGGATGCGCTGGCAGGCCACGATGAAGGTGGCGGTGCGCAGCGTCACCTTGTGTTCCTGGGCCACGTGCCAGATGCCGGCGAAGGCTTCCTGCATGATGCGCACGAGGCGGGCGTTGATCTCGTCCTCGCTCCAGAAGAAGCTGGAGAAGTCCTGCACCCATTCGAAGTAGCTGACCGTCACGCCGCCGGCGTTGGCGATCACGTCGGGCAGCACCAGCACGCCCTTGTCGGCCAGGATGTCGTCGGCCTCGGTGGTGGTGGGGCCGTTGGCCCCCTCGATCACCAGCTTGGCCTTGATCTGGCCGGCGTTCTCCTTGGTGATCTGGTTTTCCAGCGCGGCGGGGATGAGGATCTCGCAATCCACGCCCCAGAAGTCTTCCTTCGCCATCGCCTCGGCGCCGGCGAAGCCGCCCACGCCGCCGGTCTGCTTGACGTGCGCCAGCAGGGCGGGCACGTCCAGGCCGTTCTTGTTCAGGATGGTGCCCGTGTGGTCCTGCACGGCCACGACCTTGGCGCCCGCCTCGGCGAAGAGCTTGCCGGCGATGCCGCCCACGTTGCCGAAGCCCTGCACGGCCACGCGTGCGCCCTCGATGGGCAGGCCGGTGAGCTTGGCGGCTTCCACGCCCACGGTGTACACGCCGCGGCCGGTGGCTTCCACGCGGCCCAGCGAGCCGCCCAGGTCCACGGGCTTGCCGGTGACCACGCCGGTGGCGGTGGCGCCCACGTTCATCGAGTACGTGTCCATCATCCAGGCCATGACCTGGCCGTTGGTGTTCACGTCAGGAGCGGGGATGTCCTTGGAGGGGCCGATGAGCAGGCCGATCTCGCTGGTGTAGCGGCGCGTCAGGCGCTCGAGCTCGCCGCGCGAGAGCTTCTTGGGATCGACGCGGATGCCGCCCTTGGCACCGCCGTAGGGCACGTTCACGGCGGCGTTCTTCACCGACATCCAGGCCGACAGGGCCATCACTTCGGACAGCGTCACGTCCTGGTGGAAGCGCACGCCGCCCTTGCCGGGGCCGCGGCTCAGGTTGTGCTGCACGCGGTAGCCCTCGTAGTGGGCGATGGTGCCGTTGTCCAGTTCGATGGGCACGTCCACGACCAGGATGCGCTTGGGACGCTTCAGGGTTTCCACCCAGCGCGCCAAGTTGCCGAGGTACGGCGTGACGCGGTCCACCTGCTGCAGGTAGTTGCCCCAGGGGCCGAGGTGGTCGGCCTGGAGGTAGGAAGGCACGGGATGTTGGACGAGGGTGCCGGCGGAGTTCGACATGCGGATGTTTCCCTTGGGTGTAGGAGGTAGGGTCAGGCCAGCGACTGTATGCCTCGCCCCCCGGGCTGTCCAAGGCCTGAGTGTTTCCGGGTTATGCGGCGGATGCATAACAGGAGCGAATGCATCCCGATGGGCGGAATGGGGCAGGGCGCGGCGTGCATGGCGGCGGTGTCACTCGATCCGGAAATCGGCCAGCGCCGGATCGCCCTCCGGGTAGCGCAGGTCGAGATTGCGCAGCACCTCGCGCAGCACGGTGGCGATCATCAGGTTGCGGTGGGTCTTGGAGTCGGCCGGCACGATGGTCCACGGCGCCCAGGGCGTGTGCGTGGCGGCCAGCAGCGTGGCGTAGGCGCGCTGGTAGTCGTCCCACTGCTTGCGGGCCGCGATGTCGCCCATCTCGAATTTCCAGTGCTTGGCCGGGTCGTCCAGCCGGGCCTGCAGGCGCTCGCGCTGCTCGTCCTTGCTGATGTGCAGCATGAACTTGACGATCACCGTGCCGGTCTCGGCCAGCATGCGCTCGAAGTCGTTGATGTGCGCCAGGCGCTGGGCGTGCTGCCCGGGCGTGATCCAGCCCTGCACCACAGGCACCAGCACGTCTTCGTAGTGGCTGCGGTTGAAGACCACCGTCTCGCCGGCCGCGGGCACCTGGGCATGGATGCGCCAGAGGTAGTCGTGCGAGCGCTCGGTCTCGGTGGGGGCCTTCCAGCCCACGGCGCGCACGCCCAGGGCGCTCATGCGGCCGAACACGCCGCGGACGGTGCCGTCCTTGCCCGAGGTGTCGGTGCCCTGCAGCAGCACCAGCAGCTTGAAGCGGCGGTCGGCGTAGAACAGGTTCTGCAGCCCGTCCAGCTCCTCGGCCAGGGCTTCCACGGCGGCCTTGTCCATGGCTTTCTCGCCGGAGGAAAACGGCTTGGCGCCGGGGTCGAAGCGTTCCAGGGGCAGGGGGTCGGGCAGGCCCTTGCGGAGGGCCGGGAGGCTGGTGAACTCCTTCGGCTGCCAGCCGGCCCATTGGCGGGCCAGGGCGGGGTCGATGCGGGAAAAGGGCGGGGAAAATTCCATCGGTGGGGGTCTCCTGGGCGATGGACCACTGTACCCGGCCCCCTGCGTGCCCTGCCGTGGGAGAAACGCGCTACTGCCGGGCCGACCGCTACTGCGCAGCCGATGCCACGTGCACCGCCGGCCTGCGGCCATCGTTCCAGCGCCCGCCGAGCGCCCGCTCGATCTGCGCGGCCAGCTGCAGCAGCAGGCCGTCGTGGCCCTGGCGCGCCTGGGCGTGGATGCCGAAGGGCAGGCCGTGGTCCTGCGCGCCCATGGGCAGGGAGATGGCCGGAATGCCGCAGAGGTTGGACAGCGGCGTATAGGCGAAGAACTGCCAGAGGTTGTCGAACCAGTCCAGCACGTCGGGGTTGCTGCTGGTGGTGAGGTATTCGGTGGTGCCCACGGGCGGCGTGGGCCGCGCGGTGATGGGGGTGAGGATGATGTCCCATGCCTCGAAGAAGGCGCCGAAGCCGCGCGCCGTGGTGTTGAACACGGTCTGCATGCGGTGGCGCTCGGCATAGGGCAGGCCGCGGCCCGCCTCCCAGATGCGGATGTTGACGGGCTCGATCAGGTCGGAGGGCGGCGATTCGAGGCCGCGCCGCTCCAGCAGGCCGTTGATGACCTGGGCGAAATTGCTGATGTAGCAGGTGGTCTGGGCGCGGAAGGCGGCACGCAGGTCCACCTGCGGCAGCGCCCATTCGACGTGGTGGCCCAGGCCTTCGAGGAAGCGGCCGGCCTTTTCCAGTTCGGCCACGATGGCGGGCGTGGCGCGGTAGTCGCCCCATTCGTGCGAGAGCGCGATGCGCAGGCGGGCCGGGTCGCGGCGGATCAGTTCTGTATAGGGCTCGGGCGCGGTCCAGTAGGGCATGAACTCGCCCGGCGCGCCGCCCCGGCAGGCATCGACGAAGGCGGCCGTGTCGCGCACCGTGCGGCTGTGGCAGCCCTGGGTGGAGACATAGCCCGTGATGTCCGAGGCCTGCGGCGCGATGGAGAACACGCCGCGCGAGGGCTTGAGGCCGATGTTGCCGTTGAAGCCCGCCGGGATGCGGATGGAGCCGCCGCCGTCCGTGGCATGCGACATGGGCACCACGCCGGCCGCCACGATGGCGGCCGTGCCGGCGGAGGAGCCGCAGGTGGTGTAGCCGGTGTTCCAGGGGTTGCGCGTGACATAGACGGCCGGGTTCTCGGCCGAGCTGCAGACGCCGAATTCCGGCGTGGTGGTGCGGCCCATGAGGTTCAGCCCCGCGCGGCGCATCTGCCGCGTGAGCCAGGCGTCTTCGGTGGGGCGGTTGCCGCGCATGAAGAGCGAGCCCTGCTCCTGCAGCCGCCCGGCCAGCGTGGGGCCCAGGTCCTTCATGAAGAAGGGCACGCCGGCCAGCGGGCCGCCGGGCTGCATGCCGGCCTGCAGCGGGTCGGCCACCGCATCGGCGAAGACCTCGACCACCGCGCCCAGGGCGGGGTTGACCTTCGCCACGCCGGCCGCCGCCTGGGCGGCGAGCTCGGCGGGGGTCACCTCGCCGCGGCGCACCAGTCCGGCCAGCCCTACCGCGTCGTGCGCGGCCCATTCGTCCCAACCCATTGCCAAGCCCATGTGGATGCCTTCCGTTTCATGTGGTCGCCGCAAACGCCAAGACTGCCACAGGAACGGGCGATGGACTCAGAAGCTGTGCTGGAGCCCCGCCACCACCTGCCGGCCCAGGCCCGGCATGGCGGTGAGCGCGCCCCATGACGTGGCGGCGTAGTGCTTGTCGAAGAGGTTGTGTACGTCCAGCGTCAGGCGTGTGCGCGGATCGACCTGCCAGTAGGCGGTGAGGCGCGCCGTTGTGTAGGCCGGCAGGCGGTAGGTGTCGTTGGCCGTGGCCGTGCGTTCGCCCACGTGCACCAGGCCGCCGCCCACGCCGTAGCGGCCGCCCGAGGCCAGGCGGTCTTCGCGGATGGCGAACAGGCCGCCGCTCACGCGCGGGATGCCCAGCAGGCGCTTGCCCAGCAGAGTCTTGTCGTTATCGCGCAGCACCTCGGTGTCGGTGTAGGCCGCGTTGGCCGTCAGTCGCCAATGAGCGTCGAGCTTGCCGGACACATCGGCCTCGACGCCACGGCTGCGCACCTCGCCCGCCGCCACGTTGAAGTTGGCGTTGTTCGGATCAGGCGTGAGCACGTTGGTCTTGCGGATGTCGAACACGGCCATGGAGGCGATCAGGCGCTGGTCGGGCGACTGCCACTTGGCACCGGCTTCGAAGGCCTTGCCCTTGGTCGGTGCGAAGGCGTTGCCCGACGCATCGCCGCCGGCATTGGGCCGGAACGAGCGGCCGTAGGAGACATAGACCGAGCTGTCCGGCGTGAGCATGTAGCTGAGTCCCACGCGCGGCGAGGTGGATGAATGCTCCTGAGTGGTGTTGCTGTTGGCGAGCCGGTCGTCCAGGCTCTGATGGAAACGGTCGAAGCGCACGCCGGCCAGCAGCTTCCAGCGCGCCGTGAGGTCGATCTGGTCCTGCAGGAAGAGGCCCGTGGCGCGCTGGTGGTCCTGGCTGCTGAAATACGGCGTCATCGACGCTGTCCGGGACAGGTCGTAGGTGGGCTGGTAGATGTCGATGGCGTACAGGCGGGAGCCTCGGGCCGAGGCCTCGCCGTACTGGCCCACGAACAGGCGCGAGGACTCCAGGCCCGCCAGCAGGGTGTGGCGCAGGCTGCCGGTGGTGGCCTTGCCCTCCACCTCGGCCTGCACCGAGGTGTCGCGCGAAGGCAGGCTGCGCCAGGTGTCGCTGCGATACAGCGTGCGGCCATCGGCCTGCAGCAGGCCCAGCCTTCCGTTGCCAAAGTCCATGGCGTCGCCGTAGTACGCAGTCTCCCGGTACGAGGCGCCCAGGCGCGTGCGCCAGCCGCCGCCCAGGTCGTGGTCCAGTGTCAGCTGGTGCGTGTCGCCCGTCACATGCAGCTTGCCGCGGTTGGGCTCGCCCAGGAAACGGTCGCCGGGCAGGGCCAGGGCATTGCCGTTCACCTGGATGGTGCCCCGGTCCAGCGGCGTGCGGATGCGGATGAACTCGGCCTCGTATTGCAGCACCGTGTCGGCGCCCAGCGCCCAGGTGAACGCGGGGGCGACCACGTACTTGTGGCTGTCCACCAGATTCGTGCGGCTCGCGCCGTCCTCGGCCGCCACGTTCAGGCGGTAGGCCAGGTGCTGCGTGATGGGGCCGGTGGTGTCCAGCGTGGCGCGGCGCATGCCCAGCGTGCCCACTTCCAGGCCGGCCTTGTGCGACGCGGTGAACTGCGGCTTCTTGGTGACGATGTTGAGCGTGCCGCCGGGCTCGCTGCTGCCGTAGAGCGCGGCGGCCGGGCCCTTGAGGAACTCCACCCGCTCCACCGTCGCCATGTCGCGCATGGGGCCATAGCCCCGGCCGGAGGCGAAGCCGTTGAGCAGCGAGCCGCCGTCGGTATTGCTGAAGCCGCGGATGGCGTAGTTGTCCCAGGTGCCGCCGAAGTCATTGAGGCGCGTGACGCCGCTCACGAAGTCCACCGTGTCCGCCAGGCGCGTGGCGCCCAGGTCCTGGATGAGCTGCTGCGATACCACGCGCACCGCCTGCGGGGTTTCGACCAGGGGCGTGTCGGTGCGGGTGGCGGCGGTGTTGCGCTGCGCGCCCTGGTAGCCGGAGCCGTCGGTGGCATCCTGCACGCGCACTTCCTGCAGCGTGGCGGTGGAGGCTGCCGGGGCCGTGGCGGCCTCCTGCGCATGGGCCGGGTGCTGGGCGGACAGGGTGGCGGCCAGCGCCAGCACGGCCTGCGCCAGCGGGGCGCGGCGGGGCATGGCGGAGCGCGAGGGGGCCGCGGCCACGGTGGCCGGGATGGAAGGCGACGAGAGAGCGGGCATGTGCAGAGCAGGCCGGAGCAGGCTCCGGCGCGAGAGAAGACGCGAAAACGACGGGGAACGGATCAGTGCGCAACGGTGCGCAGCTCGGCCGTGAAGGCGCCGAACTGTAACACCAGGTTGAGAACCAATCTCATTCGCTGTCGCATTGCCGCGACGCTGCGCACGGGCGGTTCGCAGGGCTACCGGAGGAGCCGCAACCGGACCTGTTCGAGCAGCTCAGCCGCTGCCCTCCTGCCCGTCCTTGTTGAAGAACGCCTGGTAGATCACATACGGAATGACGGAAACCACGACCCACCACCAATTGCCCTGCACGTAGGCCAGCACCCAGCAGGTCCAGCCGAATAGGACGGTGCACCAGCCGAAGATGGTGGAAAAGCGAAGGCGTTTCATCAGAGCATCCTCACACCGTTGAAGCCCCACCGGACGTACACAAGGTAAGGAAGGATACGGACGGTGCCGGCTGGGGTCGAAAGGTGTATTGGAATCGTCGCGGCCTCTTTGATCATCATGTTCAGAGGGCGGCCGAATCTGGCCATGTACACGCCAGGCCCGAAAAATCCATGCAGGCCGAATTTGCTGGAGTGGATGACGGCGGTTCGCGCGATGCCTGCGGCCCCTGCCTTCGTCGTAAAGTGGATCAGGCTCTTCGGCAGCGCTGCAAAGCCATATCCGGCAGTGCTCAGTACTGTGGCCGTGGTGGGTGCAATGTCCGGGGTCCACAGCGCGGCGAACACGCCGGGCACGTGGGCCAGCGGCGCCAAAGGACTCCGAGACTGGGTGGCGACGCCTGCCCAGTATTGGGTAGCTTCATCGGCCGCCTGTGGATTGCACGTAGAGCTGCCGCAGCTTGAGCATGAGCCGGTGGACGGCGCCCGCGTCGGAGATCTGGACGGGTGTGCCGCAGCCCTCGCGGCGGCAGATCAGTGAGTTGTCAGCCATTGGTCGCGCTTTTTTTGTGGCGCTGCTCAGCCCATGCGGCCATCTACCAAGTCAGTAACCCGGCCGCCGGACTTACTTGAGCGGGTTCTCCGGCTCCTTGCCCGTCAGCGCCTTGTCCTTGCGGCAGACCGACAAGGGCTGGGTGCGTGACGAGAAGATGTGCGTCACTTCCTGCGTATCGGCGCGGGCGCTGACTTTCAGGCAGGCGCAGCCGTAGCCCGCGCTGCCGGTGCCGGTCGCCACCCAGCGCGACTTGGGGAACGTCGGCCAGTCGCCTTCGGCCTGGTGGCCTCCCTGCATGCCGATGGTCCATTCCCCGTCCTTGTCCACCAGGGTCGCGTTGCCCGGCGTCGGGTTGTCGAACCAGCCGCAGCGCGTGGTCGTGTCGGGCGGCATCGCGGCGGCCGCGAACTGGCAGGCACCCAGCCACAGCAGGGCATGGAGGACGCGGGCCGTCATCGGGCCGCGCAGGGTCTTCGGGGCAGTGCAGCGTGTCATGGCTTGGGGGCGGCGGGTGTGGTGATGGCGTTCGGCCGGGCCTTCAGCAGGACCGCCTCGAACTTCCGGGCGATCTTGGCGATGTCTTCGGCGTGGTCGCTTCCGTTGACCATTTTCCGGGCCGACACGTAATCGGTCGCGTCCCCCGAGAAGTAGAGCGAGAACTTGCGCCCGTTCGCGAAGATGCCGCCCGTGCGCATGCCGTAGGACATCAGTGCATAGGCGGTCTCGGGCGTCTTGACCTGCTCCGGGTCCGTCAGCAGCCCCAGCCCCCGGCCGAGCGCGACGCCTGCCTTGGCGTAGTTGGACCACCAGGTCAGCTGCACGTAGCCGCGCCCGTAATAGGCCTGCTCGATGCCGTCGTCGGAGTCGTAGGACTTGGTGGCGGCGCCGTCGTCCTTGGTGCCCATCTTGGCACCCTTGGTGAGCGGGGAGATGTCCCCGGCCGCCGTGACCGAGAACTGGTCGCCGTCCTGCTCGGTGATGCGCGCCCCGCCATCCGGCAGCAGCTTGACCTTGACGGGTTCGTGGTACTGCCGTCCCTTGCCGTGGCCGATCTCGGCCACGGGGGCCATGGTCATCAGCCACTTCTTCTGCTTGAGGACGACGGGCTGCCCGTGCTTGTCCACCAGCGGCAGCCCCTTCTTGTTCGTCGCCACCTTGGTGACGGTGACCGGAGAGGTGGTTTCCCACATCACGGTCGCGAGCATGTAGGCAGCCTGGCGCACGTCGTTGATGGCCGTGTCGCGCTCGATCATGCCCAGCAGGGACAGCATGTCGGGAATGGCTGCGGCGTTGTACCTGCCGCTGGTGCCGAACTGCTGGGTGAATTGTTCCTGGAAAACGACCCGGTCATAGGGGCCGGTGTGTTGGTAATTGATTTTCTGCGGCGCAGGCATGGGCCCATCCGTGGAATGGAGACGCGCCAGTCTAGGACGCTCGTCCGCGGCTTTGTTTTGCCGGATGTAATTTCTGCAAGCCTGTATCACCTCCGCTGCCGCGGCCTGCAGGAGCCTGGGCGGACTGCCGCAGCCGCTCCACGAAACGCCGCGCGCCCAGGCCCTGTGGCCGCTCCCTGGACCAGACCACATCCACCCACAGCTCCACGCCGTTGGAGAGGTTGTCGAACGGCATTTCCACCAGCGAGCCGGCCTGGATGCGCGGGTCCACCAGTTCGCGCGGCTGCCAGCCCCAGCCCAGGCCGGCCTCGATGAGGCTGAGCGCGGCCAGGTGGTTGTCGGTGCGCCAGTGGTGGCGCGCGAACACGAAGCGCGGATCGGTCTGCGCGAGATCGCGCCCGGCCACGACGATCTGGCGCGTGGTGGTCAGGTGGACTTCGCTCAGCGGCGCGCCGGCGGAGGCCTGCATGACCGGATGCTGCGGCGCGATGACCGCCACCAGCGTCTCGCTGCCCACTTCCTGGAAACCTTCCCGTCCATCCAGGCTGGAGCGCTCGAACACCAGCGCCAGCTGGGCGCGGCCCGCGTGCAGCAGCGCCATGGCGTCGGCCTGCGGTGCGGCCAGCACCTCCGCCTGCAGCTGGGGGTACTCGGCAGTGAGCGCGGCCAGCGCCTCGGTCCAGGGGCCGGCCAGCAGTTCGGGCGCGATGGCGATCGTCAGGCGCTCTTCCAGCCCCTGGGTGAGCGCCAGGGCCTGCGCATTGAGCTGGCGCAACTGCGCGCCCAGCAGCCGGGCCTGGGGCTCCAGCGCGCGGGCGGCGGGGGTGGGGCGCGGCTCGCGCCCGCTGCGGTCGAAGAGCTGCACGTCCAGCTCGGCCTCCAGGTGGGCGATGGTCATGCTCACGGCCGAGGGTACGCGCGAGAGTGCCCGGGCGGCGGCCGAGAACGAGCCGTTGTCCAGCACTGCCAGGAATACGTTCACGCTGTCGGAAGAAAATGCCATGCCGTCGTTCTATCAGAAAAACTGAAACAAGCTGACTTTATGTATCAGCGTGGCACACATAAAGTGCGACGCATGTCCGTGCCATCCTCCTCTTCCGCCGCCGTCTCCGCATCCGCTGGCGCACGTGAAGCCCCGGGCCTGCAGGGCCCCTGGCGCCGCGTGGTCTATGTCTCGCTCTACGAACTGATCGCCATCGCCTTCGCGACCGCCGGCCTGGCCATGCTGACGGGGCAGGGCGCCGGCCATTCCAGCGCCGTGGCGGTGGCGTGCTCGGTGATCGCCATCGTCTGGAACGTCGGCTTCAACTGGGCGTTCGAGCGCTGGGAGTCGCGGCAGGCGGTACGCGGCCGCAGCGTGGCGCGCCGCGTGGCCCATGCGATCGGCTTCGAGGGCGGGCTGGCGCTCATCCTGGTGCCGCTCTTTGCCTGGTGGTTCGACGTGACCCTCTGGCAGGCGCTGGTGATGGACCTGGGCCTGCTGCTGTTCTTCCTGGGCTATACCTTCGTCTTCAACTGGCTCTTCGACCGGGTGTTCGGCCTGCCGGCCTCGGCGCGGGGCTGATCCGGCGTCATTCCTGGAGCCACTGCCCTGCCAGGGCGGCCGCCGCGGTGCGCGTCTCCACGCCGAGCTTCTCGAAGATGTGCTCCAGGTGCTTGTTCACCGTGCGCGGGCTCATGCCCAGGATGTCGGCGATGTCGCGGTTGGTCTTGCCCTTGGCGATCCAGGACAGCACCTCGGTCTCGCGCGGGGTCAGGTCCACGCGGGGCAGGCGCGTCGCGGGTGCCTCGCCGGCGGCCTGCACCGACAGCAGCAGCATGGTCTCGCCCAGCCCGCTGGCGCCGAGCGGACGCGCCAGGAGGCGCTGGCCAGGCTCCAGCCCGGTGGCGCCTTCGCCCGCCTGCTGCGCCTGGGTCAGCCAGCGCGCCATGGCGGGGCCCGGCGCGGGTTCGGCGGCGAAAGCGGCCTCCAGCCAGCGCGTGGCCTGGGGCGAGCGCCAGGCGATGCGGTCCTGCCCATCCAGCACCACCACGCCCATGCCGGCCACGTCTACCGCCTCGCGCGCCAGCCGGGCGGCGCGGGCGTTGGCGACGTGCGTGGCCAGCCGGGCCAGCACCTCGGGCAGGCGCAGGGGCTTGACCACGTAGTCCACCCCGCCGGCCGCGAAGCCGCGCACGATCTGGTCGGTTTCCGACAGGCCGGTCATGAACACGATGGGCACGTGCGACCAGGGCGGCGTGGCCTTGATGCGGGCGCAGAGCGTGAAGCCGTCGGTGCCGGGCATGACGGCGTCCAGCAGCACGCCGTCGGGCACGGCCAGGTCGAAGCGCTCGAGCGCCTCGTCGGCATCGCGCGCGGCCAGCACGGCGTAGCCTTCGGCGGCCAGCGCATCGCCGAGCATGCGCAGGGTGGCGATGTCGTCGTCCACCACGAGGATGGCGCGCTGCGCCACGGCGCGGGACAGGGATGCGGAGGCGGGATCAGGGTCGGGCGGGTTCATCATCGGTGTCGTCTTCGGGGGCGCGCAGCAGCCGGGTGAGCCGGTCGAAGTCCAGCCGGTCGGCGGCGTCCTGCAGCGATTCCAGCTGCGCGGCATGGAGGAGGTGTTCGTTGCGCGCCGCGTGCAGGTGGGAGCGCAGCGCGGTGGCCTGGCCGGTGCGGGCCAGGTGGTGCAGCGCCTCGCGCAGCGGCTCCGGCAGCGGGCCTGCGGATGCCGCCGCGGCACCGGCCTGCTCCGGCGGGGCGCCGGGGCCCGCGGGGGCAGCTTCCGGCGCCGGATCGTGCAGCCACTGCAGCCCGAGCGCGGACTGCAGGGCCTGCAGCAGCTCCGATTCCACCACCGGCTTGCCCACGAAGCCCTGGCACCCATGGGCGGCCACGCGCGCGCCGTCGTTGTCGAACTGGTTGGCCGAGACGAAGACGATGGGCAGCTCCGCAGCCGGCAGGCGCTCGCGCAGCAGTGCGGCGGTCTGCCAGCCGTCCAGGTCGTCCATGCTGATGTCGAGCAGCACCAGGTCCGGGGGCGACTGGCGCACGATCTCCAGGCATTCGCGCCCGCTCGCGGCTTCGCGCACGTCGAAGCCCAGCGGCACCAGCAGGCCCGCGAGCAGCTGGCGCTGCAGCGGCTGGTCGTCCACCACCAGCAGGGTGCGGCGCGGCGGCCGGTAGCCCACCACGGGCCGCAGCGCGGCGGCCTGGGCGGGCTGCCAGGCCGGGTCGGGCGCGGCGGCGGGCAGGTACAGGCGCGCGGTGAAGGTGCTGCCCTCGCCCACGGTGCTGCGCACGCTGAGCTGCCCGCCCATGAGCTCGGTCAGCAGGTGGGTGATGGTCAGGCCCAGGCCGGTGCCGGGCTCGCTGGCGCGGCGGCCGGCGCTGCCGCGCTCGAACGGCAGGAAGATGCGCTCCAGGTCCTGCGGCTCGATGCCGATGCCGGTGTCGATCACCTCGATGCGCGCGACGTGGGCGCGGAAGTCCAGGCGCAGCCGCACTTCGCCCTGCCGGGTGAAGCGCACCGCGTTGGAGAGCAGGTTGATCAGGATCTGCCGCAGTCGTTTGGCATCCGCGCGGATCCATGCGGGCATGGTGCCCAGCACCTCCACGGCGAAGGCCAGCCCCCTGGCCTCGGCCTGTGGCCGCAGCATGCCTTCCACGTCGCGCACCAGCTCGGCCAGCGGCAGCGGCGCGACGGCCTGGCGCAGCCGGCCGGCCTCGATGCGGGCGAGTTCGAGCGAGTCGTCGATCAGCGCATGCATGTGCCGGCCGCTGCGCTCGATCGTGGAGAGCGCGTCGCGCAGCGCGTGCGCATCCGGCGGCGCCTTCTGCAGGATCTGGGTGTAGCCCAGGATGCTGTTGAGCGGCGAGCGCAGCTCGTGCGTCATGCCCGCCACGTAGCGGGTCTTGGCCATGTTGGCGGCCTCAGCGCGGTCGCGCGCGGCCTGCAGCTCGGCGTCGGTGCGCTTGTGCGCCTCGATCTCCTGCAGCAGCAGCTGGGTCTGGCGCTCGGATTCGTCCTGCGCCATGCGCCGGCTGTCGGTGCTGAGCACCACCCACCACGCGCACACGGCCGCGAGCAGGGCCAGCAGGGCATAGACCTTGAGGAAGGGCGTGCGCAGGAACTGCGCGGGTGTCTCCAGCCCTTCCTGCACATACACGACGCCCACCAGGAAGGCGACCACCGCGCAGAGCGAGGCGAACACCATCAGGTACTGGCCCAGCCGGAAGTTCATCTTCGCGGCCCAGGCGCGTGGCAGCAGCAGCGCGGCCAGGGTGCGCAACTGGTCGGCTGCGCGCGAACCGGTCTTGCAGCGGTCGTGGCAGCGCGATTCGAGTGAGCAGCACAGCGAGCAGATGGCGGCGCCATAGGCGGGGCAGCGGGCCATGTCCTCGGATTCGAAACGGTTCTCGCAGACGGCGCAGCGCACCAGCTCGCCCGGCGCCCAGCCGGTGGCGGGCTGCCGGGCCAGGTAGTAGCGCCCGCCGGTCCACCACGCGAACAGCGGCGCGAGCGCCATCGACAGGGCCAGGGCGATGAAGGGCGAGAACGCCGCCGCGGCCTCGCCCAGCAGGCCGGCATAGGCGCAGCAGGCCACGGCCGCGGCCAGCACCATGGCGCCCAGGCCGACGGGGTTGAAGTCGTACAGGTGCGCGCGGCGGAACTCGATGCCCCGCGGCGACAGGCCCAGCGGCTTGTTGATGACCAGGTCGGCCACCAGCGCGCCCACCCAGGCGATGGCCACGTTGCTGTACACCGCCAGCACCTTCTCCAGCGCGCCGAACACGCCCAGCGTCATCAGCAGCGTGGCGATGCCCACGTTGAACACCAGCCACACCACGCGCCCCGGATGGCTGCGGGTGACGCGCGCGAAGAAGTTGGACCAGGCCAGCGAGCCCGCATACGCATTCGTCAGGTTGATCTTGATCTGCGAGACCACCACGAACAGCACCGTCACGGCCACCGCCATGCCCGGCAGGCCGAGGGACTGCATCACCTGCTGGAAGCCGGCCAGGAACATCTGCGTGGGCTCGGCCGCACGGTGCACGCCGACCTCGAACTGCAGCGCCGCGAACGCGAGGAAGGCGCCGCCCGCCATCTTGAGCATGCCCATGGCGATCCAGCCGGGCCCGGCCACCAGCACCGCGCCCCACCAGCGCCAGCGGTTGGCGGCGGTGCGCTCGGGCAGAAAGCGCAGGAAGTCCACCTGCTCGCCGATCTGCACCACCAGCGAGAAGATCACCGCGCAGGCCGCACCGAACATGAGCGGATCGAACTGGCTGCTGCCGCTCTTGAGGCCCGAGAGGCTGGCGAAGTCGCGGTAGAGCTGCGGCTGCGCGAGCGCGATCCACACGAAAGGCAGCAGCAGCAGGAAGAGCCACAGCGGCTGCGTCCAGGCCTGCAGGCGCGAGATCAGCGTGATGCCGCGCATGGCGAGCGGCAGGATGACGAGGGACGAGAGCACATAGCACCACTGCAGCGGCCAGTCCACCACCAGCTGCAGGGCGAGCGCCATGATGGCCGCCTCCAGCGCGAAGAAGATGAAGGTGAACACCGCGTAGATCAGCGAGGTGATGGTCGAGCCCAGGTAGCCGAAGCCCGCGCCGCGCGTGAGCAGGTCCATGTCCAGACCGTAGCGCGCAGCGCAGTAGGCGATCGGCAGGCCCGTGAGGAAGATCAGCACGCCCACCGCGAGGATCGCCCACATCGCGTTGGCGAAGCCGTAGTTGAGCGCGACCGCGCCGCCGATGGCCTCCAGCGCCAGGAACGAGAGCGAGCCGAACGCGGTGTTCGCCACGCGGAATTCGCTCCAGCGCCGGAAGCCCTTGGGCGTGTAGCGCAGCGCGTAGTCCTCCATCGACTCGTCGGCCACCCAGGCGTTGTATTCGCGCCGGAAGCGGAAGATCGTCTGCGTCGCGGCGGGGGCATCGGCAGGGGTGGCGGTGGGGTGGGCGGCCATGCCCGGACCGCATGCAAGAAACGTTCTTGGTGCGTCGCGGGCGGCGCCGTACGCAGGCCCCCTACGTTAATTGACGTATGGGCGCTTCGCAGGGTTCTCCCTAACCTTCATTCCAGCGCGGCACCTGTCGTCCATCCGGTACGACACCACCGCCGCCATCCACCCGCCAGACGCAAGGAGCGCCTTCATGAAGCATCCCCTCGACCCCCGGAACGTTTCGTCCCCCCTGGCCAGCGCCGACGCGGGCCGCCGCCGCCTGCTGCAGGCCATGGGCGCCGCGTCCATCGCCGGCCTGCCGGCCTGGGGCCATGCCCAGCCCACCGCGCAGGTCAACACGACCAAGCTGGCCGTGACCGACACCGAAGTGACGGTGGGCCAGCTGCATTCGGCCACGGGCACGATGGCGATTTCGGAGACGGGCTCCATCCAGGCCGAGCAACTCGCCATCGACCAGATCAACGCCATGGGCGGCGTGCTGGGCCGCAAGATCAAGGTCATCAAGGAAGACGGCGCCTCCGACTGGCCCACTTTCGCGGAGAAGGCCAAGAAGCTGCTCATCAACGACCACTGCGCGGCCGTGTTCGGCTGCTGGACCAGCGCCTCGCGCAAGGCCGTGCTGCCGATCTTCGAGAAGGAGAACGGCCTGCTGTACTACCCCACCTTCTACGAGGGCCTGGAGCAGTCGAAGAACGTGATCTACACGGGCCAGGAAGCCACGCAGCAGATCCTCTACAGCCTGGACTGGGCGCAGAAGGAGAAGAAGGCCAAGACTTTCTTCCTGATCGGCTCCGACTACATCTGGCCGCGCACCTCGATGAAGATCGCGCGCAAGCACATCGAGAACTTCCAGAAGGGCAAGGTCGTCGGCGAGGAGTACTACCCGCTGGGCAGCACCAACTTCGGCTCGCTGATGAACAAGATCAAGGTGCAGAAGCCCGACTGCATCTTCGTGGCGGTGGTGGGCGGCTCCAACGTGGCCTTCTACAAGGCGCTCAAGGCGGCCGGCATCACGGGCGACAAGCAGTTGCTGGTGACGCTGTCGGTCACCGAAGACGAGATGACCGGCGTGGGTGGGGAGAACTTCGCGGGCTTCTACTCGTCGATGAAGTATTTCCAGTCGCTGGACAACGAGAACAACAAGAAGTTCGTGGCCGCGTTCAAGGCGAAGTACGGCCCCAATGCGGTGATCGGCGACGTGACGCAGGCCGGCTACCTGGGCCCCTGGCTCTGGAAGGCCGCAGTGGAGAAGGCCAAGAGCTTCGACGTGGACAAGGTGGTGGCGGCCTCGCCCGGCATCGAACTCAAGACCGCGCCCGAAGGCTACGTGAAGGTGGACGCCAACCACCACCTCTGGAGCAAATCGCGCATCGCCCAGGGGCTGCCGGACGGCACGTTCAAGGTGGTGTCCGAATCGCCCGAGCTGATCAAGCCCGATCCGTTCCCTAAAGGCTACCAGTAAGGCACCCCCTGAGTCGCTGCGCGCCTCCCCCCTCTCTCGCTACGCGGGAGGGGGGCGACACCTTCGGTGCGGGGCGGCCCTTCCTCGGTGTCTCTCGCCTTGGGCCGCGCCAGTTTCAGGCGCCGTGCCCCCGGGCTTGCCACTGCGGTTCTCGATTACCCCACGAATCGCCATTTCTTCCGATGGGCTTGCACGCAGGAGCTGCACCATGACTTTCTCCGAAATGATGAACATCGGCCTGATGCAGGGCTTCGCGGGCCTGAGCCTGTTCGCGGTGCTGCTGCTCATGGGCTTGGGGCTGGCGATCATCTTCGGGCAGATGGGCGTGATCAACATGGCGCACGGCGAGTTCATGACCATCGGCGCCTACACCATCTACCTGGGCTCGACGCTGACGGCGCAGTACGCGCCCGGCTTCATGCCGTTCTACTTCCCGCTGTCGATCGTGGCCGCCTTCGGCCTCGCGTTCGCCGCCGGCTGGCTGGTGGAGTGGGGGCTGATCCGCCACCTCTACAAGCGCCCGCTGGACACGCTGCTGGCCACCTGGGGCATCAGCCTGGCGCTGCAGCAGTGCTTCCGCACCTTCATCGGCCCCAAGGAAGTGAGCCCCACGCTGCCGGACTGGCTGATGGGCTCCTGGGCACCGGCCGAGGGGCTGGACATTCCCGTCAACGGCCTGTTCGTGCTGGCACTCACCGTGGTGGTGACGGCCGGCGTGCTGATCGCGCTGCACAAGAGCCGCTGGGGCCTGCGGGTGCGCGCCACCGTGAGCAACCGCGTGATGGCCAACGCCATCGGCATCGACACGAAGAAGACCGACCGCCTCACCTTCGCCATCGGCTGCGGCATCGCCGGCGTGGCGGGCGCGGCCTTCACCACCATCGGCTCCACGGGGCCTACTTCCGGCTCGCTCTACATCGTCGATGCCTTCCTGGTGGTCACCTTCGGCGGCGCGGCCAGCCTGCTGGGCACCGTGGTGTCGGCCTTCGGCATCGCGCAGACGCAGTCGATCACCGAATTCTTTCTGGCCGGCTCCATGGCCAAGGTGATCACGCTCTCGCTGATCGTGCTGATCCTGATGGTGCGGCCGCAGGGGCTGTTCGCCTCCAAGGTCCGCCGCTGACGCGCCGCTCCCTGCCGTTCCTTCCCGTCCGCATCCACCGGAGTCCTCCCATGAACGCCCTCAAAGCCTGGGTCCAGCGCTACCAGCTCGCCAGCCTGGTGCTGCTCACCGTGCTGCTGGCCGTGGTCCTGCCGCTGGCCCTCGACGTCTTCCGCCTCAACCTGGTGGGCAAGTACCTCACCTACGCCTTCGTCGCCATCGGCCTGGTGATGGTGTGGGGTTACGGCGGCGTGCTGAGCCTGGGGCAGGGCGTGTTCTTCGGCCTGGGCGGCTACGCCATGGCGATGTTCCTGAAGCTCGAAGCCTCCGACCCGGTCAGCACCAAGATCCAGTCCACGCCCGGCATTCCGGACTTCATGGACTGGAACCAGATCACCGCGCTGCCCTCGTTCTGGGTGCCGTTCAAGAGCCTGCCGTTCGCGCTGGCGGCCGTCGTGGTGCTGCCCACGCTGCTGGCCTGGATCGTCAGCTTCGCCATGTTCAAGCGCCGCGTGGGCGGCGTGTATTTCGCCATCATCACGCAGGCCGTGGCCCTGATCTGCACAGTGCTCATCATCGGCCAGCAGGGCTACACGGGCGGCGTGAACGGCATGACCGACCTCAAGACCCTCTGGGGCTGGGACACGCGCACCGACAGCGCCAAGATCGTCCTCTACTACGTGTGCGTGGTGCTGCTGGTGGCCTCCATCGTGCTGTGCCGCTACGTCCAGACGAGCAAGCTGGGCACGCTGCTGCTGGCCATGCGCGACAAGGAAGACCGCGTGCGCTTCTCGGGCTACGACGTGGCCAATTTCAAGGTCTTCACCTTCTGCCTGGCGGCGGCGCTCTCGGGCATCGGCGGCGCGCTGTTCACGCTGCAGGTGGGCTTCATGTCGCCGAGCTTCGTGGGCATCGTGCCGTCCATCGAGATGGTGATCTACGCCGCCGTGGGCGGGCGCATGAGCCTGGTGGGCGCGGTCTATGGCGCGCTGCTGGTCAACGCGGGCAAGACGTACTTTTCCGAGAGCTTTCCGGACCTGTGGCTGTTCCTCATGGCGGCGCTCTTCATCGGCGTGACCATGGCCTTCCCGATGGGGCTGGCCGGCGTGTGGGAAGAGCGCATCGTGCCCTGGTGGAAGGGCCGCCGCGAGGCCCTGCGCCGCGCCGCCGTGCCCGCGCCTTCGCCGGCGCCATGGCCCGCGCAGGCCCCAGCCGCCGAGCCGCAGCCCTCTGCCCTGGCCGCCCCCGCCGGCGCGCCGCTGCCCCAGGGCACGCGCCACCAGGGCGTCTGAACACCACCACCGCGCAGGAGCCCCATCCATGAGCAACACCGACTTCGCCCTCGCCGTGGAAGACCTCACCGTCTCCTTCGACGGCTTCAAGGCCATCGACAACCTCACGCTGTACGTGGACAAGAACGAGCTGCGCGTGATCATCGGCCCCAACGGCGCGGGCAAGACCACGCTGCTGGACCTCATCTGCGGCAAGACGCGCGCCACCGGCGGCAGCATCAAGTTCAAGAACGAGGAGCTGACGCGCATGGCCGAGCACCAACGCGTGCGCCTGGGCATCGGCCGCAAGTTCCAGACGCCGTCCATCTACGAGAACCTGTCGGTCTTCCAGAACCTGGAGGTGTCGTATCCCACGGGCCGCACCGTGTTCGGCGCGCTGGCCTTCCGCTGCACCAGCGCGGTGAAGGAACGCGTGCAGGCCGTGGCCGAGGACATCGGCCTGGCCGGCCGCCTGGAGACCGAGGCCGGCCTGCTATCGCACGGGCAGAAGCAGTGGCTGGAGATCGGCATGCTGCTGATGCAGGAGCCGGAGCTGCTGATGCTGGACGAGCCGATCGCGGGAATGAGCGCACGCGAACGGGAGCTGACGGCGGAGCTGCTGGAGCGCATCTGCCGCAACCGCGCGGTGATCGTGATCGAGCACGACATGGAGTTCGTCAAGCGCATCGCGCACAAGGTGACGGTGATGCACCAGGGAAAGATTCTGGCCGAGGGGCCGATGGACAAGGTGCAGGCCGATCCGAAGGTCATCGACGTGTACCTGGGGCATTGAGCATGCGGTGCGAACGACGGTTGTCCTGTTTGCTCTGGTGCCGGAACGAGGGCTGCGCACAGCGTGCTTCCGGGGTGGCCCGTGGCGGCGGCATGCCCCGCTCCGCGAATGTCCCCCGGCCTGCGGCCTCCTCCTTTATTTCGCTGCGCGGGGCATGCCACCACCACGGGCAAACAGCGCCGCGCCTTCTCCATGGCCGGCAAGGCAGAGCGGTGAACTGGCCGGGAGTGCCGGGTGGCCCCTGCAGCGAAATAAAGGAGGAGGCGAAGCCGGGGGACATTCGCGGAAGGGGCCACCCGGCGATCCCGGCCCGGGCGCCCATCCCGCACATCAAGAACTCTGCAGCGATGGCGACTGAAACAACGCAGAGCAAGCACACCCGCGCCGACGACGTACCAAGCACCCCAGAGCACCCCCCAGGAGCGATCCCATGCTGAAAGTCACCGACCTCCACGTCGCCTACGGCCAGAGCGAGGCCCTGCACGGCATCTCGTTCGAAGGCCATGCCAACGAAACCGTCGCCATCATGGGTCGCAACGGCATGGGCAAGACCACGCTGTTCAAGAGCCTGATGGGCGTGCTCCCCACCAAAAGCGGCAGCATCCGCGTCGCGGACCAGGACGTCACGCGCGACGAGAGCTTTCGCCGCGTCGCCAAGGGCATCGCCTACGTCCCCCAGGGCCGCATGATCTTCCCCACCCTCACCGTGGAAGAGAACATCCAGACCGGCCTGGAAAACGCCAAAGACAAGCGCATCCCCGACGAGATCTACGCGCTCTTCCCCGTGCTCTGGGACATGCGCCGCCGCAAGGGCGGCAACCTCTCCGGCGGCCAGCAGCAGCAACTGGCCATCGCCCGCGCCCTCGTCACCGACCCCAAGGTGCTGCTGCTCGACGAACCCACCGAGGGCATCCAGCCTTCGATCATCAAGGACATCGCCAAGGCCCTCAACGAGATCCGAAAGATGCGCCAGCTCACCATCGTCGTGTCCGAGCAGGTGCTGAGCTTCGCGATGGACGTGGCGGACCGGCTCTTCGTCATCGAGGGCGGCCGCCTGGTGCACGAGACCACCCGCGCCGACACCGACCAGCAGCGCATCAAGTCCTACCTCTCCGTCTGACCACCATCCAAACCCAAGGAGCCCGCCATGACCGACACCCTCATCAAAGTCGACCTCACGAAGTCGCCCACCGAGAACGAGAACATCCACAACCGCTGGCATCCGGACATTCCGATGACCTGCTGGGTCAACCCGGGCGACGACTTCATCCTGGAGACCTTCGACTGGACTGGCGGCTTCATCAAGAACAACGACAGCGCCGACGACGTGCGCGACATCGACCTCACCACCGTGCACTACCTCTCCGGCCCGGTGGGCGTGAAGGGCGCGGAGCCGGGCGACCTGCTCGTCGTGGACCTGCTGGACATCGGCGCCAAGCAGGACAGCCTCTGGGGCTTCAACGGCTTCTTCTCCAAGAAGAACGGCGGCGGCTTCCTGACCGAGCACTTCCCCGAGGCGCAGAAGTCCATCTGGGACTTCAAGGGCATGTTCACCAGCTCGCGCCACATCCCCGGCGTGAACTTCGCGGGCCTGATCCACCCCGGCCTGATCGGCTGCCTGCCCGACCGGGCCATGCTCGACCAGTGGAACGCCCGCGAGCAGCAGCTGATCGACAGCGACCCCACCGCGGGTCTGGCCAACCCGCCTTCGCCCGGCACCGCGCACATGGGCCGCATGCAGGGCGAGGCGCGCGACAGGGCCGCCGCCGAGGCCGCCCGCACCGTGCCGCCGCGCGAGCACGGCGGCAACTGCGACATCAAGGACCTCTCGCGCGGCGCGAAGGTGTATTTCCCGGTCTATGTGGACGGCGCGGGCCTGAGCGTGGGCGACCTGCACTTCAGCCAGGGCGACGGCGAGATCACCTTCTGCGGCGCGATCGAGATGGCGGGCTGGGTGCATATGAAGGTCACGCTCATCAAGGGCGGCATGGCCAAGTACGGCATCAAGAACCCGATCTTCAAGCCCAGCCCCATCGTGCCCACCTACAACGACTACCTGATCTTCGAGGGCATCTCGGTGGACGAGGCCGGCAAGCAGTACTACCTGGACGTGAACGTGGCCTACCGCCAGGCCTGCCTGAACGCCATCGAATACCTGAAGAAGTTCGGCTACAGCGGCGCGCAGGCCTATTCCATCCTCGGCACGGCCCCGGTGCAGGGCCACATCAGCGGTGTGGTGGACGTGCCCAACGCCTGCGCCACGCTCTGGCTGCCCACGCAGATCTTCGACTTCGACATCAACCCGAGCGCCAGCGGCCCCGTGAAGATGCTGGACGGCAGCATCGACATGCCCCTGTCGCCCGACCTCGCCTGAGCGCGCGCACCGAAGAACAGACGAGGAGGCCGCAGATGCCCACCTACGACTACCACTGCGCGGACTGCGGCGGCTTCGACGCGCTGCGCAGCTTGGCCCAGCGCAACGAGCCCGCCGCCTGCCCGGACTGCGGCGCGCCGTCGCCCCGCGTGTTCGCCAGCGCGCCGCGGCTGGCCTGCCTGGGCCCGGACCAGCGCCGCGCCCACGACACCAACGAACGCGCCCGCCACGCGCCGCGCTCCTCGCGCGACACCGACGCCGGCGGCTACGGCCGGCTGCGCCACCCCGCGGGCTGCGGCTGCTGCAGCGGCGGCGGAGGTGGGGCGAAGCGCAGCGCCACCGTCACCGCCGCCAACGGCGCCAAGGCTTTTCCGTCCAAACGGCCCTGGATGATCAGCCACTGAGCGCGGCGCACGGACGGCCTTTTCTTCTCTCTCGTCATCGATTCACCGTTTTCCCAGGAGCCCGCGCCATGATCCACGGCGATATTTCGAGCAGCGACGACACCGTCGGCGTCGCGGTCGTCAACTACAAGATGCCCCGGCTGCACACCCGGGCCGAGGTGCTGGACAACGCCCGCAGGATCGCCGGCATGCTGGTCGGCATGAAGGCCGGCCTGCCGGGCATGGACCTGGTCATCTTCCCCGAATACAGCACCCACGGCATCATGTACGACCGGCAGGAGATGATGGATACCGCCGCCACCATCCCTGGCGAGGAGACCGAGATCTTCGCCGCCGCCTGCCGCAAGGCCAAGGTGTGGGGCGTGTTCTCGCTCACCGGCGAGCGGCACGAGGAGCACCCGCGCAAGGTGCCCTACAACACGCTCATCCTCATGAACGACCAGGGCGAGATCGTGCAGAAGTACCGCAAGATCATGCCGTGGACGCCCATCGAGGGCTGGTATCCGGGCGACCGCACCTACGTCACCGACGGCCCCAAGGGCCTGAAGATCAGCCTCATCATCTGCGACGACGGCAACTACCCCGAGATCTGGCGCGACTGCGCCATGCAGGGCGCGGAACTCATCGTGCGCTGCCAGGGCTACATGTATCCGGCCAAGGAGCAGCAGATCCTGATGAGCAAGGCCATGGCCTTCGCCAACAACAGCTACGTGGCCGTGGCCAATGCGGCCGGCTTCGACGGCGTGTACAGCTACTTCGGCCACAGCGCGCTGATCGGCTTCGACGGCCGCACGCTGGGCGAATGCGGCGAGGAGGAAATGGGCGTGCAGTACGCCGCGCTCTCCAAGCACCTGATCCGTGACTTCCGCCGCCACGGCCAGAGCGAGAACCACCTGTTCAAGCTGATGCACCGGGGCTACACCGGCCTGCTGAACTCGGGCGAGGGCGACCAGGGCGTGGCGGATTGCCCCTACGGCTTCTACCGCCAGTGGGTGACCGACCCGGGCGCCGCGCGCCGCACGGCCGAGGCCGTCACGCGCGGCACCGTGGGCACGCCGCAATGCCCGATCGAGGGCATACCGCATGGCGCATCAGAGTCCTGACGCGCACGGCAGCGCCTACCGTCCCCGGGACGAATAATCGCTCTCGATCCAGGCCTGGGCGCTGGCCTGGCCGAGCTTGAAGTTCGCCTCCACGCGCGCCTCGCCCAGCAACTGCCCTGCGGCGTCGTGCGCCGTCAGCACGGCATACGGATATTCCTCGTCCGGCACGATGCGCAGCGCCACCCGGACGAGGTCCGCCCCGGCACCCACGGCCACCTCCTTGTGCAACTGCGCATGCAGTTGCTGCTCGTGGCGGCGCAGCACCTCGGAGGCGGTCTTGACCAGCGTGTGGAAGGCCGCCACGTCCAGCGGCTTGGGGTTCTTCTTGTCGCGGCCCATCGTCCACGGGCCCACCAGCGCCGGCTCGGATTCGCCGCGCAGCGTCATGGCCACGGCCCAGCCGTCGTCGTCCTCGTTCTTGATCACTTCGGCCGTCCAGCGGCCATCGCTCCACAGGCGCGCTTCCTGGATGGGTGCGTCGTGGTTGTCGGGCGATGCCTCGGCGGTCTTCTGCAGGGGAGAGTCGTTCATTGCTGCATTGTCCGGCACGCTGCCTGCCGAGTGGCGGCAACAGCAGCAGCGGCGCGGGTGCCCGCCACCGGCCGCAACCGCGCCACGAACTCCCGCGCCGCCGCGCTGCGCGATGCACCCCGGCGCCACAGCACGCCCGCACGGCGCACGGTGGCGGGTTCGGTCAGCGTGATCGCGCGCATGCCCGGCCCGGCCTGGCCCGCTGCCCGCTCGGCCGCGATGGTGGCCAGCGGGCCACTGCGGCATGCGTGCAGCAGCGCGTCCACCGATTCCATCTCCACCCGCACCACGGGCGCCACGCCGGCCTGGGCGAAGGCCGCGTCGATCATGCGGCGTGTCGCGAAACTCTGCGGCAGCAGCGCCAGCGGCACGCCGGCCAACTCGCGCATGCGCAGGCTGCGGCGGCGCGCCAGCGCGTGGCCCGCGTGCACCACCAGCTGCAGGCGCTCCTCGAACAGCGGCTCGGCCTCGATCTCCTCGCGGTGCGCGGGGTGGAAGGAGATTCCCACGTCCAGCCGGCCGGCGATCAACTGCTCTTCGATCGGGCCGCCGCGCAGGTCGCGCACCACTACCTGCACGCCCGGGTAATCCGCACTGAAGGCGGCCACCGCGTCCGGCACCAGGTGCGTGAGGAAGGTGGGAATCACGCCCACGGTGAGCGTGCCCGCCTGCAGCCCCGCCATGTCGGCCAGCGCCATGCGGCCGGCCTCCAGCTCCTGCAGCGCGCGTGCCGCGTGGCTGCGGAACGCCATGCCGGCCTGCGAGAGCTTCAGCCCCCGCCCCAGCCGGTCGAACAGCGGCAGGCCCAGCTCGGCCTCCAGCTGCCGCAGGCCGTGCGACAGGGTGGACTGGGTGACGAAGAGCGCGTCGGCCGACTGCGTGAGGTGCTCGGTCTCGGCCACGCTCAGGAAATAGCGCAGCTGGCGCAGTTCCATGGCGGCTCCTGGTGAAGGGGGGAAAGGGTCGCGGAAAGATCCGGATTATCGTTCGATGCTGTCGAATGAATCGTGTCATATATACCATTGGATCGCAGGCTTTCTCCGGGATAAGGTGGCGCCCATGACCGCCATTTCTTCCGCCGGCCTGCGCATCGAGCGCATCGAGGCGCGCATCCTCGACATCCCCACCATCCGGCCGCACAAGTTCTCCTTCGGCGCCATCCACCGCCAGAGCCCGGTGGTGGTGCAGCTGTGGCTGGCGGACGGGGCCTGCGGCTTCGGCGAGGCCGCCACCATCGGCGGCCCGTCGTGGAACGAGGAGTCGCCCGAGACCATCCTGCACGCCATCACGCAGTACCTGGGCCCGGCCGTGACCGGGCAGGACGCGGGCCGCTTCGAGCAACTGCTGTCGCGCATGGACGCCGTCTGCAAGGGCAACCGCTTCGCCAAGAGCGCCGTGGAAATGGCCGCCATCGACGCCGTGGCCCGTTCCCTGGGCCTGCCCGCCTGGCAACTGCTGGGCGGCAAGCGGCACGAGAGCCTGCCGCTGGCCTGGACGCTCGCCAGCGGCGATTCCGCGCGCGACGTGGAAGAGGCCGAGCGCATGCTGGCCGCGCGCCGCCACCGCATCTTCAAGCTCAAGATCGGCGCGCGCGCCCCGCAGGACGATGTGGCCCATGTCACCCGCATCGCGCGCGGCCTGGACGGGCGCGCCGACATGACGGTGGACATCAACCAGGCCTGGGACGGCAACACCGCGCGCCGCTACGTGCCCCAGCTCATCGATGCGGGCGTGAGCCTGATCGAGCAGCCTGTCGCGCAATGGAACGTGGAGGCCCTGCGCCAGCTCACCGCCGGTCTGCCCGCCGGCGCGCTGGTGATGGCCGACGAAACCGTCTGCACGCCGCAGGACGCCATGCTGCTGGCGCGGCAGGGCGCCTGCCATGTCTTCTCGCTCAAGGTGGCCAAGCACGGTGGCCTGCTGCGCACCCGCGCCGTGGCCGCCGTGGCCGAGGCCGCGGACATCGGCTGGTACGGCGGCACCATGCTGGAAACGTCGCTGGGCAGCGCCGCATCGGCCCACGTCTTCGCCACCCTGCCCGGCACGCACCACAACTGCGAGCTGTTCGGCCCGCAACTGCTGGTCAACGACATCGTCGCCACGCCCATGGCCGTGCGCGACTTCGCGCTGCAGCTGCCCGACGGCCCCGGCTTCGGGGTGGAGGTGCTGCCCGAGGCCCTGCACCGCTTCGACCGCGCCCGCGAAGGCCTCGCTCCCGTGCACGTGGACATGGGCCGCCCGGCGGCCACCTCCGCCGCACCCTCTGCCTGACGCCCACGCCGTCCTTTCATCCATCCATCCTTCATCACACCCCATAAATCCGGAGACAAGTCCCATGCCATCCACCCGCGCCCAGGCCCTGCCGTTCGCCCACACCACCACGCGCCGCAGCGCCCTGGCCCTCGCAGCGGGCGCCATTGCTGCAGCCGCCCTGGCGGGCGTGCTGCCCGCGCCGGCCCATGCACAGCAGGCCGACGCCGCCGCATGGCCCTCCAAGCCCGTCCGCTGGGTCGTTCCGTTCCCGCCCGGCGGCGCCATGGACGTCATCGCCCGCACCCTGGGCGAACGTGCCGGCCGCACCCTGGGCCAGCCCTTCGTGATCGAGAACCGCCCCGGCGCGGGCGGCAACATCGGCGCGGACGCCGTCGCCAAGTCGCCGGCCGACGGCTACACGATCATGATCACCTCCATCGGCATGGCCACCAACAAGGCGCTCTACGCCAAGCTGAGCTACGACCCGGTGAAGGACTTCGCCCCCGTCAGCCTGCTGGCCATCGTGCCCAACGTGCTCGTCGTCAACGCCAACAGCCCCGACAAGACGGTGGCCGACGTCATCGCGCACGCCAAGCGCGAGCCCGGCAAGCTCACCTACGCATCGGCCGGCAACGGCACCTCCATCCACCTGGCCGGCGAGGTGTTCGCCTCCATGGCCAGGCTCAACCTGCTGCACGTGCCCTACAAGGGCAGCGGCCCGGCCATGACCGACATGCTGGGCGGGCAGGTGGACCTGATGTTCGACAGCATCACCTCCGCCGCCCCGCACATTCAGTCCGGCAAGCTGCGCGCCCTGGGCGTCACCAGCGCCAAGCGATCGGCCGCGTTGCCGGGCGTGCCGACCATCGCCGAAGCCGGCGTGCCCGGCTACGAGGTCTCGCCCTGGTTCGCCGTGTTCGCCCCGGCCGGCACGCCCGCGCCCATCGTGCAGAAGATCAACGCCGCCCTGCTGGACGCGATGAAGCAGCCGGACACCAAGGCCCGCTTCGACGCCATCGGCGCCGAGCCCATCGGCAGCACGCCCGCGCAACTGGCCACGCACCTGGACAAGGAAATGGCGCGCTGGGGCGCGCTGATCAAGGACCGCAACATCCGGATGGATTGACGCGGCAGGTCCGGGGAAGGCGGTGCTCGCCACCTGGGCGAAGCATTCGCTTGTCAGCCGAATCGCTGCACTTCACAGTTCGTGATGCACTTCATAGAGTCGCTGCAGTTTTGTATCTGGACCATGAAATGCATATCACCCATGCTGTGACTTCCCACAGGAACATGAATGTGGCACGCGATGGCGGAGCTGCCGTACAGGCACCCGCCACCCGTGCCAAAAGCGCGTCCCACGGCAATGCTGTGCCGTTAGCCGCAGGCAGGAGCTTGCCCGATGCACAGGCGCCTGGCATCCGCCCGAGAAAAGGCATCTTGGACATCGCGGCGGGCAGCCCGAGAAAGGTGGGCGGAGGGCATCTCCAGAGTGCCGGATCCAGTTCTTCGTCGGGAGGCCGCAAATTGGCGGTTCCTTATATCCGGCAGAACGGACCGTGTGGCTGCTGGGAGGCCACGATGAATATGTTGCGTGCCTATTTCGGACAGCCTCCGCTGGATAAGCAGAAGCTCGCCTACAAATACGATGCCAATGGCATGCCCAAGGAGATAAGTGGGCAGTTGGATTACGTCACGAGGAACCGCAAGGGCAACCTCAAAAATGTCGCCGCTCCTGCAGACAAAACGTGGAGTGCCGAAAAGATCGCGTCCCTGCTGGACGAGCATGGCCCGCTGGAGGCGCATATCGAGGACCCCAGCGATGACGGGGGCTCCCATGCGATCGTGCTCACAGGCGTTGACGGAGACGGAAACGTCATCTGCCATGATCCGCAATTCGGCCCGGACCAGCGGGTGGCCATCGAAACATTCAATGCAGCCTTTGACTGGTCGAACCACCGGATGGCCTTGACGGCATACAACGGGTAAGACCAAGCGCTTATTCGTCGTGCGGCGCAGTCCGGTGATGGCTGCCGGCGGCGAACCAGGCTTCAACGGCCAGATCAAGACCGGACGCGGACCTGCAATCCCCGCCCGGTCTTTGCCATCACGGCAGGCTCAAATCCATGCCCAGATGCCTGGCCAGCGCGAATGTCAACCACACCACGACCGCCAGCGCCAGCAGGAAGGCGGCACTGAGCTTGCAGGTGGCCAGCAGCAGCGCGCGCCTGTCCATCTTCTTGCCACCCTGGTCGTAATGCCACTTGATGGCGAAGAACATGCACGTGCCGAACACGAGCACCTTGAACACAATGAAGACTACGGGGATCCAATCGATCATCTGGGGAGCTTCCGGGCGGGTGGCCTGATACGGTGCATGGGGGAAGGCGGCAGGGCGAGAATGCAGGGATGCCGCCGCCACCCGCTCCGGGAGATGGTACGCAGAAGCAATATCCATACATCCACGGCCCACGCCGCCATCCATCCCCGCCATGCAAGACGACGACGCGCCCCTCTGGCTGCCGCGACTGGCCTCGCAGGGCGGGCCCCGCTTCCTCCAGATCGCGGATGCCCTGCAGGCCGCGGTGGCGGACGGATCCCTGGCCCCGGGCGATCGCCTGCCGCCGCAGCGCCTGCTGGCGGCACGGCTGGGCGTCGATCTCACGACCATCACGCGTGCCTACGGCGAAGCCCGGCGCCGCCACCTGCTGGAAGGGCGTGGCGCCCGGGGCACCTATGTCGCGGCGCCGAAGATCGAATGGACCCCGATCCTCGACCTGGGCATGAACATCCCCCCGCCACCGGCGGGCGTGGACTTCGATGAGCTGCTGAAGCAGGGCGTGTCCCAGGTCCTGATGCGGGCGGATGCCGGGTTGCTGATGACCTACCACCCGGGCGGAGGCAGCGAGGCCGACCGCGAGGCCGGGGCCCGATGGATCAGGCCGATGCTGGGCGATGTGGAGGCCGGACAGGTCGTCGTCTGCCCCGGTGCGCAGGCGGCGATCGCGGCACTGGTCCTGGCGCTCACGGAACCGGGCGATGCGATCTTCGTGGAGCCCGCGACCTATCCCGGCGCGCTGGCCGCAGCCGCTCGATTCGGCCGGCGCCTCGTGGCGGTGGATGCGGACGGGCAGGGCATGGTGCCCGAGGCGCTGGAGCAGGCGTGCCGCCAACACCGGCCCGGGCTGGTGTATCTCAACCCGACACTGCAGAACCCGACCGCCGTCACCATGCCGGAACACCGGCGCAAGGCACTGGCCAGCATCGCGCAGCGTCGCAGGCTGCGCATCGTCGAGGACGATCCCTACTGGCTGCTGGCCGACAACCCGCCGCCCCCCATCGCCACGTTCGCCCCGGAACGGGTGGCCTACATCGCGACCCTGTCGAAATGCCTGACGCCCGGCCTGCGCGTCGCCTTCGTGCTCCTGCGGGACCCGCACGAGCGTGAACGCTTCCTGGCCGCGATGAGGGCCTTCGCGCTGATGGCCGCGCCCCTGACGGCCGCAGTGGCCACGCAGTGGATCCTCGACGGTTCAGCGACAGAGTTGATGGAAGGCGTGCGCAAGGAAGCGCGCCTGCGCCACCGGATGGCGGGAGACCTTCTGGCAGGGCGGTACAGCGGCTCGGGAGACGGCCTGCATGTGTGGCTGGAGTTGCCGGGGTATTGGAGTTCTGCAGAGCTGGCGCAGGCCACCCGGAGCGAGGGCATTGCCGTCATGCCGGCGGAAGCGTTTGCGCCGGATGGTGCAACCGTGCATGCCCATGCCATCCGGATCTCCCTGGGCGGCATCAGGGACCGTGGGCGCCTGCAGGCGGGGCTCCGGAAGCTGTCCGATCTGTTGGCGCGGCGGCCCGGGTAGAGCGCTGCTTTCCGCCCGCGCACACCTCCCGCACGCATTCGCGAATCCATCGGTGCCCCGCGTCCGCGTGCATCCGCGGATGCCAGATCAGCGACACGGTGAAGTCCGGTAGATCGAATGGCAGCGCGAATGTCTTCAGCCCCGCGCGCAGCCGGGCCGTGTGCGCCTCGGGCACCGTCGCCACCAGGTCGGTGTCGCGCGCGAGCGCCAGCGCGCCGGCAAAGCTGTCCACCGTCGTCACCACGCGGCGCGCGAGGCCCAGCAGCTCCAGCGCGCCGTCCACGACGCCGCGGTGCCCGGGCCGCCGCTCCACCACGACGTGGCCGGCCTGCGCATAGCGCGCGGGTGTCACGCGTCCGCGCGCGAGCGCATGGCCCGCATGCACCACGCCCACGAAGCGGTCGCGCAGCAGCGCCTGCACGCGCATCTCGGGGCCGGTGGACTGGCCGACGACGCCGGTCTCGAGATCGACGCTGCCGTCGCGCAGCGGTGCGTTGTCCTTGTCGGGCTTGGGCGCGAAGCGCAGGCTGACGCCGGGCGCCTCGGCCGCCACGCGGGCGATCAGCGCGGCGCCGAAGTTCTCGACAAAGCCGTCGCGCGTGCGCAGCGTGAACGTCCGCTCCAGCCGCGCGAGATCCAGGCCTTCTGCGGGCCGCAGCAGCGCCTCGGCCTCGCGCAGCGCCGGGCCCGTCCGTTCGCGCAGTTCGATCGCGCGCGGCGTGGGCACCAGGCCGCGGCCGGCGCGCACCAGCAGCGGGTCGCCGGTGGACTCGCGCAGGCGCGCGAGCGAGCGGCTCATGGCCGACGCGCTCAGGCCCAGGCGGCGCGCAGCGCGCGCCACATTGCCCTCGGCAAGCAGCACGTCGAGCGTCACGAGCAGGTTGAGGTCGGGTCGCGCCATGCCGCGATCTTGGCATGACATGGCGTCTCGTGCAGCTATTCAATGCAATCCATGCGTCTTCCGCCAGGGCTCGTTCGTCCCTACGCTGCCGGGAACGATTCCGGAAAGACGCCATGAACGACAACCGACCCGCACTCGCCGCCTTGTGCCTGGCGATGCTGATGCCCTCGCTGGACACCAGCATTGCCAATGCCAGCCTGCCCGTGCTCGCCCACGCCCTCGGTGCATCGTTCGCGCAGGTGCAGTGGGTGGTGCTGGCCTACCTGCTGACCATCACCGCGCTGATCGTCGGCGCCGGCCGGCTCGGCGACCTGCTCGGGCGCGGGCGGCTGCTCGTCGCCGGTGTCGCACTGTTCACTGTCGCCTCGCTGCTGTGCGGGCTCGCGCCGACGCTCGCCACGCTGGCGGCGGCGCGCGTGCTGCAGGGCCTGGGCGCCGCGGCGATGCTGGCGCTGACCGTCGCGCTCGTCGGCGAGACGATGCCGCGCGAACGCACCGGCGCGGCGATGGGCCTGCTCGGCACGATGTCGGCCATCGGCACGACGCTCGGGCCGTCGCTGGGCGGCCTGCTCACCACGGCCCTGGGCTGGCGCGCGATCTTCCTCGTCAACGTGCCGGTCGGCCTCCTCAACCTGTGGCTGGCGCGCCGGCACCTGCCGATGGCGCGCCCTGCCGCCGCAGGCACCGGGCCGCGCTTCGACATTCCCGGCACCGTGTTGCTGGCCGGCACGCTCGCCGCCTACGCGATCGCGACGACGGTCGGCCGCGGCCATGCGCTCGCGTGGATGGCCGCCGCACTGGCCGGCGGGCTCGCGTTCGTGGCGGTGGAGGCGTGTGCCGCCGCGCCGCTGGTGCGGCTCTCGATGTTCCGCGACGCGGCGCTGTGCGCGGGCCTCGCGACGACGGCGCTGGTGGCGACCGTGATCGCCACCACGCTCGTGGTCGGCCCGTTCTACCTCGCCCGCGCGCTGGCCTTGCCAGCGGGCATCGTGGGCGTCGTACTGTCGTGCGGCCCGATGGTGTCTGCGCTGGCGGGGGCGCCGGCTGGGCGGGTCGTGGATCGCATCGGCGCCTCTCGAGTGGTGGTTGCCGGCCTCGCCGCGATGTTTGCGGGCACCCTGCTGCTGGCGTTGCTGCCATCGGGCCTGGGCGTGGCGGGTTGGCTCGCCGGCATCGTGGTGACGACGGTGGGCTACGCGAGCTTCCAGGCCGCCAACAACACCGCGCTGATGCATGGCGCCGCCGCAGCGCAGCGCGGTCTTGTCTCCGGACTGCTGAGCCTCGCGCGCAACCTCGGCCTCGTCACCGGCGTGGCGGCCCTGGGCGCGGTGTTCGCAGCAGCATCGTCGTCGGCCGATGTCGCGAGCGCGAGCGCGGCTGCCGTCGCGCGGGGCATGCACATCACCTTCGCGGTGGACGCCGGGCTGATGGGCGTCGCGCTCGCCATCGCGCTGGCCGGAGCGTGGCTGCGCAGGGGCGCTCCTCTGGCGAAGGCGTGACAGAGCGGTGCGATGCGTGAGCCATCGTGCAGCGGAACGGCCCTTGCGACGGGGCGGTGCCGACGGCTCGCGGACCGGTATTTTCGACGCTGCCCTCAAGCCCTCTTCACCGCCCGCGTCGCCATGAACGTCGGCATGGCGTTCTCCACCACGAAGCGCGGATGCGGCTGCCAGTCTTCATGGAAACCCGTCAGGATGAAGCCCGCATCCAGCTGCCCGCCGATCTGGTCGGCGAGCGTGTGGCCGAAGACCAGGGCCTCGCCCCGGCCCTGCTTGTCCGCCAGGGCTTCGGGCGGCAGGTGCTCCACATCGGAATAGGGCAGTCGCCACAGCGGCTTCACCAGGCCCTGGGCGCGCAGTTCCGGGTCCCGATCGCCGATGAACACCACCGGGTTCCAGAAGCTCGACAGCAGCGTGCCGCCGGACACGAGCACGCGCGCGCACTCCCGCCACACGGGCCGCACGTCCGGCACGTAGAGGTTGGAGATGGGGTGGAAGATGAGGTCGAAGCTGGCATCGGCGAACATGCCCAGGTCCCGCATGTCGCCCTGCACGCAGCGCAGGTCCAGCTGCTCCCGCTCGGCCACGGCCCGGTCCTGCGCGAGCTGGCCGGCAGAGGCGTCGTACACCGTCACCTCGGCGCCCGCCGCCGCGAGGATGGGGGCCTGCTGGCCCCCTCCGGCGGCCAGGCAGAGGATGCGCAGGCCGGCAACCTGCTCCATCCATCCCGCGGGCAGCGGGCCCGGCGTGAGGTGGACCTGCCAGCGCCCGGCGCGCGCTTCGGCGATGGCTTCAGGGCCGACCGGGGCGGACCATTCGCAGCCCTGAGCGGCCTGGCGGTCCCAGGCGGCCTGGTTGTGGGCGAGGATATCGATGGGATGGTTCATGGTTTTTGTGGGGGGAAGCCGCATCCCCGGCCTGGCCCGCGCCCGACGTCGTCCGACACGGTGCGTGCAAGCGGCACGGCCTCCTCGATGAGAGACGCCAGGGCGCCAGCCACGCCCCTGCAAGGATGCAAGGATGAAGCCGCCGCCCGTTCCGGGCATGGTACGCGGGAGCAATATCCATACATGCAGGGCCAATTCCCCCCTTCATATCATCCATGCAAGACGACGACGACGCGACCCTCTGGCTGCCCCAATTAGCCGGGCAGGGCGGCTCACGCTTCTTGCAAATCGCGGATGCCTTGCAGGCGGGGGGCCCTGGCCCCGGGCGACTGTCATCCGCCGCAGCGCCTGCTGGCGGCTCGGCTGGGCGTCGGTCTCACGACTGTCACGCGCGCCTACGACGAGGCCCGGCGCCACCACCTGCTGGAGGGGCGCGGCGCCCGGGGCGCCTATGCCGCGGCGCCGAAAGTCGAATGCACCTCGAACCTCGACCTGGGTATGAACATCCCTCCGCCACCGGAAGGCGTGGACTTTGGCGACCTGTTGAAGCAAGGCGCGTCCCAAGTGCTGATGCGGGCGGATGCTGACCTACCACCGGGGCGGCAGCAGCGAGCCGACCGGGAGGCCGGGGCCCGATGGCTCAGGCCAATGCTGGGCGATGTGGAGGCCGGGCAGGTCGTCGTCTGCTCCGGTGCGCAGGCGGCGATCACGGCACTGATTCTGGCGCTGATGGAGCCGAGCCGGGCGATGCGATCCTCGCGGAGCCCGCAACCCATCCCGGCGCGCTGGCCGCAGCCGCTCAATTCGGCCGGCGCATCGTGGCGGTGGAAGCGGACGGGCAAGGGGGTGCCCAAGGTGCTGGAGCAGGCGTGCCGCCCGCACCGGCCCGGGCTGGTGCATCTCAACCCGACGCTGCAGAACCCGACCGCCATCACCATGCCGGTGCGCCGGCGCACCGGCGCAAGGCACTGGCCGCCATCGCGCTGCGTTGCAAGGTGCACATTATCGAGGACGACCCCTACTGGCTCTTGGCCGCTGCCCCGCCGCCGCCCATCGCCGCGTTCGCTCCGGAAAGGGTGAGCTATAGCGCGACCCTGTTGAAGTGCCTGACGCCCGGCCTGCGCGTCGCCTTCGTCCTGATGCGTGACCCGCACGAACGCGTATGTTTTCTGGCTGCGCTGAAGGCCTTGCGCTGATGGCCGCGCCCCTGGTGGCCGCATTAGCCACGCAGTGGATCCTCGGCGGTCCAGCGGCCGAGTTGATGGAGGGTGTGCGTAAGGAAGCGCGCCTGCGTCGCTGGATGGCTGCGGATCTTCTGGCGGGGCGTTACAGCGGCTCGGAGACGGCCTGCATGTATGGCTGAAGTTGCCGGGATATTGGAGTTCTTCGGAACTCGCACGTGCGACCCACAGTGAGGGCATTGCCGTCATGCCGGGGGAGGCGTTTGCGACGGGTGGCGGAGCTGTGCATGCCAATGCCATCCGGATCTCGCTGGCGGCATCCAGAACCGTGCGCGCTTGCAGGCGGGAATTCGGAAGCTGTCTGATTTGTTGGCGCGGCGGTCCGGGTCATCCGATCCTGTTTAGCTACCCAGGAAAGATCGCTCTGTCTATCTATCCATGTCTCTCGAACACCGCAACCTGTGCAGGTCACAACATGCGCACCTGTCGCGCACAGGCCTGTTGTATAACAGGTTATAGTGTTTGTAATGAATTTGCTCTGAGACTCTAGCAACCGTGCAGTACGCAACACAGGAGGGGCGAGCGTCATGACTGATTCGCTGCTACATTTTGCTACATCATATAGCCGAATTAAGGCTGCGAGGCTCGTGTAGAGATTTTGCTGGCAATTACACTGAAGTCTTGCGGAGTGGCATATTGTGGATTATTTTGTTTGTAGGCAAGGATGCAGAGTTTTCAGGAAATTTTGATGCACAGTTATTGAGTTTTGCATTGATATCGGGCGGTCTTGCCCATACTTCTTGGAGATCCACGTTCACATTGAAATTCACATAACGATTTCGTTTGGGTTGGAAATCTTCGCTTTCTTGTTTGGCTTAATTGCAGTATGCATGGAGGTGTCTATGGAAAACTCAATCGCTATTCTGAAAAACAGCATGGCTATGGTTTGGTGCGGTTTTGCGTTCCTGCGGAGCTCTGGTGAGAAAAATTCCAGCCCAAACGAGTTATTAATGTGTCTAATCAAGTGATCGCGACCAAGGGGGACGTAGGAGGTTCGATTCCTCTACTCCGCACCATATTGAAGATTGAGCAGTCAGTATAGGTATTTCTATTCTCAAAACCACCATGATAGAAGAACGCAACCTATCATCCGCCGAACTGCAGTCGCTGCTCGCCGCTGACGAGGACCACTTTTTCGATGTCAAAGGTAAGGAAATACAGCCTTCTAAGCTGCAAGAGACATTTGTAGCCTTTGCGAACGCTGATGGGGGCGAACTCTACATTGGACTGGAGGACAAAAAGTACAAGGGTGATCGCGTTCGACCATTCGGCAACAAGGAGGAAGCTAATGCTGTCTTGGCCGTTCTTTTGGAGCAAACAACACCCGCAGTAGAGAATGTTTCTGTAGAGTTTCTTCAAGTCTCAAAGATGGGGCAAATACTCCATCTGTCTATTCCCAAGAGCCCCAAGGTTCACTATACAAGTAGCGGTGACTGCTACATGCGATTGAACGCAGGCAAAGTCAAGCTCAAAGGCGAGCGGGTAACTACTCTCGCCTATTCAAAAGGTTCGACTCCCTATGAAAGAGTCGCAGTTGATTCAGTTGATCTAGTAGAGATTATCAATTCAAAAGTGCTCGTTGATTATATGCGACGAGTAGAAACATCGCTGGAGCCTGAGCGGTTCCTTCGAAAGCAGAGACTGCTCACAGAGCGAAAGACAAAGCAAATTCCGAATGTGGGCTGTGTCCTCCTATTCGATGAGGAGCCGCAGGCCTCTGTTGAAACCCGCTGCGCGATAAAAGTCTACCGATTGCGAACAACCGAGGCCGAGTACAAGCGTGAGCACCTGGCCGAGATGCCTGCAACAATCAACGGACCTATCGAGATGCAAATCTTCGATGCTATCGCTAAGGTGGCGGAGTTAGTGGAAGGAGCGTCTTACTACGAAGGGAGTAAGCTTGTTGCGCTCAAATATCCAGCTGAAGCAATCAAGGAGGTGCTCGTTAATGCAGTGATCCACAGGGACTACAGCCTAAACGACGATGTGCACATCCGTATATTTGACAACCGGATCGAAATATCAAGCCCAGGCAAGTTGCCAGGATACGTGACGTTAGACAACCTCTACGACGAGCGATTTTCCCGGAATCCAAATCTCGTTCGCATGCTCCACAATCTTCCCAACCCCTTGAATCACGACATTGGTGAGGGACTTGATACTGTGCGCAACGAACTCAAAAAGGCAGGTCTAGTCGCCCCTGCTTTTGAGCAGCGCGGCAATGCATTCGTGGTAACAATCCGCCATCAACGCATGGCTTCGATCGAGGATGTAGTATTACAGCACCTTGATGAGAATCCGGGAACTTACATGACCAACAAGCTTGCGCGTCAGTTGAGCGGCGAAGACGATATCAACAAGGTCAAGAAAGCACTGCAGAAGCTTCGCGCCGAAGGAAAGATCGAAGTCGTCGATTTGAAGGCTCCAGCCTTTAACTTCCAGTACCGCAAAGTCTAAATCTCCCACCGATCTCCGATTGTGTCAAAGTTATATGTGAAAGCAGGCGCTTGGCATGTGAGGGGTGGATTTTGGTCGTCGGCCGGCTGGGTAACTGTATCCAGTTCCTCCTCATTGAGCCGCGGTAGGCTGAATGCCTGCATTGCTGTTAGTTCATGATGACTATGAAAATGGTAATTTTATGGTGATTTTTTGATTTGTTGAGTCTGAGGTATCGGCTTCTAACTACTCGGTCAAGCGGGCGCCAACAAGGGCCATGCCTTTGGTATTTTTACGGCCCTTTTTAGTAGCCTCCGCACCTTTGGTGCTCCGGCGCTGCTTACCCTGGGTGTTGGTCCACTCACCATGTTCAACAATAAGGAAACAACTGTGGCTGATAAGATCGATAATTGCAGAGGCGACGAGAAGAAAAAGCAAATTTGCAGAGATTATGAGGTAAGAGTCATATCAAGAATGGTGCTGCTGCCCGAACGCAAAATTGAAGGGTGTTGCGGCGACCTGGAAAATGAGCATACGATTTTTTATTACAAGCACAAAAAGACTAAATACGAGGATACATTCTCTGTTGGCAAAGACTGCGCGAAGGCATTCCTAGGCATTCTTGGGCAGCAGTTGCCGCCACTGGTGGATCCATTGCAGCACATGCAGATACCAGGATTATCTACGGGGGGCGGGCAGGGCGCATCGGGTGCCGGCTCCCAATCCAATCCGGTAGGGTCGTCAAGTGCAGCGATTCCGAAAATAAATTCAGAAATGTACGTTGCAATAAACTTGTGGTGCATCCTGAAAAATCAAGCGCCTAAGTTTGCGCTTCAGCGTATATTGAACAGCATTCAAGCTGCTCCAAGTGTTGCGCTTCAGGAAAAGGATGTTTTTGATTTCTTAAAGGTATTGGCTTCATACAGAAAGACTCTCAAACAAATGTTGAGCGAAGCGAAAAATACCTACCCAAATATGAAGAGCTACACATTTCCTACTCTTAATACCATTGCCAGCAAGAACTGGATAGACCTGCCGTGAGTGCACGCAGTGTGTGTAGTTGGTTTTCCCAATATTGCCTAATCCATCATTACGCCGGACCTGCGCAAAATCTGCGCTGTTCGGTGAATTCAAACGTTGACTGCCTGCTTCTTGATCGCATCAGCGACGGCTCATGGCCGTCAACAGCCCCTACTCACATCGCCCCCACATCCACCCCCACCTGAAACACCCGCGTGAAGTCACAGCACGACTGCGCCAGCATGATCACCGACGCCACCAGCGCGCTGCGCTGCTCCCCCCGCACCATCGCCACATAGGGCACGGGCGGCAGCGGTGGCTGCACCTCGATCTCGGCCAGCATGCCTGCGGCGACCAGGGGGGCGAGGCAGTGGCGGGGCAGGTAGCTCACGCCCAGGCCGGAGATGGTGAGGCCGGCCAGGGCGATCAAATTGCTGACCACCAGGGTGTCCGCGGGCTCCACGCCGCGTTCGCGCATCCAGCCGTCATAGATGCGGCCGGTGCCGGAGGCGCTGCCCTGCACCAGCAGGCGGTGGGCGGCCAGGTCGTGCAGGCGCACGGGGCGGCCGGGGGCGGGAGGCTGCACGAGGCCGGGGCGGCACATCCAGGCGCTCTCGACCTGGCCCACGGGCTTGGCGGGCAGGCGGCTGTCGGCGAAGGCGTCGGGCACGATGACGAGGTCCAGCGCGTCGGCCAGCAGCTTGTCGCGCAGGGGCAGACTGCCGTCCACGTCGGGCTCCAGCGTGACCTTGGGGTAGTGCGCGCGCACCAGGCCCACCAGGCGGGGCAGCCAGGTCATGGCCGTGAGTTCCGTCACGCCGATGCGCAGGCGGCGCTCGATCACGCCGGGCTTGCCGAACTGCTCCACCGCCGCATCGCGCTCGCGCAGCAGCTTGCGCGCCAGCATGAACATCTCCTCGCCCTTCTCGGTCAGGCGCGCGCTGCGCTGGCTGCGGTCGAACAGGGCGGTGTCGAAGATCTGCTCCAGCTCGTGTACCCGCTTGGAGATGGCGGACTGCGTGGTGTGCAGCTTGCGGGCGGCCGGCGCGAAGCCGCCGAGCTGGCCGATCCAGTACAGGGCTTCCAGTTGCTTGAAGGTCATCATGGCGGGTGTCGATTCATCGCTTTTATTCATGCGATTCGAGCACAAAAAATCGCTTTTCGAGAAATGACACGACTCTCACAATGGGCTGCATCCCGGCCGTGGCGCTGACCGCCCGCGGCTTTTCCTCCATCCGCCGCCGCCTTCCTCCAGGAGTGCCCGCCATGACTTCCCGCCGCCTTTTCTCGTCCTCGTCCCTGGCCGCCGTGCTGGGCGCCTGCCTGCTGGCCCACGGCGCCGCCGCCAGCGCGCAGGAGATCGACACGCTGGCACGCATCAAGCAGACCGGGGTGATCCACATCGGCAGCCGCGACAGCTCGATCCCGTTCTCGTACAGCCCCAAGGGCAGCGGCGACCCGGTGGGCTTTTCCAACGACATCTGCCTGAAGATCGTCGATGCGGTGAAGGCCAAGCTGGGCCTGCCGGCGCTGCGCGTGCAATACACCCTGCTCAATTCGCTCAACCGCATTCCGCTGATGCAGAACGGCACGGTGGACCTGGACTGCGCCACCACGACCAATTCCGTGGTGCGCCAGCAGATGGTGGCGTTCGCGCCCAGCCATTTCGTGGCGGGCATCACCGTGGCGGTGAAGAAGAACTCGGGCATCAACTCCCTGTCGGATCTCGCGGGCAAGACGGTGGCCACCGTGGCGGGCAGCACCTCGGTGCAGCTGCTGCGCACCTACAAGCGCGCCGAGGCGCTGGAGGTGCGCGAGCTGAGCGGCAAGGACACGGCCGACGCCTTCCTGCTGCTGGCCAACGGCCGGGCCGACGCCTATGTGCTGGACGACGTGCAACTGGCAGGCCTCATCGCCTCCTCGCCCAACCCGGGCGAATACCGCATGCTGCGCGACGTGGTGCTGCGCCAGGAGCCCTACGGCATCATGTTCCGCAAGAACGACCCGCAGTTCGAGGCGGTGGTGGACGAGACCGTCACCCAGCTCATGAAGAGCGGCGAGATGGAGCGCCTCTACGCCCGCTGGTTCACCCAGCCGATCCCGCCCAACAACGTGAACCTGAACTTCCCGATGACGGACGCCGTGCGCGAGGCCTACCGCAACCCCAGCAAGAAGGGCGTGTGATGGCCGGCCACGACGCGATTTCGGCCCGCTACCCGCAGGGCCTGCTGTTCCCCGAGGCGGTGATGCGCGAGGTGCGGGGCCGCTTCCTGCAGGTGGACCACGACCATGCGGGGCGACCGCGGCTGTATTTCGACAACGCGGGCGGCTCCTTCCGCCTGAAGGCGGCGGTGGAGCGCTTCGCGCAGATCGACGCCGTGCCCGACAACACCGAGCGCATCCACCCCGTGGCGCGCGAGCTGCAGGCCATCCAGGCCACCGGCACCGACGACCTGCGCATGATGCTGAACGCCGAGGGCGGCAGCGTGCATGCCGCGCTCACCGCATCGGGCGCCATGTTCGAGATGGTACGCGCCATCGCGCTGAACGTGCCGGGCACCAACATGGTCACGACCGTGCTGGAGCACCCCTCGTCCTACGACGCCATGGAGCGCTATGCGCGCGAGACCGGGCGCGAACTGCGCGTGGCACCCAGCAACCCGGCCACGGGCGGGGTGGACGTGGACGCCATCGTGCGGCTGGTGGACGAGGGCACGACGCTGCTCAACGTGATCTACGCCTCCAACATCTCTGGCGCCAAGCTGGACCTGGAGCGCATCGTGGCCGCGGCCCGCGCCGTGAAGCCCGACCTCTACATCGTGGTGGATGCCGTGCAGCACGCGCCGCATGGCCTGATCGACCTGCAGAAGACGCCGGTGGACGGCATCAACCTCGCGCCCTACAAGTTCTTCGGCTGCCGGGGCTCCGGCCTGGCCTGGCTGTCGGATCGCGCTGCCGCGCTGCCGCACCACAAGCTCTCGGCCAAGCCGGAGGGCTTCTGGGACCTGGGCAGCTCCTCGCCCTGGCAGTTCGCCGTGGTGACCGAGATCGCCGACTACGTCTGCTGGCTGGGCTGCCAGGCCCTGAAGGAACTGCCGGAACTGGCCGCCGCGCTGGACGCGGGCGCGGATGCCGGCGAGCCGCCGCGCCGGGCCCTGTTCGCGGCCGGCATCGAGCGCATCATGCTGCATGAGCGCGCCCTGCTGGCGCGCCTGCTGGACGGTGATGGCGATGGATATGGCGATGGAGATGGCGGCGCCCGCCGCGGCCTGCGCGGCATGCCCGGCGTGCAGGTGTTCCTGGACCACCCGGACCTCACCCTGCGCGACCTCATCATCGCCATCGGCATCGACGGCGTGGACTGCACCCAGGCCGTGCACGAATACGGACTGCGCGGCGTGACGGTCTATGAGCGCAGCGTGGCGAGCCTGTATTCGCGGCGCATGCTCGAATCCTTCGGCCTCACGGGCGCGGTGCGCGTGTCGCCGCTGCACTGCAATACGGCGCAGGACGTGGATGCGTTCCTGCGGGTGACGGAGGACATCGTGCGGGCGCATGCGGCCCCGGCGGCGGCCATAGCTGCAGCGGCCTGAGCGGGCCCGCGCCACCAGCGGGCGGGTCAGCGCGGCGCGTCCGCGCCCAGGGCACGCAGGTAGTCGCCCGCCAGCTGCTTGCGGCTGAGCTTGCCGGCCGAGCTCATGGGAATGCGATCGACGAACAGGTACTGGCGCGGGTGCTTGTATTCGGCGATCAGGTCGGTGAGGTGGTCCTTCAAGGCCTGCTCGGGAATGGGGCCGCCGGTCGCGGTGCGCAGCATCGCCACGGCGCGTTCGCCGGTCACCGGGTCGGGAATGCCGAAGACCACGGCCTCGGCCACGGCGGGCAGCTTCAGCAGCGCCTGCTCGACTTCCAGCGGCGAGATCGGGTAGCCGTCGGACTTCAGCTGGTCCTTCTCGCGGCCGTCGATGAGATAGCAGCCGCCCTCCTGCCGCCGCACCAGGTCGCCCGTGCCGAGCCAGCGGTCCGCCGGCAGCCGGTCGGGCGCCCGGCCGTTCCACAGCCCCAGGGTGTTGGCCGGCGAGCGCGCCAGCAGCTCGCCGGTGCCGGCCTGCTGCACGTCCACCCCGGGCAGCGGCCAGCCGATCGAGGGCTGCACGGTCGCGCCGACATCGGGCTGGCAGAAGATGGGGCCGCCGGACTCGGTCATGCCGTAGGTGGTGCGCAGCGCGCAGCCCCACTGCGCCCGCCAGGCCTGGCCGAGTTCGGGCGGGCACAGGTCGCCGCCGGCCACGCAGAAGGTGTGCGCCAGGGCGGCGTGATCCGGCCCGCCGGCCTGCTGCGCGCAGGCCAGCAGGTTCTTGAAGTGCGAGGGCGTGCCTTTGAGAAAGCTCAGTGGCTGCCGCTGCAGCAGGGCGAGGGTGGTGTCCGCCGACAGCGTGGGCAGCAGGGCGACCGCGCGCCCCAGGCGGTGCGCGGCGAGGATCATCAGGATGCTCCAGGGCACGATGGCGTCCAGCATGGAATGCACCGCGCCCGTACCCGCCACGCCCTGCGCCGCAGGCGGCGGCATGGTCGCGAGCATCAGCTCGACCGCCGCGGCCAGCGTGGCCTGCGAATGCACCACGCCCTTGGGCGTGCCGGTGGTGCCGGACGTGTAGAAGATGGAAGCGAGCGCATCGGGCGCAACGCCCGGCGTGGCCGGCCCGGCCGACGCGGGCAACGCGGACCAGGGCTGGAAGATGCCCGACAGCAGCGGGCCGCCATCGACGATCCAGGCGCGCTCGATGGCGGCGTGGCGCCCGATCATCGCGGCATGGCGGGCATGGTTCTCGTGGTCGCCCACGTAGTAGCGCGCGCCGCTGTGGGCCAGCAGATGGTCGATCTCGCCGGAAACGAGCCGCTGGTGCAGCGGCACGATCACCGCGCCGGCCCCGAGGCAGGCGTAGTACAGGGCCACCAGTTCCAGGCGGTTGCCCAGATGGATGGCGATGCGGTCGCCGGGCTCCACGCCCGACCGGCGCAGGCCGGCGGCGACTTGGCCGACCAGTTGCGCCAGTTCCCGGTACGGCACGCGGCGTTCGTCTTCCACCACCGCCAACGCGTCCGGGCGTTGCGCGGCCACTTCGAGGAATTCGGTCAGCAAGCTCATCTCAGGTCGCACCTTTCTCTTTTCTTCAAGCCAGCGCGCAGGACGCCAGGGGCAGGCCGCGCTGCGCAGTGCAGCTCGCCGGCGAAAGGAAGAGGAGAAAGAAAGACGGAGTGGCGGCAGCCGACACCGACGCGCCCCGCTCGCCGCACGAGCCCGGAGCGCGCCATGGTACTCAGGGAGTGTTCAGCGCGGCTGACAAAACCAGCGAAGCCGTGCTGGGCTTTGGCGGCGCGCCCATCGAGGCCGCAAGGGCGGTGTCGGCGCTCTCAGAAAGTCCAGCCCAGCGCCACGCCGAACAGCGTTTCCTTCAAGCGCACGTCGGCATTGCCGCCGCCGAAGCCGGCCGGCGGATTGCCGGGCGGGATGGAGCCGTTGCCGCGCACCGTCTTGCCGAACGCATGGGCGGCGTAGCCGGTCACTTCCAGCCCGCTGTCGGTCTTCCAGGTGGCGCCCAGGGTCAGGTGGTCCTGCACCACGCCGGGTGCCAGCACGTTCAGGAAGGTCTCGCTGGACGGCACCGGCTGCGTGGCATGGCTGATGCCGCCGCGCAGCGTGAGCGTGGGCGACACCTGGTAGGCCACGGCCAGCTTGACCACGTTGACGTCGCGCCAGCCGAAGCCCGGCCCGCCGGCCGCGCCCAGCGGCACGCCGCGCAGCAGCGGCGCGAGCGGGTTGCCCACGGCGGCGACCCGGCTGTAGCGGATGCGCTGCAGGTCGGCACCCAGCGTCCAGGCACCGTTCGGGCGCCAGGCGATGCCGATGCCGTAGTTCTCGGGCACGTCGAAGCGGCCGCCGTCGGCGAAGAGGCCGCGGTAGTCGTCGAACTTTCCGCGGATCTTCGAGGCCCAGGTGGCGCCCAGCGTCACGCCCGAGGCCACGGTGCCCGTCCAGCCCAGGCGCAGGCCGGCGCCCAGGCTGCTGTCGGTGCCCTGGTCGCTCACCTGCTGCGGCGCGGACGAGAAGCCCGAGAAGATGCCCACGCCCTTGGCCGAGAAGCGCTGGTAGGCCAGGTTCAGCCCCAGGCCGAAGCTGTGCTGCGGGTTGGGCTTCCACGCGACCGAGGGCGTGATGAAGAGCTGTTCCAGGTTCACGCCGGCCCGGCCCTGGGCGCCGAAGCGGCCGTAGGGGTTGCGTTCGTAGTCGGTGTTCATGCCGCCGTTGCCGTAGGCCGCGATGCCTACGCCCCACTGGTCCGAGAGCTGGCGGGTGATGCCGAATTCGGGCACGAGGAAGGTCTTGCGGCCGTTGCCGTCGTAGGTGTCGTCCGGGCCGAAGGCGTTGCCCGTGATGCGGGCGCTGCGGCGCGGCAGGAACACGCTGGCGCCGGCATCCACGCGGTCTCCCACCAGGGCGGTGTTGGCGGGGTTGGTGGCCGCCGCCAGCGCGTCCTGCCCCCAGGCGATGCCCACGCCCGCCTGGCCCAGCCCCTTGGCGCCGTAGCCGTGGGAGAAGTAGCCATTGGTGGCATGGGCGGCAACGGGCCACAGCAAGGTGGGGCCAGCGGCGGAGAGCAGCAGTGCCGCGGTGTGCAGGCTGCGGCGGGCAAGGCGATGGGAGGAAGTGCGGTGCTTCGATGCGGTGGGCATGGCAGGCGGGACGGCTGAAGGTCGAAGCCTGCATACTGAAGACGCTGCCGCGTATCGGCTACGAAAGAAGCCGCATATCGATAGTCGCGTGCCGCATTACCGGCCGCAGTGCACTCCCCAGCCGTCGATGCGCACCACGTCGCAATCCGCTTCTGCCGCGATGCGGTCGGCCACCAGCCAGGGGCCGGCCTGCAGCGACAGCAGCGGGTGGTGCCACACCCCGGGCGCCAGCTGCAGCCCCTGCCGGCCATCGGTGACGAAGGCGCGCAGGTGCTCCGGGCCCAGCGCCTCGGGTGCGATGCCCGCATCGGCCACCACGGCCACCAGTTGCAGCGCGGCGCCGAAGGGCGCGAAGGACTGGCTGCCCAGCCGGTGCCGCTCCATCAGCGTGAGCCGCGCGGGCAGCGCGGTGGCGGCGGCATCGAACAGGCTGAAGGCCACGGCGCCGGGTTCGGCAGCGACGGGCCGGGCCAGGTCGTGGTGGCGCATGCAGCGGCCCTCGTTGATGGAGATCTGCCGGGTGCCGCTGCCGCCCAGCGCGATCACCTGGCCGTAGGGCGCGAAGGCTTCGGCGGTGAGGGGCTGCACCGGCAGCACCACGCCCCCGCTCATTGCACCGCGCCGATGAAGCCGGCCAGTTCCGGCGTGCTCGGGTTGGCGAACAATTCCTTGGCAGGCCCGCATTCGTGCACGCGGCCCTGGTGCATGAATACCAGCTGGTCGCCCACGTCGCGCGCGAAGCGCATTTCGTGGGTGACCATGATGAGCGTCATGCCCTCGGTGGCCAGCTGCTTGACCACGGCCAGCACTTCGTTGACCAGCTCCGGGTCCAGCGCCGAGGTGATCTCGTCGCACAGCAGCACCTTGGGCTGCATGGCCAGGGCGCGGGCGATGGCCACGCGCTGCTGCTGGCCGCCGCTGAGCTGGTCGGGGTAGGCGTCGTACTTCTCGGCCAGGCCCACCTTGGCGAGCATCTCGCGGGCCAGTTGCCGTGCCTCGGCCTTCTTCACGCCCTTGACCACCACGGGCGAGAGCGCCACGTTCTCGCCCGCCGTGAGGTGCGGGAACAGGTTGAACTGCTGGAACACCATGCCCACGTTCAGGCGCAGCGCGCGCAGCTGCGCGGGCGTGGCCTGCGACCCCTTGAGCACGGCGTCATCGACGACGATCTGGCCGTCGTTGATCGATTCCAGCCCGTTGATGGAGCGCAGCAGCGTGCTCTTGCCCGAGCCGCTGCGGCCGATGATGGCGACGACCTGGCCGCTTTCGACGCGCAGGTCCACGCCCTTGAGCACATGGTTGTCACCGTAGTATTTGTGTACGGCGCAGACGTCAACGAGCGGCATAGAGTTTCTTCTCCAGATGGGATGCACAGGCGGACAGCGGCCAGCACAGCAGGAAGTAGCCGGCGGCGACGAGCCCGTAGATGAGGAAGGGCTGGAAGGTGGCGTTGGCCAGCATGGAGCCGAGCTTGGTGAGGTCCTCGAAGCCGATGATCGAGGCCACGGCCGTGCCCTTGACGATCTGCACCGAGAAGCCCACGGTGGGCGCGATGGCCAGGCGCACGGCCTGCGGCAGCACCACGTGGCGCATCTGCTGGAAGTAGCCCATGGCGAGGCTGGACGATGCCTCCCACTGCCCGCGCGGGATGGCCTGCACGCAGCCGCGCCAGACTTCGGCCAGGTAGGCGCTGGTGTAGAGCGTGAGGCCGATGGCGGCGGCCGTCCAGGGCGATACGTCCAGGCCCGCCATGGAGGCGCCGAAGAACACCAGGAACATCTGCATGAGCAGCGGCGTGTTCTGGAAGACCTGGATATAGGTGCGGCTCACGCGCTGCAGGCCGGGGTGGCGGCCCACGCGGGCGAACAGCACGGCCAAGCCGGCCGCGCCGCCCAGCGCGAAGGCCATGAGCGACAGCAGCAGGGTGGCCCAGAGGCCTTCGGCCAGCTTGAGCAGGATGGGCAGCAGGGGAATGTCGGCGATCATGCGGCGTCTCCGGCCGGCGCGGCGGCGGGGCGGGGCGTGGACGTGGCCGGCGCGCGGCGCGCCACGATGACGTGCTGCCCGATCCAGGCCAGCGCCTGGCGCAGCAGCAGGGCCAGCGCGAAGTAGAGCGCCGTCACCACGATATAGGTCTCGAACGCGCGGAAATTGCGCGACTGGATGAAATTGGCGGCGAAGGTCAGGTCCTGCGCCGCGATCTGCGACACCACCGAGGTGCCCAGCATCACGATGACGATCTGGCTGCTGAGCGCGGGCCACACCTTCTGCAGCGCGGGCCGCAGCACAACGTGCCGGAAGCACGCCCAGCGGCTCATGCCGAGGGCGCTGGCGGCCTCCAGCTGGCCGCGCGGCGTTTCCTGGATGCCGGCGCGCACGATCTCCGTGAGGTAGGCGCCCAGGTTGACCACCGTGGTCAGCAGGCAGGCCTGCCATTCATTGAGCTGCAGGCCCAGCGAGGGCAGGCCGAAGAACACGAACATCAGCTGCACCAGGAAGGGCGTGTTGCGGATGGCCTCCACGTACAGCTTGAACAGCCAGTTCAGCGGCGCGATGCGCCACGCGCGGCAGACGCCGCCGGCCACGCCGATGATGCCGCCCAGCACGGCGCCGGCTGTGGTCAGCCCCAGCGTGAACGCGGCGCCCTGCGCCAGCTGGCCGCTGTAGTCGAAGACGGCGCCGAAGTCGAATGCATATGCCATGGAGGCCTTCTTGTGCTCTTGGTCCGTTCAACAAGCCTTGCGGATGCAGCGGTCCGGTGGATTACATCTTGGCCGGCAGGGGCATCTTCATCCACTGCTCGGACATCTTGTTCAACTGGCCGTCGGCCTTGGCCTTGGTGATGATCGCGTCCACCTTCTGCAGCAGCGCGTCCTCGCCCTTGGCGACGCCCACGTAGCAGGGCGTGTCTTCCACTGCGAACTTGGCGTCCAGCTGGCGCAGCTTGGTGCGCTCGTTCACGGCATTGGCGACGATGTTGCCCAGCGTCACCAGCTGCACCTGGCCGGTCAGGTAGCTCTGCGCCGTGGCGTTGTTGTCTTCGTAGCGCTTGATGGTGGCCGATGCGGGAGCCAGCTTGGTCAGCGACAGGTCTTCGGTGGAGCCGCGCGTCACGCCGATGGTCTTGCCCGCCAGGTCGGCCGGGCCCTTGATGGCGGCTTCCTTGGGGCCGTAGACGCTCTTGGGGAAGGGCGCGTAGGCCTGGGTGAAGTCGATCACCTTGGCGCGCTCGGCGTTCTTGCCCAGGCTGGAGATCACCAGGTCGGCCTTGCCGGTGGTCAGGTAGGGAATGCGGTTGGTGCTGGTGACGGGCACCAGTTCCAGCTTCACGCCCAGCTCCCTGGCCACCAGGTTCGCCATGTCGATGTCGTAGCCCTGCAGCTTCAGGTCGGTGCCCAGCGAGCCGAAGGGCGGGAAGTCCTGCGGAATGGCGACGCGGACCACGCCGGCCTTCTGGATGTTGGCCAGCACGTCGGCCCGGGCGGACGCCGCGCCGCCCAGGGCTGCGGCCGCGAAGGCAGTGGCGGCCAGCAGGGCGCGGAGGGCGCCCCGGCGGGCGGTCGAGGGGGAAGTGGCGGTGCGGATCATTGGAAAACTCCTTCGGGGAACGGGGGAGAGGGGGGAACGAGGCGAAAGGAAACCGGCGTGCCGGCCGCAGGCGGCTCCGGCGCATCCATGTCGATGCCGCCGCGGCGCGCCGCCGACAGCAGGTGGGCGTGCATGGCCTGGGCGCTGGCGGCGGCATCGCCCGCGCGCAGCGCCTGCACGATGGCGTCGTGCTCGCGCGCGGGCTCGTCGTCGGCGCCCGTGCGGGCGAACGGCAGGCGCAGGCTGTGCGCGATGGCCGGTTCCAGCTGCCGGGCCATGGCGACCAGGCCGGGGTTGCCCGACAGCTGTGCCAGCAGCAGGTGGAAGTGCAGGTCCGCCTCGGCGGCGCTCAGCAGGTCGTTGCGGCGCAGCGCGTCGGACTGCTGCTGTTGCAGCCACTGCAGCTGGTGGTGCGCGCCCGCGTCGGCGCGGCCGGCCGCCAGGGCCGTCCATCCGGGCTCCAGCACCAGCCGCAGCTCGATCAGCTGGCGCGGCGAGAGGGTGCCCATCTCGGGCGTGGCGAAGGCGCGGTGCGTGCGCTCGCCGCTGGCATGCGGGCCCCGCACCATCACGCCGCGGCCGGGCAGGATGTCCACCAGCCCCAGCGTCTCCAGCACCGACAGCGCCTCGCGCAGCGAGGCCCGGCTGATGCCCAGGCGCTGCGCCAGTTCGCGCTGCGCGGGCAGCGGGCTGCCGCTGGCGTAGTGGCCGCTCAGGATCTGCTGCTGCAGCGTCTGCGCGACGGAGGAGGGGATGCGGTGCATGGGTTCGGTGGTCCGGTGGCCTGACAGGTCAGACCAGTGCCCGGGTCAAAGCGATTTGCATGCCAGACTCAAAAACAGGAGCATGAAAGCATTGCCTGGCCAGGAGAGTTCCCGGTTGAACCGACCAGCTTCCGCAGCAGGGCGGTGCCCGCCGCGCCGTGCCCCGTCCGGGGGTGCCTGCATTTGGTGCGCTGCAGCACGGCGCCGGGCAGAAGGCGCCCGGCGCCTGCCCATAATCCGGACGTGATGACGAAGGCCGACTCCCCTTTTTCCCGCCGCTGCCTGCTGGGGCAGGGCTGTGCGCTGGCCGGCGCGCTGCTGGCCGGATGCGGGACGCCGGCCCACACCGAGCGCGGCGAGGTGCAGGCCGCCGACATCGAGCCCACCGAGCTGGCGCAGTCCGACGTGAACCGCATGGCCACGCTGGGCATGCGCGCCAACCTGGACAGCCTCTACCTGCTGATGGACAAGCTCTACCGCCGCAACCCGGCCGAGTGGCGCAAGGGCCAGGCACCGGACCAACTGCCGGGCCGCATTCTGGCCGGCCAGCGCGTGCGCGACGCCATCGAGCAGCGCCAGCCCTGGGCGCCGCTGCAGGGGCGCCGCGACATCGCCGCGCTGGCCTTCTCGCTCAGCCCCGAGTTCACGGGCGACCGGGTGGCCGCGGTCATCCACGCCACGGCCGACATGATCGTCACCGCCCACGGCGGCAAGACCCGCTTCTTCCTGATCGACGGGCTGGACGCGCAACACCTCTACAACGCCGCGCGCAACGTGGAGATCGCCGTCTGGCTCATCGCCCAGCGGCAGGGCCCCGACGGCCGGCCTCTGCTGCTGGCCGACGAGATGGCGCCCGGCGTGCGCAACGTGAGCTTCGAGCGCGAGTTCGGCAAGATCATCGCGCGGCTCGACCTGCTGGCCGCCGTGGTCGCCGAGAAGTACCGCCGCGCCGCCATCAGCTACGTGCAGAACCTGGTGGGCGGCACCTTCCTGCAGTTCCTGCCCGTGCGCTAGGCGAAGAGGCCTCCCCGGCGGCGCACCGCCGTCCCCGTTTAAAATCTGCCCGCCCTCCGAGGAGCGTTGCAGCGGCCCGTCCGCCGGCGTCGGTCACGACCGCCGCGGGCGCGCCGTCAGGCTCGGAGCCCGTGCCGAAGATTCGATGCCAACGACGCTCACCTGTCCTTTCCCACCGTCCGCGCAGGTGAGCCCCATGTCCGCCCCCCATTCCCTTCCTCCCATGAAGCTGTCCGGCCTGGAGCCGGTCTCCATCGGCGAGGGCACGCTGTTCGTCAACATCGGCGAGCGCACCAACGTGACGGGCTCCAAGGCCTTCGCGCGCATGATCCTCAACGGCCAGTACGAAGAGGCCCTGGCCGTGGCGCGCCAGCAGGTGGAGAACGGCGCCCAGGTCATCGACATCAACATGGACGAGGCCATGCTCGACAGCAAGGCGGCCATGGTGCGCTTCCTGCAGCTCATCGCCTCCGAGCCCGACATCGCCCGCGTGCCCATCATGGTGGACTCCTCCAAATGGGACGTGATCGAGGCCGGCCTGCGCTGCATCCAGGGCAAGGGCATCGTCAACTCCATCTCCATGAAGGAGGGGGTGGAAAAATTCAAGCACGAGGCGCGCCTGGTCAAGCGCTACGGCGCCGCCGCCGTGGTCATGGCCTTCGACGAGGTCGGCCAGGCCGACACCTACGCGCGCAAGATCGAGATCTGCGAGCGCGCCTACCGCGTGCTGGTCGATGAAGTGGGCTTTCCGCCCGAGGACATCATCTTCGATCCCAACATCTTCGCGGTGGCCACCGGCATCGAGGAGCACAACAACTACGCGGTGGATTTCATCGAGGCCACGCGCTGGATCAAGCAGAACCTGCCGGGCGCCAAGGTGTCGGGCGGCGTCTCCAACGTCTCCTTCAGCTTCCGCGGCAACGACCCGGTGCGCGAGGCCATCCACACCGTGTTCCTCTACCACGCCATCGCAGCGGGCATGGACATGGGCATCGTCAACGCCGGCATGGTGGGCGTCTACGATGACCTGGAGCCCACCCTGCGCGAGCGCGTGGAGGACGTGGTGCTCAACCGCCGCCCCGACGCGGGCGAGCGCCTGGTCGAGATCGCAGAGACCGCCAAGAGCGGCGCCAAGGACGAGAGCAAGAAGCTCGAATGGCGCGGCACGCCCGAGCACCCCAAGACCGTGGGCGAGCGCCTCTCACATGCGCTGGTGCACGGCATCACCGACTTCATCGTGGAAGACACGGAAGAGGCCTACCAGGAGATCCTGGCCAAGGGCGGCCGCCCGCTGCACGTGATCGAAGGCCCGCTCATGGACGGCATGAACGTGGTGGGCGATTTGTTCGGCGCGGGCAAGATGTTCCTGCCCCAGGTGGTCAAGAGCGCGCGCGTGATGAAGTCCGCCGTGGCCCACCTGATCCCCTACATCGAGGAAGAAAAGCGCCAGGACGAGCTCGCCGGCCGCGATGTGCGCAGCAAGGGCAAGATCGTCATCGCCACCGTGAAGGGCGACGTGCACGACATCGGCAAGAACATCGTCACCGTGGTCCTGCAGTGCAACAACTTCGAGGTGGTGAACATGGGCGTGATGGTCCCGTGCCACGAGATCCTGGCCCGCGCCAAGGTCGAGGGCGCGGACATCGTGGGCCTGTCGGGCCTCATCACGCCCAGCCTGGAAGAGATGCAGTACGTGGCCGGCGAGATGCAGAAGGACGAGCACTTCCGCGTCAAAAAGATCCCGCTGCTGATCGGCGGCGCCACCTGCTCGCGCGTGCACACAGCCGTCAAGATCGCGCCGCACTACGAAGGCCCCGTCGTCTATGTGCCCGATGCGTCCCGCAGCGTGAGCGTGGCGCAGAGCCTGCTGGGCGACGGCGCGCAGAGCTACGTCGATGAGCTGAACGCCGACTACGACAAGGTCCGCACCCAGCACGCCAACAAGAAGCAGACGCCCATGTGGCCGCTGGCCAAGGCCCGCGCCAACCGCACGCCGGTCGATTTCAGCACCTACCAGCCCCCGAAGCCCCGCCTGCTGGGCCGGCGCGTGTTCAAGAACTTCGACCTCACCGAGCTGGCGAAGTACATCGACTGGGGCCCGTTCTTCCAGACTTGGGACCTCGCAGGCCCGTACCCCGCCATCCTCACCGACGAGATCGTGGGCGAGCAGGCGCAGCGCGTGTTCGCCGACGGCCAGGCCATGCTGAAAAAGCTGATCGAGGGCCGCTGGCTCAGCGCGAGCGGTGTGCTCGCGCTCTACCCCGCCAACAGCGTGGGCGACGACATCGAGTTCTACACCGACGAATCGCGCACCGAAGTCGCCATGACCTGGTACGGCCTGCGCCAGCAGACCGAGAAGCAGGTGATCGACGGCGTGACCCGCCCCAGCCGGTGCCTGGCCGACTTCGTGGCACCGAAGGAGAGCGGCATCGCCGACTACGCCGGCCTCTTCGCCGTCACGGCCGGCCTGGGTGTGGAGAAGAAGGAACAGGCCTTCATCGACGCGCTGGACGACTACTCCGCCATCATGCTCAAGAGCCTGGCCGACCGCCTGGCCGAAGCCTTCGCCGAATGCCTGCACCAGCGCGTGCGCACCGACCTCTGGGGCTACGCCGCCGGCGAAGCCCTGAGCAACGACGACATGATCGCCGAGAAGTACCAGGGCATCCGCCCCGCGCCCGGCTACCCGGCCTGCCCGGACCACAGCGCCAAGACCGACCTCTTCCGCGTGCTGCAGTGCGAGGAGATCGGCATGGGCCTCACGGAAAGCCTGGCCATGACCCCTGCCGCTAGCGTGAGCGGCTTCTACATCGGCCACCCCGAGAGCACGTACTTCAACGTCGGCAAGATCGGCGAGGACCAGCTGCACGACATGGCCGAGCGGCGGGGGATGGACGAGAAGGTGCTGGAGCGGTTGCTGGCGCCGAATCTCTGATTTGCGTACTGCCCCGGAAAAGACGAAGGCCCCGCATGCGGGGCCTTTTTGCTTTGTGGCGCTTGGGTACGGCGAACCGCCCGTAACCGCCGTGTTACCCAAACGTCACTCCCACGCAATAGTCGGCGAGAAGAATGCCAAGCCTCTCCATTCCTCTCCCCACGACATGACCTCGCATCCACGGCCCACCGTGCCGTCCCTCCTCGGCCGCTCCCTGCTGGCCGCCTGCACGCTCGCGTTCGGCTTGCTGCTGGCCGGCTGTGGCGGCTCCGGTTCCGATTCCGCGAACAGCTTCGTCGCCCACTGCGGCAACCCCGACACGCACTGCGCGCCCAAGCCCTGAGCCGGGCCCGCGGGCGCTACGGCACCCATCCTGCCCCGCGCTCGCCGCACCGCCGCGCGCGCATGCCGCGCCTTTCTTCGGACAACAAACACTCCTCCAACATGACCGTCGATTCCTCCAAACGCAAGTTCCTCTCCGGCGTGCTCGGCACCGGAGCGGCCGCTGCCACGCTGTCCGCGTTTCCGCCCGCCATCCGGCGCGCCCTCGCCATCGAGGCGAACAACGCCACCGGCACCATCCAGGACGTGCAGCACGTGGTGCTGCTGATGATGGAAAACCGCTCCTTCGACAGCTATTTCGGCACCTTCAAGGGCGTGCGCGGTTTCGGCGACCGCTTCGCCGTGCCCTCGCAGTACGGCCGCAACGTCTTCTACCAGGCCTACACCAAGACCACGCCCGCCAGCACCTATGTGCCCTTCCGGCTGGACGAGGCCCAGGGCAACGCCCAGCGCGCCGGCAGCACGCCGCACACCTGGGTGGATTCGCAGGCGGCCTGGGACCACGGGCGCATGTCGCGCTGGCCCGATGCGAAGCTGCCCCTCTCGATGGGCTACTACGAGACGGCCGAGGTGTCGTTCCAGCGCGCGCTGGCCGATGCCTTCACGCTGTGCGACCACTACCACTGCGGCATGCACACGGGCACCATCGCCAACCGGCTCTTCTACTGGACGGGCACCAACGGGCCGAACGGCGTCAGCCCCATCGACGGCACGCGCGTGAACGTGGCGGGCCTGAACAACCAGTTCAACGCGGGCAACGACATCGGCGCATCCACCGACGGCTGGACCTGGACCACCTACGCCGACCGGCTGCAGAAGGCGGGCGTGTCCTGGAAGGTCTACCAGAGCCTGATCGACAACTTCGGCTGCAACGAGATGATGGGCTTCCGCCACTGGCGCGCCGAGATCGAGAAGATGCCCGCGGACCGCAAGCCCCTCTACGTGGCCAAGACCGACATCACGCAGCCGCAGGGCCTGGCCGGCCCGACCTACGACCCGGCCATCGACGATGCCTTGAGCCCGCTGGCCAAGGGCTTCGGCAACACCATGCCGCTGGGCTTCCTGGAAACATTCCGCGACGACATCGGCAACGGCCGCCTGCCAGCCGTGTCGTGGATCATCGCGCCCTCGGTCTATAGCGAGCACCCCGGCCCGTCGAGCCCCGCGCAGGGCGGCTGGTACGTGCAGGAGGTGCTGGACGCGCTCACCGCCAACCCGGACGTGTGGAGCAAGACGGTGCTGCTCATCAACTACGACGAGAACGACGGCTTCTTCGACCATCTGCCATCGCCCGCCGTGCCTTCGCGCAACGCGGATGGCAGCCTGGCCGGCGCCTGCACGCTGTCTGCCGCCGACGTGGCCGTGGAATACCACGACTTCCAGCCCGCCACCCCCAGCCAGCCACCGGCCGACGGCAAGCCCTACGGCCCCGGCCCGCGCGTGCCGATGTGGATCGTCTCGCCCTGGAGCCGCGGCGGCTGGGTGAACTCGCAGGTGTTCGACCACACCTCCACGCTCATGTTCCTGGAGAAGCGCTTCGGCGTGGCCGAGCCGCAGATCAGCGCCTACCGTCGCGCGGTGTGCGGCGACCTGACCAGCTGCTTCAACTTCGTCAACCCGAACACCGAGACCCTGCCCACGCTGGCCGGCCGCACCAGCAAGACGGCCGTGGACGCACGCATCGCCGCGCAGGTGCAGGCCCCCAAGTTGCCCCAGCCCGCCGCGGCCACGGACACGGCCCTGCCGGTGCAGGCGACGGGCGTGCGGCCTTCGCGCGCACTGCCCTACGAACTGCACGCCACGGCCCAGGCGAATGCCGGCGCGGGCACGGTGACGCTGCTCTTCGCCAACACGGCCAAAGCCGGCAGCCCCGCCGCGGTGTTCCATGTCTATGACAGGAAGCACCTGGACGCGATCCCGCGCCGCTACGTGGTCGAGGCCGGCAAGACGCTGAACGGTGTCTGGAACGCGGCGGCCGACGGCGGCGCCTACGACCTGTGGGTGCTGGGCCCCAACGGCTTCCACCGCGCCTTCGCGGGCGACCTCGCGCAGCAGGCTGCCGCCGGCATGCCCGAGGTGCAGGTCTGTTATGAACTGTGCGACCCGCCGCAGGTGCGCGTGAAGCTCTACAACCGCGGCACCGCGGCCATCGGCTTCACCGCCGAGGCACGCGCCTACCGCGCCGACGGCCCCTGGACGCGCACCGTGCAGCCGGGCGCGGTGGAGGAACTGGCCTGGGCCCTGGGCGACAGCGGCAACTGGTACGACTTCACCGTGCGCTGCAGCGCGGCCCCGGCCTTCGTGCGGCGCTTCGCTGGCCGCGTCGAAACGGGCCGGGATTCCGTTTCCGATCCGGCGATGGGGCAAGGGGCCTGAGGACGGCGCGCGGGGCGGTCACCGCTGCGACGCCATGTCGGGCGGTGCCTGTTCCGCCGCCTGCACGTTCTCCGCCATGGCGAACCCGCCCCCGCGCCGCTTGGCGATGTACATCGCCTGGTCGGCGCAATGCACCACCTCGGCCCCGTGGCGGGAGTGCCCCGGCGCGAAGGCGATACCGATGCTGGTGCCCACCTCGGCGGCCAGGCCGGGTTTCAGGGGAATGGGCTGGCGCACCACCTCCACGATGGCGGTGGCGATGTGGGACAGCGTCTGCGGGTCGTCGGTGCGCACGAGGATCGCGAACTCGTCGCCGCCCAGCCGGGCCAGCGTGTCGGACGCGCGGATGATCTTCTGGATGCGGGACGCAGCCTCCTTCAGCACCACGTCGCCCGCGTCATGCCCGTACGTGTCGTTGACGAACTTGAACTTGTCGAGGTCCATCAGCATGACGGAGAAGCCCGCGCCCGACCTCTGCAGGTCCTGCTCGGCGCGCCGCAGCCGGGCCTCGAAGGTGCGGCGGTTGGCGAGCCCGGTGAGCGCATCCTTCTGTGCCACGTCCTCCAATGGCGTCACCACGCGGCTGGCGACCACCTTGACCGCGATGATGGACACCAGCGCGCTCATCAGCACGCTCACGGCGTACAGCGCCTCCAGCTTGAGGAACGGCGACATGACCGGTGCGAACGGCTTGGCCACCATGGCGCTGACAGGCTGCGGGCCGGAATCGTCCAGCGTGATGACCTTGACGCGGTAGCCGGCACCGTCGGCATCACTGGCGGAGAAGGGCGCCGGGTCCCTGGCGTTCCGGCCGATGGGATCCATGGAGATCGACTCCGGCAGGGTGCTCGCATAGACGGTGTAGTGGCCCTTTTCGTCATGGGAGACGAAGGCCATTTGCAGCTGCGTCATGCGTGCGAATTGCTGTGCGCCCGCGGGCGTGATCCGGAAGGCCAGGTAGATGTGCGCCACCGGCACGGGAGCCCGCACGGTCACCTTGACCCAGTTGTGCAGCACGGGCTTGCCGTCTTCGCCGTTCATGGTGCGCATGTTGCGGCTCGCTTCGCGGACGCTTCCCACCAGCATCTCCAGCCGGTGGTCCAGCGCCGCGTCCCGCTCGCGCAGGAATCCGGACACGGACGAGCGTGCCCGCAGCGTGCCGTCCAGGTCCGTGAGCACGATCAGTTCGGCGCCGGTCCGCGCCAGCTGGTTGTAGAGCGCCGACTCCACCGTGTCCCGGTTGGTCTCGTTGAAGATGATGTTCTGCAGGCCGTAGTCCCTGGAGATCAGTTCGGAGGCCACCCGCCGGGATTCGCGCCGCATCGCGGCCGTGTACTCGAAGGTCTGCGCGCCCGCCTCCAGTGCGGCATCCACGCTGTTCATGGCGATCCGCCGGTTGGAAAAATGCAGGAAGACGAAGGCCACCACCTGCGCGGCGATCAGCGTCAGCGCGAGCAGGGCCAGGAAACGGCCCGACGATGCGGATGGCAGGAAATCCCTCTTCATGCGTGCTCTTTTTCTGCAAGGCGCGGGCAATCGTGCTCCATGGGCAGGGCGGCGCCCGCCGATGGTGCCCTGCCTGATCTCTTTTCTCCAATCCCCTGCGCCCCATGATGCCCGTCTTTGGCCCATCCGTGCAATGGCCTGCGGGTATCCCGCGCCCCCATACAGGTATGCAATGGCGAAGTGCTCCGACACCCGGCGGCTCGACGATGCGTTGCAATGGCCGCATGCCGTCCCCATTCCTCACCCGCTGCCTGGAGGGCGCCAAGCGCCTCATCCAGCCCGTCATGCCGCTCGTGCGGGCCGTCAATCTCTGGCTCGACGCCGACGGCCTGCGGATGAGCGCCGCCATGTCGTTCTACGGCATGCTGAGCCTGGCGCCCTTGCTGCTGCTCCTGGTGGGGGTGCTGGGCTGGTGGATCGACAAGTCCTACCTCGAAACCAACCTCATCGCCCAGGTGCAGTCCGTGATGGGCGAGCGCGGCGCGGAGGTCGTGAAGCTCGCGCTCTCCAGCGCCCGGGAGCCGTCGGAAGGCCGGTTGGCCTCCATCGCGGGCTTCGTGCTGCTGCTGTCGGGCGCGACCGGGGTGTTCGTGGAGCTGCAGTCCGCGCTGGAGCGGCTCTGGACGTCCGGCCATCCCCCCGCGCCCGACAACAACAAGGCCTGGTGGCGCATGGCCTCGCTGCGGCTGCGCGGCCTGGCGTACGTGCTGGCCATCGGCTTCCTGCTGCTGATCTCGCTGGTCGTCTCCACGGTAATACACGTGGTGGCCAACTGGGCGAGCGCGCGCCTGCCCTTCGCCTCCGGCCCCCTCCTGCAACTGGTCAACGAACTCGTCGCCTTCGGCATCGCGGTGCTGCTGTTCGTGGGGCTGATGCGCATCGGGTCCGGGCCCAAGCCGCCGATGGCCTGCCTGGTGTTCGGCGCCGTGGTGGGGGCGATCCTGTTCACCGTGGGCAAGCAGTTGCTGGCGCTCTACCTGGCCACGGCCGCCGTGGTGTCGGCCTACGGGGCCGCGGGCTCGCTCGTCGTGCTGCTCATGTGGATCTATTTCTCGTCGGCGGTGCTGCTCTTCTCCGCCAGTTGCGCCCGTGCCCTGCAGGAAGCCCGGGCCGAGCACGTGGGGCAGCGTGTGGACGCCGCCCATGCCCAGGAAGTGCCCGCCTCACCGAAGCCGCCGGCGCCCGCCGCGGCGCGCTAGCAGGGGCCGGGCGCCGGCGCTCAGCGCCCCGCCGGCCGCAGCGTGTCCGGGGAAAGGCGCAGGACCCGCGCCAGTTCCAGCGCATTGCGTGGCGCATGGAGCTTCGCCGTGTTGTCGAAGAAGCAGAACACGTCCCGGCCGCCTGGAGGCGCCGCGGGCGTGCCCGCGGCAGGGCCGGCCAGGGCGACATCGCGCGGCGCCGCGCCCCGGTGCCACGCCCGGATGCGGCGGGCCCATGCGGCGATCCGGTCATCGCTGTAGCCGCTGGCGTACAGTGCCTCGGCGCCGTGCAGGCGCAGGTACATGAAATCGGCGGTGATGTCGCCCAGTTCCGGCCAGCGGCCGCCGGTGTCGGCCACCACCAGCGCCACGCCATGGCGGCGCAGCAGGGCGATGCATTCGGGCGTGGCGAAGCTGGAATGGCGCACTTCCAGCGCATGGCGCATGCGCCAACGGGGCCCTTCCGCCTCCAGCCACTCCCGGCCCCGCATGCGCGGTTCGCGCTCGCGGGCCAGTTCCAGGCCCTGCCGGGTGTCGCGGGGCAGCAGGGCCAGGAAATCCTCCAGCAGGCCGGCATCGAAGGGCAGGCTGGGCGGCAACTGCCACAGGATGGGGCCGAGCCGGGGGCCGAGCGAGAGCAGGCCCGATGCCAGGAAGTTCGCGATGGCCGCGCGCGGCGAGCGCAGCCGCAGGATGTGGGTGATGAACCGCGGCGCCTTCACGGTGAAGACGAAGCCTTCCGGCGTATCCCGCGACCACGCTGCGTAGCTGGACGGGCGCTGCAGGGCATAGAAGGAGCCGTTCAGCTCGATCGCGGGGAACTGGCGGGAGGCGAATGCCAGTTCCCGGGCCTGGGCCTGGTCGTCCGGGTAGAAGGTGCCGCGCCATGGGGCGTAGCGCCAACCGGAAACGCCGATGCGGATCTGTGCGGCCAGTGCCGCCCGGGGTGCCATGGCGCCACTGTGCGCAGTGCCGGGCGCGGGGTTTGCGGGCAGGCTTCGCCAAGCCGTGTCGGACGCCGCCCGGTGGCTCTACAGCTGCTTACGGTGTTTACAGAGCCCGGCGGTATGTGAAGCAGCGGCGCGGGTAATCTGCCAGCACAACACCCATAGAAAGGGAAATCGTATGAGTCTCGTTGTCCGTTCCAATTCTTCCGCTGCGGGCCCGGTGGCCGGCGGCTCGGCGAAGTGGCTCTGGGCTGCGATCGGCGCGCTGGGAGTCAGCGTGCTGGCCCTGGGCGCCACGCTGGTGGTCCAGAACCGCGACCGCGCTCCGGATGTCGCCTCCGCAGTGCAGCCTGCCGCAGCCCTCGCTCCGGACGCCCAGTCCGCGGCGGCCGCCAATCCATCCATCAACCCCGCCGCAGCCCAAGGGGCTCAAGGACGCCCCGCCGCCGTGGCCCAGGCTCCGGCCCAGCAGTTCGCGCAGCGTGCGCCTTCCCCGGGCTATGCACCGCAGCCCGCCTACAGCGGCACCCCGCAGGGCCAGCAGCCAGTGGCCATGCAGCGTGCCGCGGCGCCGTCCTGCATGACCTGCGGCCGTGTCGAATCCGTCCAGGCCTTCCAGCAGGCCGCACCCGCCACCGGCATCGGTGCCGTGGCCGGCGGCGTGATCGGTGGCGTGCTGGGCAACCAGGTGGGCAAGGGCTCGGGCCGCACGGCGGCCACGGTGCTCGGCGCCGTCGGCGGCGGCTACCTGGGCCACACGGTGGAGCAGCGCACCCGTACCACCACGGCCTACCAGATCCGCGTCCGCATGGACGACGGCTCGGTGCGCACCTTCACGCGCTCGCAGCCGGTGGCCGAGGGCACGGCAGTGCGGGTGGAAGGCCGCAGCTTCCGCGTGGACAACGGCCAGTACGGCAGCGGCTATGGTGGCGGCTATTCCGCCCAGGCACCGCAATCGATGCGGGTGGCCGACAACGGCTACTGACACACGGGGCCGGCGTTCCGGCCACTTTCCATCGGCCTTGCAGGCGGGCGGCTTTCAGGCCGCCCGTTTGTCTTTCTGCGCCAGCCTCACTTCTCGACGAAGGCGCGCTCGATCACGAAGTCGCCGGGCTTGGTGGTGTTGCCCTCCTCGAAATCGCACTTTTCCAGGATGGCCTTGAGCGAGGCCAGCATTTCCGGGCTACCGCAGAGCATGACGCGGTCCACCAGCGGATCCAGCGGGGGCACGCCCAGGTCGGTGAAGAGCTTGCCGTTCTCGATCAGGTCGTTGATGCGGCCTTGGTTGCGGAACGGCTCGCGCGTGACGGTGGGGTAGTACTTGAGCTGCTTGGCCACCATCTCGCCCAGGAACTCGTGCTTGGGCAGCTCCTGCGTGATGAAGTCGTGGTAGGCCAGCTCGTTCACCTGGCGCACGCCGTGCACCAGCACCACTTCCTCGAACTTCTCGTAGGTGTCCGGGTCGCGGATCACCGACAGGAAGGGCGCGAGGCCGGTGCCGGTGGAGATGAGGTACAGGCGCTTGGCCGGCAGCAGGTAGTCGATCAGCAGTGTGCCCGTGGGCTTGCGGCCGACGACGATGCTGTCGCCCACCTGGATGTTCTGCAGGCGCGAGGTGAGCGGGCCGTCCGGCACCTTGATGGAGAGGAACTCCAGGTGCTCCTCGTAGTTGGCGCTCGCGATGCTGTAGGCCCGCAGCAGCGGCTTGCCGTCCACCTTGAGGCCGATCATGGTGAAGTGGCCGTTGGAGAACCGCAGCGACGTGTCGCGGGTGGTCGTGAAGGAGAACAGGCGGTCGGTCCAGTGGTGGACGGAGAGGACTCGCTCTTCGTTGAATGCGCTCATGGATGGATGGCGGAAAGTGAAAACGACAAGGGGGCGCGTGGCCTTCGAAGGCAGGGCCGGTGGCTCGTGCGGGCTGCCGCTGGGCCCCCTGGCTGCCCCCTGCCAAGCGGGCAAACCCCTGCATTGTCGGACAAACGCGGCCGGCGGGTGGGTTCAGGCCCCAGGACATGTGCGCGAATCCCGTCTATCGTCACTCGGAAAACCTGCCAGCCGCGCCGCCTGGGGGGCTGCGGCCGCATCCTGGCCGAGATGTTCCGCCACCACTTCCGCCAGCCAGTCCATCACCGCCCGCACCCGCCGTGGCAGGTTCCGGCGGTTGGCGTACATCAGCGTGAGCGGCATCGGCGGGGCGGCGTGCTGCGGCAGCACCTCCACCAGGTCGCCCTGCGCCAGCAGGTCCACCACGCCCAGGCGCGGCACCTGGATGATTCCCAGGCCCGCCAGGCAGCCGGCGATATAGGCCTCGGCGTTGTTCACGGTGAGGGCGCCCTGCATGGGAATGGCCACCAGGGTGCCGTCCACGTCGGCCTCGAAGCCGCCGGAGCGGGCGCCGAGGGTGTTCACGAAGTGCACCAGCCGGTGGTTGCCCAGGTCGTCCAGCGTCCGGGGCGTGCCGTGCGCACGCAGGTAGGCGGGGCTGGCGCAGTTGACCAGCCGTGCAGGGCCCAGCGGGCGCGCGACGAGGCTCGCATCCACCACCGCGCCGGTGCGCAGCACGCAGTCGAAGCCTTCGCGCACCACGTCCACGCGGCGTTCGGTGCTGCTCAGCTCCACCTCCAGGCCGGGATGGCGGGCCAGCAGTTCGGGCAGGCGCGGCACGACCACGTTGCGCGCCATGCCGGTGGACATGTCGATGCGCACGCGCCCGCGCAGGCCGCCGCCCCCTGCGCCTTCGCCGTCGGCGTGCTGGAACATGGACTGCAGCTCGTCCACGTCGGCCAGCAGGTCTTTGCAGCGCTCGTAGTAGGCCTGGCCGTCCTGCGTGAGTTGCACGCGCCGCGTGGTGCGGTGCAGCAGGCGCGTGCCGAGCTGGGTTTCCAGCTGCTGCACGGCGGTGGAGGCGCTGGCCTTGGGGATGCCCAGCGCCTCGGCCGCCTGGGTGAAGCTGGCGAATTCGGCCACGCGGACGAAGGTGTGCATGCGGTCGAAGGGGTTCATTGTTATTTTTTGATGAACGATGTGATCGATTTTGCGCGATTTATGGCGATGGAGTCGATCAATAGACTCCATCCCATCGCTTTCTTCCTTGCCTCATGCACTGAAAGGACTTTGCCATGACCTCCATCGCATCCACTTCTCCTTCGTCCTCCTCCGCCCACCCCACCATCGCCCTCATCACCGGCGGCAGCCGGGGCCTGGGCCGCAATGCCGCGCTGCACGTGGCGCGCTCCGGTACCGACGTGATCCTCACCTACCGCAGCCAGGCGGCCGAGGCCCAGGCCGTGGTGGCCGAGATCGAGGCGCTGGGCCGCCGCGCGGTGGCGCTGCCGCTGGATGTGGCGGACAGTTCCACGTTCGAGGCGTTCGCCGGCCAGGTGCGCGATGTGCTGGCCCGGCACTGGCAGCGCGAGCGCTTCGATTTCCTGGTGAACAACGCGGGCTCCGGCGCGCATGCCGGCTTCATGGAGACGACCGAGGCGCAGTTCGACCAGATGGTCGCCATCCACCTCAAGGGCACGTTCTTCCTCACGCAGAAGCTGCTGCCGCTGATGAACGACGGCGGGCGCATCCTGAACGTGTCCTCGGGCCTCGCGCGGTTCGCGCTGCCGGGCTATGCCGCCTATGCGGCGATGAAGGGCGGGGTAGAGGTGCTGACCCGCTACCTGGCCAGGGAGCTGGGCGCGCGCGGCATCGCCGTGAACGTGGTGGCGCCCGGCGCGATCGAGACGGATTTCGGGGGCGGTGCGGTGCGCGACAACGCGCAGCTCAATGCCTTCATCGCCGGGCAGACGGCGCTGGGCCGCGTAGGCCTGCCGGACGACATCGGTGGTGTGATCGCGGCGCTGCTGCAGCCGGGCACGGGCTGGGTGAACGCCCAGCGCATCGAGGCGTCGGGCGGCATGTTCGTCTGAAACGAGCCTTTGCCACGGCGCTGGCGCACCGCTCACCGGTCCGGGCCGTCCATTCCGAGCACAGCAACGCATGGACGAATTCGCCGCCCCACTGTGGCGCGCTGCCTGTGGGTCGCTGCGTGCGCCTCGGCCAGGACCGGCCGGTGAAGCCCGCCGTCCCGCCGACGGGCCGTTGCGGTACTCAGTTCAGCTTCAGCTGCTGCTTGGCCACCACGCCCTTGTAGAGCTCGTACTCGGCCTTGGTCTGGGCCGTGAATTCCTCCGGCGTGTTGCCGACCACGAGCGAGCCCGTGTCCTCGATGCGCTGGCGCACGGCCGGGTCTTCCAGGGTCTTCTTGACGGCCTGGGAGATCTTGTCCACCACTTCGCGCGGCAAGTTTTTCGGGCCATGGATGCCGTAGAACGCCATCCGGTTCACGGGCTCGAAGCCGACTTCCTTGAAGGTGGGCACGTCGGGCATCGAAGGCAGGCGCTGGGGCGCCGCCACCGCGATCGCGATGAGGCGCTTCTCCTTGATGAACGGCAGGGCGGAGGGCAGGTTGTCGAAGATCATCGGCACCTGGCCGGCCACCGCGTCGTTGAGGGCGGGGCCCGCGCCCTTGTAGCCGATGTGCTCCAGGCCCAGGCCGGACAGCGACTTGAACAGCTCCATCTGCAGGTGGCCGATGCCGCCCGTGCCCGAGGTGGCGAAGGAGTACTTGCCCGGATGGGCCTTCACCTCGGCCATGAACGCCTTGAAATCCTTGGCCGGAAAGCTCGGGTGCACGGCCAGCACGTTGGGCGTGGCGGCCATGTTGACGATCGACGTGAAGTCGGTCAGCGGGTTGTATTTCACCGCGGGGTTGATGGCGGGCGCGGAGGCGACCGACGACACCGTCGCCACGCCGAGCGTGTAGCCGTCCGGCGCAGCGCGGGCGATTTCCGTCGCGCCGACGACGCCGCCCGCACCGGCCTTGTTGTCCACCACCACCGGCTGGCCCAGCGTCGTGCCCAGCGATTGCGATACCACGCGCGCCACGATGTCGGTCGTGCCGCCGGGGGCGAACGGAACGATGAGGCGCACGGGCTTGGAGGGATAGTCCTGGGCCATCGCGGGGGCCGTGGCGCAGGCGGCCAGCGCCGTGGCGGCGAGCAGGGCGCGGCGCAGGGGGGATGTGGAATGCTTCATTTCGGATGTCTCCTGGGAGGTTGGATGTTGTGGGTCTGCCGGTTGCGGAATGTCTTTTGCAGCTTGCGTGCCATGCCGTGGCCGGCCGGTGCGGATGGGTCGCCAGGGCACGCCCGTGCTGGGGATGCGCGTTGGTGGCGGCCTCGCCGGAGGCCGCCTGCGCAGGGACTGCGCGGCGGTTTTCCGCACGTGGCTCGCCGGGTTGTGCGGGTTTCCGCACGCGGTGCCTTGTCAACGGGGGTAGCCCTGGGAAGCCGTCTGCTGCCACCCACCACAATGCGTGCCCAACCGCCGTCTTCCGCTTGAAACCCGACCGTTCCCTCCTGATCCCTGGCCTCGCGGTGCTGGCCTGCGTGTGCGTCGGCGCGCTGGTGTACCGCGCCACGCTCGATGCACAGCTTTCGCGGCAGCGGCAAGCGGCGGCGCAGCGGCTCGATTTCGCGGCCCAGAGCCTGGAATCCCTGCTGCATCGCAACGAGGCGCTGCCTGCCCTGCTGGCCCTGGACAGTGGCCTGGGGCGCGCGCTGGACCATTCCAGCCAGGCCCAGGCAGCCGCCAATGCCTTCCTGATGCAGGCGGCCGGCCTGGCCGACGTGGAAGCGGCCTACCTGATGGACGCAGGCGGCCACACGGTGGCGTCCAGCAACTGGCGCCTGCCGAGCAGCTTCGTGGGGCAGAACTACCGGTTCCGCCCGTACTTCGAGGCGGCGATGCAGGGGCAGACCGGGCGCTTCTACGGTGTGGGCGCGACCACCGGCAAGCCCGGCTATTTCATCGCCGCGCCCCTGCCGGCCACCGCGCCCGCCCGGGGCGTCGTGGCCGTGAAGGTTTCGCTCGATGCCTTCGAGGCCTCGCTGGCCGCAGGCGGCGACACCGTCCTGCTGGCCGATCGCGATGGCGTCGTGTTCGTCAGCACCGAGGCGCAGTGGCGCTACCGCACGCTTGCACCGCTCGGGCCCCAGGCGCTGGCCCGGCTGCAGGATGCCCAGCAATATGGCGGCCATGCCCTGGGGCCCATCGACCATGGCCTGCGTGCCTGGCCGGCCGGCAGTGCACCGGTGCACCTGCGGCGCGGAGGACTGGAGCGCGACTTCAGCGTGGCGGCACGCGGCGTCGGGCCGCGGGGCTGGCAGATGCTGCTGCTGGCGGACCAGTATCCGGTGCGGCAGGAAGCCCTGGTGGCGGGGCTGGCCGGCGGGTTGTGCGCGGCGCTGCTGCTGGGCATGCTCTTCTACCAGCGGCTGGACCAGCAAGGCCAGGCGGAGCGCCGCGCCAGCGCCGCCCGGCTGCAGGCCGCACACGACATGCTCGCATCGCAGATCGCGCAGCGTACTGCCGACCTGACCGCCGCCAACACGGCGCTGCAGGAACGGGTGAGCGATCTGCAGCAGGCGGAGCAGATCCTGCGCGGCACGCGCGATGCGGCCGTGCAGGCGGGCAAGCTGGCGGTGCTCGGCCAGATGGCGGCCGGCATGGGCCATGAACTCAACCAGCCCCTGGCCGCGCTCCAGACGCTCTCGGACAACGCCCTCGCGCTCGACCGCCAGGGCCGCCGCGAAGACGTGGCCGAGAACCTGCAGCTCATCGGCCAGCTCGCCGCCCGCATGGGCCGGATCGTTCGCCAGCTCAAGAGTTTCGTGCGCAAGGAAGCGCCCGTGCTGCAGCCCTGCCGCGTGCGCGATGCGCTGGACCATGCGCTGCTGCTGCTGGCGCAGCGCTGCACGGCGGTGCAGGCGCGCATCGACGTGCAGCCGTTCGATCCCGGGCTGTGCGTGATGGCGGACCCCACGCGGCTGGAGCAGGTGCTGGTGAACCTGCTGCGCAACGGCCTCGACGCGGTGCAGGACCGTCCGGTGCGCGAAGTGCGCTTCGCACCGGCCGCCGGAGACGGATGGGTGCGCCTGCGCGTGTCCGATACGGGGGGCGGCATCGCGCCCGAGGCCCGCGGCAGGCTCTTCGAGCCATTCTTCACGACCAAGGCGGGCGAGGGCCTCGGGCTGGGGCTCGCGGTTTCGCGCATCATCGTGGAAGGCATGGGCGGCGCCCTCACCGTGGAAGACGTTCCCGAGGGCGGCGGCGCCGGGTTCACCGTCACCCTTGCGCTCGCCCGGCCCGACGCCTGAATCCCTTCCGTTCCAAGGACTTTTTAGCCGATGACCGACGCGCCCCTTCCGGCCGCACCAGCCGGGGCCATCCGCCCCGTCTATCTGATCGAGGACGACGCCATGGTGCGCCGCGCCTACGGCCAGGCCCTCGAACTGGCCCATATCCCGGTGCGCGTGTTTCCCCAGGGGCAGGCCGCGCTCGACGCCTTCGGGCAGGACCCGCCTGCCGTCGTGGTGACCGACATCCGCATGCCGGGCCTGGACGGCATGGAACTGCTGCGCCTGCTGCGCCACCGGGATGCCGACCTGCCCGTGGTGCTGGTCACCGGCCACGGCGACGTGGCGATGGCGGTGGAAGCCATGCGCGACGGCGCCTATGACTTCATCGAAAAGCCGTTCTCGTCCGAGCGCCTGCTGCTCACCGTGCGCCGGGCGCTGGAGCGGCGCGCCCTGTCCGGCGAACTGCAGCGGCTGCGCGCGCGTGGCGGGGCCGACGCGCTCGCCGGGCTGGTGGGCCAGTCCGCCGGCATGGCGGAGGTGCGCCGGCTGGTGTCGGCGCTCGCCCCGCTGGACGTGGACGTGCTGCTCCACGGCGAGACCGGGGCGGGCAAGGAAGTGGTGGCCCGCGCCCTGCACGCGGCCAGCGGCCGCACCGGCCCGTTCGTTGCCATCAACTGCGGAGCGCTGCCCGAAGCCATCATCGAGAGCGAACTCTTCGGCCACGAGCCGGGCGCGTTCACGGGCGCCACGCGAAGGCGCATCGGCAAGATCGAATATGCCAACGGGGGCACGCTGCTGCTCGACGAGATCGAGTCCATGCCGCCCTCGCTGCAACTGCGCCTGCTGCGCGTGCTGCAGGAGCGCGAGATCGAACGCCTGGGCAGCAACCAGCCGGTGCCTGTCACCGCGCGCTTCGTGGCCGCCGCCAAGGCGGACCTGAAGCAGCTCGCCGAGCGCGGGCAGTTCCGCGCCGACCTGTATTACCGCCTGCACGTGGTCGCCATCGACATTCCGCCGCTGCGCGACCGGCCGCAGGACATCCCGCTGCTCATGGCCCACTTCCTCGCGCAGGCGGCACTGAGGCACGGCCGCCCGGTGCCCGCCTGGAGCGACCGCGACCTCGCGGGCTGGCTGGCCCACGACTGGCCCGGCAACGTGCGCGAGCTGCGCAACGCCGCCGAGCGCCTGTGCCTGGGCCTGCCCGTGCAGCCGCTCGACGCGGGGGGCGAATCCGCGCCATCGCTCGCGGCCCGGGTGGAGGCCTTCGAGCGCAAGCTGCTGCGCGACACCCTGGCCTTGACGCAGGGCAATGTGGCCCGTGCCGCCGAACTGCTCCAGATGCCCCGCAAGACGGTGTACGACAAGCTGCAGCGCCACGGGCTGGCGCCCGGCAGCGCGGGCATCGCGCCGCGCGACGGCGAACGGTAGGCCGCAGCCGCGAGGGCCGGGGCTGCCGGTCACGCGGCCTGGCGCAGCACGCGCCGGTACTGCACCGCTTCGGCCACGTGCGCGGGCCCGACGGAAGCCTCGCCCGCCAGGTCGGCGATGGTGCGGGCCACCTTGAGCGTGCGGTGGGTGCTGCGCGCCGACCATCCCAGCCGGGCGGCGGCGGACTGCAGGAACCGGGCGGCATCGTCCTGCAGGCCGGCCTGCACATCGATCTCGCGCCCCTGCAGGGCCTGGTTGGGCTTGCCCTGGCGGGCCAGGGCGCGCTCGCGCGCGGCGGCGACGCGCTCGCGCACGCTGGCCGACGGTTCGCCGGGCGCGGCGGCCAGCAACTGGTCCGCGGGGAGGGCGGGCACCTCCACATGCAGGTCGATGCGGTCCAGCAGCGGGCCGCTCAGCTTGGCCTGGTAGCGGTCGACCTGGTCGGGCGTGCAGCGGCAGGCGCGCTGGCCGGAGCCCAGGTAGCCGCAGGGGCAGGGGTTCATTGCAGCGACGAGCTGGAAGCGCGCCGGGAAATCCGCGCGGCGTGCGGCCCGGGCGATCGTGATGCGGCCCGTCTCCAGCGGCTCGCGCAGCGCTTCCAGGGCGCTGCGGGCGTATTCGGGGAATTCGTCCAGGAAGAGCACGCCGTGGTGGGCGATCGAGATTTCTCCGGGGCGCGGGGGCGAACCGCCTCCCACCAGGGCCACCGCACTGCAGGAGTGGTGGGGCGCAGCCGTCGGCCGGGCTCCCCATGCGGTCGGCGTGAAGCGCCCGGCCAGGCTGGCCACCGCGGCGCTTTCCAGCGCCTCGTCCACCGACATCGCCGGCAGCAGGCCCGCGAACCGGTGCGCCAGCATCGACTTGCCCGAGCCCGGCGGGCCCACCATGAGCAGGCCATGGCCGCCTGCGGCGGCGATCTCCAGCGCACGCCGGGCGGCGGCCTGGCCCTTCACGTCGGCGAGGTCGTCGGCGGGCGCTGCGGCCATCGGCGGCATGCCCTCCACCCGGCACCAGCCGTCTTCGGTGGCGCTTTCGGGCCCGGTCCCTGCATTGGCTGCGGCCTGGGGCGGAAGGAACCGCGCCACCACGTCCAGCAGGTGCCGGGCCCGGTACACCTCGGTGCCGGGCACCAGGGCCGCCTCTTCGGCGCTGCCGGGCGGCAGCACCATGCGGGCGCGGCCGCCGGCGGACCGCAGGGCGAGACTGGTGGCGAGCGCGCCCCGCACCGGGCGGAGTTCGCCGGACAGCGACAGTTCGCCCGCGAACTCATGGCCGGCCAGCAGCGTGCCGTCGATCTGGCCGCTGGCGGCCAGGATGCCCAGGGCGATCGGCAGGTCGAAGCGGCCGGAGTCCTTGGGCAGGTCGGCGGGAGCCAGGTTGACGGTGATCTTCTTGTTGTGGGGGAATTCCAGCCCCGCGTTCTGCAGCGCCGAGCGCACGCGCTCGCGCGCCTCCTTCACTTCCACGTCCGCGAGGCCCACGAGCGTGAAGCTGGGCAGGCCATTGGCCAGATGCACTTCCACCGTGACGGCCGCGGCCTGCAGGCCCAGCAGCGCGCGGCTCTGCACCAAGGCAAGACTCATGAACTTTCCCCCTCCCCACTTGGGTGCGCTGCCGGGTGCCGGCGCGTCGGGGGCGCATGGTACGCACCATTCGGGTGCGTCGTGATGCAAAACCGTCAGGGTTGTAACCATCCACGACGCAGGGGACGCCGGGGCGCACCCATTCGGAGCGCCTGGAGCGACGCAGCGGCGTGGCATGGCACGGTCCATGCTTTGCGTCTGTCGAACCCCGATCCACCATTGGCTTATTCCGAAGGAGCCCCCATGACCCGCGTCCTGAAGTCACTGAGCATCGCCCTCCTGGCCGCCGCCCCCGTCTGGGCCAGCGCCCAGCTGACCGGCAATGTGAGCCTGACCACCAACTACAAGTTCCGTGGACAGGACCAGGACACGAGCAAGGTCAAGGCCGTCAAGCCCGCCATCCAGGGCGGCTTCGACTACACGTTCGGCGAGAGCGGCTTCTACCTGGGCAACTGGAACTCCAGCGTGGACTGGCTGCCCGGCAATTCCATCGAAATGGATTTTTATGGCGGCTATAAATTCAAAGCCGGGGGCATGGACCTGGATGTGGGGGCCCTGACCTACGTGTATCCCGGCAACACCAACGGCAACACGACCGAGCTCTATGGTGCCGCCACCTATGGCCCGGTGACGGCCAAGTACTCGCACACGGTCTCCAAGGACTATTTCGGCTGGGCCGGCGCCAAGACCTCCGGCAACCGCGGCCGCAATACCGGCTACCTGAACGTCGCCTTCGCGCAGGAAGTCGCCCCGAACACCACCTTCAAGGCGGCCGTGGGCTACACGCGCTTCGCCAGCGACATCAAGGACCTGGGCGTGCCCAACTATGTGGACTACAGCGTGGGCGGTGCCTACGATTTCGGTTCCGGCCTCTCGCTGTCGGCCGCGGTGGCCGGCGCCAACAAGAAGAACTTCTTCGGGCCGGTGAACAAGAATCGGCTCATCGTCACGCTCACGAAAACCCTTTGACCGACCATACCCACAACGGGGGTCTCGAGGCCCCCACTACGGAGATCCGAACATGAAAATGGTGACAGCCATCATCAAACCCTTCAAGCTCGACGAGGTGCGCGAGGCCCTCTCGGACATCGGCGTGCAGGGCATCACGGTGACCGAGGTCAAGGGCTTCGGGCGCCAGAAGGGCCATACCGAGCTCTACCGTGGCGCCGAGTACGTGGTGGACTTCCTGCCCAAGGTGAAGATCGAGGCCGCCGTCGCGGACGATCTCGTGGAGCGGGTCATCGAGGCGATCGAGGGCGCCGCCCGCACCGGCAAGATCGGTGACGGGAAGATCTTCGTGGGACACCTGGAGCAGGTCGTCCGCATCCGCACCGGCGAGACCGGCAAGGAAGCCCTCTGACGGCGGCCCGAGCGCACAGCCAACGGATCAACGCATTCCGAGAGACACAACCATGAAAAAACTGCTTGCTTCCTTCCTGCTGGGAATGGGCCTGCTGGCTGCCGGCTCCGCCGCGCTGGCACAGGCCCCCGCCGCCTCCGAGCCGGCCGCCGTCACCGCATCGGCTCCCGACGCCGCCCCCGCACCGGCCGCTGCTGCAGCACCCGCTGCCGCGCCGGCTGCCGCCGCGGCCTCCGAAGCCGCTCCCGCGGCCCCCGCCCCGAAGCTCGACTCCGGCGACACCGCCTGGATGCTGACCTCCACCCTGCTGGTGATCCTCATGACCATCCCGGGCCTGGCACTGTTCTACGGCGGCCTCGCCCGCTCCAAGAACATGCTGTCGGTCCTGGTGCAGGTGTTCGTGATCTTCTCGCTGATCTCCGTGCTCTGGGCCATCTACGGCTACAGCCTGGCGTTCGGCGGCGAAGGCACGTTCTTCGGCACGTTCGACAAGATCTTCCTCAAGGGCATCGCGCCGGACACCCTCTCGGCCATGCTGCCGACGATTCCCGAGTACGTGTTCGTGTCGTTCCAGGCCACCTTCGCCGCGATCACCGTCGCGCTGATCGTGGGCTCGTTTGCCGAGCGCATCAAGTTCTCCGCCGTGCTGATCTTCTCGGTGCTGTGGTTCACGTTCAGCTACATCCCGATGGCCCACATGGTGTGGGGCGGCGGCCTGCTGGGCAAGGACGGCGCGCTGGACTTCGCCGGCGGCACCGTGGTGCACATCAACGCCGGTATCGCAGGCCTGGTGGGCGCCTACATGGTGGGCAAGCGCATCGGCTTCGGCAAGGAGGCACTCACGCCCCACAGCCTGACGCTGACCATGGTGGGCGCCTCGCTGCTGTGGGTGGGCTGGTTCGGCTTCAACGCCGGCTCCGCTGGTGCCGCCAACGGCGCCGCGGGCCTGGCCTTCGTGAACACCGTGCTCGCCACGGGCGCTGCGACCCTGAGCTGGCTGGCCGGCGAATCCCTGCACAAGGGCAAGGCCTCCATGCTGGGCGCCGCTTCGGGAGCCGTGGCCGGCCTCGTGGCCGTCACGCCGGCCGCCGGCTTCGTGGGCCCGATGGGCGCCATCGTGCTCGGCCTGATCGCCGGCGTGGTCTGCCTCTGGGGCGTGGGTGGCCTCAAGAAGATGCTGGGCGCCGACGACGCGTTCGACGTGTTCGGCGTGCATGGCGTGGGCGGTATCCTCGGCGCCATCCTGACGGGCGTGTTCGCCTCCCAGGGCCTGGGCGGCACGGGCGGCCTGACGCCCGACACGTTCTCGATGGGCGGACAGGTGTGGATCCAGGTCAAGAGCGTGGTGATCACGCTGGTCTGGTCCGGCGTGGTGGCCTTCATCTCCTACAAGATCGCCGATCTGCTGGTGGGCCTGCGCGTCAGCGAGGAAGCCGAGCGCGAGGGCCTGGACATCACCTCGCATGGTGAAACTGCCTACAACCGCTAGAGCCGGCGACACCCCCCTGGGCGGCTGCGCCGCCTCCCCCCGCTCTCGCCGCGCGAGCGCGGCGGGCAGGGGGACGCCGCCGGTGGCCCGGCAAAGCCGGTTCCACGGCGTCTGCTGGCGTGGCCTGCTCCGCGGCCATCTGACCGACCAGGCCGCGAGGAGAGTGAATCAGGGTTTGTGCGCCGTTCCTTTGGATGCTGAAAAAGGGTACGGTGCCAGGTATCTGGACCGGGGCGGCGACTGGTGGCGTCACCCGGGCCGGACGACAACGAACGATCGAGTTGCTCCTTTTGGACATTCGGCCCGCCCGCAAGGCGGGCTTTTTTTTGGCCGTGCGGCGCCATGGCCGAATAATCGGTGCCGGGGCCCGGGAAGGCGGCTGCGGCGGTCGCGCCGCCGAAGGGCTCCCCTGACGAAAGAGGACACCGCATGCACCTGGACATGGACTGGCGCACGGGCAGCCTGGAGCCCGACGCGCTAGGCGAGTCGCCGTTCTGGCATCCGCTGGAAACCCGCCTCTACTGGGTCGATATCGCCGGCTGCGCGCTGGCCCGCTGGGAGCCCGACACCGGCCGCATCGACCGGTGGGCCATGCCCAGCGAGCCGGGCTGCATCGCCCCCGCGCGCACCGCGGGCGTGGCCAGCGGCCTGGTGATCGCACTGCGCGACGGCATCTACCGGGCGCGCGAATGGGGTGGCGTCCTGGTGCCGGTGGCCACGCTGCCCTACGACACGGCCACGCAGCGTGCCAACGACGGAAAGTGCGACGCCCTCGGCCGTTTCTGGGTGGGGACCCTGCACGAGCCGCCGGCCGGGCAGCCGCGGCAGGCGGTGGGCGCGCTCTACTGCATCGACGGCCGCGGCAGCGCCAGCGCGCCCGTGGTGCGCCGCATGCTGGATGGGGTGATGACCGCCAACGGCCTGGCCTGGTCGCCGGACGGCCGCTGGCTCTACTGGGCCGATACCCCGGCCCACACGGTGAGCGCCTGGGAGTGCGACGCGCACGGCGAACCCCAGGGCAGCCCGCGCGTGTTCCATTCCTTCCCACCCAAGCCCGCGCAGTGGCGCCCCGGTGATCCCGGCTACGCCGGCCGGCCCGACGGGGCCGTGGTGGATGCCGAGGGCCACTACTGGACGGCCATGTACGAAGGCGGCCGGCTGCTGCGGCTGGCCCCGTCCGGCGAGATCGTGGCCGAGGTGCCGGTGCCCGTGGCGTGCCCCACCATGCCCTGCCTGGGCGGGGTGGGTGGGCGCGAACTGTTCGCCACCTCGGCCCGCAAAGGGCGCCCCGAGGAGGAAGTCACCCGGCTGCCGTGGACCGGCTTCCTGCTGCGTGCGGGCCGGCCGGCGCCGGCGCCGGGCCAGCCGGTGGCATGGTACGAGGAAGCGGCGCTGCCGGCGGGAATGGATTGACGGCGCTCCGGGGAACTTGGCCTTACGGAGGCCCCGGCCGGGCCAGGGCCAGTGCGCGCTCGACGCTGGCATGCGCCAGGGCCATGTTGCCTCCGCGGGCCATGCGCACGCAGAAGTCGATCATCTCGCCCAGGTTGCCGTCGATGCCGCAGTGCATGGCGCGCAGCGCGTCGAACCCGGTGAGGATCAGGGCCGCGCCGTCCTCCAGTCCGGCCAGGCGCCCGGCCCGGTGCACCATGTAGAGACAGGCGGTGACCTGTTCGGGCGTGAGGGCTTCCTCGTCCGGAAACTCCTGCGCCTCCAGCCGGAACCAGCGCCGCGCCACCTGCACGATCCAGCGCTGCGCCTCTTCCAGGCTGGCATGCTCCATCTGCTCCGGGGTGAACGCCATCACCGTCATGGGCGGGCTCCTTCCCGCGTGCCGGCCCTGTCGGCCCAATGGTGCTCCGTCACCCGCAAAGGGACCGTGGCCGGCACCAGGCCCCACAGCCCCTTGCGCGCGGGGCCATGGCGGACGGTGCGTGTGCGTGCCGCGTCCCCGCCGCTCACCCAGGTCAGCCCGTCCAGCCGGTCGCCCAGCATCCAGCGCAGCTGCCCCTCGGTGCCGATGCGCATGAAGCGGTCGAACACCCGCGCGTCATAGAAGCGGAAATACGCCGACCGACCGTCCGGCAGCCGCACCAGGCTGCTTTTCTTGAGCTGGAGGCGCGTGGCCTCCACGCCGCCCGTGCCGCGCACGACCATGCTCCAGGCCCCGCCCCAGGCATGGGGCACGAGCCGCTCCAGGTGCGGCGCCAGCGCGGCCATCGGCACCAGGTAAGGTGCCACGCGCGCCAGCGTGAGCGCCTTCACGCCGGAAAACAGGCAGTGGTGTTCGATGTTCGCCTGCCGCATCTGTGGCACCAGGGAATGGTCGCGGGCGGAGTCGATCAGGGCGTAAAGGTTGGCGGCATCGCTGCGCAGGTGGGCGATGAAGCGGGGGAGACTGGGAGGGGCCATGGCTGGGGGTGTTTCGGTCAGCGGGCAGCAGTGCGCTGCCGGGGCTCTGCCGGACGCACGCTGCGGCAGAAGATTTCGCATTCATCGCCGTTTTCCGTGTCGCTGGGGGGAGGTGCCATGTACACGGCGATGTCGCTGGCGAGTTGGAGCAAGACCAGTTCCGTGCCAATGGTGCAGCAGTATTCGATGAGCTGATACCCCACGGATTCACCCCATCTCTGCCAAAAACCCCTGGAATTCGCGGCGGCAGCAAGAGACATATGGCCATAATGGTTTCCGAGTTGCACTTCATCTGAGTAGTAGTAATCGCCTTCAGCGATTTCCCACTTGTTTTCTTTATAGGTGAAGGCCCCGACCGCCTTCCTGTCTTTGTTGAAGTTTGTCTTGGCCACCAGAATCTTACTGGCTGGCCCGTCCATGGGACGCCACTCGCATTCATTTTTCTCCGAGTCCGGGTAGCGGATGTCTCCCTTTCTGCAGAATCCCTCGTAGGTAGGGCGTTTGGCATATTCCACTTGGAATTCACATTCTTCTATGCCATCCGTGTTGACGGTTCTTCTGGGTGATGTGATTTTCAGATGGCGGGGAAGGTTGAAACTGATGCCGCAGGAGGTGACTTGTCTTGGTTCTTTGGTTGTTTTTGGCAGGCTGGGCTCGGCGTGAGCGGTTTGCATTGCGAGGAATCCAATGAGCGAAATGGCTTTCCCACAGGAAATTGCAAGGTTGTCGTTGGAGCTGAAGTGCATTGGCTTCCCCTTGTTAGTGATATTGCAATAATCAATCGGACTTTGGTAGGGTCAGTCCGGATGGCGCAGGGATTTTTCTGAGCACCGTGGCGTATTCGAGGCTTTCATATCGTTTCTCTCCCTTTTCTGGCCTGTTTTCCTGGCTGAATAGCATTAGATATATTTCTTTTTTGTCGCGAGAAATCGATATGGAATCCAGCGCGGTTGGCATGATGGCTTCGGGCGAGACATCAAATATATAAGGTTCCACTTTGGGCCATCTTCTTGCCAGTTGATAGCTGAAATCTATATCAAGAATTATCATTCTTTGTTGGGCAGGCACGCCCCTTTCCCTGTATATGTCGCAAAACTGTTTCCACCCTTCGCCGTCTTCTCTTATGGCGCAGTAGTCATCGCCGAATGGTGGAAATATCGTATAGATAAAGCCTTCGCCCGATGGGCCGTTGGGCATGCCGTCTGGTCCCTTGAGGATCATGGTAGATACTCCAGTGGGCTGTATGTGTATTATTTTTCCAATTGGAAGATAAGCTTTGTTGTGTTTGTATATTCCGGGCCAATCGGCGGGTAGAGTCCGGTTCATTTCAGCCTCGTGCCTGACAACTTGCCACCAGCCAGAGATTTCCATGACTGGCCTCTTAAATCGCTTGCGTGAGGGTTGGGCGATGTTGGACTCACTGGGAAATGCGTTTTTCAAGCCGATAAGCGACAAGAGGGAAATCATGAATAGTCTTTTTGGGTAGGGGTTTTGTTCCATGAGATATGTCTAATTTATTGATCGCCGGAATTTTTTGCAGGCATGGATGCATGTAAGTAGTCACGCTCTCGCCTGCTACTAGGTATTTTTTCCCGATCACCTTCCAAAATTGCCTGTTTCATTTTTGGATGGATACTCCAGCTTTGGTATACGTTGGAAAGTAAAGCGGTCTGTTGCTCGGTTGTTAATTCTATAAATTTTGGAGAGTCTTTGGGGTTGTCTTGCTGGAAGAGGAATATTGCTTTTTTGGTGGCTTCTTCGCCGGCGCGTAGATTCAGTAGATCGGCCTCTTTTTGTGTGATTTCCAAAGGATTTTTTCGAGCAAATGCGCATGCTTCTCCACCTATCTTGCCAAAATATGGTTTTATTTTTTCGGACAATTTTTCAAACTCTTCTTCTGTTATAATTTCATTTCTCTTGTTAAATTTCCTTAATTCCTTTTTGTACGCATCGTAATTCTGGCCTCCTAAATCTATCCCTTTGGCAATAGTCACGCCGGAGTTGTTTGCTTCTCCGTTTTTCATTTTCCCTTGCAGTCTGGTGTTCCCGTCTCTTTTTGTCATCGAGGGTCCGCCATCAGGTTCGTTGACCGGCCACCACGGTACGTAGGCTTTAAGGTAAACGTCTTCCCATTTGGCAATTTGCGCCAGATCTATTTTCGTTCCCAGAGACGCATTGATGATTTTTCCAATCTCCAGGTTCAGGGCCCCTGGTTTTGTTTTATCTGCTGGCAGGCAGGGAATATTTCCCGTGAGGCATTTCCGCTTCAGTTTCCCCTCCTTCTCCTTGATCTCCTGATCCAGCCTCCGCGCCTCTTCCGCATACCCCTCCGCCTTGCGGTCCAGTTTCTGCCGTTCCTTTTTCAACCCGGGCAATTCCGCCTTGGCTTTCTCCTGTTCCTGCCGGCATTCCTCGGCAGTCTTGCGCAGCGCGCGTTCGCGCGAGAGGGCGTCCTTGTCGTAGTCGGGAAGGTCTTCTTCCTTGAGGGCCATGGGTTTCGGGGTCTTTCGGTGTCGGTATCGATGGAATGGGGGGCGGGCGGCCTGGGTGGCGCGACGGCTTCACGTCACGAGCCATGCGCCGGCACGACGAAGGCCGCGCCCTCGTCGGCGGCGGCCTGCATGCAGGCTTCGTCCTTGTCGCGGCCGATGCGCACCGTAGGGCAGCCCTGGGCGATCAGGCCGTGGCAGGCGACTTCATCGCCGACGCGGGCGGCGGGGCGCCCGGCCAGCCGCACGGAGGGCTCGCCTTGGGTGATGGGTTCGATGCCCTTGTTGTGGCGCACCCGGTCGCCCATGCGGGCAGCGGGTTGGCCCCCGATGCGGACCGTGGGGGCGCCTTCCAGGATGGGGCCGGCGCCGCGCTGGTGGGCGACGTCGTCGTGCATGCGGGCAGCGGGTTGGGCCATGGCAGGTCGATCGCTTTTTCTCTCGTTATCTGGTGCGGGGGCGGTCAGGGCTTGGCGCTCCAGCCCGGCGTCTTGCCCATGGCCGCAGGGCCGGCAGAACCGGCAGGGGCGCTGCCCACGCTGCTGCCGATGCCACCGGGCCCGCCCAGGCCGGCGATGCCTCCGGCCAACCCGGCGATCGCGCCGAGGTCGCCGTTCTTCAGGGCCTTGGCGGTGTCGAGCAACCCCTTGGCCTGCTGGAGCGCACCGAGGGCGCTTTGCAGGCCCGATGCGCCGCCGCCCATGGCGGCGCTCGCGGCGGACTCCGCCTGGCCTTCCGCGGCGTCGGCGGCCTGCTGCGCCGCGTCGCCGGGCGCGTCGCTGGCGGGCGGAGGCGTTTCTGGCGCGGGCTGGCTGCTGCCGCAGTTGAGGTCGATGAGCCCCGCGTCCGCGTTGATCGCGGCGCTGGCCTGCATTTCGATGTGCGTGCCCTGCAGGTAGATGCCGCCGTCGCTGCGCAGGACGATCTTCGCCGCGCCGCAGGCCAGTTCCAGGTGCTCGCCGGCCTGGGCGACGAGCACCTTGCCGGCGCGGGTTTCCTGGCGCTCGCCCACGTTCACCGTCTGGGTGCGGCCGACCTGCAGGTTCCAGGCCTTGCCGATGTCCTGGGTGTAGGTGTCGCCCACGTTGAGGCGCTTGGTTCTGCCCACCTGGGTGCTCTGCTGCAGGCCGACCAGGGTGTTCATCGCCACGCCCACGTTGAGGCTGTAGCCCAGGCCGACGTTGTCCATGCGCGCCATGCCCACGTTCTGCAGCGACATCCGGCCGATGGTCTCGGTCTTGGTCTTGCCCACGCGCAGGGACCAGTTCCTGCCGATCCGGTCCTTCTCGTTGTTGCCGATGGTCTTGGCCCGGTTGGCGCCGATCGAGACCAGTTCGTTGCGGCCCACGTCTTCCGAGCGGTCCACGCCGATCGATACCGTTTCGTCCAGATCGACCCGTTCGCGGCGGTTGCGGTGGATGGTGATGGATTCGTCCAGGTCCACCGTTTCAGTGCGGTTGGAGTGGATGGTGATGGTCTCGTCGCCATCGACTTCTTCCGTCCGCCAGCCATGCACCGTGATCTTTTCGTTGCGGTCTACGGTTTCTGTCCGGTCGCGATGAACGATGGTGGTCTCGTCCCGGTCGATCGTCTTGGCCCGGTCATTGCCGACCCAGTGCGCTTCATCGTTCTCGACCTCGATGAGCTGGTCCTTCTGCGCATGCAGCCATAGCTGCTCCGCGCCCTTCCTGTCCTCGAAGCGGATCGCGTTGGCGTCGCCGGCTCCGCTCTTCATGCCGTCGCCGGTCGCGCCGCCCTTGCTCGATCGTGTCTTGATGCCCGACTGCGTGGCGTTGCCCGGTAGCGCCCAGGGCGGCATGTTCGCCGCGTTGTAGACGCTGCCTATGGCGATCGGATGGTCAGGATCGCCGTTCACGAAATCGATCACCACTTCGTGGCCTATGCGGGGGATGGATACGGCCCCGAAGCCCGAGCCTGCCCAACTGGTCGCCACGCGCACCCAGCAACTGGAATGCTCGTCCATCGCCCCCAGCCGGTCCCAGTGGAACTGCACCTTGATGCGGCCGTATTCGTCCGTCCAGATTTCCTCGCCCGCCGGGCCCACGACCACGGCGGTCTGCGGGCCTGTCGTGCGGGGTTTTGGAGTTTTTCTGGCGGGGGTGTACGGCAGGCTCGTGGGCTGGGCCGTGAGGCTGAACTTCTGGAACGACCCCTGCTCTTCGCTGTTCTTGAGCGCTTCTCCCGGCTTGGCGCTGTTGACCGAGGACGTGCCCGGGTTCTCGTGCAGGTGGTACGTCACCCCGGTGATGAGGTACTGCCGGTTTTGGTCACCGCGCGGGTAGTTCTCCAGCGTGAAGGTGTAGCCGGGTGCGATGCTGCGGTGGCGGGACTCGCCCCTGACGGTGCTGTGGCCCGTCAGCCCTTCCTGCAGGCGAACACGGGCGTATTGCTCGCCGTCGCCATGCTGCACGTAGCCGCCCGGCCATTCGTAGATCTCGTACGCATCATGCGCATGGCCCGGGGGCTGCTGGCGCATGTTGGAGAGGTCCGACCGGGGCTTCTTGAAGTCGTAGTCGTCGTTGTAGTACCTGCCCGACTTGATTTCCTCGCTGAGCACCCAGGCATGGATATTCTCACGGTCGGCCGTGGCCGACTTCTCCGGCGGGTAGAACGGAATGGTTGCCGCGCCCGGCAAGGGTTCGTGGCAACCCACGATGTCGTCGGCGATCACCAGCGTATGCTGGCCGCTCGCGTGCTGGAAGTAGTAATACGCGCCCTCATGCTCCAGCAATCGCGAGACGAAGTCGAAGTCGCTCTCGCCGTATTGCACGCAGTAGTCCCAGGCACGATAGGCGCGCGTGAGCTTCAGTTGCATCGGGTAGCCGTAGCGGCCCAGCACGTCCTGCACGATCTGCGGGACGGTCTTGAACTGGAAGATTCTGAAATCCTGGCGCCGCGTGGCCACCCACAGCCAGGGTTGCAGGCGCAGGTGGTACGAACAGAAGCGGTGGTCCTGCCCCTGCATGCCGAATCGGGTGACCAGGCCATCGAGGTAGCGGCGCCCGCCGCCCTGCGTCTCGATCTCCACCGTCGCCGTTTTACCGAGCAATGCCTTGGGATCGATGTCCCGGCTCTCCGAGCGCAGGTCGATGTCGAAGGAGAAAAGCTGGCTCAACTCCTCGCTGCCCCGCAGCTGCCGGAAATGCAACTGCTCTCCCAGGGGCGTCCGGATGGTGACGCGGCGTGTCATTGTGGTCGGTTTCAGCCCTTGCGGCCGAACGGTAGAGTTCAAAACGGGCGCGATGATAGGAAGCGCTTGCAAGGCAGGGAAGGGCTTCCCAAAATTTGTTTTGTGTCCGAATGTCGGGCGCTATGGCGGTGCAAATGAACCGTTATGCGAGGGTGCCGGCGGGGGCGTTTTCGTGCCCCTCCAGGCTTCACGCGCCGCGTTCAAAAAATTCACGCGGGCACCGGGCGCTCCGCCCCGGGGCTGCCGCTACGATGCAGCCATGGATTCCGCCCTCCGCCAGATCATCGAACGCGTGCGCGACAGTGCGCGCGAAGGCCGCCCCTTGCGCATCCGCGGGGGGGGCACCAAGGATTTCCATGGCGGCATGCCGCTGGACGGCGAAGTGCTCGACACGCGTGCCTGCACGGGCGTGGTGGACTATGAGCCGAGCGAACTGGTGGTGACGGTGCGCGCCGGCACGCCGCTCGCCGAGCTGGAGGCACTGCTGGCCGGCCGCGGGCAGTGCCTGCCGTTCGAGCCGCCGCATTTCGGCGAGGGCGCCACCGTGGGGGGAATGGTCGCGGCAGGGCTGTCGGGCCCGGCCCGCGCGAGCGCCGGGGCCGTGCGCGATTTCGTGCTCGGGGCGGAGATCGTCAACGGCCGCGCCGAATGCCTGCGCTTCGGCGGGCAGGTCATGAAGAACGTGGCGGGCTACGACGTGTCGCGGCTGATGGCCGGGGCCTGGGGCACGCTGGGCGTCGTGACCGAAGTGAGCCTCAAGGTGCTGCCCGTGCCGCCCGCGGAGGCCACGCTGTGCTTCGAGCTGCCGCAGGCCGAGGCGCTGCGGCGGCTGCAGGAATGGGGCGGCCAGCCGCTGCCGTTGAATGCCAGCCGCTGGGAGGCCGGTCCTTCCGGCGCCCGGGGCGGCGGCCTGCTGCACTTGCGGCTGCGGGGCGCCGTGGCGGCTGTGGAGTCCGCCTGCCGCGCCCTGGGCGGGCAGCTGCAATCGCCGCAGGAGGCGGCCGCGCAGTGGGGCGCCTGCCGCGAACAGGCGCTGCCGTGGTTCGCCGGCCGGCCCGCGGGCGCTGCGCTCTGGCGCCTGTCGGTGCCACAGTCGGCCCCGGCCCTGGCGCTGCCTGCCGGTGCATCCGGCCCGCTGGTCGAATGGCACGGCGGGCTGCGCTGGGTGCAGGCGCCGCCAGCCCTGGGGCCTGCGCTGCAGGAGGCCGCGCGTGCCGTCGGCGGCTCTGCCACGCTGTTCCGCGCCCCGGCGGAATCTCCCCTCGCGCCGGCGCAGCCTGCGGACGCGGCCCTGCAGCGCATCCAGGACCGGCTGCGCGCTGCCTTCGATCCCGAGGGCATCTTCAATCCCGGACGGCGGGTGGCGGGGTAGGCCGGGGCATGCGCCTTCTGAGGCATCTCATGGGGCGGCACCGCACGCCGTCCACCAACCGGCTGCTGGGCCTGCTGCTGGCGTTCAACGCGGGCGCGGTGAACGCCGGCGGCTTTCTCGTCGTGCACAGCTACACCTCGCACATGACGGGCTTCCTGTCCACCGTGGCCGACAACCTCGTGCTGGGCAACATGGCCCTGGTGCTGGCCGCCGTGGGCACGCTCTGGGCGTTCATGTCGGGTGCGGGCACCACCGCGATCATGGTGAACTGGGCGCGCCACCACCGGCTGCGCAGCGGGTTCGCGCTGCCGCTTCTGCTCGAAGCCGTGCTGATGCTGCTGTTCGGGCTCATGGGCGCAATCACCCTGGGCTGGCCCACGCCATTCTCGGTGCCGCTCACGGTGCTGCTGCTGGCCTTCCTCATGGGGCTGCAGAACGCGGTGGTGACCAAGATGTCTTCCGCCCAGATCCGTACCACGCACATGACAGGCGTGGCCACTGACCTGGGCATCGAGATGGGCAAGATGCTCTACTGGAACCGGCGCGGCACCCCGCCCGAGGCGCACGTGCATTCCAACCGCGCCCGGCTGGTGCTGTTCGCGAGCCTGCTGGGCATGTTCACGGCCGGCGGCATCGTGGGCGCGGCCGGCTTCAAGCACGTGGGCTTCGTCTGGGTGGTGCCGCTGGCGGCGGTGCTGCTGGGGCTCGCGCTGCCGCCGCTCGCCTCGGATTTCGGGCACCTGGCCGCGCTGTGGCGCGCGCGCCGCCACCGCCCTTGAGTGCCCCGCGGGCCGACGCCACGACCTTCCCACGACAACGATCACCATGCAAACCCGACTCGCCCCCGAATTCCAGGACACGCCCGAAGGCCGCGAGGCCGAGGGCATCCTGCGCAAGTGCGTGCACTGCGGCTTCTGTACCGCCACGTGCCCGACCTACCAGTTGCTCGGTGATGAACTGGACGGGCCGCGCGGGCGCATCTACCTCATCAAGCAGGTGCTGGAGGGGGAGGCGCCCACCCGCAAGACACAGTTGCACCTGGACCGCTGCCTGACCTGCCGCAACTGCGAGACGACCTGCCCGAGCGGCGTGCAGTACGGGCGCCTGGTGGATATCGGCCGGCGCATCGTCGAGGACAAGGTGCCGCGGCCGCTGCCCGAGCGCGCGCGCCGCTGGGCGTTGAAGGAGGGGCTGCCGTCGCCGCTGTTCAAGCCGGCGCTGAAGGCAGGCCAGGCCGTGCGCGGGCTGCTGCCTGCCACGCTGCGCGCCAAGGTGCCGCGCCCGCAGGAGGCCGGCGCCTGGCCGGTGCGCGAGCACCCGCGCAAGGTGCTCATGCTCGCGGGCTGCGTTCAGCCGGCGATGCTGCCCAACGTGAACCGCGCCACGGCGCGCGTGCTGGACGCCGCCGGCATCCAGACCGTGATCGCCGCCGGCGAGGGCTGCTGCGGCGCGGTGAAATTCCATCTCAACGACCAGGACGGCGGCCTGGCGCAGATGCGCGCCAACATCGATGCCTGGTGGCCGCACGTGGAGGCGGGCGGCGTGGAGGCGATCGTGCTCAATGCCTCGGGCTGCGGCGCCACGGTGAAGGAATACGGCCACCTGCTGCGCCACGATCCGGCCTACGCCGCGCGGGCGGAGCGCGTCAGCGCGCTGGCACGGGACCTGTCCGAACTGCTGCCGGACATGCTGCCCGCGCTCGCCGAGCGGCTGCAGGGGCGGATCGATCCCCCGCGGGCGCTGCTTGCCTACCACCCGCCCTGCACGCTGCAGCACGGCCAGAAACTGCGCGGCGGGGTGGAGACCCACCTGGCCCGCCTGGGCTTTCGCCTGCGCGTGGCACGCACGGAGTCGCACCTGTGCTGCGGTTCCGCCGGTACCTACTCGCTGCTGCAACCGGAGATCGCCGGCCAGTTGCGCGACCGCAAGCTCGGCGCGCTGGACGAGGCCTGTGCGGAGGAGCCGCCCGCGGCCATCCTCTCGGCCAATATCGGCTGCATCACGCACCTGCAGAGCGGCACCCAGGTGCCCGTGCGGCACTGGGTGGAGGTGCTCGACGAGGCCCTGCGGCCAGGCGCCGTCTAGCGCCGTGCAGGGGCCGCGCGCGGCAAACTGGCATGATGGCGGGTTTTACGCCGCGTGGCCATGCCGCGCAGCCGGGCCGCACGCCCTGACCAGACCGCATCCTTGATTGCCATGACCGACAACGCGACCGCAGAAGCAACCCAGAACCCCGTCCCCGCCGCAGCGGGCGACGCGCAGGCCGTGGCAGGCCGCGACGGCGCAACGGACAACGCCGCGCCGGCCTCCTCCGGCGATGCAGCCGAGGCCGGCAGCGAAGGCCGCGCTCCCCGCGCCGGCCGGCGTGGAGGCCGGGGCCGCGGAGGCGCCCGCAACCGCCCCGCGGGCGATCCCGCTGCCGCTCCAGGCGCTGCCGCGCCGCAGGCCCAGGGCCCGCGCCGCACGCATCCCGTGCTGGAACAGCTGGCAGGCTTCTATCCGCACCTCTTCGGCGCGCAATTCCTGCCACTCAAGCGCGGCATCTTCCAGGACCTGCAGGACGCCCATCCCGGCGCCTTCGAGAAGGACGACCTGAAGGCCGCGCTGGGCATCCACACCCGCTCCACCCGCTACCTGCAGGTGGTGGCCGAGGGCCGTCCGCGCCACGATCTGCAGGGCCAGGCCGTGGAGGCCATGGCGCCCGAGCATGTGCACCACGCGCTGCTGGAAGTGTTCCGCCGCAAGAAGCCGCGCGACGGCGAGGACCTCACTGCCAAGCTGCGCCGCCGCATCGCCCAAGCGTTCGAGGCTTCGGGCCTGGACCGCATCGGCTACGACGCGCTCGTGCGCAGCCGCGACGAAAAGGCGAACGCCGTGCTGGACGAGGCCCTGGCCGAAGTTGCGGAGCGCGATGCCAAGGCCGAAGCCCTGCTGCGGGCCTTCGAGGCCAGCGGCAGTGCGGACGTGGCGCAGTTCGCCGACATGTACGGCATGGACGTGCGCGCGGCGGAGCGTTCGCTGCAGCGCGGGCGCCAGCTGCGCAGCGCGGCCCAGGCCCGTGCCGCCGCGGCCGAGGCCGGGACCGAAGCAGCCGCCGTGGATGCGCCGGAGCCTGGCGACGGTGCGCATGGTGGCGATGGTGCCGCCGGTGAAGGCGCCGCCACCCCCGAGGACGACGCGAAATGATGTGACGTGGCGTGCAGGCGGCCGGGCGGTTTCTCGCCCGGCGCCTGTGGGCACGGGCGCAGCCTGCGCTGCACGGCGTTGCCGCACGCCGCAACGCCTGGATGCGCGACGGGGATGCGGGTCGCGGCGAGGGCTTTTCAGCGCGGGCGCTGCAGCTCCGCGCGGGTGCACAGGCGGCCGTTGCTGCATCCCGCCGAGATCAGCACCGGAGAGCGGCCGTTCTCGGTCAGGCGGGCGCGCAGCAGGCCGTTCTCGTTCACTGCGATTTCGCCGCTGTACGGGGCGGATGTGGCCGCGTCCAGCGTGCCGCAGGAGCGCGACCCTTCGGTGAAGAGCCCTTCGCCGGTCAGCCGGTAGGTGCCGCGGTACCGGCAGGCGAGGGAGGTGTCCCCCGTCAGGGTGTCCATGCGGAACACGCCGGCCCGGGCGACGATGTCGATGGACATCGGTGTGCCGGGCGTGTGCGCGGAGGGGTAGCCGTAGCCCTCGAACGCCTTGTCGAAGCGCACGGTGTGGTCTTCGTAGCGGTAGCGCGAAATGCGGCGCGGCATCTCGCCGGGCAGGGTCAGGATGCCGCTGGTGGGGCTGTCGAAGGTGAGCTGTGCTTCTCCGATGGTCGCCGCTTCCTCCCCCGGCGTCACCGGGCCGCCGATCACGGGGCCGCGGCGGTACTCCTTCAGGGCGAAGGTGTAGGTCTGGTTGTACAGGAAGCCGAAATAGGCCGCGCCCTGCAGGAACATCGAAGACCCGTCGCCGCGATAGCCGAGATAGGAGACGACCAGCATGCCGCTGTTGGCCAGGTGGTCGATCTGCACGCTGCGGCCCGGCCGGCCGTCCAGCTCGTCGTCGAAGCTCCACATGCCCGGCTGCAGCGCCGGCTGGCCGTACCAGGCCTGGGAGCACGGGGCGACGGGGCTGTTGCCGAGCACGGCGCCGGCCTGGCAGGGCCCGGTGAAGAATTCGTCGCGGCCCTCGGTGCGCACCGATCCCGACAGGAAGTTCTCGTTGTCGAACCGGAAGTGGCCCTGCCGGTAGGTACTGCGCTGCTGGTTGCCGGCGGCGTCGGTGCAGAGCTTCGTGCCTTCCGCCGAGACGATGCTTTCGCTGCGCAGCTGGTAGGGGCCCGCATACGAGCACAGGCTGCCGTCGCGGGTGCTGGTCTGCACCAGCTGGAAATTGCCGCCGGAGAACTGCAGGGCGTAGGTCGCCGTTCCCGGAAACCGCTCCCGGGAATGCACCGTGAGCTGCACGTCCTTCCGGAACCCGGTGACCCGGGACAGTTCCTGCGCGCCATAGGTGAAACGCGCGATGCGCCGCGGCGCCTCACCCGGCAGCGTCACCGTGCCGGACACGGGCGTGTCGAAGGCCAGCCGCAGCGTGCCGGCACTGCCTGCGACTTCGCCGTTGGCGGTCTGCCCGCCGATCACCGGACCGTTGCGGAATTCACGCAACTCCCCCGTGAAACCGTTGTCGTCCTGCGCACGGTAGCCGCTCGCCTGCAAGAAGAGCGCGGAGCCGTCGGCGCGGTAGCCCAGGTAGGAGACGACCATGCCGCGGCCCAGCTGGGTGTCGATCTGCAGGCTCCGGCCGGGCTGGCCGGTGAGTTCGCCGTCGAAGGCCCACATGCCGGGTTCAGGCTCGGCCGATGCCTCGCTTTGCGCAAAGGCCGGCGTGGCGGCGATGGCGGCCAGGGCCGCGAGAAGCCCAGGCACCAGCGCGCTGCGGGTGGAGGGAATGACAATCTGCATGGTAGTGATCTCCTTCAGCGTGGCTGGTCCATGGGCGTTCGGCCGTCTCACCGGCCGGTGACCAGCCGCGTGCCCTCTGCTTCCTCGATCCTTCCGCGCAGCAGCCCGTTGTGGTCCACGGTCAGGTCGGTGATGCGGTAGGGGGTGTCGGTGGTCGTGGTACCGCCGTCGCTGAAGCAGGTGCGGGTGCCTTCCGAGGCCAGTCCGTTGCCGGCCAGGCGGTACGTACCCTTGTATTCGCAATAGTTGCTGGTGGCGGGCGTGGATTTCATCTGGAACACGTTGTTGCGCGCCGCGATGTTCAACAGCGTCTTCACGCCGTGCTCCCCTCCGAACGGATACACGTAGCTGGCGAATTCCTTGTTGAAACGCGCGGTATGGTCCTCGTAGCGGTAGCGCGAAATGCGACGCGGCGTGGATTCGAAAGGCAGCTTGACCGTGCCCGCCGTGGGACCGTCGAAGGCCAGTTGCACTTCGCCCACCGTCGAGGCCTCCTCGCCGGAAGTGACGGGGCCGCCTATCGCCGGGCCGTTGCGGTATTCCTTCAGCACGACGCCGTAGTTGGTCGGAGAGATGGGGCCCGGCGTCGCGCCCTGCAGGAACATCGACGAGCCGTCCTGGCGGTATCCCAGGTAGGAGACAAGCAGCGTCCGGCTGCCGCCCTGGGTGTCGATCTGAAGGCTGCGGCCCGGCTTGCCGTCCAATTCGCCGTCGAAGCTCCACATGCCTGGCTGCACGACGACTTCGTCCCGCCGGACCGTGAGGCATGCGGGATAGCCGCCGAGGAAGACCGCCTGGTAATAGCAGGACCCGGACAGGAATTCCGTGCCGTCGCTGGACAGCACCGTGCCGGAGAAGAGCCCGTAGCTGTCGATGGCGAACCGCTCGATCCGGATGGCCTTGCTGCGCTGGGTACCCGCCGCGTCCGTGCACAGCTTCGTGCCTTCGCCCTCGATCCCGGCGCCCCGGGTCTGGTAGGGGCCGGAATAGGTGCACAGCGTGCCGTCGCGGGTCGATGTCTGGCTCAGGCGGAAACTGCCCTGCGCCAGCTGGATCGCGTACTCCTGTTCAGAGCCTGCGGTCGGCAGTACCAGGTAATTCTTGGTCGGTTCATTCCATCGAGCCTGGTATGTCAGCCGCGAGATGCGCCGAGGCACGTCGCCGGGCAGCGTCACCGTGCCGGACGTGGGGGTGTCGAAGCTGAGCTGGATGGTTCCCAGGCTGGTGGACGGCTCCCCGTTGCCGGCAGAACCGCCGATCACGGGGCCGTTGCGGAACTCCTGCAGCGTGCCGGTGAACGCGGTGCTGCCCGCCGGGCGCAGGCCACTGGCCTGGAGGAAGAGGGAGGACCCATTGGACCGGTAGCCGACATAGGAGACGACCATGCCCTGGCCTTCCTGGGTGTCGATCTGCAGGCCGCGTCCCGGCTTGCCATTCTGTTCGCCGTCGAAGGCCCACATGCCGGGCTCGGGCTCCGCGCCCGCCGCCGCGGTGGTTTGCGCCCAGGCCGGTGCGACGCCTGCCGCGGACGCGGCCAAGGCAAGCGCGCACGCCAGAGCAAGGCGTGCCGGGCGAGCACGCCGGAGTGGGCGGGCGATGATGGTGTTCTGCATGGGCTTCCCTCCTGTGCATGGTGGCGTGAATGCGAAGTATTTACTAAAGCGTAAAACGCGCGTCCTGCCTACCCCTCCTGGGTAGGCTTCTGGTATCAATGGATACCAAAAATGACCTTTGTGACGGGTCGTTGCGCAACCGTGGCGGCCTGCGCTGGTACGGTTGGCACCAGCCCCAGGGCACCATTTTTCGGGGAGCCGGGCGCATCAGAACGGGCAGGAGGAGACATGACCACCGACAATGACAATTCCGTCCAGGACCGCTCAGCGTTCGAGACAGCCGTCTGGATGCTCAAGGTGGAGATGGGCAATGCCGGCGCGCACATGACCATCGACGCCAATGCCCGGCTCGCCTATACCCGCCAGATCGACGCCATGGCCAACGAACTGCGCACCCAGGCCCTGTCGGGGCGCATCACCTGGGCGCAGGCCGCGCAGCAGGCGCAGGACACGCGCAACGTGATCATGGAAGTGATCCGCGGGCGCAGCACCCCCTTCGGGCGGGCCATGGCACAGCAATTGAAGGCCGAGGGCAAGACGCTCAACGAACTCATCGCGCGCAAGGTGCAGCAGCTGCATGGTCCGGGCGCGCAGTTCGACCGGCTCACGGCAGCGCAGCAGAACGGCGTCTATGCGGAGATCGTGAAATCCGCGGGCAAATCCAACCCGCGCGTCACCCAGACCATGCGGGGTCTGTCGCGCGCAGGGCGGGGGCTCATCGTGCTGTCGCTGGCGCTGTCGGTGTACAACGTGGCGACGGCGCAGGACAAGGTCGCCGCGACCGGCCGCGAGGTGGCCGTGACCGGCGCGGGCATCGGCGGCGGCATGGCCGGCGGGGCGCTCGCGGGCCTGGCCTGCGGTCCGGGGGCGCCGGTCTGCGTGGCGGTCGGCGCCTTCGTGGGGGGCGCACTGGCCGCCTTCGGCGTGGACATGCTCTGGTGAGGCGCCCGGTCCATGGATGTCCTCGCTCCCGAAGAACTCTCCCTCCATCTCCTGCGGGAGGCCGACGCGCGGCACAAGCCACTGAGCGACATCGTGCTGGCCGGCCAGCGCACCGGCCGCACCGTGGAGGCGGCGCTGCTGGAGGCCGCGTTCCGCTGCGACAGCGGCTACCTGCTGTTCACCACCGACGACGTGCCGGACGAGGAATTCCTCGGCATCCACCTCTTCAGCCCCAGCCTGGAACTGCTGGACTCCGCCACCCTCGGCGGCATGTATTCCACCGGCAGTTTCCTGCTGCTGGGCGTGGAGGGAACGGACACGGTGCGGTTCCGCTTCATCGGCGGCACCGACTGGCGGTTGAAGGTGCTGCCGCGGTCCCGCCTGCGCGTGCCCCTGATGCCGGAGGCGCGCGGGGTCTCCAGGCCGCTGGGGTTTTCCCGGCGTTTCGAGATCACCGGCAGGCCCCAGCGCGAACTGTCCGACTGACCGGGGTGGATCAGGGCGCGGGGCTGGCGAGCGCCGCCTCGATGTCCGCGGCGAGCGATGCGGGCTTGTCGGTGGGGGCGTAGCGGCGGATCACCTGGCCGTCCCGGCCGACCAGGAACTTGGTGAAGTTCCACTTGATGGCCTTGGTGCCGAGCAGGCCCGGCGCCTCCGCGGTCAGCCAGCGGTAGAGCGGCGGCGCCTCGGATCCGTTCACGTCGATCTTGGCCATCATCGGGAAATCCACGCCGTAGTTGCGCTGGCAGAACGCGGCGATCTCGCCGTTCGAACCCGGATCCTGCCGGCCGAACTGGTTGCACGGAAAGCCCAGCACGGCGAGCCCGCGGTCCGCGTAACGCTGGTGCAGTTCCTGCAGGCCCGCGAACTGCGGCGTGAAGCCGCAGGCGCTGGCGGTGTTCACGATGAGCAGCACGCGGCCCGCGTACTGGCGCAGCGGCACCGTCTGGCCGTCCATCTGCAGGGCATCGAAGTCATAGGCTGAGGTCATGGCTCTCCCGAATGGCGGTTTGCATGGTGCACTGATTTAGCCCAGTACCTGGCGCCGTGGACGCTGCTGGCTGGAGGGCTGCCCGATGGGATGGCCGGAGGCCGGCACGGCACGCTCCCTGCCCCAGGCGCGGATGCTTTCGATCTGCTCCGGGGCGGTTTGGGACAACGGTACCACGTTGATGAAGCTGCGGCGAAATAGCTCAGGCGTGACTGCGGCGTCGCCGCGCAGATAGGCCTCCTTCACCACTTCCCGCACGGCGCATTCCAGATCCGATCCGGCGAAGCCATCGGACAGATGCACCAACTCGTCGATCAGGCCGGAGTCCACGACCTGGCGAAGCCCGCGCCGGGTGTAGATTTCGATGATTTCGCGCCGTTCGGGTGGCGTCGGCAGATCCACGAAGAAAAGTTCGTCGAAGCGGCCTCGGCGCAAGAGCTCCGGAGGCAGGCGGGATACGTCATTGGCAGTGGCCACTACGAATACACGAGCGCGTGACTCCTGCAACCAGTACAGGAACTGGCCCACCAGCCGCGTCGCCGTGCCCCCGTCGCCGCTGGAGCCTGCGCCTGCCAGTCCTTTTTCGATCTCGTCGATCCACAGCACGCAGGGCGACACATGGTCTGCAGTGGCCAGCGCGTCCTTGAGCCTCGACTCGCTCTGGCCCAGATACTGTCCGTGAATCGTGGACAAATCCAGACGATACAGGGGCAGGCGCCAGTCGGCTGCGATCGCCTTGGCCGAGAGCGATTTGCCACAACCCGGAACCCCCACCAGCAGCACGCCGCGCGGCGGCCGGATGCCGCGTTCGCGCAGATCGGCCGTGAGCAAGGGCTGTTCCTTCTCCAACCAGGCGCGGAGTCCCCCGAGCCCGCCTACATGGAGCTCGGTGCCGCGCACATTCACACGTTCGATTCCGGTGATATCGGCGAATATGCGGTCCTTGGCATGCATCACTTCGACCATGTCTGCCTTGGTGATGCGTCCGTTGGCCAGCAGGGTCGCGATGATGTTCTCTGCCTCGATGCGCGAAACGCCCACCAGCGAGGCGGCTGCGCGGCGCTCGTCTTCCTCGTCCCATTCGATGGGCATCTGGTCGCGGTAGGCCGACAGGTTGTCACGGATGATCGCCAGCATTTCGTCCTCGGTCGGCGGCGACAGGACGAGCGACATGCCGGTCCGCTGCAATTGGCCCCACACGGGCTGGGTGGTGATGACCACGACCGATCCTCCGTGTTCTGCGGCCAGCATGACCACGTCGAGCAGGTGCCGTGCTGCAGGTGTGTCGTTTTCGATGTCGGATACCTCGGTCAGCACGGCAGTCAGGTTCTGGCGCTGGGCGAACTGCTGGCTCGCAAAATCCACGGCACCCGTGACTGAGCGATCATCATTCATGCTGCGGCTGCTGGCCAGATCGCGGGTGCCCTGGGAGAGCGTGTGGACAAATACCGGCGCTTGCAGCGAAGCTACTGTTTCGCGCAGCAATTCGAGGACGCGGTTGCGTTCGGCGCTGCGGATCGAGATGAAAGGAATGCGGGCCTTGAGGTATCGCGTGAGCGTCGCTTTGAATTCGGTCGTGTCCATGCGCGGGTTCAGAGAAGAATCTGGCGCCTGCGGCGCGTACTGGTGGCGATAGGGGCTGCTGCCGGGGGGGCGCCGGCACCGTCCCGCTGGTAGTGCAGCAGGGACGTGTTCCGAACCAGGAATGCAAGACGTCCGGTACGGTCGCCCCGGGCGCTGTCCATCAGCGAACGCTGCGATTTTTCGGCGAACGTGGACACTTCGGCCGCGAGCCGGGCGCGTATGTCCGCGGGAAGTGCCGGCAGATGGCATAGCTGGTGAATGAAGCCCAGTTGCGCGCGCGCCTGCAGCAACGCCCGCACGACCTGGGTTTCATCCGTGCCGAGGCGCAGGTCCCGGCCCAGCCTGTCTGCGCACACCCGGAGGCGGCGATGCACTTCGTCGCTCATGCGCTGGGCGAACAGCGGCGCCACGCCACCCGTCCAGGACAACGTGCCCTGGCGGAGTTGCTGCAGGCAGTGCGCGTCGTCGTCGCCACGGGCCAGCCGTTCGAGCAACGCACTCCATTGCGCGTAGGTTTGTGGATCCTCTTGCTGCATGGATGCCTCGCCGGGCGCGAACTCAGGGTTCTGCCACTGCTGCATCACCTGACACGCCGTACGAATGGCGATGAGGGCAGAAGATCCCAACCGGGCAGGGCGCCGGCCAGAACATCGGCTTGCGTTGATGCGGTGTCCGGTTGCGGTGCGTCTGGCGGTGGCGGCGCAACAGGGGCAGGCGGCCGTGCGGCCGCCGGTGGTACGGAGAGGTCGGGAAATTCGTCGGCCATGGCGGTCTCCTCCAGCTTTTCAGGGAGCGGTTGAGAGCACGCGGCGCACCGTGTTGTGGCCGGGCTGCAGATGATGATCCGGGCTGATGCCTTCGAGCAGGGCAGTGACATTGGCAGCCACGGCATCGCTTTGTGCAAGCTCCCGGCGCAGTTCCACCAGTTCGGCAAGGCAGGCACGCAGGGCTTGCGTGGATTGTTGTTTCAGACGTGCGGCATCGAGCCGGATCTCGGCGCGTCGCTTTTTCTTCTTGGCGTAAATGGCATAGGCACCGTTCCCAACGATCATGCCCAGCAGAAGAACCATCGGGCCCCCGTTGACGCCCATCAGAACCAGTGCGAAGCCGACCGCCATCGCGAGCCAGGGCCCGAATCCTGTCCTGGCCGCGGAAAGATGGTGGGCTTCGCGCTGGTCGAGGTGGCCGTTCAGGTTGGAGAGCAAATCTGCTTCATTGTCTCCCTGGCGGCTCTCGCCTTGCCAGTCCTCTATGGTGATGAAGACTTTCTGCGCCACTGCGTTGCGGGCCCTTGCCGTGATGTCGGCATGCGCATCCAGGATCCAGCCGCGCAAGTGAGCGATGGCGAGACGCTGGGTGGCGCGGGACGCATGCGTGCTTTCGGGGTGCATGGCAGCATTGGCCAGCAGTTGCATGAAGTCCACCTGCTCGTCCAGTGTCCTGGTCCGCTGTTGATAGCGGTTCTGCGCGGCCTGGATGTCGCCGTTCTCCTCGATGATGAGCTTGCACAGTTCTTCCTGCCTGCGCAGTTCCAGCTCTTCATCGTCGAAGTGTGTGATGAGGGCGTCCAGCAGGCTGTCCACTGCCTTCAGCACGTTGCTCGCCGGCCTGATCTCTCCGTCGAATACCTTCTGAAAATGCTGAAGCACCGCTGATTGCATCCCCGCAGCGTTCAGGTTGTCGTTGAGCAGTTGCCAAGTCGAGCTGTAACGCGCGAGATGGGGATAGCGACGGGCATGGTTTACGCGGGGGGCCTTGGCGCGCAGTGCCTCGATCCATTGGCCGCGTTGTGCCTCCGCGAAGTCGACCTGCCGAGACAATTCCTCGATCCAGGCGGCGATGCGCCGCGAGCATGAGTGGACTGCATCGGCAGCGAACACGCCGTTGGCCATGGCGTCCACCATGATGACGGCCTGGCGGTCCAGCCCGAGCGGATTCTGCAGGCCGAAGAAGCGATCCAGCCATGCGCGGCTGGCCTCGTTGCGGCAGGCGCGGCGTGTGACCAGGGCGAAGAAAAGCGAAGTTTTCTCGTCATCGCGGCGCAGCGACTCGGCCACTGCGCGCTGGGCCAGGTCGCGGTCGTCCGCCAGCCACGCGGCAAGGGCCACCAGGGCGGGGGCCAGCCAGTAGCCTGGGGCGGACAGCATCAGTTCTTCCGTGGCGCCACGCAGGGTTTCACGGCGAACGAGTTGGATGTCCGCAGCCTGGAGGATGCCGATCGCATGGTGGCGCACCCGGTCATTCTGGCCAAAGCGGCTCTCTATCTCCTGGCGAAGCCTGGCCTGGCGGGTTTCTGCCAGGCTGAGTTCCTTCGCCCTGAAGTCGGCGTCTACGAAATCGGAAAATGCCTGCCCCAGGCGCGACATGTCGGAGCGAACCTGTGCCATATCCCGTCCCATGTGGTCCATCTGGATGGAATGGTGTAAGGCCAGCGTGCCGGGGTCTCGATTCATGGCGCTTGGTGGCGGTGTTCAAACATCGATGAGCGCCGTCTGCCCTGAAAGGCTGACCGCGATCAAGCGTGTGGCATACACCTCTACAAAAGCATAGCCTGGGTGTAGGGCCAGACTGCGGGCATGTTCCAGCTGGGTTGGGAGAGCTTCATGGGATTTGAAGTGCCGAATGATCCGTGCGCTGCAGTCCAGTGTGTGAACCTCGTGCGGGGGGCCGAGATGGCAGCGCGCCACAATCCCCAGCGGCAGCGCATCGACTGCGATGTCGGGCAGTTCCTGGCGGATGGCATCCAGCAGTGCTTGCCGTGCTGCAGGGCTCTGCACATGACCGCCGGCATCCAGCTGTGCCATGGCCTGTACATAGGCAGCCGATCTTTTCTGCCTCAGCCTGGACTGAAGAGCCGGGCCCTCCGGTGTGTCGGTGGCAAGCATGCTGGCCTGGGATGTAGCGATCCCCGTGCGCCTCGTATCCAATAGCGAACGAACCATGGGTATGTGCTGCAATAGCTGACAAAGGCTGTTGGGCGAGAGGGGCGAGTCCCGGGAAATGGGCCGGGGGCTGCCGCTCCCGATCGTGGCAGTGTAATTGTCCGGGGCCGTTTTTACTGGCCGTCAGCCGCCTGGCCCCGTGCTCAGCGCCGCTGCAGCGAAGCCAGCAGCGCGGCCAGCACGATCATGCCGCCACCCAGCAGCGTGCGCGGCTGCAGCGTGGCCGCCGACAGCAGCACCGACGACACGCTGGCGAACACCACTTCCGAGAGCATCACGATCGCCGTCGTGCCCGCCGCCAGCCGGGACGCGCCGAACTGCAGCGCCCAGTTGCCCAGCAGCAGCACGCCCGCGAGCAGCGCCGCCGTGGCGATCCAGGTGGCGTTCGGCGCGGGGAAGGGCTCCACCACGCCCGCGTGCAGGCCGATCGTGCCCACCACGAGCGCCATCAGCATGCAGCCGCCGAACATCGAGAACATGCGGGCCTGCCCCGGCACCGCGTGCAGGCGCCGCAGCGTGACGTTGGTGAGCGCGAACATGAAGCCGCCCAGCAGGGCGAGGCCGTCGGCCATCGACAGCCCGTGCAGCAGTGCCTGCGCGGACGCGTCCCCGGGCCAGATCACCAGCACCACGCCTGCGAAGGCCAGCGCCAGCCGCGCGATCGCCCCGGCCGTGGGGCGCTCGCCGAGCACCTTCCAGGCCAGCAGCACCGCCCAGGCGGGCATGAGGTAGAACAGCAGGATCACGCGCACCACGTCGCCCACGGTGACCGCCCAGTTGAAGGCCACATTGTTCAGTCCCGAGCTGAGGGCGAGCAGCCAGAGCTGCGGATGCGCGCGCACCTGCGCCCAGAGGCCCGGGCGCAACGCCAGCAGCGCGACCAGCACGCCGCAATACATCACTGCCGTGGCCCAGAGCGGGTGCAGGCCTGCTGCGTGCATCAGCCGGAAGGGCCACCATGCCAGCCCCCAGACGAAGGCATTGAACAGCAGGGCGAGGATGGGCAGCGGGGAGGTCATGGAGAAATCCGGGCCGGAACGGCGGCGGGCGCCAGAAGGGGCCGCGCGCGCCGGCACCGTGCGCGGCCCACCGGGGGCCGGTACTTCAGTGGTGGTGGTCGTGCCGCGCGAGGTGCAGCAGGTGCTCCACCTCGTCGTGATGGCGGGTGCAATTGTGGATGTGCCAGCGCCGGATCAGCCACATCACGCCTGCCACCACGAGCCCGAAGGCCGTGATCGCGCCGAACACCGACAGCCCCATCTTGAGCGAGAGGCTGTAGAACGCACCCAGCCCCAGGATGGCCGCCTGTTCGTTGAAGTTCTGCACGGCGATGGACCGGCCGGCGCCCATGAGGTTGTGCCCGCGGTGCTGCAACAGCGCGTTCATGGGCACGACCAGGTAGCCGCCCAGCCCGCCCAGCAGGATCAGGAAGGGAATGGCGATCCAGATGCTCTTGATGAACACCATCAGGATCAGCAGCACGCCCATGGCGATGCCCAGAGGGATGACCTTGGTGGCCATGTCCAGCCGCATGCGCATGGAGGCCACCACGGCACCCACCGCGGTGCCGATGGCCACCACGCCCGTGAGCGCCGAGGCCTGGGTGGTGTTGTAGGCCAGCGCGGCGGCCGCCCAGGCCAGCACGATGAATTTCAGGTTGCCGCCTGCGCCCCAGAAGAGGGTGGTGGTGGCCAGGGAGATCTGCCCGAGCTTGTCGCGCCAGAGGCGGTTGTTGCAGGCCCAGAAATCGGGGAGCAGCGCCAGCGGGTTGCGCGGCATGGGGCGCATTTCGACACCGGTGTGCGGAATGCGGGTGTTGAACCAGGCGGCGGCGAGATAGACGGTGATGAGCGTGGCGATGGCCGCTTCGGCCGCGGTGTCCACGCCGGTGTCCACGAACGGGATGTCCACCGACAGCAGCCATCCGGAGATGTTGGGGCCCACCAGCTGTCCGCCCAGCAGCACGCCCAGGATGATGGAGGCGATCGTGAGGCCCTCGATCCAGCCGTTGGCCTTGACCAGCTGCGAGGCCGGCAGCAGTTCGGTGAGGATGCCGTACTTGGCGGGGGAGTAGGCCGCTGCGCCCAGGCCCACCACGGCATAGGCGATGAGCGGGTGGGATCCGAACAGCATCATGAGGCAGCCGACGACCTTGATCGCGTTGCTCACGAACATGACCTTGCCCTTGGGCATCGCGTCCGCGAAGGCCCCGACGAAGGGGGCCAGCACCACGTAGAACAGGGCGAACATCGGCACCAGCGCGGCCCGCTGCCATTCCGGGGAGCCGTTGGTGCGCAGCAGTTCGACGGCCGCCACGAAGAGTGCGTTGTCGGCCAGCGAGCTGCAGAACTGCGCCGACATGATGGTGTAGAAACCGCGCTTCATCGAATGGCTGTGGGGTGCATCAGCGGAACTGATGCCCTGTTAAATCTCGGACCCGGCTGCAAGTGACTGGCGGTTATATCACGCGCCCTATACGCTCCGATGCCAGAATTCCCCCCTTTCCACCTGCCGTCCAGCCTCCATGCCGCGCCCCATACAAGCCACGATCCACACTGCTGCACTGCAGCAAAACCTGGCGCGCGCCCGTGCCGCCACGCCCGACGCCCGCGTGTGGGCCGTGGTCAAGGCCAATGCCTACGGCCACGGCATCGAGCGCGCGTTCGAAGGGCTGCGCGGGGCGGACGGCTTCGCGCTGCTGGACCTGGGCGAGGCCGAGCGGGTGCGCCAGCTGGGATGGCGGGGGCCCATCCTGCTGCTGGAGGGGGTGTTCGAGCCGCGCGACCTGGAACTGTGCTCGCGCCTGTCGCTTTGGCACGTGGTGCATTGCGACGAGCAGATCGACTGGCTTTCCGCGCACAAGACGCATGCTCCGCACCGGGTCTTTCTCAAGATGAATTCGGGCATGAACCGCCTGGGCTTCCCGCCGGCGCGCTACCGGGCGGCCTGGGCGCGCCTGAATGCGCTGACGCAGGTGGACGAAATCTCGTTCATGACCCACTTCAGCGACGCCGACGGGCCGCGCGGCATCGCCCACCAGATCGAAGCCTTCTGCACCGCCACGCAGGACCTGCCGGGCGAGCGCACGGTCAGCAATAGCGCCGCCACCCTGCGGCATGCCGGTGGCGACGCGCGGGTGCGCGGTGACTGGGTGCGTGCGGGCATCGTGCTCTATGGCGCCGCCGCCGACCACCCCGAACACACGGCAGCGCACTGGGGCCTCGCACCCACCATGACGCTGTCGGCGCGCATCATCGGCACCCAGCAGCTGCAGCCCGGGGATACGGTGGGGTACGGGTCTTCCTTCACGGCGGACCGGCCGCTCGCCATCGGCGTGGTGGCCTGCGGCTACGCCGATGGCTATCCCCGCCATGCCCCCACGGGCACGCCGGTGCTGGTGAACGGCGTGCGCACCCGCACCGTGGGACGGGTGAGCATGGACATGATCACCGTGGATCTCTCGCCGCTGCACGAGGCGGGCGTGGAAGCGGGCGTGGGCAGCGAGGCCACGCTCTGGGGGCGGGCGTCCTGCGGGGCCGTGCTGTGCATCGACGATGTGGCGCAGCCGGCCGGCACCGTGGGCTACGAGCTGATGTGCGCCCTGGCGCCGCGGGTGCCGGTGGTGGTGGACTGATGCCCGCCGGGCGTACGCGGCCCGGCCAGCGCGCCGGGGGATCGAACTGGCGCCGCGTGCGCACGCCCGGACGGACGCTGGAGGCTTCGCTGCTGAGCCGCTACCAGCTGCGAGTGCACGGCTGGTGCATCGGTGCCTTCATGATGGCCTTCATGTGGGCGGTTTCGCACACGCAGATGGTGCTGGGCGTGGAGTCGCTCGCCGTGCGTTACCTGGCCACGCTCGGGGCGGGCTATGTCGCCTACCTGCTGGTCCTGCGGCTCTGGGCGGCTCGGCTCGTGCGGTTGCCTGCCCGGAACGCGCGGGACCGGGGCGAGGGGGATGTGGATGCCTCCAGCGGCGTGGATGTGCTCGACGTGGCCGACGCCCTGTACGACGCCGGAGACTTGGCCGCACGGGCCGTGCGCAGTGCCGGCGGGCGATCGCCCACGCTGCCGCAGTCCGGCGGCGGCGATTTCGCGGGGGCCGGGGCCGACGGGCACTTCGGCGACGCCCTGGGCGACATGGCGGGCAATGCCCTGGGCGCCGCCGCCGAGGCCGACGAGGGCGCGGTGGTGGTCGTGCCCGTGGTGGCGATTTTTCTCATCGGCGCGGCCGTGCTGTTCGGCGCGGGGGCGCTCGCGCTGCTGTACTTCGGCTTCGACGTGCTGCTGGCCGTGGCGGTGGAACTGGCTTTCTCCTATGCCACGGCGCGCGCCGCCATGGGCGTGGAGCGCGCGGGCTGGCTCGCGGCCGCCGTGCGCCTCACCTGGAAGCCCCTGCTGGGCGCGGTGCTGTGCGCCGTGGTGCTCGGGGCCGCGCTCGACCGCTTCCTGCCCGAGGCGCGGTCGCTGCCGCAGGCGGTGCGCATGCTCCAGGGCGGCCACCGCTGAATTGGCGACAGGGACGCGGGCTGCGCCTGCGCCCCGCATATCGATACAACCACAAAGTCGTTCTGCAGGCAGGGGCAGCTTGGCATAGTGGCACCCTCGCTGCGGAGCAGCCCCATTCAAGAAGAAGACACCACCATGCGATTTTCCAGAACCCTCCTGGCGGCCGCGCTCGCGGCCTCGCTCACGGCAGCCCTGCCCCTGGCAACGCAGGCGGCCACTTTCCGTTTTGCCCGCTCGGCCGACGTGACCACCTGGGACGTGCATGCCCACAACGTGGGCCCGAACAATGTGCTGCATTCGGCGGTGTACGAGACGCTGGTCGAATACAACAGCAAGACCTTCAAGCCCGAGCCGCAGCTGGCCACCGCCTGGAAGCAGGTGAGCCCGACCCAGCTGCGCCTCACCCTGCGGCAGGGCGTGAAGTTCAGCGACGGCTCGCCGCTCACGGCCGAGGACGTGAAGTTCTCGCTGGAGCGCGCGAAGGCTAAGACCTCCAACTACGCGGTCTATGCCCAGGGCATCGACCGCGTGCAGGCGGTCGATGCGCAGACCATCGACATCTTCTCGGACGTGCCCAACCCGGTGCTGGTGAACCAGCTCACCGAGCTGCGCATCCTGAGCAAGCCCTGGGCCGAGAAGAACAACGCGACCACCCCCAAGGACATCAAGACCAGCGACGAGCCCTACACGCACCGCAACGCGCTGGGCACGGGTCCGTTCGTGCTCAAGTCGTGGTCGCCCGACCAGCGCACCGTGCTCGCGGCCAATCCCCACTGGTGGGGCAAGGGCAAATTCGCCGGCAACGTGACCGATGTGGTCTATACCCCGATCAAATCCGATGCGACCCGCACCGCGGCGCTGCTGTCGGGCGAGGTGGACTTCGTGCTCGATCCCAGCCCGCAGGACATCGCGCGCGTGCGCCAGACGCAGGGCTTCAAGGTGCTGGAAGGTCCGGAGAACCGTACGCTGTTCCTGGGCCTGGACCAGTTCCGCGAGGAACTGTCCGGATCGAGCGTGAAGGGCAAGAACCCGCTCAAGGACGTGCGCGTCCGTCGCGCGCTCTACCAGGCGATCGACATCCAGACCATCCAGCGCGTGACGCTGCGCGGCCTCGCGCAGCCTACCGGCGCGCTCATCGCGCGGCAGGTGAACGGCTGGACGCAGAAGGCCGACGTGCGCTGGCCCTACGACCCCGCCGCCGCGCAGAAGCTGCTGGCCGATGCGGGCTATCCGCAGGGCTTCGAGGTCGATTTCGCGTGCAGCGCGGGCCGCTACACGAACGACGAGCAGCTCTGCCAGGCGATCACGGCGCAGTGGGCCAAGGTGGGCGTGCGCGCGAAGCTGCGCACCCAGCCGTTCGCCACGTACTTCCCGATGATCCAGCGCAACGAGGCCAGCATCTACCTGCTGGGCTGGGGCGTGCCGACCTTCGATGCGTTCTATTCGCTGCAGTCGCTGGTCCGCTCGCCCGGCGCGGGCGGCGACGGCAACTTCAACCTGGGCCGCTTCTCCGACCCGCAGCAGGACGCGCTGATCGAGCGGATCAAGAAGGAAACCGATGCCGCGACGCGCAACGGCCTCATCGAGCAGGCCCTGTTGAAGGACCACGAGCTGATCTCGCACATCCCGCTCTACAACCAGATCATTCCCTGGGCCGCCACGCAGAAGGTGGAGCTGCCGCACCGCGCCGACAACCGCATCGACTGGCGCGTGCTGAAGGTCGAGAAATGACCGGCCCGCGGCACGCGTGACGGGCGCCGTCAGCCGGAGATCGTCCCGCTGGCCTCGCCCAGCCCGATGCGCACCGCGCCCTCGCGCTCGCACCAGCCGCGCAGCGTGACCGTGTCGCCGTCCTCCAGGAAGCTGCGCTCCTCGCCCGTGGGCAGGCGCACGGGCTGGCGACCGGCCGCGGCCAGTTCCAGCAGCGAGCCGGCCTCCTGCGGGCCGGGGCCGGACAGGGTGCCCGAGCCGAGCAGGTCGCCGCTCTGCAGGTTGCAGCCGTTCACCGTGTGGTGCGCCACCAGCTGCGCGGGCGTCCAGTAGGCGGCGCGCGTGGTGCCGGTGCGTGACAGCCGCACTGGCGGCAGGCCCTGAGTGCGCATGCGCTCCGTCTGCAGCAGCACTTCCAGCGTGATGTCGAAGGCGCCCGCGGCGCGGTGGGCGGGTGAGTCCAGGTAGGGCAGGGGCTGTGGGTCCTCCTCCGGCCGCGTGAAGGGCGCGCGGAACGGCGCCAGGGCCTCCAGCGTCACCACCCAGGGCGAGAGCGTGCTCGCGAAATTCTTCGAGAGGAACGGGCCCAGCGGCTGGTACTCCCAGCCCTGGATGTCGCGCGCGCTCCAGTCGTTGAAGAGCGCGACGCCGAACAGGTGCTCTTCCGCCTCGCCGATGCCGATGGGTTCGCCCTGCGCGTTGCCCGCACCGATGAACCATCCCAGTTCCAGTTCGTAGTCCAGCCGCCGGCTGGGCGCGAGCACGGGCGCCGCGGCATCGGGGGCCTTGAGCTGGCCGCGGGGGCGCCGCACTGCCGCGCCGCTCACGCCGATGGAGGACGCGCGGCCGTGGTAGCCGATGGGCACCCACTGGTAGTTGGGCAGCAGCGGGTTGTCGGGGCGGAACTGCCGGCCCACGTTGGTGGCGTGGTGCACGCTGGTGTAGAAGTCGGTGTAGTCGCCGATGCGGCAGGGCACGAGCATCCCGGTGCCCGCCTGCGGCAGCAGCGCGCCCTGCCATGCGGCCTGCTGCGGGCTGCCGGCGGCGAGGCCCTGCGACAGCCGCGCGCGCAGGGCCCGGCGCGCCTGCGGCCCTGCGGCCATCAGCGCGTTCATGTCGTCGCCGGCCACGAGGCCCGCGGCCTGCAGGTCCAGGATCCGGTCGCCGATGGCCACGCCGATGCGGGCACTGCCATCCTGCGCGCGGAAGCGGCCGAAGGGCAGGTTCTGGATGGGAAAGTCGCAGCCCGCGGCGTTGGCGGATTCGACCCAGCTGCGCAGGGATGGGTCGTGGGTGGCGTCGGTGTGCTGTGGCATGGCGGAGCTTCAGTCCACGGTCATCCCGGCCTTGCGGGCCACCTGGCCCAGGCGGTCGTACTCGCGCAGCGTCAGCGCACCCAGCTCGGCCGCGGAGGAGCCGCGCGGCGTGAAGCCGGCGGCCTGCAGGCGGTCCTTCACGGCGGGGTCGGCCAGCGCTTCCTGCAGGGCCTTGTCCAGGCGCTGCACCACCGCGGCCGGCATGCCCGCGGGACCATAGACCCCGAACCATGGCTCCACCGCATAGCCGGCCAGGCCCGATTCGGCCAGGGTGGGCACGTCGGGCAGGGCGGGTGAGCGCTGTGATCCCGCCACGGCCAGCGCCCGCAGCTTGCCGGCCTGGATGTGCGGCAGCGACGCGGGCAGGTTGTCGAAGGCCACGGGCACCTGGCCCGCGATCAGGTCGGTGATGAGCGGGGCGCTGCCCTTGTAGGGCACGTGCGTCCATTCGGTCTTGCTCAGCTGCCCGAACAGCACGCCGGCCAGGTGCATGGAGGTGCCCGCGCCCGCGGTGGAGAACGGCAGGCCGGGGTGCTTGCGTGCGTAGTCGATCAGTTCGGCCACGTTCTTCACAGGCAGCGCGGGGCCGGCCTCCAGCACGATGGTCGATTGGCCCAGCAGGCCCACGGGCGTGAAGTCCTTGCGCGGGTCGAAGGGCATCTTCTTGTAGATGTGCGGGTTCAGCGCGTTGGTCGAGATCGCGCCCATGCCCACGGTGTAGCCGTCCGGCGCGGCCTTGGCCACCGCGTCCATGCCGATGTTGCCGCCCGCGCCGCCGCGGTTGTCGATCACGACGGGCTGGCCCAGCGTCTGCGCCATGCGCGCGCCCACCGTGCGCGCCACGAGGTCGGTGGTACCGCCGGCCGCGTAGGGCACGATGAAGCGGATGGGGCGGGAGGGGAAGGCTTCCTGCGCGGCCAGGGGACCGGCGGCGGCGCCCAGCAGCAGGGCCGCGGCGGCGCCCATGGCAGCGCGGCGCGGCATGGAGCGGGAATCGGATGGAATGGAACGCATGCTGTCTCCTGGTGGTCGTTGCCGGGATTGTTGCCTGCCTTCCCGGCCGCGCCAGTAGTTTGTCCACGGTATGGACAAGAAGCCGCGGGATTCCATTCCCCGGCGGGTATGCTGGCGCCCATGACCACCGTGGTGCTAGACCGCGTCCTGCGCATCCTCGACCAGCTCTCGCGCTACGACGCGGGAGGCCTCTCGCTGTCGGACATCGCCCGCCAGTCGGGCATACCCCATCCGACCGTCCACCGCCTGCTGCGCGACCTCGCGCAGGCGCGCCTCGTGACGCTGCTGCCCGACGGGCGCGGTTACGTGCTGGGCCGGCTGGCCTTCGAGGTGGGGCTGGCCGCCCGCGCGCGGCACGACGTGGCGCCGCTCTTCGCGGCCCACCTGCGCCGCCTGGCGGAGGCCACGGGTTATGCCGCCTATCTGTTCGTGCGCAGCGGGCTCGAAGCCGTCTGCCATGACCACACCCATGCGCAGCGGCTCGATCCGCCCCTGTCCGTCACGGTGGGCGGCCGGCGGCCGCTGGGCGTGGGCGCCGCGGGCCTGGCCCTGCTGGCCGCGCAGGACGATGCCCGGGTGGAGGCGTCGCTCGCCGCCCATGCGGGAGTGCTCGGGCGCTACGGCGGGCTCGACGTGCCGTCGCTGCGCACGCTCATCGCGCAGACGCGCGCACTGGGCTATGCCCGCAGCGGCGGCTGCCTCAACACCAATACTGCCGCCGTGGGCCATGCCGTGCGCGACCCGGGCGGCTGCGCCTTCGCGGCCGTGAGCCTGTCCACCACCGTCGCGCGCCTCACGCAGCGCGAGGCCGCCCGCCTGGCGTCGCTGCTGCGCGCGGAGATCGCGCAGATCGAGCCGCGCGTGCGTTTCGCGTGGAGCGACGAAGCCGCGCTGCGGTGATGCGGGCGGCCCTCCGCAGGCTCAGGCCAGTGCTTGCTGTACCGCCGGGCGCGCCGCCACGCGCTGCGAATGGGCGTGGACCTTGGGAAAGCGGGCGATGTCCACGCCGTCGCTGGCCAGCCAGCCGGCCACGGTGAACAGGTAGCCGTCGGCGACCGTGTATTGGTCGCCCATCACCCACGGGCCGTCGCCGAGGCCGTGTTGCTCGATCATCTCGAAGCACTCGGTCATGTTCTGCGGCACCTTGCGCTGCATCGCGGCGATGGCCTCGGGCTCGTCGGCCCAGCGGATCGCCCGGGGGCGGTGCGCATGGGCGACGTGCACGGTGGAGGCGAGGTAGCTGTGGAACTCCTGCATGCGCGCGAAGCCGTAGGCATCGGTGGGCGCGAGGCGCGCCTGCGGAAAGCGCTGGGCCACGTAGGCGAGCAGGGCGGGCGTCTCGGTCAGCGTGCCCTCTTCGGTGACCAGCGCGGGCACGCGGCCCTTGGGGTTGACCGCGAGGTATTCCGGACTGCGTTGCTGGCCGGCCGGGAAGTCGAGGCGCACCAGGCGGTACTCCGCGCCGGCTTCGTGCAGGGCGATGCGCACTGCCTGCGCGCAGGTGCCGGGGGCGTAGTAGAGGGTGAGGGCAGAGGTCATGGGCGGGTGTCGTTGCGAAGGGAAAGACGGTTGGATGCGAACAGGCGCACGAGGCCCAGCAGCGCATCGGTGTGGGGCGTGGGCACGCCGGTGGCATGGCCCAGTTCGTGCACGGCGCCCACCAGGGCGTCGATCTCCAGCGGCTTGCCGGCCTCCACGTCCTGCAGCATGGAGGTCTTGAAGGCGCCGAGCTTGCGCGTCACCGCGTGCCGGTCTTCGGGCTGTTGGTCGATGCGCAGGCCCAGGCGCTCGCCGATGGCCTTGGCTTCCAGCATCACGGCGGAGACGAAGCCTCGCACGAGGTCGTCATCCAGGATGCGGTCGGTGGTGGCGCCGGTCAGGGCGCTGATGGGGTTGATCGTCATGTTGCCCCACAGCTTGAACCAGATGTCCTGCTGGATGCGCGGGGACGGTTCCACCTCGATGCCGCCGCGGGCGATGAGCGCCGAAAGCGCTTCCAGGCGCGGGGTGGTGCCGCCGCCGGCCTCGCCCAGGATGAGCCGGTTGCCGAAATGCTGCCGCACGATGCCGGGCCCATCGACAGAGCAACTGGCGTGCACCACGCCGCCGACCACCCGTTCGGTGGGGATGGCGCGTGCCAGCGATCCGCCAGGGTCCACGGAAGCCAGCTCCCGCCCATGCGCCGGGCCGGAGCATCCCTCCAGGAACCACCACGGAACGCCGTTCATGGCCGTGAGCACGGTGGTCCCGGGGCCCAGCAGCGGGGCGATGCGTGCGGCCACGTCGGGCAGTGCGGGGGCCTTGACGGCCAGGACGACCACGTCCTGCGCACCGAGCGCGGCCGGATCGTCATGGGCCGCGACGGGCGCGGCCTCGCAGGCGCCGTTCGGTCGGATGCAGCGCAGGCCCTGGGTGCGCAGGGCATCCAGTGTGGGGCCCCGCGCCACGAAAGACACGTCGGCACCACCGCGCGACAGTGCCATGCCCAGCCAGCCGCCGATGGCGCCGGCACCATAGATCGCAACCTGCATCGTCTCCTGCCTCCTCGGGATCGCGCCGCCGTGGGCGCGGAATGGCCCGGCGCACGAAAGGCATGCGCCGGGCCGGGGAGGCTATTGTGCTGCGGGCGGGAAGCGCGCGTCCCGCAGCGGGTGGGGATGCGTCAGCGTGCGGCGCTGGCGGCGTCGGAGGCCGCGGAGGCGGGGGGCGTGGTCGCCGTGCCGCCGAAGACGGCACCGCCGGAGGGGGCGGAGGACGCCGCGCCAGGGGCCGTTCCGCCGAAGACCGCACCGCCGGAGCTGCTTCCGGTGCCCGACGTGCCAGCATCGGAGGCGGGTGCCGTGGTCGCCGGGGCCGGCGTGGTGGCCGGCGTGGTGTTGACGTTGCTTTCCTTGTTGCGGTCGCAGGCGGACAGGGCCAGCACCGATGCCAGCGCGATCGGTGCGGCCACCAGCCAGCGGCGCGATGCGGAAAGTGCGGTGTTCTTGGTCATAGGTTCGTTCTCCGTTCTAGGAAACAAGGCGGCGTCATGCCACCGGGAGGCCCATCCTAGGGAGGGTGCCGTGCACGCAGAGTAGGATAGGGTTGACGACGCATTTGCTTACGGTTACGCGGTTTTCCTGCACGATCCGCCGCCGGCCACCCCGTGAAAATTGGCATCGACGGCCCCATGTGCATGCCAGCCACCCCGCCCGTGGCTGCCGCGCATGCCTTCTCCGGGGCTGCGCGCGTCCCTTTTCCTCTTTCCTTTTCTTTCATGCTGCCCGCTGCCCGCGGGCTCCTGCTTCCATGGCCAAAGACAAGACCGTTTTCACCTGCACCGAATGCGGGGGCACCAGCCCGCGCTGGCTCGGCAAGTGCCCCGCCTGCGGGGCCTGGAACACGCTGGTGGAGTCCGCCGCCGAGGCCGGGCCGGGCAAGAACCGATACAGCACGCCGCAGCATGCGGGCCTGGCGCAGTCGCAGGCGGTGACGCCGCTGTCGGCCATCGAGGCGGCCGACGTGGCACGCTCTGCCAGCGGCATCGAGGAGCTGGACCGGGTGCTGGGCGGCGGGGTGGTCGAGGGCGGCGTGGTCCTCATCGGGGGAGATCCGGGCATCGGCAAATCCACCCTGCTGCTGCAGGCGCTGGACGCGCTGCAGCGCCTGGGCCTGCCCACGCTCTACGTGACGGGCGAGGAGAGCGGCGCCCAGGTGGCGCTGCGCTCGCGCCGGCTGGGGCTGGACCACAGCCAGGTCAACGTGCTGGCGGAAATCCAGCTGGAGAAGATCCTCGCCACCGTCGAGGCGACGCAGCCTGCCGTGGCGGTGATCGACTCGATCCAGACTGTGTACTCGGACCAGCTCACCAGCGCGCCGGGCTCGGTGGCCCAGGTGCGCGAATGCGCGGCCCACCTCACGCGGGCGGCCAAGACCACGGGCGTGTCCATCATCCTCGTGGGCCACGTGACCAAGGAAGGGGCGCTGGCCGGCCCGCGCGTGCTGGAGCACATGGTGGACACGGTGCTGTACTTCGAAGGCGACACGCACAGCCAGTTCCGGCTGGTGCGAGCCATCAAGAACCGCTTCGGCGCCGTGAACGAGATCGGCGTGTTCGCCATGACCGAGAAGGGGCTGAAGGGCGTGACCAACCCCAGCGCCATCTTCCTGAGCCAGCACAGCGAGCCGGTGCCCGGCAGCTGCGTGCTGGTCACGCTGGAGGGCACGCGGCCCATGCTGGTGGAGATCCAGGCGCTGGTGGACGAGGGCGGCCCCAGCCCGCGCCGCCTGTCGGTGGGCCTGGACCGCGACCGCCTCGCCATGCTGCTGGCCGTGCTGCACCGCCATGCGGGCGTGGCCTGCATGGACCAGGACGTGTTCGTCAACGCCGTGGGGGGCGTGCGCATCAGCGAACCGGCGGCCGATCTGGCGGTGATGCTGGCCATCACCAGCAGCCTGCGCGGCAAGCCGCTGCCCAAGGGCTTCCTCGCCTTCGGCGAAGTGGGGCTGGCGGGCGAGGTGCGGCCCGCGCCGCGCGGCCAGGAACGGCTGAAGGAGGCCGCCAAGCTCGGCTTCACCATGGCGGTCGTGCCCAAGGCCAACGCGCCCAAGAAGCCCATCGAGGGCCTGACGATCCACGCAGTGGAACGGGTAGAGGAGGCGATGGAGGTGGTCCGCGGCATGGGGTGAATTCCCCCCTGAGCCGCCTTCGGCGCCTTCCCCCGAGGGGGACGCTGTAAGCACCATCCACAGCGAAGGGCTTGCCCCGGCCGACGACAATCGGCGCATGAACCTGCTGCGCCGCTTCTTCATTCCCGTCCTCATCGCCCTGCTCGTCATCGCGGCCTACCGCTCGTATGGCTGGCAGGGCGTTTTCGCCGTCGGCGGCGGCCTGCTTATGTGGGCGCTGCTGCATTTCACGCGGCTCATGAACATCATGCGCAAGGCCGCCGACCGGCCCATCGGCTACGTGGGCAGCGCCGTCATGCTGAACGCCCGCCTGCGCGAGGGCGTGAACCTGATGCACGTGGTGGCGATGACGCGCTCGCTGGGCGAGCTGCTGTCGCCCCAGGGCGAGGAGCCCGAGCGCTACCGCTGGACGGACGGCACGCAGTCGCACGTGACCTGCGAGTTCCGCGGCGGCCGGCTCGCCGCCTGGGAGCTGGTGCGGCCGGCGGCAGAGGCGGACGCGGAGGGCGGTGGTGCTGCGGGCAGCGCTTCAGGTGCGCTGCCGCCCGCCGCGGGGCCGTCCGCGCCGTAAAATCACCGGTTTTGCGGCAGCATGCCCCCGGAAAAAGGAATCCCATGAGCCCCGTAGTTCCCTCGATGGCCGACCGTGACGGCAAGATCTGGATGGACGGCCAGATGGTGGATTGGCGCGACGCCAAGATCCACGTGCTCACCCACACGCTGCACTACGGCTGCGGCGCGTTCGAGGGCGTGCGTGCCTACCAGACGCCGCAGGGCACGGCGATCTTCCGCCTGCAGGAGCACACCGAGCGGCTCTTCAACAGCGCCAAGATCCTGCGCATGCAGATCCCCTTCACGCAGGACGAGGTGAACGAGGCCCAGCGCGCCGTGGTGCGCGAGAACCGGCTCGCCTCCTGCTACCTGCGGCCGCTCACCTGGATCGGCTCGCAGAAGCTGGGCGTGTCCCCCAAGGGCAACCAGATCCACCTGATGGTCGCGGCCTGGGCCTGGGGCGCCTACCTCGGCGAGGAAGGCATGCAGCGCGGCATCCGCGTGAAGACCAGCAGCTACACGCGCCACCACGTCAACATCACGATGACGCAGGCCAAGGCGGTGAGCAACTACACCAACTCCATCCTGGCCAACATGGAGGCCACGGAAGACGGCTACGACGAGGCCCTGCTGCTCGATTCCGCCGGTTTCGTGTCCGAGGGCGCGGGCGAGAACATCTTCGTGATCAAGAACGGCGTGGTGTACACGCCCGACCTGTCCGCCGGCGCGCTCAACGGCATCACGCGCAACACCATCCTGCACATCTGCAAGGACCTGGGCCTGGAACTCGTGCAGAAGCGCATCACGCGCGACGAGGTGTACATTGCCGACGAGGCGTTTTTCACCGGTACGGCCGCCGAAGTCACGCCCATCCGCGAACTCGACCGCATCGCCATCGGCGCGGGCAGCCGCGGCCCCGTGACCGAGAAGATCCAGAGCGCGTTCTTCGACATCGTGAACGGCCGCAATCCGAAGTACGCCCACTGGCTCACGCTGGTCTGACCCCTTTTTGTTTCTCCTGTCCGCACAGCGCGACCCCCACCATGACGCAAGCCACCATCGAACTGCTCGCCAAGGACCTGAACCCGCAGGGCGGCGTCTTCTGCCCGAGCCCCAAGGCCGACATGAAGGTCTGGAACACCCACCCGAAGGTGTACCTGGACGTGGCCCACACGGGCGAGGCCAAGTGCCCCTACTGCGGCACGGTGTACCGCCTGAAGGCGGGCGAAACCGTTCGCGCGGGCCACTGAGCCGCGGCCGCCCTGGCGCGGCCCCGACGTGCGTGTCCCTACGCTGCCGAGCCGTCCCCGGCGCGCGCTGGCGCGGCGCTGCCGCAGGCCTGTTGCCAGATGCTGCCGGCCGCCGGCCCGCCGTGCCGGGCGAACAGCTCCGAGAAATGCCGGCGCTCGCCGCCGCGCAGCTTGATGAGCGGCGCCGGCTCCGGCTCGGCCGGCACCAGGCACAGCCGCGGATACAGCAAATACCACTTCCAGCGCAGGGCCTGCTGGTAGAAGAACGCAGTGTCCTCCGCCTTGAAGAGCGCCAGCCGGAAGGCGTTGCCACGCCGCAGCACCTGCTGGGCAGCCACGTGGATCAGCAGATAGGCCGGGTCCGCGATGCCCTGCAGCCGTGCGGCCGCATCGTCCTGCCCCCGCACCTGCGCCAGGTAGGCGTCGGTGCCGGCGGTGACCAGCGCGTGGTGGAATTCCTGCTGCCAAGCGGTCACGAAGGGCGCGTGCGCGGGGGCGCCGAAGGCCCAGCTCTCGATGACCGGAAAGCGTTCGTCGTGCGTGTAGCCGCCCAGGTAGAAGCCCACGAATTCCGCGCCGCGCGACTGCCGCAGCGCGTCCATCCAGTGCAGCGGCCGCGTGAGCAGGATGGTGGCGTCGAGCCAGTAGCCGCCGTGGTGGCGCACCAGGTAGAGGCGCACCCAGTCCGACTGCTTGGTCGGATGCAGCTGCGCGAAGCCCGGCGGCAGGTCGCCGGCCGCCACGAAATCGCCGATGTTGCGGCGGTTGACCACCTGCACCTCGAAGTCCGGGCAGTGGATGCGCCAGTTGGCGATGCACTGGTCCACCAGCGGATCGGCGGTTTCGGTATCCCAGTACGTCCACAGGCGTGGCGGGATCGGCTGGCCGGCAGCGGCGGTCGCAGCGCCGGGCTGGCCGTCGAACAGCACGGCCTGCGGCTGGCCGGGATAGCGGGCGTTGCCGCGGGGGCGCAGGCAGGCCACGAGGCGATAGGCCGCGCGCAGGGCGGGGGCAGAAATGCGAAGCGTCATGGAATACCGTGTCGGCCGGACTGCGCGGATGCGCGACGGTCGGCATTCTGGCACCGTGGCGCTGCGTTACGATCCGCCGCGGAGAGACCATCCGAGTAAATATCCTGCTGCGGCCCGCGCCACGCGTTCCGCCTTTTCCGTACCCGTGCCCGCGAAGCACGCCTTGCCCTTCCGATGACTCTCGCTGCCTTTTCCTCCTTGCTGGGGCCCGGCCCCTGGCCGCGTCGCCTCACGACGCTTGCCGCCTTCCTGGTGCCGGCCCTGGCGCTGACGCTGCCTTCCGGCTATTCCTACGGGGCCGTGCTGCTCCTGCTCGGCGCCCTGGCCACGCTCCCCCGCTGGGTGCGCGTGAGACCCGACCGGGGGACCCTGGCCCTCGTCGCGGTGACCTTCGCGATGGGGCTGCTGTGGTGCGTGATGTCCGACCCGCGCGAAACCATGGGCCAGTGGGACCGTCCCATCAAGTTCATGCTGGGCGCCGTCTGCGGGCTGTTCATCGCCTCGCAGCCGCCCCGGCCGCGTCCGCTGTTCTGGGGGCTGCTGGTGGGCTGCATCGGTGCGGGCCTGGTGGCGCTGTGGCAGGTGCATGTGCAGGGCGCGCTGCGCGCTTCCGGATTCCCGACAGGCCGCACGAACGCCATCCAGTGGGGCAACCTGGCGTTGCTGCTGGGTTCGATGCTGGCCCTGCAGTTGATCGTCCTGTGGCGCCAGCTTCCGCGCGCCGTGGCATGGCTGGCGGTCGTGGCCGCGCTCGGGGCCCTCAATGCCTCGGTGCTGTCGCAGTCCCGCGGAGGCTGGCTGGCGCTGCTCCTGGCGCTGCCCGTGGGCCTGTGGCTGCTGCACCGCCTGCATCCGGGGCGGACCACCGCGATCACCGCCGTGCTGGTCACTGCGCTGGCCGTGCTCACGGCCATGAACTGGGGCGTGATGGAAAAGCGCTGGGAGCGGATGCAGGAAGAGGTGACGCAGTACGACACCCACGGCGAGGCCGACAACTCCGTCGGCCAGCGGCTGGAGCATTGGCGCTTCGCCTGGAACGTGGGCATGGAGCGGCCATGGACCGGCTGGGGCATGGCAGGCTACATGCGGGAAAAGGCCGCGCGGGTGGCCGCGAAGCAGTACGAGCCCTCGATCCTGGAGTACATCTATGTCCACAATGAACCGCTGGACATCTTCGTCAAGACCGGCATCGGGGGCGTGTTCCTCCTGCTGTGCTTCTACGGCGTGCCGCTCGCGCTGTTCTGGCCCAGCCGCCGCCGCATGGCCACGGTCGCTTCCGAGCCCGAGCCGGTGCGTGCCCAGGTATTGGCGCTGCGTCTGTCGGGGGTGTGCATCCCGTTGCTCTATGCGGGCTTCGGGCTCACGCAGGTGTTTTTCGCGCACAACAGCGGCATCATGTTCTACATCTTCATGAACATGGTGATCTGGGCGGCCTTGCTGGGCATGCGTGCGCCGGCGGCGGGCACCAGGGCATGAAACCCGTGCCATGAGCGCGCGCACGCTCCACGCCGCTCCGGCCGCGGGCATGCCGCCCGCGCGGCCGCCGCGCGTGCTGCATTTCGTGACCGGCGGCTTTTCCGGCGCCACGCAGGTGGCCGTCGATCTGGTGCGCGCGCACACGGGCTCCGGCCGTTTCGACGCCCTGCTGGCGCTGCGCTCCAAGCGCCGCACCACCACCCCCGAACGCGTGGCGGCGCTGCGGGCCAAGGGCCTGGCGGTGGAATTGGTACCCGGCTGGGCGCATGCGGCCACCGTGTGGCAGCTGGCGGCGCTCTGCCGGCGCTGGCGGCCGGACATCCTGGTCGCGCACGGTTTCAGCGAGCACCTCTGGGGCCGCTATGCCGGCCTGCTCGCGGGCGTGCCCCGGCTGGTGCACGTGGAGCACAACTCCCGCGAGCGCTACACCGCCTGGCGCCTGGCGCAGGCGCGCTGGCTGGCGCGGCGCACGGCGGCCATCGTCGGGGTGTCCGAAGGCGTGCGCAGCACACTGCTGGAGCGCGGCTTCCCGGCGGAGCGCATCCACGCCATTCCAAACGGCGTACGGCTCGAGCCCTTCGCCCAGGCCGCAGCCCACCCCTTTGCCGCGCGCGAGCCCGGCATCGTGATGGCCGCCCGCTTCGCCCGCCAGAAGGACCATGCCACGCTGCTGCGCGCCGTGGCGCTGTTGCGCGATCGCGGCCTCACTCCGCCCGTGCGGCTGGCCGGTGGCGGCAAGGCCGGCGCGCGGCAGGCCGCCGAGCGGCTGGCGCGCGAATTGAACCTGCTGCCCCAGGTGCAGTTCATCGGCCACTGCGCCGACGTGCCGGGGCTGCTGATGGGCCAGCGGATCTGCGTGCTCTCCACGCATTACGAAGGCATGCCGCTGTCGCTCATCGAAGGCATGGCCGCCGGCTGCGCGGTGGTCGGCAGCCGCGTGGTGGGTGTGCAGGAAGTGATCGCTCCCGGCCGCACGGGCCTGCTGGCCGAGCCGGGCGATGCCGCATCGCTGGCCGATGCGCTCGCGCTGCTGTTGACCGATGCCGATGCCGCCGCCCGCATGGCCGCCGCCGCGCGCGAAGACGCCGTGGCGCACTACGGCCTGCCCACCATGACGGCGCGCTACGAAGCCCTGCTGGAAGGCCTGCTGCGCGAGACGCCTGCTGCACCATGACGGTCCCGGCATCCCCGATGGCGGCCCGCACGGTGGCCGCGCCCTGGCTCAGCGTGCTGGTGCCCGTCTTCAACGTGCGCGAATACCTGGCCGAATGCATCGAATCGGTGCTGGCCCAGGCGCCGGCCGATGCGGGTGTCGAAGTGCTGCTGCTGGACGACTGCTCCACCGATGGCTCGGCCGAGGTCATGGCCGCGCTGGACGCCCGCTGGCCCGGCCGCCTGCGGCTGATGCGCCACGAGCGCAATGCGGGCCTGAGCGCCGCGCGCAACACGATGATCGGTGCGGCGCGGGGCGACTACCTGTGGTTTCTCGATTCCGACGACAAGCTCCTGCCGGGTGCCATCGAGGGGCTGCGCGAGGTGGTGCGCCTGCACGCGCCCGATGCCGTGCTGTGCGACTTCGCCGTCTGGCGCGAGCGTCCGCGCCTGAAGCACCGCCTGCGCGGCGAAGGCCACCGGGGCAGCTTCGACGGCCCGCATGCCATGCTGCGCCCCGGCGGGCCGGAGCTGCTGGCCGGGCTGCTGTCCACCGGGCAGCTGCATGCCTGGTCCAAGATCACGCGCCGCGGGCTCTGGCCGGATGCCGTGCGGTTTCCGGCCGGCCGGTATTTCGAGGACATGGCCACCATGCCGCTGGCGCTGCTGGGCGCCCGCAGCTACTGGCATGCGCCCCGGCCCTGGGTGGCCTACCGCCAGCGCGGTGGCAGCATCCTGGCCACCATGACGCTGCCCAAGGCCCTGGACCAGTCCGCCGCGCTGCTTGCTTTCAGCGAAGCGCTGCGTGGCCGGCCCGAGGCCGCGGACGCGGCGCTGCGCTTCGCCCTGGCCCACCAAAGCGCGCGCAATCTCACGGGCGCCATGCGCGTGGTGGCCCGCACCGCGGGCCAGCCCGGCGCGGATGCGGCGGCACTGGATGCCGCCGCCGACCGCATCCGCGCCGACTTCGCCGCCGTGTCGCCGCTGCCGGCCGATGTCCTGGCGCGCGCCTATCTGCAGCGCGGCTGGTGGCCGCGGCGCCTGAAATTCCTGCGCGCCCACGCGCTTCGCCAACGATGAACCTGCCCGCATTCCCCCGCCCCACGCTCAAGACGCATGGCGAACTCTGGCTGGCGCGCGGCCTGCGCTGGTTCTACGGCCTGTGGCCGCGCCGGCTCGAGGCCTGTCCCCCGCCGCCGTTCGCGCTGCATGCCATCGCGCCCGCCCGGGGCATGCCGGCGGACGGGGAAGACGGCGAGGGCCGGCGCCCCATTCCGCGCGTCATCTGGGCCTACTGGAAAGGGGCCACTCCGCCGCTGCTGATCCAGCGCTGCTTCGCCAACTGGCGGCGCAACAGCCCGGGCTACGAGATCCGCCTGCTGGACGATGCCTCTGTCGGGGCATGGCTGCCGGACATCCCGGCCGTGCTCGACGGCGTATCGCCCGCGAAGCGCGCCGACTGGATCCGCCTGGAACTGCTGCGGCTGCATGGCGGCATCTGGGTGGACGCCAGCACCATCCTCACTGCGCCGCTGGACTGGGTGCTGGCGCAGCAGGAGCGCATCCCGGCCGACTTCGTGGGCTTCTACCTCGGGCGCCATACCCGCGACGCGGCCTATCCGGTGGTGGAGAACTGGTTCATGGCGGCGCCCGCGGGCAGCCGCTTCATCGCCGACCTGCAGCAGGAGTTCACGACCCAGGTGATCCACCGCACGGGGCACGAATACATCGCCCACCTGCAATCCCTGGGCGTGTACGAAGAGGTGCGGCAGTACATCGATGCGCCGGACTACCTCAGCATGCACCTGGCGCTGCAGTTCATCCTGCGCGCGCGCGGCGGCTACCGGCTGGCGCTGGCCCGCGCGGAAGACGGGCCGTTCTACTACCACATGCTCGGGCGCTGGCGGCGCACGCAGCTCAAGCTGCGGCTGCTGTTCTCGCGGCCTGCGGGCGCGCTGCCGCCCCTCATCAAGCTGCGCGCGCCCGACCGCCGGCGGCTGGACGACTATCTGGCGCGCGGCCTCTACCTGCCGGACAGCATCGCGGCGCGGCACCTCATGGCGGAGACCGGCCCCGCCGTCATGCCGGCGAGCCCGCGCTGACTCCTCCCGCCGCAGCCCGCCATTCGCTGGCCAGCAGCGCCACCAGTTCGCCCGCCGGCATCGGCCGCACCGCCGCCACGCCCTGGCCGGCCCACAGCGCCACCGCATCGGCGCAGCCCCGGGCTGCTGCAACCTTGCGCACCGGGCCCATCAGCGCGTTCTGCACCGGGTAGGCCGGCACGCTGCCTTCCCAGGGGGCGAGCCGCTCCATGGTGGCGTTGACGATGCCGCGCGCCGGCCGGCCCGAGAACACGCGGGTGAGGCGGGTGCTGGTCTCGCCTGCCTGGGCGAGGGCCGCCCGGTATGCCGGGGCGATGGCCGATTCGGGGCAGGACAGGAAGGCCGTGCCCATCTGTGCGCCTTCGGCGCCCAGGGCCTGCGCGGCGGCGATGCCGCGGCCGTCCATGATGGCGCCGGCCGCGATGACCGGGATGCGCAGCGCGTCCACGCACTGCGGCACCAGGGCCAGCGTGCTGACCTGGCTGGATTCGAAGTCGGCCAGGAAGGTGCCCCGGTGGCCGCCGGCCTCGAGCCCGCTGGCGCAGACCGCATCGGCGCCTACGTCGGCCCAGGCACGGGCCTCCGCCACGGTGGTGGCGGTGCCGATCACGACGCAGCCCGCCGCCTGCAGCCGCTCCACCTGGCGCGCGTCGAGGATGCCGAAGGTGAAGCTGGCGACGGCCGGGCGGGCCTCGACCAGGGCCTCGAACTGCGCCGCGAGATCTTCGCACCACTGCGCGGGGACGGCGGGCTCCAGGCCGAATTCGGCGTACAGCGGCGCCAGCCGGTCCAGCGCCTCGCGCACCGTGGCGGCGTCGGGCGAGGGCGTGTCCTGCACGAAGAGGTTCATGCCGAAGGGGCGTGCCGTGCGGCGGCGCACTTCGGCGGCAGCTTCTGCCATGGCAGCGGGCGAGCGCATGCCGCAGCCCAGCGTGCCCAGCCCGCCGGCTTCGGACACGGCGGCGGCCAGGGCGGGCGTGTCGGCGCCGGTCATGGGGCCCTGCACGATGGGCAGGTCGATGCCCAGGCGGTCGAACAGCGAGGTGCGGCGGGGTGAAAGGACAGGCGTCGGCATGGCGGGTCTCCGGTGGACTGGGAACAGGGGATGGCCGGGTTCAGGCGTCCGGGGCCATGCCGGCCGGGGCACCGCGCAGCGCGTCCAGCAGCGCATCCAGGGCCGGGGTGTGCCAGCCGCGCCGGCGCACCAGTACCGTCTCGCGGTCGGGCAGCGGCACCCAGCGCAGTGCGGGCGGCTCGCGCATCAGGTCGATGACGGACTGCGGCACCACGCCGGCGCAGCGCCCGGCGGCCACGCAGGCCAGGATGGCGTGGTAGGAAGCCAGCTCCAGCACCTGGGGCGCGGCGCCGTGCCGCTGCGCGCGCATCCAGTCCTCGCCCATGCGGCGGTAGGTGCAGCCGGGGCCGAAGGCGGCGAGCGTGTCCACCTGCAGGTCGCCGGGACGCGCCACGGGCGGATGGCCGGCCGGCAGGGCAATGGCCAGCGATTCGGTGAAGACGGGCGTGCGGTCCACCGGCGCCTCCGGGTCCACGCCGGGCGGCGGCCAGGCGACCAGGGCGCAGTCGCTGGCGTGCGCGAGCACCTGGTCCACCAGGTCGCGCGACGCGCCCGTGCGCAGTTCCAGCTGCAGGCCGGGCCATCGGGCGTGCAGGCGGGCCAGCGGGGTGGGCAGGCGCGCGGCGGCGGTGCTCTCCATGGCGCCCAGGCGCAGCCGGCCCACGGGCGTGCCGGGGTGCAGGGCCTGGCGGGCCTCTTCGGCCAGCGCCAGCAGGCGGTCGGCATAGCCCACCAGCGAGGTGCCGGCCGGTGTCAGGGCCATGCGCCGCCCTTCCCGCAGGAACAGGGTGGCGCCCAACTGCTCCTCCAACTGCTGCACGCGGGTGGTCACGTTGGATTGCACCCGGCCCAGCCGCTCGGCCGCGCGGGTGACGCTGCCTTCGGCTGCGACGGCACGGAAGATTTCCAGGGCGGATAGGTCCATGAAATTCTTGTTGAGAGATGGAATGTTTGGATGGTAATCTGAAAAAGAGAATAAACAAGAGGAGGCCGCATGTCACCCGATCCCGTTCCATCCGATCCTGCCGCCATGACCCCTGCGCTGGGGGAGCGTCCCCTGGCCGTCGCCCTGGCCGGCATGGCCGCGCTGGGCGCCGCCATGGGCATCGGCCGTTTTGCCTTCACCCCGCTGCTGCCAATGATGCTGGCCGACGGCGTGGTCACCCTCGCGGGTGGCAGCTGGCTGGCCACGGTTAACTACGTGGGCTATCTGGTGGGCGCCCTGGCCTGCATGGCCCTGCCGTGGCTGGCGCCGGGCACGGCCAGGTCATGGCAGGGGGCCCGGCTCACGCGCTGGGGGCTGGCGGCCACCGTGCTGCTGACCTGCGGCATGGGGCTGCCCGTGCCTGGCGCATGGCCGCTGCTGCGCGCGGCCGCGGGCGTGGCCAGCGCGGTGGTGTTCCTCAACGTGTCGTCCTGGTGCATGGCGCGGCTGGTGGCACTGGGGCAGCCGGCGCTGGGCGGGCTGATCTTCTGCGGGCCGGGGCTGGGGATCGTGCTGACGGGGCTGTCGGCCAGCGCCATGGTGTCGGCGCACTGGCGGGCCGCCGCTGGCTGGGCCGTCTTCGGGCTGCTCTGCGCGGTGCTGTGCGCGCTGGTCTGGCCAGTGGTGCGAGGGGCGGCGGGGCCTGCGGCCGGCGCGCCGGGGCCCGCGTCGGCGCGAACCACGGCCCCCCTGGCACCGGGCGGCCGCCCCGCCCGTGCGCTGCTCACGCTGGCCTACGGCCTGGCGGGGCTGGGCTATATCGTCACCGCCACGTTCCTGCCGGTGATTGCGCGCGGGGTGCTGCCGGCCGGATCGCCCTGGCCCGATCTGTTCTGGCCGGTGTTCGGCGCGGGCGTGGCGTTGGGCGCGGCGCTGTCCACGCGCACCCCGGCGGCCTGGGACCGGCGCTGGCTGCTGGCGGGTTGCTATGTGCTGCAGGCCTTCTCCATCGGCCTGGGCCTCGCATGGCCGGGGGTGCCGGGCTTCGCCCTGGGCAGCCTGTTGCTGGGGCTGCCCTTCACAGCCATCACGTTCTATGCGCTGCAGGAGGCGCGGCGCATCTGGCCCGCGGCGGGAGACAGCTTCGCGGGCCTGCTGACGGTGGCCTACGGCCTGGGCCAGATCGCCGGGCCGCCGCTGGTGGCCTGGGCCTTGCACCATGCGGCCACGCCGCGGCAGGGGTTCGCGCACGGCCTGGCGATGGCGGCCGCAGCGCTGGGCCTGGGGGCAGCGGTGCTGGGCGCGATGGCGTGGCGCTGGCCACCGCAGCCGGAGGGGACGTGATGCGCCGCGCGGCGCGGGCGTAGGTCGGTCAGCCGGCGCGCGGCAGCCGCAGCACGAAGCAGGCACCTTCCGCGCCGTCGGGCCGGTCCGTGCAGTACACGCTGCCGTCGTGCCGCTCCGCGATGGAGCGCACCAGGGACAGGCCCAGGCCGACGCCGCCCGAGCGTTCGCTGGCGCCGGGCAGGCGGTAGAAGGGCTCGAAGATGCGTTCGCGCTGTGCCGGCGGCACGCCGGGGCCCTGGTCGCACACGCTCACCTCCACGTGCGTCGCCGTGCTGCGCAGCGTGACGGTGATGTCGCCCTGGCTGTAGCGCCGTGCGTTCTCCAGCAGGTTGCGCAGCGCGCGGCGCAGCAGCTTGGCGATGCCGCGCACTTCCAGCGCATCGGCGGCCGTGCCGTCGGCCGCCTGCAGTTCGGCGTCCACGCGCACGCACTCCTCGGCGGCCAGGCCCATCAGGTCCACCGTTTCCACGGTGCCCATGTCGGCCTCGCGTGCGTCGAGGCGGCTGGCGAGCAGGATCTCGTCCACCAGTTGATCCAGCTCGGCGATGTTGCGCAGGATCTCGGAGCGGAATGCCGGCGAGGGCGTGCTGCCCTGCATCAGCTCCAGCCCCATGCGGATACGCGTGAGGGGTGAGCGCAGCTCGTGCGAGGCATTGGCCAGCAGCGACTTGTGCGACTTCACCAGGGTCTCGATGCGCGCGGCAGCGGCATTGAACTGCCGCGCGAGGTCAGCCACCTCGTCCTTGCCGTGCTCGGCCACGCGCACCGACAGGTCGCCCTCGCCGAAGCGCTGCACGCCGCGCTGCAGGTTCTCCAGCCGCTTGAGCAGGCGGCGGATGATGGGGAACACCCCCACGGCCACCGCGATGCCCACGATGCCCAGCATCCAGAGGAAGCCGAAGGGCGGGCGCGTCCAGAACGCGACCTCGGGGCCGCCGCGCCGGTCCCGGTCGGGGCCGGGAGGCCGCACGCGGGGCGAGAACTGCAGCGTATAGGGCAGCTCGCCGTTCTCCGCCTCCACGCTGAACTCCAGCCCGCCCGGGGGGCCGCCGGCGGTCGGCGGCACACGGATCGCGAGACCGCGCAGCACGGGCTGGCCCGCGGCATCCAGCAGCACCACCTCGCGCGGAGGCGGCGCCGGCTGCGACAGCGCATTCTGCTCCGACGCGATGCGCCACGCCCAGCCCACCGCCAGCGTGAGCACCGCCATCCCGCCGACCACGGCGAGCCAGATGCGCAGGTAGAGGCGGCGGGAAAACGGATTGGACATGGGCGTTTCAGAATGTGGCGATGTCACGCCATAGCGGCTGATGCTGCGGTCTGCGGCATTGCAGGCGGCCCATGAAGCGCGCGCCGCCGCCACCCGTCCGGTGGCCGCGGAGCAGGCCAAGCCAGCAGACGCCGTGGAACGGGCTTCGCCCGGCCACTGGCGTCGTCCCCCATCCCGCCGCGCGCAGCGTGGCGAGAGAAGGGGGAAGGCGCGTAGCGCCACAGGGGGATGCCTCCATCTTCAGTCTTGCTGCTTGGCGAACACGTACCCCACGCCGCGCACGGTCAGGATGCGCCTGGGGTTCTTGGGGTCGGATTCGATGGCGGCGCGGATGCGGCCCATGTGCACGTCGATGGAGCGGTCGAAGGCTTCCAGCTCGCGGCCGCGTACGGCCTCCATGATCTGGTCGCGCGTGAGCACGCGGCCGGCGCGCTCCGCGAGCGCCACGAGCAGGTCGAACTGGTAGGAGGTGAGGTCGGCCGGCTGGCCGCCCACCGTGACGGAGCGTGCGTCGCGGTCGATCTCCAGCGAGCCGAAGCGCAGGGCCTGCGAGGGCGCCGCGGGCCCGGTCTCGCGGCGCCGCAGGATGGCGCGGATGCGGGCCAGCAGCTCGCGCGGCTCGAAGGGCTTGGGCAGGTAGTCGTCGGCGCCGAGCTCCAGCCCGATGATGCGGTCCATCGGGTCGCCCTTGGCGGTGAGCATGAGCACCGGCACCTGGGCCGCGGCGCCGGGCAGCGAGCGGATGCGGCGGCACACGTCCAGGCCGTCCATGTCGGGCAGCATCAGGTCCAGGATCACGAGGTCGGGCAGCGGGCCGGCATCGCTGCCCTGCAGCCGCGCCATGCCGCTCTGGCCGTCGGCCATGTGGGCGACCTCCAGGCCCGACTGGCCGAGGTATTCGATGACCATCTGCGCGAGGCGGAAGTCGTCTTCGATCATCAACAGCTGGGCGGTACTCATGGCGTCTCTCGTCTCCTTCCGCGGGGGCGGGATGTCATGCTCTCCCCGGCGCATCTCGGGGCGTTGAAGTGGCCGTAAAGTTTCGGTAAACCGGCGCGGCTCAGCCCGGCGGGCGCTGCTGCACCCGCGCGGCCAGCGCCACCAGCAGCAGCACGGGCAGGCCCAGCAGTGCCGTGGCCGCGAAGAACTCGGGGTAGCCGAAGGCATCCACGAAACGCCCCGAGAAGCCCGCGAGCCATTTGGGCAGCAGCAGCATCATGGAGCTGAACAGCGCGTACTGCGTGGCCGAATATTGCACATTCGTGAGGGCCGAGAGGTAGGCGATGAACGCGGCCGAGGCGATGCCCCCGGCCAGGTTGTCGGCGGACACCACGAGCACCAGCAGGGTCACGTCGTGCCCCTGCAGGCCCAGCCAGGCGAACAGCAGGTTGCTGGCTGCGCTCAGCAGGGCGCCGAGCATCAGCACGCGCATCACACCCACGCGCATCGACAGCGCGCCGCCGAGGAACGCGCCGGCCAGCGTCATGATCACGCCGAACACCTTGGTGACCGCGGCCACCTCGTCCTTGGTATAGCCCATGTCCACGTAGAACGGATTGGCCATGATGCCCATCACCACGTCGCTGATGCGGTAGACGGCGATCAGCGCCAGGATCAGCGCGGCCTGCCAGCGGTAGCGCGCGATGAAATCGGCGAACGGATCGATCAGCGCGCCGCGCAGCCATTCGGCCGCGCTGCGCGCGGGCGGCAGCGGGCGCGGCGCGGGCTCGCGCGAGAGCAGCACCGTGAGCACGCCCACCAGCATCGAGGCGGCCATCACCAGGTAGGCCGTGCGCCAGGCGCCGTGCTGGTAGCCCATGAGGCCGGGCACCTCGGCGCGCGCGGCCACCCACAGCACGCCGGCGCCGGCCCAGATCATCGCCAGCCGGTAGCCCGTCTGGTAGGTGGCGGCCAGCGCGGCCTGCCGGTCGGCGTCGGCCGATTCGATGCGGAAGGCGTCGAGCGCGATGTCCTGCGTCGCCGAGCCGAAGGCTACCGCCAGTGCGCACCACACCATGGGTGCCAGGGCCGCGCGCGGATCGTTGAAGGCCATGCCCGCCAGGCCCGCCATCACCAGCGCCTGAGAAAACAGCAGCCAGCTGCGGCGCCGGCCCAGTGCGCGCGTGATCAGCGGCAGCGGCATGCGGTCCACCAGCGGTGCCCAGACCCATTTGAAGGCGTAGGCCAGGCCCACCCAGCTCAGGTAGCCGATGGTGGTGCGGTCCACGCCCGCCTCGCGCAGCCAGAACGACAGCGTGCCCAGCACCAACAGCAGCGGCAGGCCGGCGGAGAAACCCAGGGCGAGCATGCGCAGGCTGGCGGGTTCGGCATAGACCTTCCAGGCGGCCCTCCAGGAGCGGCGGGGCGGTGCGGGCACGGAGGGCGCGGACGATGGAGGCTCGGAGGGCTGCGTGGAGGTCATGGGCAAGGGCTTGGCCGTCCCCCAAGTGCGGGGACGGCCGGGCGTGGCGGCATTATCGGGGCGGGCCGCCGGGCGTACCATCCGGGCCATGCTGCCGGGAACCCCTGCCTTCCTTTCCTGCACCCTGCGCCACTACGGCGGGGAGCACGCCGCGCATGCGCACGACCATGCGCAGGTGCTGGTCGGGCTGCAGGGGCGCATGGAGCTGGAGGTGGACGGCCGTTCGGCGTTCGTGGATGCCTCCTGCGGCATCCTGATACCCGCCGGTGCGCGGCACGGTTACCTGGCCTCGCCCGGGGCCCGCTTCTGCGTGGTCGATGCGGCGGCGCAACCGGGCATGGACCGGCTGCGCCGCTTCGCCGTGCCGGCCCAGGCGCGTGACGGCCTGGCGCGCGCCATCGGAGGCGGGGCTGGCGGCGCGCCCGGCCAGCCCTCGCTGCCCGGCGTGTGGAGCGCGCCCGTCGCGCGAGAGGCCCAGGTGGCCGCCCACCTGGAAGCCCTGCTGGGCCGTGCGCCCCGCGTGCTGGCCCGCCGGGCGCTGCCGCTGGAGCGGCTGCAGCAGGCCGTGGAGGCCGCCCTGCACGAGCCCTGGCCCACGCCCCGCATGGCGGCCCTGTGCCACCTGAGCCCGCAGCGCTTCCATGCGCGCTGGCTGGAACTGACGGGCGCAACGCCCCAGGCCTGGCTGCGCGGACTGCGCCTGGATGCCGCCGCGCAGCGCATCGCGCGCGGACAGCGGCTCGACGACGCGGCGCTGGCCTGCGGCTATGCCACGGGCACGGCGCTCGCGAGCGCGCTGCGCCGGGAGCGCGGCACCGGTGCCCGCGCGCTGCGCGGGGACTGAGGCACGGTGCAAGGCGCACGCACTTCGAGCGTTGCGCGACATCCGGCGGCCACGCCGCGTGGCACGCTTGCAGCCATGTCCTCCCCGACGCCCGCGACCTCTTCTGCGACGCCATCTTCCATCTCCCGGCTGCCGGCACCGTCTGCCGCCCGGGCGCCGCTGGGCATCGGCATGGTGCTGCTCGCTGCCGTGCTCTGGGGCACGACGGGCACGGCGCAGAGCCTCGCGCCTTCCGGCCTGGCACCGGTGTGGGTGGGGGCGCTGCGGCTGCTGATCGCCGGTGCCTTTTTTGCGGCGCTGCTGCGGTGGCAGGGCGGCGCGCGCGGCCTCGGTGCGCTGCCCTGGCGCGGCGTCCTGGTCGGCGGGGTCTGCGTGGCCGCCTACAACCTGAGCTTCTTCGCCGGGGTGAAGGCGAGCGGCGTGGCGCTGGGCACGGCGATCGCGATCGGCAGCGGCCCGGTCTGGGCCGGGTTGCTGCAGACCGTGGTGCAGCGCCGCTGGCCCGCGGCCGTGTGGTGGGCGGGCACGCTGCTCGGCGTGGCGGGCGGGGCCGCCATGGCGCTGGACGGCCGCACCAGCGTTCAGGCACCGCCCGGCGGCATCGCGCTGTGCCTGCTGGCGGGCCTGTCGTACGCTGCCTATGCGCTCGTCAACCAGCGGCTGGTGGCCCGCGCCGCGCCAGGGGCGGTCAACCTGGCGGTGTTCGGCTCGGCCGCGCTGCTCTCCCTGCCGGCCGCCTTCGCCATCGCCGGGCCGCTCGCGGTGTCGGCGCGCGCCTGGGGCGTGGTGCTGTACCTGGGCGTGGTGGCCACCGGGCTGGCCTACCTGCTGTTCACGCACGCGCTGCGGCACATCAGCGGCGCGACCGGCGTCACCCTCGCGCTGGCCGAGCCGGTCACCGCGTTCGCCCTGGCCGTGGCGGTGGTGGGGGAGTCGCCGTCCACCATGGCCGTGTGGGGGCTGGCGGGCGTGCTCGGCGGGCTGCTGATCGTGGTCTGGTCGGAGATCCGTGGCCGCAAGGCGGCCGCGGGCGGGTGAAGGCGCGCCGCCTCCGGGACGCCGCTTCGGTTGCATGGACATTTGCGCGGGCGGCCTACAGCCGCGCTGCGGCATGGCGCACTAGACTCGCGCCATCATGCCGAACGATCACCCGACTTCCCCTTTCCCGGCCGTCGATGGGTCTCCTGCGGCCATGCCGCATTCCGACACCGGCTGCCGCTTCTGCACCGCCCTGCGCACCGGGCCCTGGAATGCGCGGCGGGGTTTCCTGCTCGCGGCCGGCACGGCGGTGGCGGCCCCGGCGCTGGCCCAGGTGGACGTGGGCTCTGCCTCGCAGATGCGGCGCCTCGTGCCGGCCGAGCAGCTGGAGGCCGCCGCCGACCAGCAGTACGACCAGATGCTCGCCAAGGCCAAGGCCCAGCGCGCCCTCGCCGGCGATACGCACCCGCAGCTGGTGCGCCTGCGCGGCATCGGCCAGCGCCTCATTCCCTTCTCCGCGCAGTGGAACGACCGTGCGCGGCAGTGGAAGTGGGAGGTCAACCTGATCGGCAGCAAGCAGATCAACGCCTTCTGCATGCCGGGCGGCAAGATCGCCTTCTACACCGGCATCCTGGACCAGCTCAAGCTGTCCGACGACGAAGCCGCCATGGTCATGGGCCACGAGATGGCGCATGCGCTGCGCGAGCACGCGCGCGCCCGCCTGGCCAAGACGCAGGCCACGAGCATGGGCCTGTCGCTCGGCGCGCAACTGCTGGGCCTGGGCGACCTGGGCAACGCGGCCGCGAACATCGGCACGCAGCTGATCTCGCTCAAGTTCAGCCGCAGCGACGAGACGGAGGCCGACCTCGTCGGCCTGGAGATGGCTGCCCGCGGCGGCTACAACCCAGAATCCGCCGTCACGCTCTGGCGCAAGATGGGCGAGGCCACCGGCAGCCAGGGCGGGCTCGCCTTCCTGTCCACGCACCCGAGCGGGCCGGACCGCATCCGCGAACTGGAGCAGAACGTGCCGCGCGTACAGGGCCTCTACCAGGCGGCGCGGCGCGGCTGAGCCCGCGCCGCCTGTGCAGCGTCAGAGCACGCCCATCCACGGCCACAGCGTGGCCGACAGCAGCAGGATGAGCGCCAGGCCCGCCAGCGTCACCACCAGCCCCACCTTGGCGAACTGCAGCGTGCCGAACGCGCCCGTGCCGTAGCACAGCATGTTCTGCGGCGCGTTCGTCGGCAGGATGAAGCCGAACGACACCACGAAGCTCTGCACGAGCACGATGCCGAATGCCGTCTCTTTCGAGACCGGCAGCGTCTGCACGAAGGCGATGAAGATCGGGATCAGCGTGCTGGCCAGGCCCGTGGCGGAGGCGAAGCCCAGGTGCAGCACGATGCTGAACACCGCCAGTGCGCCGATCACCGACACCACCGGCAGGGCCGCGAGCCCCAGCTGCCCCAGCGTCTGCTGGGCCAGCCAGCCAGCCGCTCCGGTGCGCTGCAGCAGCGTGCCGAGCGAGATCGAGGCCGCGAACAGCACCACCGTGCCCCAGGGCACGAGTTTTTCGGCCTGCGCCCAGTGCATCACGCCGATGCGCGGCATGAGCAGCAGCGCGATGCCGAGCTGCGTGGTGGTGGTCGTGTCGAACGGGTGCAGCGTGCCTTCGGTGGACCAGAGCACGAGCAGCAGCAGCGCCACGGCGATCAGGCGCTTTTCCGGGGCGCTGACAGGGCCCAGCGCGCGCAACTGATCGCGCAGGTTGCCCGCGGCACCCTCGGCGTCGGGCACCTGCGGGCGCAGCAGCCACAGCGACACGAAGAACAGCACCACGGACATGCCGATGGTGAAGGGCAGGGCGGCCAGGAACCACTGCCCCCAGGTCACGCCGTGCCCGAAGGCACCCTGCATGAAGTTCAGGCTGATGAGGTTCTGCGCCGCGCCCGTCTTCACCGCGATGTTGAAGATCGAGCAGGCCTGCGCCGTCACGATCATCAGCGTGGCGCCCAGGCTGCTGCCCACGGGCAGGCCGAGCGCTGCGGTGATGCCGACCATGATCGGTATCACCGCGCCCACGCGCGCAGTGGCCGAGGGAATGAACAGCGCCAGCACGAAGCCCACCAGCATCGCGCCCAGCGTGAGCCGTGCCGGCGAAATGCCCACGCGGCTCATCACCAGCAGGGCCACGCGGCGGTCCAGCCCGGTGTGCTTGAGCGCCACGGCCAGGAACAGCGCGGCGGCCACCAGCAGCACGGCCGTGGACGAGAAGCCGCCCAGCATCACGGTGAGCGCATCGGCCGAGCCCATGGGTTTGGCGCCCGGCGTGAGGGACTTGCCCATCAGCCCCACCACCGCCATGCCGGTGAGCAGCACCGCGCTGTTGGCGGGCGAGACGCATTCGCTGATCCACAGCGTGACGACCAGCACCAGCAGCGCCAGGGCGACCTGGCCCGAGGGCGAAAGGCCGGCCGGTGTCGGCAAGACAAGCACCAGGGCATACAGGCCCAGGGCGAGCAGCAGGTAGCCGAGCTTGCGGCGGGAATCGGGCTCGGGCTGCGAAGTGATCGGAGCGGCGGGGGAGGGCGGGGGGACGGGTGTCGTCGTCATGGCGGAGGCTTGGCTTTCACGGTGCGGCCGTGGCCCGCCAATGGATCGGAAACTACCGATTGCGCGGTGCCATCAGGCCTGCCGGAAAGGATGCCCGCATGCCGCCTTCGGGGCGTTGACCGGCATCAAGGCCGGGCGCATGCCCGGCCGTGGCCCTCTCCAGATCCCGCTGCGGATGGATACTCAGGTGCCGCCCACGTAAGGATTGCTGCGCCGCTCGCGCCCGAAGGTGCTCTCCGGCCCGTGTCCGGGAATGAACACCGTCTCGTCGCCCATGGGCCACAGGCGCTGCACGATGCTGTCGATCAGGTCCTGGTGGTTGCCCTGGGGGAAGTCCGTGCGGCCGATGCTGCCGGCGAACAGCACGTCGCCCACGAAGCAGCGCTGGATCTGCGGCGCATGGAACACCACGTGGCCGGGCGTGTGGCCCGGGCAGTGCCGCACGTGCAGCGTCTCGTTGCCGATCTGCACCGTGTCGCCGTCGTGCAGCCAGCGCGTGGGCGTGAAGGGCCGCGCGGGCGGGAACCCGAACATCGCACTCTGCTGCGGCAGCCCGTCGATCCAGAACTGGTCGCCCGGGTGGGGGCCCGTGATCGGCAGCGAGAGCCGCTCGGCCAGTTCGCCTGCGCCGCCGGCATGGTCGATGTGGGCATGCGTGAGCCAGATCTGCTCCAGCCGCAGGCCGCGGCGTTCCACCTCCGCGAGCACCTGGTCGAGGTCGCCGCCGGGATCGATCACGGCGGCCGCTTGCGCGCCGTCGCACCAGACGAGCGAGCAGTTCTGCTGGAAGGCGGTGACGGGGTGGGTGTGGTAGTGGAGCATGGGCTGGAGACGAGGGCCGGCACAAGGGGGCTGCGAGAGGCCGAGTATGCAGCCTGCCCATGGAAAGACGCCGCCTGGCCATCGCCCGCACAACTCCCTAGAATCCCCGCTTCCCCGAAAGAACCGCCATGGCCCGGGCCATGGAAGGCTTTCATTCATTCTCGCAACCCGATGGGGTGAAGATGAACAAGCCTTTCATTTCCCTGTGCCCGGAGATCACCCGGGCCCACGCGCTTTTGTTGATGGACTGGCTGGAAGACGAGGGCGTGACGCGCTACCTGAGCGATGCGCGCGATGTCTCCCGGTCCATCGGGCAGGTGGTCGGCCGCGTGCAACTGCCGGTGCTCACGCACCTGTTCAACCAGGGCGGCCGGTTCTTCATGGCGTGCGACCGGCACGACGTGCCCGTGGGCTTCGTGCGCCTCGTCAAGGACGGCCCGGACTGCGAGATGGTCCTGGCCATCGGCGACCGCGCCAACTGGGGGCGCCGGCTCGGGGCCAGCGCGATCCGGGAAGGCATGAAGCTCGCCTTCTTCGACATGCGCGCCGAAAGGCTCATCGCCAAAATCCATCCGGACAACGCGCGGTCGCTCAAGGCGTTCCTGCGCAGCGGATTCGCGCTGGAAAGCGAAGGGCCTTCGGTGGCGTCCCTGGCCATGGGCTCGGATCGCTATCTCCGGCTCCTGCGCGAACACCCTGTGGCCAGTACCCCTGCCATCCACGTCACCGAGATCGACGAGGCCCGGCTCCGGCAACTCGTCGCGTTCCACCAGGATCCGGAAATTTTCGAGCTGGAGCACGAGATCGAGCGGGCCACCGTTGTCGATCCGCGGCAGGTGGCGGAGGATGTCGTCACGATGAATTCCAGGGCGCTGCTGGAGGTGGACGGCGAAGCGGTGGAAGTGGCGCTGGTCTATCCGGAGGATGTGGACGAGGCCGCCGGCAGGCATTCCGTCTGCTCGGGCCTCGGCACCGCGATCCTGGGCTACCGGGAGGGCGATGCCTTCCGCTGGCGGATCGCGAACCGGACCCGCCGCATCCGTATCCGGAAGGTGCTCTACCAGCCGGAAGCCCGGGGCGATTTCCACCTGTAGGCCCGCAGCGGCACCGGATGTACCGGCGGCGCCGGCCTGCCCGCTCAGCCGGCGGAAGCCGACTTGCCGGCCCCGGGCTTGAGCCGCGATGCCAGCAGGTCGGCCGTGTACCGCAGGCGGCCGATGTCGGCTTCCGGGTGGATGCCCCGGCTGAAGCAGCACAGCGTGCCATAGACCCCGCCCCCCGGCAGGCGCACCGGCGTGCTCAGCAGCGTGCCCACGGGATATCCCGGGTCCGGGGCCTTCCCCGCCTTGACATAGGCGGCCGCGTTCTCCACGCGCTCCGGCAGCCGGCCCTCGACGACGTGCTGGCACCAGGTTTCCTCGACCGGGTCGGACGTGCCTTCCGGAAGGGGATCGAAACCGGGGGCGTGGTCCACGGCCTGGATCGTGCGGCGCCCGTCCGCGATCTGCGAGACAAAGGCCACGTCCATGTCCAGCCGCGTGCGCAGCAGGCGGAGGACGGCCGGGACGGCGGAGGGCAGTTCCGGGTCGGCGGAGTCGCTGGTGGCCACCAGCAGTTCCGAAATCCGGACATCGAGGTCGTCGGGGTTGTAGTCGAGGAACATGGCCCAGTCTAAGCACCGGCAGGTGGGCGCGTAAGAGGCAGACTGCAACAGAGCGTACGGCCGGGCACGACCCATCACGCGCTGGCAGGCCTGGCATGGTTGCCGCGTCGCAGCGGGGCTTTTGGGCCCATGACCGGCCGGGTGCCGGGCTGCCGGTCCGGGTACAGGTCGCCGCACGCGAACCGCCGCCAGACCAGCCGGTCGCGCTTCTCGCAGAACCAGAAGCAGATGACGGAGCCGTCGCCGTTGTCGCAGGTCACCAGCATGCGGATGTTCCCGTTCCGGGAGCGTACGTACATCCCGGGGCGGAGGAAGGGAATGTTCTGTGAGCGCATGGCGCCATTGAAGCGCCGCCGGGCCGGGCGGCCTTGCGCTCGCGCAAGCCTGCGCGCAGGACCCGGCGCGGTCCTACAGGAGCGCCTCAATGTGGGGGGCCGGCCAGCCGCGCGGCCAGGAAATCGAGGAAGCAGGCGATGCGCGAAGCGAGTTGCGTGTTGCGGTAGTACACCGCGCTGATGGGCTGCCGGACGTCGGCCGTGTCCCGGGCCAGCAACTGCACGAGGTCGCCGCGCTCGCGGTCCCGTGCGGTCATGAAGTCCGCCAGGCAGGCGATGCCGGCACCCTGCAGCGCCAGCTGGCGCAGGGTTTCGCCGCTGGAGGCCGCGATGTCCGGCGTGGCAGGCCATGCGTCGCCATGCGGGCCGCGCACGGGCCAGAGGTTGAGCGTCTCGGGCTGGGTGAACCCCAGCAGGGTGTGCTGGGCCAGGGCTGCGGCTGACTTCGGCCGGCCGTGCGCCGCGAGGTAGGCAGGGCTGGCGATCACGCGCAGGCGGCTGGAGCCCAGCGGGCGCGCGTGCAGCGTGGAGTCGCGCAGGGCGCCGATGCGGATGGCGACGTCCGTGCGCCGCTCCAGCAGGTCGATGTTGCGCTCGTCGGTATCCAGCTCCAGGGCGATCTGCGGGTAGGCATCACGGAAGGCCGGCACCAGCGGTGCCACCACGTGCAGCATGAACGGCGTGGCCGCGTTCACGCGCAGGCGTCCTGCGGGCTGGTGCCTGCGCGCAGCCATGTGTTCTTCCGCCTCGTCCAGTGCCGCGAGGATGGCGCGGGCCCGCACCAGGAATGCCTGGCCTTCTTCCGTGAGTTCGATGCGGCGCGTGGTGCGGCGCAGCAGCGTCGTGTCGAGTTTTTTCTCCAGGCGCGCCAGCGCCCGGCTGACGCCCGACGCCGTCTGGTCCAGCTGCGCGGCGGCGGCGGTGACCGAGCCGGCGTCCACCACGGCGGCGAAGGCCTGCAGTTCTTCCAGGGTGGTTTTCATGGGAGGGCAGATTGTTGACTGTGGGGCAAATATATTCTGCCGATCACGGGCTTTTTCCGCAAAGGTGAAGCGCCCACACTCCTGGCATCGATCCGTGATCCCAAGGAGTGCTTCCCATGCCCATTGCCCTGTTCGCGCTGACGCTCGGTGCGTTCGCCATCGGCACGACCGAATTCGTCATCGTCGGCCTGCTGCCCACCGTGGCGGCGGACCTCGGCATCGGCCTGCCCTCGGCCGGCCTGCTCGTCAGCCTGTACGCGCTGGGCGTGGCCGTCGGCGCGCCGGTGCTCACCGCGCTCACCGGCCGGCTGCCGCGCAAGGCCCTGCTGCTGGCGCTCATGGCGCTGTTCACCGCCGGCAACCTGCTGGCCTGGCAGGCGCCGGGCTACGGCACGCTGGTGGCTGCGCGCGTGCTCACCGGGCTCGCGCACGGCGTGTTCTTCTCGATCGGCTCGACCATCGCCACCGGCCTCGTGCCGCGCGAGAAGGCCGCCAGCGCCATCGCCACGCTGTTCGCGGGGCTCACGGTGGCGCTGGTCACCGGCGTGCCGCTGGGGACCTTCATCGGCCAGCACTTCGGCTGGCGCGAGACCTTCCTCGCCGTGGCGGGGCTCGGCATGCTGGCCTTCGCGGGCAGCGCGCTGTTCGTACCGCGGCGCATCGCGCACGTGCCGCCGGCCTCGCTCCTGCAGCAGGCCCGCGTGCTGGCCGAGCCGCGGCTGCTGCTGGTCTATGCCAAGACAGCCATCGGCTACGGCGGCACCTTCATCCCGTTTACCTTCCTCGCGCCCATCCTCACCGGCGTGTCGGGTTTCAGCGAAAGCGCGGTGGGCTGGGTGATGCTGGTGTACGGCGTCTCGGTGGCCGTGGGCAACTTCTGGGGCGGCCGGCTGGCCGACCGCCTGGGGCCGATCGCCGCGCTGCGCATCATCTTCGCGATGCTGGCCGCCGTGCTGCTGCTCCTGCAATTCACCGCGCCGCATCCCTGGCTGGCAGTCGCCACGGTGCTGCTCTGGGGGGCGGTGGCCTTCGGCAACGTGCCGGGGCTGCAGCTGTACGTGGTGCGCCAGGCCGAGCGCGTCGCGCCGCAGGCCGTGGATGTGGCCTCGGGCCTGAACATCGCCGCGTTCAACCTCGGCATCGCCGGTGCCGCCTGGGCCGGGGGGCTGATCGTCACGCACCTGGGCCTCATGCACACCCCGTGGATCGGCGCGATCGTGGTGCTGGGCGCGCTGGCGCTCACCCACCTGAGCGGCGTGCTCGATGCCCGTGGCGGGGCCGCCGTGCGCGGCGGCCGTCCGGCTGCCGCGGGCCACTGAGACGTGGGGACCGGCCCACCCATCCATTCATCGACAAGGAGTTTTCCATGCAGGCATCCGCTTCCTCCTCCACCCAGCCGCCCGTGCCGCCGTTCGGCCTGGGCACGTTCAGGCTCAAGGGCCAGGCCGCCATCGATTCGGTGGCGAATGCCCTCGACCTCGGTTACCGCCATGTGGACACCGCGCAGATCTACGGCAACGAGGCCGAGGTGGGCCAGGCGGTGGCCGCCAGTGGCGTGGCCCGGGGCGACCTCTACCTCACCACCAAGGTCTGGACCGACCACCTCGCAGGCGACCGGCTCGTTCCCAGCCTGCAGGAGAGCCTGGAGAAGCTGCGCACGGATTACGTCGATCTGGTGCTGATCCACTGGCCCTCGCCGGGCGGCGCCGTGCCGCTGGCCGAAAGCCTGGAGGCTCTGGCCGAGGCGCGCTCCCGCGGGCTCGCGCGGCGCATCGGCGTGTCGAACTTCACTGTTTCCCTGCTGCGCGAGGCCATGGCTGCCGTGGGCGCGGAGGCGATCGCCACGAACCAGATCGAACTGCACCCCTACCTGCAGAACCGGGTGGTGGTGGATTTCGCGCGCAGCCAGGGCATCCACATCACCTCCTACATGACGCTGGGCTACGGCCAGATGCTGCAGGATCCGGAGATCCAGTCCATCGCGCAGGAGTGCGGCGCCACGCCGGCCCAGGTCGCGCTGGCCTGGGCGATGCAGTCGGGCTTCGCCGTCATTCCTTCGTCCACGCGCCGCGAGCACCTTCACTCCAACCTGCGCGCCACGCAGCTGCAGCTGGAGGATGCCCACATGCAGCGCATCGCCGCGCTGGACCGCGGCGGCCGCCTGGTGGATCCGGAAGGGCTGGCGCCGGCCTGGGACTGAAACGGCCGACAGCCGGCGCTGGCGCTGGTCGGCGCAGAGGATTACGCTACGCAAGGTAGCGATGGCCGAAGAGCTCATCGAAGCCGCTCTGGACAAGCACGGCATTGCCGGGGCAGCTGTGGCTCCGGCCGCTCCAGCGCACTAATGCCCCCATCCTGGCGTCCGCCAGCCGCTCTTTATGCACCACCTCGCACGCCCCCGCATCCGGAACAACACCTGGGAATTCCCCGTCCACCATATGCGCGGCGGTACATCGACCGGCTTGGTGATTTGGAACGCCATCGCGCCCGACGAGCAGGCATTGCGCGAGGAGTTGCTGAGGCATCTGATGGGCGTGCCGCTGGAGGGCGAGCAGCCAGGCAACAAGCAGACCACCGGCCTGGGCCGTGGTTCCGCCACCAGCAACAAGGTCTTCTTCGCTGACGTCGAGGAAGGTGCCAATGGCCCGCAACTCGTGAGCACGTTGGCGCAGCTGGCCCCTGCCCATGGCCGGATCGACTGGAGCGTGAACTGCGGCAACATGTCGTCGGCCTTGCAGCTCTGGGCCCTGGATACCGGACTGCTGGATTTCGTGCCGGCCAACGACGTCAGCGTGGACATCCGCAACACCAACACCGGCGTCCTGACGACTTCCCGCATGCGTTTTGACGCACGCGGAGTGTTCGAGACCAGCACGATCCCCGGGGTGATGGGGCGCCATCCAGCGGTCGACCTTTTCCTGCACGACCCTGCGGGAGCCAAGACCGGCAAGTTGCTTCCGACGGGCAATGCGGTGGACGTCTTCGACGGTGTGCGCGCCAGTTGCGTGGACGTCGCCGTTCCGATGGTCATCATTCCCGCCAGCGACCTGGGCAAGACGGCGCATGAGCCGACGACAGACCTTGCAGCGGATGCCGCGCTCATGCAGCGGCTGCGCAAGATATGGGTCGAGGCCGGGCTCAAGATGCAGTTGCGCCGCAAGGATGGCCAACCCATGACGGTGCAGGACCTGGCGCTGAGCGAGACCGTTCCCAAGGTTTGCATGATTGGTGAATCCCGCGTGGGGGCGGACCTCGCGGTGCGCTATTTCACGCCGCAGACCGTGCACGCGTCTCTCGCCGTATCGGGCGGCTGTTGCCTGGCTGCATCCACGCTCATCCCTGGCTCGGTCGCACATGCGCTGGCGCCCAAGACGACCGGCGCAGCGTTCGCCGAGGTCGGCGTTGGCATCGAGAATCCCGCGGGCGTGCTCTCGACCACGGTCGTTGCTGCACGCCGGGGCAGCGAACTGGTAGTGAAGTCCGCCGCTTACCAGCGAAGTGCGCAGGTGCTGCTGAGTGGATTCGCGCCGCTGTATGCGGCGTCCAGGCCACTGCAGCTTGCGCTCTCTGCCATCGCCAAATCAAGCGGCCAGGCCACATGACGCACGTTGAGCGAAGCCGTGCCTAACCTTCGCTCGAGGTCCGAAGCTGATCGAGCCTGGTCCGATCAAAGGCCGTAGTCGTAGGCGATGGTCAGCGGCGCATGGTCGCTGAACTTCACTTCCTTGTAGATGGCCTCGGCGCGAGCCAGCGCCGCGATCGCCGGGGTGGCGAGGTGGTAGTCGAGCCGCCACCCCACGTTGTTCGCATACGCCTGGCCGCGGTTGCTCCACCAGGTGTAGGCCGATTCGGTGGTGTCGGGCTGCAGCCGGCGGTACACGTCCACCAGGCCGCCGCCCAGGTCGGTAGGGTGCAACAACTTTGTCATCCACTCACGCTCCTCGGGCAGGAAGCCGCTGTTTTTCTGGTTGCTGCGCCAGTTCTTCAGGTCGATCTGCTGGTGGGCGATGTTGACGTCGCCGCAGAGGATGAATTCGCGCTCTTCCTTCACGCGCATCAGGTGCACGTGGAATTCCGCCAGGAAGCGGAACTTCGCCAGTTGGCGCTCGGGCCCCGACGAGCCGCTCGGGAAATAGGCGCTGATGATCGAGAGCTTGCGCGCGGGCGTGTCGAAGCGCGCCTCCACGTAGCGGCCTTCGGCGTCGAATTCGCTGGAGCCGTAGCCCACGCGCACGTCGCTCGGCTCGTGGCGGGTGTAGATGCCCACGCCCGAGTAGCCCTTCTTGGTCGCGTAGTGGAAATGCCCCTTGAGGCCGGCCAGGGTCTCGAAACGGCCTTCCATGTCGGCGGACTGGGCCTTGATCTCCTGCACGCAAATACAATCCGGCCGCGTCTCGGCGATCCAGGCCTCCACGCCTTTCGAGGTGGCGGAGCGGATGCCGTTGAGGTTCAGGCTGGTCAATTTGAAAAGGGAAGCATCCATGGTGGCAGACGGCGAGCAGCGGCAGGCGGGAGAGGAAATGGCAGGAGAGGGCGCGTCGGCGGACCGCCTCGCCCAGGAATTCGTGCACTTCGCCGTGGAGGCGGGCGTGCTCAGGTTCGGCGAATTCAAGACCAAGGCGGGCCGCATGAGCCCGTACTTCTTCAATGCCGGGCTTTTCGACGATGGCGCCAAGATGGGCCGGCTCGCGGAATTCTATGCAAAAGCCCTGTTGGCCAGCGGCATCGAATTCGACATGGTCTTCGGGCCTGCCTACAAGGGCATCCCGCTGGCCGCCACGGTGGCGGTGGAACTGGCCCGCCATGGCCGCAATGTCCCCTTCGCCTACAACCGCAAGGAAGCCAAGGACCATGGCGAAGGCGGCACGCTGGTCGGCGCGCCGCTGCGGGGCCGCGTGCTCATCGTGGATGACGTGATGTCCGCCGGCACCGCCGCGCGCGAATCCATCGCGCTCATCCGGGCCGCCGGGGCCGTTCCCCATGCGATGGCCATCGCCCTCGACCGCCAGGAAAAGGCCACCGAGAACGGCCAGGACGTGGACCACAGCGCCGTGCAGTACGTGCGCAGCCAGCTGGGCATGCAGGTGTGCACCATCGCCAAGCTGGCCGATTTATTGCAATATCTGCAGGACCGTGGGGGCTCCGGCATGGGCGCCCACCACGAGCGCGTGCTGGCCTACCGCCAGCGCTACGGCGTCTGAACCGCGCCTGACCTTACTTCGCACGCCGCATCGGGCTTTTTCGGGCGGCGGGAGAGCACGGATACCTGCACAGCATGGAAGCCCTTCCGGTGAAGCAACTGAGCCTCTGGCGCGCTGGCGCCGGAGCGGCGCTGGCCGTCCTGTGCGGTGCCGCGGCCCAGGCGCAGCAGCAGCCCGGGCCCGGCGGCATCTACACCTGCGTGGATGCCAAGGGCCGCCGCCTCACCGCGGACCGACCCATCCCCGAGTGCTCCGACCGCGAGCAGCGCGTGCTGGGGCCGTCCGGTACGGAGCGCTCGCGCGTGGGTCCCATCCTGTCCGACCAGGAGCGTGCCGCGCTGGAAGCCCAGCGCCGCAAGGAGGCCGACGAACGGGCGCGCGCCGCCGAGGAGCGGCGCCGCGAGCGCGTGCTGGTCGCCCGCTATCCGGACCAGGCCGCGCACGATGCCGAGCGCGCGGCGGCCATCGCGCAGGTGAACGAGGTGACGGCCGTGGCCGAGGCCCGGGTGGCCGAACTGCGGCGCCAGCGCAAGGCGCTCGACGCCGAGATGGAGTTCTACCGCCGCGACCCGTCCAAGGCCCCCATGGCATTGCGCCGCCAGATCGCCGAGCAGGAGGATTCGATCGCCCAGCAGCAGCGGTTCATCGCCTCGCAGGAAGACGAAAAGCGCCGGGTGCACCAGCGCTTCGATGCGGAGCTGGCCCAGCTGCGCCAGCTCTGGGCCGCGCAGCAGGGCATGCCGGCGATGCCGGCTTCGCGCTGACCGGGCAGGGCGGCCCGGCCGTGGCGTGTTTCCGCGTCAGGCGGCCGCGAGCCGCGCGCGCAGCATCTCGTTGACCTGCTGCGGGTTCGCCTTGCCCTTGCTGGCCTTCATGGCCTGGCCCACCAGGGCATTGAATGCCTTGTCCTTGCCGGCCTTGAACTGCGCCACGTTGTCGGGGTTGGCGGCGATCACCTCGTCGATGATCTTCTCCAGCGCGCCGGAATCGTTCATCTGCTTGAGGCCCTTGGCCTCGATCACTGCGTCCACGTCAGTGCCTTCGCCGGTCCAGAGCGCATCGAACACCTGCCGGGCGGCAGCGTTGGAGACGGTGCCGTCGGCGATGCGCTGGATCAGCTTTGCCAGCAGCGCGGCCGTGACCGGCGCGGCGGCGATGTCGGTCTCGCCCGCATTCACGCGGCGCGACACCTCGCCCATGATCCAGTTGCTGGCCAGCTTCGGCTGGCCGCTGGCCTTGGCCGCTTCCTCGAAGTAGGCCGCCATGGCCTTGGACTGGGTGAGCGTGGTCGCGTCGTATTCGGGCAGGCCGTAGTCGGCCACGAAACGCGCGGCCATGGTGCGCGGCAGTTCGGGCATGCGCGCGCGCTCTTCCTCCACCCACTGCTCCGAAATCCGCAGCGGCGGCAGGTCCGGGTCGGGGAAGTAGCGGTAGTCGGCCGCGTCTTCCTTGGTGCGCATGGCGCGCGTCTCGCCCGTGTCCGGGTCGAACAGCACGGTGGCCTGCTGGATGGCGTGGCCATCCTCGATCTGCTCGATCTGCCAGCGGATCTCGTAGTCGATCGCCTGCTGCATGAACTTGAAGCTGTTCAGGTTCTTGATCTCGCGGCGCGTGCCCAGCGGCTGCCCTGGCTTGCGCACGGAAACGTTGGCGTCGCAGCGGAAGGAGCCTTCCTGCATGTTGCCGTCGCAGATGCCGATCCAGGTCACGATCTTGTGCAGCTCGCGGGCATAGGCCACGGCCTCTTCGCTGGAGCGGATGTCCGGCTCGGTCACGATCTCCAGCAGCGGCGTGCCGGCGCGGTTCAGGTCGATGCCCGACTGGCCGATGAAATCCTCGTGCAGCGACTTGCCCGCGTCTTCTTCCAGGTGGGCGCGCACCAGGCGCACGGTCTTCTTCTCGTCGCCGAGGAAGAACGAAACCTCGCCACCTTGCACCACCGGGATCTCGAACTGGCTGATCTGGTAGCCCTTGGGCAGGTCGGGGTAGAAGTAGTTCTTGCGCGCGAAGATGCTCTCGGGCGCGACGGTGGAGCCCAGGGCCAGGCCCAGGCGGATGGCGCAGGCCACGGCCTCGCGGTTCATCACCGGCAGCGTGCCGGGCAGGGCCAGGTCCACCGCGCAGGCCTGGGTATTGGGCTCGGCACCGAAGGCCGTGGGCGCGCGGCTGAAGATCTTCGATTGCGTGGCGAGCTGGGTGTGGGTCTCGAAGCCGATGACGACTTCGTAGCCATGGATCAGTTTGCTGGTCGTCATGTCAAAGGCCTCCGGGCGTGCGGAGGTGGAAATCGGTCGCCTGCTGCAGGCGATGCGCGGCGTTCAGCAGCCGGCTTTCCTGGAAGTAGTTGCCGATGAGCTGCAGGCCCACGGGCATGCCGCCTTCGCCGAAACCGGCGGGCACGCTCATGCCGGGCAGGCCGGCGAGCGATGCGGGCAGGGTGAAGATGTCGGCCAGGTAGTCGGCCAGCGGGTCGTTGCCGTGCTCGCCCAGCTTCCAGGCCACCGTGGGCGCCACGGGACCGGCGATCAGGTCGCACTCCTTGAAGGCGTTCTGGAAGTCATCCGCGATCATGCGGCGGATCTTCTGCGCCTGCAGGTAGTAGGCGTCGTAGTAGCCGTGCGAGAGCACGTAGGTGCCGATCATGATGCGGCGCTTGACCTCGTCGCCGAAGCCCTCGGCGCGGGTCTTCTTGTACATGTCCACCAGGTCGGTGTAGTCCCTGGCGCGGTGGCCGAACTTCACGCCGTCGAAGCGGCTCAGGTTGGACGAGGCCTCGGCCGGCGCGATGATGTAGTACACCGGGATGGACAGCTCGGTGCGCGGCAGCGTGATGGGCACCAGCTTCGCGCCGAGCTTCTCGTATTCCTTGAGCGCGCCATCGACCGCGGCGCGCACGTCGGGCGCCAGGCCCTCGCCGAAGAATTCGGCCGGGATGCCGATGCGCAGGCCGTCGATGCTGTCATTCAGCTTCGCGCTGAAGTCTTCGGCCGGCACGTCCAGGCTGGTGGAGTCGCGGTCCGGGTCGGGGCCGCAGATCGCCGAGAGCAGCAGGGCGCAGTCCTCGGCCGAGCGGGCCATCGGGCCGGCCTGGTCCAGGCTGGAGGCGAAGGCGATCATGCCGTAGCGGCTGGCGCGGCCGTAGGTGGGCTTGATGCCCGTGATGCCGCAGAACGAGGCCGGCTGGCGGATGGAGCCGCCCGTGTCGGTGCCCGTCACGGCCGGGGCGAGGCGCGCGGCCACGGCCACGGCACTGCCGCCGGAGGAGCCGCCCGGCACGCGGTCGGTGGCCCAGGGGTTGCGCACCGGGGCGGGCGCATCGGCGCCCAGGGGGGCGACGGCCGAGTTTTCGTTGGCCGAGCCCATGGCGAATTCATCGCAGTTGAGCTTGCCCAGGGTCACCGCGCCGGCGTCGGCCAGCCGCGTGACCACCGTGGCGTCGAAGGGCGACTGGTAGCCGGCCAGCATCTTCGAGCCGGCCGTGCTGGGGAAGTCGCGCGTGACGAAGATGTCCTTGTGGGCGATGGGCACGCCGGCCAGCGGGCCGGCCGTTCCGGCGGCGATGGCCGCGTCCTGGGCGCGGGCCTGGGCCAGGGTGGCTTCCTCGTTGACGCTCACGAAGGCGCCGAGGCCGGTGTGCTGCTGGACGCGGGCGAGGAAATGCCGGGCGGTCTCGACGGCGGAGACGCGCTTGCCGCGCAACGCCGCGGCCAGTTCGGCCACGCCCAGGGTGTGGAGGGGAGAAGAGGGTTCGCTCATGGATTACGTATGCTTATTCTTGTTATTCGATCACCTTGGGTACCAGGAACAGGCCCCGCTCCACGGCGGGCGCGCTGCGCTGGTTGGCCTCGCGCTGGTCGGGCTCGCTCGCGGTGTCTTCCCGCAGGCGCAGGGCGATGTCCTGGATGGCCGCGACGGGGTGGGAGAGGGGTTCCAGGCCGGCGGTATCCACAGCCCGCATCTTCTCGACGATGCCGAAGAAGCCGTTGAGCTGGGTGAGCATGCGCTCACTTTCGGCGGGACTCAGATCGAGCCGCGCCAGGTTGGCGATGCGGCCAATGTCCTGGGGTGTCAGTGCCATAGGGAAAACAGGTCCGGAAACGGGATGTAAAGCTGCGCCTGCGCAGCGGCGGGCGGGAGTTATTCACAGGGGATGCGGTATTATCCCGGCTTTGCCGCAATACCCTCCCCACCGCCGGTCATTGTGCGAAAAAAGCCCACAAACACCCTGTAAACACCCGGCGACGGCAGGCCGACGCGCATGCCGTGCCCGAGAGGAATTCCTGAATGTTCGGAGCTTTCCGTCGGTACTTCTCCACCGACCTTGCCATTGATCTTGGCACAGCCAACACGCTGATCTTCGCCCGCGACAAGGGCATCGTGCTCGACGAACCCTCCGTCGTTGCCATCCGCCACGAAGGCGGCCCCCACGGCAAGAAAGTCATCCAGGCGGTCGGCCACGAGGCCAAGGCCATGCTCGGCAAGGTGCCCGGCAACATCGAGGCCATCCGCCCGATGAAGGATGGCGTGATCGCCGACTTCGTGATCACCGAGCAGATGATCAAGCAGTTCATCAAGATGGTGCATCCGCGCACGCTGCTCACGCCGAGCCCGCGCATCATCATCTGCGTGCCCTGCGGCTCCACCCAGGTCGAGCGCCGCGCCATCAAGGACGCGGCCGAGGCCGCGGGCGCCACCGCCGTCTACCTCATCGAGGAGCCCATGGCCGCCGGCATCGGCGCCGGCCTGCCGGTCTCCGAGGCCTCCGGCTCCATGGTCGTGGACATCGGCGGCGGCACGACGGAAGTCGGCGTGATCTCCCTGGGCGGCATGGTCTACAAGGGCAGCGTCCGCGTGGGCGGCGACAAGTTCGACGAGGCCATCATCAGCTACATCCGCCGCAACTACGGCATGCTGATCGGCGAGCCCACGGCCGAGTCCATCAAGAAGAGCATCGGTTCGGCCTTCCCCGGATCCGAGGTGCGCGAGATGGAGGTCAAGGGCCGCAACCTCTCCGAGGGCGTGCCGCGCAGCTTCACCATCTCCAGCAACGAAGTGCTGGAGGCGCTCACCGATCCGCTCAACCAGATCGTTTCCTCCGTCAAGAACGCCCTGGAGCAGACCCCGCCCGAACTGGGCGCCGACATCGCCGAGCGCGGCATGATGCTCACGGGCGGCGGCGCGCTGCTGCGCGACCTCGACCGGCTGCTCGCCGAGGAGACGGGCCTGCCGGTGCTGGTGGCAGAAGACCCCCTGACCTGCGTGGTCCGCGGCTGCGGCATCGCGCTCGAGCGCATGGACCGCCAGGGCAGCATCTTCACTAGCGAGTGACATGACCATGCCGCGGGGCGGAGGCATCGGGTCCGCCGGCCGGGCAGGCCGGCCGCCGTGCCTGCGTCCCGATGGCGCCGCGTCCGCTTCTGCGTCCGTGCTTGCGCGGCACCGTTCCTCCTGACATTCCCTGCGGCTGTTCCCTACCGCCATGCCCATCGGTACCCTCGAACGGACCGCGCCGTCTTTCTTCAAGCAGGGCCCGTCGCCGCGTGCCCGCTTTGCGCTGTGCGGCGCGCTGGCGCTGTTCCTCATGGTGGCGGACGCCCGCTTCCACGTCACCGAGCCGCTGCGCAAGGCCATCGCCGTGGCGCTCTACCCGGTGCAGTGGGTGATGCTGCAGCCCGTGGAATTCGTGGGCGGCGGCATGGCCTACCTGCGCACCATGGAATCCGCCCAGGCCGAGGTCGATACCGCGCGGCGCAACATGGTGGCCATGGCCCAGCGGGCCAACCAGGCCGAGCAGCTCCTGCAGGAGAACGAGCGCCTGCGCAAGCTGCTGCAGCTGCGCGACCGGCTGCAGACGCCCGCGAAGGCCGCTCAGGTGATCTACGACGCCGCCGATCCCTATACCCGCCGGGTGATGATCGACCAGGGCCAGATGGCCGGCATCGCGCTCGGCTCCCCGGTCATGGACGAATCGGGCATGCTCGGCCAGGTGACCCGGGTGCATCCGCTGCTGAGCGAGGTCACCCTGCTCATCGACCGCGACCAGGCCATTCCGGTCATGAACCTGCGCACCGGAGCGCGCGGCGTGGCCTACGGCGACCCCGTCATCGCGCACGGCGGCGGGATGGAGCTGCGGTTCATGCCCAGCAATGCCGATGTGCAGGAGGGTGACCTGCTCACCACCAGCGGGGTGGACGGCCTCTATCCGCCGGGCCTGCCCGTGGCCCGCATCGTGCGCGTGGAGCGCCGGGCCGATTCCGCCTTCGCCCGCATCTACTGCGCGCCCCTGGCGCAGGCGCAGGGCGCCCGCCACGTCATGGTGCTGCAGCCGCTCGATACCGGCCTGCCCGAACGGCCCCCCGCCGCCGAGCCCGCGCCGGTACGCAAGGGGGGCCGTCGATGATCATGCCCCGCGGCGAGCAGCTGCTGCTGCCCGTGCGTCCCGCCTTCATCGCGGCCAGCCTGCTGGTGGCGCTGGCATTCAACATGCTGCCGCTCGGGCGCGTGGTGTGGACGCCCGACCTCGTCATGGTGCTGCTCGTCTTCTGGGGCGTGCACCAGTCCCAGCGCGTGGGCATGGCCGTCGCCTTCGCCATGGGCCTGTGCATGGACGTCTACCAGACCGCGCTGCTGGGGCAGCATGCGCTGGCCTATTGCGCCATGATGTTCGGCGCGATCTACCTGCACCGGCGCCTGCTGTGGTTCAGCCCGGTCTCGCAGGCGCTGCAGGTGCTGCCCCTGTTCCTGGCCGCGCATGCGATCGAGTTGCTGGTGCGCATGGTCTCGGGCGGCATCCTGCCCGGTCTGCCGGGGCTGATCGCCCCGGTGCTCGAGGCCCTGCTGTGGCCGCTCGCCAGCTGGGTGCTGCTCGCGCCGCAGCGCCGCCCGCCCGACCGCGACGAGAACCGGCCGCTCTGAGGCGCCTTCTGTTTTTCTCCGCCCTGCCGACATGACCGAGCTGCGCAATACCGAGGCCGATCTCTCGCGGTTCCGCCTGCGCGTCTTCGTCGTGGGCCTCGTGGTGCTGCTCGCCATGTGCCTGATCGTGGCGCGCCTGCTCGTGCTGCAGGTGGTGCGCCACGAAGACCTCGCCGACCAGGCCGAGAGCAACCGCACCGCGGTCGTTCCCATCGTGCCCAACCGGGGGCTCATCCAGGACCGCAACGGCGTGGTGCTGGCCACCAACTACTCGGCCTACACCCTGGAGATCACGCCCTCGAAGGTCGATGGCCTGGAGGACACGATCGACGAACTCGCCAAGGTCGTGGAGATCCACCCGCGCGACCGGCGCCGGTTCAAGCGGCTCATGGAGGAGTCGCGCAGCTTCGAGTCGCTGCCGATCCGCACGCGCCTGTCGGACCAGGAGGTCGCGCGCTTCACCGCGCAGCGCTACCGCTTCCCGGGCGTGGACATCAAGGCCCGGCTATTCCGCAACTATCCGCTGGGCGACGTCGGCAGCCACGCCATCGGCTACATCGGCCGCATCAACCAGCGCGAGAAGGAGCGCATCGAGGATTCCGAGGACGCGGCCAACTACCGCGGCACCGACCACATCGGCAAGCTCGGCATCGAGCAGAGCCAGGAGACCACGCTGCACGGCCAGACCGGGGTGGAGCGCATGGAGACCTCGGCCGGCGGCCATGCGGTGCGGCGCCTCGCGAGCCATCCGGCCACGCCGGGCAACACCGTGATGCTGTCGCTCGACATCAAGCTGCAGAAGCTGGTGGAAGACATGTTCGGCGACCGCCGCGGCGCGCTGGTGGCGATCGACCCGCGCAACGGCGAAGTGCTCGCGCTGGTATCGAAGCCCACGTTCGATCCGAACCTGTTCGTGGAAGGCATCGATTCGGAGAACTGGCAGGCGCTCAACGAATCCATCGACAAGCCGTTGCTCAACCGCGCGCTGCGCGGCACCTATCCGCCCGGCTCCACCTACAAGCCCTTCATGGCGCTCGGCGCGCTGCAGCTGAACAAGCGCTCGCCGACGCAGGTGTACAACGACCCGGGTTTCTACACCTACGGCGGCCATACCTTCCGCAGCCACGAAGGCGGCCTGGGCGGCGTGGACATGGTGCGCGCCATCCAGTTCTCCAGCAATACCTACTTCTACTCGCTGGCCGTGGACATGGGCGTGGACACCATCCACGATTTCATGAAGCCGCTGGGCTTCGGCCAGATCACCGGCATCGACCTCAACGGCGAGGTGCGCGGCGTGCTGCCCAGCACCGAGTGGAAGCGCAACACCTACAAGCGCCCGGAGATGAAGCGCTGGTATTCGGGAGAGACCGTGTCGCTCGGCATCGGGCAGGGCTACAACAGCTTCACCATGCTGCAGTTGGCCTCGGCCGAGGCGACGCTCGCCAACGGCGGCGTCCGCTACCGCCCGCACCTCGTGAAGGCCGTGCGCGACACCGTCACCGGCGCGGTCACGGAAGTGCAGCAGCCGCCGGGTGAGAACCTGGGCTACTCGCCGAAGAACCTCGAGATCGTGCGCAACGGCCTCACGGCGGTGATCAAGGCCGGCACGGGCACGCGCGTGTTCGCCGGTGCTCCCTACACTGCGGCCGGCAAGACCGGCACCGCGCAGGCCGTGAGCCTCGGGCAGAACGTGAAATACAACGCCAAACTGCTGGAAGAGCACCAGCGCGACCATTCCCTGTTCGCCGCCTTCGCGCCGGCCGAGAGCCCGCGCATCGCCGTGGCGGTGATCGTCGAGAACGCGGGCTTCGGCGCCGCAGCCGCTGCGCCCATCGTGCGCCGCGTGTTCGACTACTGGCTCCAGGGCGACTATCCCAACGAACAGGACCTGGCCGCGGTCGCCAAGGGCCAGGCCGGCGCGCCCATGGGCACGCCGCGCCGCGCGGCCGACGTGCAGGTCACCGCTCCCGCTCCCTGACGGAAAGCCGATCGCGGCCTGTCAGCCGGCGGCCTGCGGCGCGCGCGGCGGCTGCAGCTGGCTGGCGATCAGCGCGGCGACGATGAGCGCCGCCCCGCACACGCCGGTCCAGCCCAGGCGTTCGCCGATCAGCACCCAGGCCGTGAGCGCCGCGAACACGGGTTCCAGGCCGAAGACGATGGCGCTGCGCATGGCGTCCACGCGCTGCTGGCCCCACGCCTGCAGCGTGACCACCAGCACGCTGGCCACCACCCCCAGGTAGGCCACCGCGGCCCACGCATCGCCCGGCAGCTGCGCGACCTGCGCGACCGTCGTGGCATAGCCGCCATGGCGCACGCCCACCAGCACGGTGGCGGCGCCGAACATCACCAGCGCCTGCATGGCCGCCATGCGCGTGGCTCGCAGCGGCGCCGCGGCCGTGCGGCGCGCGCACTCCTCCAGCGCGAGGATGTAGATGGCGTAGAACGCCGTGCTGGCCAGGGTCAGGGTATCGCCCAGGTTCCAGGGCTCGTTCTCGTGGAACATCAGGCCCATGCCCGCCAGCGCCATGCCGCAGGCGGCCCACAGCGTCCATCCGTAGCGCCGGCCGAGCACGGCCATCGCCAGCAGCGGCACGACCAGCACGTTCAGGCCGGTGACGAAGGCGTTGCGGTTGCTGCTGGTGCGTGCCAGCCCCTCGATCTGCAGCCAGAACGCCAGGAACAGGAGGGCGCCCAGCAGCAGCCCCCAGCCGAACTCGGCGCGGCGCATGCCGCGCCACATCGGGCTGAGCACGGCCAGCGCGATGGCAAAGCGCATCCAGATGATCTGCAGTGCGTCCAGGTGCGCGGACAGCATCTTCATCGCGGGGAAGGTCGTTCCCCAGACCATGGTCACGAGAAGGAGGGCCAGCAGGCCCTGGCGTTCGGCGCGCAAGGCGGTCAGTTGCCCATGCGCCCCAGGAAGGCGCGTATGCGGTCGTTGGCCGGGTTGGAGAAGAACTCGGCAGGCGGTGCATCGTGCGCGATGCGGCCCTGGTCGAAGAACATCACGCGGTCCGCCACTTCACGGGCGAAGCCCATTTCGTGGGTGACCACGATCATGGTCATGCCGCCGCGCGCGAGCTCGCGCATCACGTCCAGCACTTCCTGGACCATTTCCGGGTCCAGGGCGGAGGTGGGCTCGTCGAACAGCATCACCTTGGGCCGCATGGCCAGCGCGCGGGCGATGGCCACGCGCTGCTGCTGGCCGCCCGAGAGCTGCCAGGGGTACTTGTGGGCATGCTCGCGCAGGCCCACGCGCCGCAGCAGCTGCAGGGCCTGCTCGTTCGCCTCGGCGCGCGGCGTGCGGTGGATGCGGCGCGGCGCGAGCGTCACGTTGTCGAGCACGCTCATGTGGCCGAACAGGTTGAACTGCTGGAACACCATGCCGACCTCGCTGCGCTGCTGCTGCAGGACGCGCTGGTCGTCGGTGACTTCCACGCCGCCGATGGTGATGCGTCCGCTGTCGTGCGGTTCCAGCCGGTTGATGGCGCGCAGCAGCGTGGACTTGCCCGAGCCGGAGGCGCCGATGATCACGGTGACCTCGCCCGTGTTGAACACGGTGGAGACATCCTTGAGCACCTGGTGCGTGCCGAACGCCTTGCAGACGTTCTCCGCCACGATGTAGGGCGTGGCGGTGGTGGTGGTATGCGGCCGGTTCATTGGGCGCGGCCCTCCACGTCGAAGCGGTGCTCGATGGCATTCGAGACCTGGGTCACCAGCGTGGTCAGCAGCAGGTAGGTGATGGCCACCGTGGAGAGTGTCGCGATCGGCTGGAAGGTGGCCGACTGGATGCGGTTGCCCACGTTGGTCAGCTCCACCACGCCGATCGCGTAGGCGAGCGAGGAGTCCTTGAGCAGCGCCACGAAGTTGCTCACCAGCGGCGGCAGCGAGATCTTGAAGGCCTGGGGGAACACCACGTCGAAGAAGACATGCGTGCGCGACAGCCCCAGCGCGCGTGCCGCCTCGGTCTGCCCGCGCGGCACGGCCAGCAGGCCGGCCCGGATGGCTTCGGAGTTGTAGGCGCCCACGTTCAGGCCCAGCGCCACCACGGCGGCGGCGAAGTCGGGCAGGTTGAGCCCCGGCACCAGCACCGGCAGCGCGAAATACACGAACAGGATCTGCACCAGCAGCGGCGTGCCGCGGATCACCCAGATGTAGAAGCGGGCCACCCAGCGCAGGGGCGTCCAGCGCGCGGTGCGGGCCAGGGCCGCGCCGGTGCCGAGAACCAGGCCGCAGAACCCGCTCACGAGCGTGAGCCAGAGCGTGGTGCGCGCGCCGTCGGCGAAGGCCTGCGCGTTGGGGCCGATGGGGTCGGGGAGGAAGGAGAGGACCTGGCCGAGCAGGGCCAGGGCCAGCACCATCAGCACCAGGGCCGAGACCAGCGTCGCATTGCTGCGCTGCTGGCGGCTCCAGTGCCGGGGCCAAAGAGCGGTGAGCATGGAGAAAGCGTCCGGAAGGCCGGCCGCGCACCCGTTTCAGGGCGCCGGCCGGCGGTCAGGGGATCAAGGGGTGCAGCGGACGTCTTCGTTGAAGTACTTCTTCGACACGGCGGCATAGCTGCCGTCGGCCAGGATCTCGGCGAAGGCCTTGTTCCAGGCATCGGCCAGACCGGTGTTGCCCTTGGCCACGGCCGGGGCGATCTTCTCGATGAAGAGCATGTCGCCGAGCTTCAGGCCGGCCTTGGGATTCTTGGCGGCGACTTCCTTGGCGACGAACTTGTCGGTCACCCAGGCGTCCACGCGCTTGGAGGTGAGGGCGCTGCGGGCGTCCACGTCGGTCGGGAAGTTCTTCACGTCCTTCACGCCGGGCACCTTCTTCACGTTCTCCAGGTAGCTCGTGCCGGTCTGCACGGCCACCACCTTGCCGGCGAGGTCCTTGCCCGCGCGGATGGCCGGGTCCATGGAAATCACCATGCCGCCCGAGCAGTAGTGGGGGGTGGCGAAGGTGACGGCCTTGGAGCGCTCTTCCGTCACGCCGTGCGATGCGATGGCGACGTCCCAGCGGTCCTGCGCGAGGCCGGTCAGCAGGGCGTCGAAGCCCAGCGTCTTCCATTCCACCTTCAGATTCATCTTCCTGGCCACCAGGTTGGCGACCTCGACCTCGAATCCCGTGAGTTCCGTACCCTTGAAATAGTTGAAGGGCGCGAACTGCCCCTCCGTGGCGATGATGATCTTGCCGTCCTTCTGGATGGCGTCGATCGGGCGGGCCTGTGCCGAGAAGGCTGCGCACAGTGCCACGGCGGCGGTGGCCATCGTCTTGAGAATCTTCATCTGCGGTTCCTGGTGGGGTGGGACAGGGTACAAAAAATCCGGCTTGGCGTGTGGCGAAGCCGGACATGGTGGACCCGCCGCCCGGTGTCGGGCGTCACGGAGTGGACACATTATAAAGACGGGGCATGGCGCCATGCCCCCTCGAAAATGCGGATGGTCCGGTGCCGCACGGAGCGGCTACACGGCCCAGCAAGAAGCGGACCCGCCCTGGCGCTCAGCACTCCACGATGTTCACCGCCAGGCCGCCCCGGGCCGTCTCCTTGTACTTGGTGAGCATGTCGGCCCCGGTTTCGCGCATGGTCTTGATGACCTGGTCCAGGCTCACGAAGTGCGTGCCGTCGCCGTGCAGCGCCATGCGCGCCGCGTTGATCGCCTTGACGGACGCGATGGCGTTGCGCTCGATGCACGGGATCTGCACCAGCCCGCCGACGGGGTCGCAGGTAAGGCCCAGGTGGTGCTCCATGCCGATCTCCGCCGCGTTCTCCGCCTGCGCCGGCGTGCCGCCCAGCGCCGCGCACAGCGCGCCCGCCGCCATCGAGCAGGCCACTCCCACCTCTCCCTGGCAGCCGACCTCCGCCCCGCTGATGGACGCGTTCTGCTTGTAGAGGATGCCGATCGCCCCGGCCGTGAGCAGGAAGTCCACCACCCCGCGGTCGCTGGCCCCGGGCGCCGTGTGCACGTAGTAGTGCAGCACCGCCGGCACGATGCCCGCGGCGCCGTTGGTCGGGGCGGTGACCACGCGGCCGCCCGCGGCGTTCTCCTCGTTGACGGCCAGCGCCCAGAGGTTCACCCAGTCGAGCACCCGCAGCGGGTCTTCCGGACGGGGATCGAACGTTCCCAGCCGCTGCGCCAGGCCGGCGGCGCGCCGCTTCACCTTGAACCCGCCGGGCAGCAGGCCCTCGGTGCGGCAGCCGCGCTCGACGCAGCCCTGCATGGTGCGCCAGATGGCCAGCAGGCCGGCATCGATCTCCGCGTCCGTGCGCCAGTGCCGCTCGTTGACGCGCATGATCCCCGCGATGTCCAGGCCGTGCGTGGCCGTGAGGCGCAGCAGGTCCGCCGCGTCGCCGAAGGGCAGCGGCAGCACCGACGGGTCGGGCGCCACCACCTTGTGCCGCGATCCGTCCGCCGCCACGGCCTCGCTCACCACGAAGCCGCCGCCCACGGAGTAGTACGTGGCCTCGTGCAGCAGTTCCCCGGAAGGCGCGTGCGCCGCGAAGCGCAGCCCGTTGGCATGGAAGGGCAGGGTCCTGAGCGCGTAGAAGCGCAGGTCGCGCCGTTCGTCGAAGGCGATCGGGTGGTGGCCTGCGAGCGGCAGGCGCCCGCCGGCGCGGATCTCCGCGACGTAGCCGCCGATGCGATCCACATCGACCGTGTCGGGCTCGTGCCCCGCGAGGCCCAGCAGCACGGCGGTATCGCTGCCGTGGCCCTTGCCCGTGGCGCCCAGCGAGCCGTACAGCTCCGCCTCCACACGCGCCGTGGCCGCCAGCAGGCCCTGGTGCTCCAGGGCGTGGGTGAACATGCGGGCGGCACGCATTGGCCCCACCGTGTGGGAGCTGGACGGACCGATGCCGATCTTGAAGAGGTCGAAGACGCTGATGGCCATGGGAGCTGGGTGCAATGCTGCGGATGGGCGTACAGCGTAGGCAACAAGTTTCACCAGGTCCACTGATCTTTCGTGAAGGAATACATTAGCGATCCTATCGATTCGTGAAAGCCGGAAAACCATGGACATGAACCGCCTGCGCGCCCTGCGCGAGCTGGCCCGCTGCGGCACGATGGCCGCGGCTGCCGAGGCACTGGCCCTCACGCCCTCGGCCGTTTCGCAGCAGATCGCGCAGCTGGAGGCGGAAGCGGGCATCGCGCTTACCGAGCGCCAGGGGCGCGGCGTGCGCCTCACGCCCGGCGGCGAAGCATTGGTGCGCCATGCGGAGCGCCTGATGGCGGTGCTGGACGAGGCGAAGTCCGAGCTGGCGCTGCTGCGCCGCGAACTGGCGGGCGAGTTGCGCGTGGCGGCGTTCCCGTCGATCGCCTCCGCGCTGCTGCCGGAGACGATCCAGGCGCTGCGGGCCGCCTATCCGCGCCTGCGCCTGGCCGTGGAGGAAATGGAGCCGGCGGACGGCCTGGCGGCGCTGGGTTCCTGGCGCGCCGACATCGCGCTCATCGACCACCTCGCGCTGCGCCGGGACCGGCGTCAGGACGGATACGGCTTCGTGGCGCTGGCCCGGGATTCGCTGCACGTGCTGCTGCCCGGCTCCCATCCCCTGGCGGCCCGCCCGTGGCTGGGCGTGGCGGACCTGCGGGACGAGCCCTGGGCCATGGACGCCGCCTCCAGCAGCTTCGGCGAGTTCGTGCGCAACCTCTGCCTCGCGGAAGGTTTCGAGCCGCGCATGGACGTGCGCGCCCTCGGGTTCGAGGTCGTGTCCGCCATGGTGGGCGCCGGCTGCGCCGTGACCGTGGTGCCGGGGCTGCGCCTGCTGCGCTCCTTGCCGGGCACCCGCGCCGTGCCCCTGCGCCCGGCCGTCGCCCGGGAGATCTCCGTGGCCTTCCGGCGCGGCGAGCGCGACCACCCGGCCGTAAAGGTATTCATCGACGAGATCGTGCGCGCGGCGGAACGCCTGTCCCGCCCGGCAGGCGATGTCACCGCATGAAGCCGTCGTAGCCCGTCTTGAGGATCAGCGCTCCCACGACGAGGATGAAGATGCCGCGCACGAACCCCGTGCCGTGCTTCATCGCCATGTGCGTGCCCAGCACGCTGCCCACCACATTGGCCACCGCCAGCGGCAGGGCGAAATGCCACCACACCTGGCCCTTGGCCGTGAACAGGATCAGCGCGGCGACGTTGGTCGCGAGGTTGAGCAGCTTGGCCGAGGCCGATGCGTTCAGGAAATCGTAGCCCAGCAGCCGCACGAACAGGAACACGAAGAAACTGCCCGTTCCCGGACCGAAGAAGCCGTCGTAGAACCCGATCGTGAGACCGATCAGGCAGGCCACGCGGGTTTCGGCCGCGCCCTCGAAGCGCGGCGCATGGTGCTTGCCGAGATCCTTGCGCGCCAGGGTGTAGAGCAGCACGGCGAGCAGGATGAAGGGCAGGATCCGGCGCAGGAAGTCCACCGGCACCACGGTGACCGTCCACGCCCCGGCGAACCCTCCCGCGAAGCCCGCCGCCGCGGCCGGCAGCAGCGCCTGCCAGCGTATCTGCACGCGCCGGCTGTACTGCCAGGTGGCGATGGCGGTGCCCCAGATCGAGCCGCTCTTGTTGGTGCCCAGCAGGGTGGCCGGCGGCGCGTTGGGGAAGGTGGCGAACAGGGCGGGCACCAGGATGAGCCCGCCGCCGCCCACGATGGCATCCACGAAACCGGCCAGCAGCGAGGCCAGCGAAACAATGATCCATTCCATCCCCGGATTGTCTCACCTGCTATCGTTTCAATAGCTTGCGGGCAAAAAAAAGCGCCGGGATCACCGGCGCTTGGGGAAACAGGGCATCTTGTAGGGGATGCTTGGAATATGTTTTCGAGTTCGAGTTTGTCTCCTCGGCCCCCTCGTGACGCGACGTGCGCGCCATCGGGTAACTGCAATGTAACTCCCGCACCCCGCTGGTGCATTGGGGGTTTCCCGCAGACCGTGCATGCGCGATGGCGGTGCGTGGGGCGGCCTGCCGGAGGTCGCGGTGGTGCATCGGCCCGTGGCCGGCTGCGCGTCAGCCGCCGGCCCGGGCTTCGGCGCACAGCCATTCGGCCGCCTTCTCCGCGATCATCAGGGTGGGCGAATTGGTGTTGCCGCTCGTGATGGTGGGCATGGCGCCCGCGTCCACCACCCGCAGGCCCGCGATCGTGCCACCCCGGCCGTCCCGCACGCGCAGCCGCGCGTCGAGCACGGCGGCGGGGTCTCCGTCGGCGCCCATTCGCGTGGTGCCCACGGGATGGAAGATGGTGGTGGCGATGTCTCCCGCCAGGCGCGCGAGTTCGTCGTCGGTCTGGTACTGCGGGCCCGGCTTCCACTCCTCGGGCCGGTAGGGCGCCAGTGCCGGCTGCGCCACGATGCGGCGCGTGACGCGCAGCGAATCGGCGGCCACTTGGCGGTCCTCCGGCGTGCTCAGGTAGCGCGGCGCGATCGCGGGCGCGTCCTGGAAGCGGGGGCTGCGGATGCGCACCGTGCCGCGGCTCGTGGGATTGAGGTTGCACACGCTGGCGGTGAACGCCGGGAACGTGTGCAGCGGCTCGCCGAACGCATCGAGCGACAGGGGCTGCACGTGGTACTGGATATTGGGGTGCGGCTGCTCCGGTGCGCTGCGGGTGAAGGCCCCCAGTTGCGAAGGCGCCATGCTCATCGGGCCGGTGCGTTTCAGGGCGTACTCGAGCCCGATGCGCGCGCGGCCCCAGAGGTTGCCCGCCAGCGTGTTGAGCGTGGGCACCCCGTTCACCTTGAACACCGCCCGGATCTGCAGGTGGTCCTGCAGGTTGCCGCCCACCCCCGGCAGGTCGTGCGCCACGGGGATGCCGTGCGACTGCAGCAATTCTCCCGGGCCGATGCCCGAGAGCTGCAGCAGTTGCGGCGAATTGACGGCGCCCGCACTCAGGACCACGTCGCGGGCGGCATGCGCCGTCACCATCTCGCTGCCGTTCCACACCTCCACGCCCGTGCAGCGGCTGGTGCCGTCCGGCAGGGTCTGCAGCAGCAGCCGGGCGGCCTGCGCGCCGGTCCACATCTCGAAATTGGGCCGGCCGTAGCAGGTGGGCCGCAGGAAGGCCTTGGCGGTGTTCCAGCGCCAGCCGTTCTTCTGGTTGACCTCGAAATACCCCACGCCCTCGTTGCTGCCGCCGTTGAAATCGTCGGTCGCCGGGATGCCGGCCTGCTGCGCCGCGAGCGCGAAGGCATCCAGCACGTCCCAGCGCAGGCGCTGGCGCTCCACCCTCCATTCACCGCCGCCCCCGGTGCTCTTGCTGCCGTGCAATCGTCGGAACGCCTCGCTCGCCGTGTCGGGGCGGTCCAGGCGCCAGTGGTCCTCGTGGCGGCGGAAGGCCGGCAGCACGGATTCCCAGCGCCAGGCGTCGTCGCCGGTGATCTCCGCCCACTGCTCGTAGTCCCGTGCCTGCCCGCGCATGTAGATCATGCCGTTGATGCTGCTGCAGCCGCCCAGGGTCTTGCCGCGCGGGTAGCGCAGGCTGCGGCCGTTCAGGCCTTCGTCCGGTTCGGTCTGGTAGAGCCAGTCGGTGCGCGGGTTGCCGATGCAGTAGAGGTAACCCACGGGAATGTGGATCCAGTGGTAGTCGTCCTTGCGGCCCGCCTCCACGAGCAGCACGCGGTGCCGCGGGTCGGCGCTCAGCCGGTTGCACAGCAGGGCGCCGGCCGTGCCGCCGCCGATGACGATGGTGTCGAAAGTGGTGTCGCTCATGGAAAGGAGGGCGGGGACGCCGCGGCGCGGCAAGGGGGCCCGGCCATTGTGCGCAGCGGTGCCGTGCTGTCGATAGGGAAACACCTGCTGCTCCTGGTTCGATAGCATTGCTGGTCCATCTCTGCTGGCCGCATGCCGGTTTTGAAGAAATTTCAACCGCCGTGCTCCGCCATACGGACGGGCTCTGCGCTGACGCGTGCGGCCTGCCGCGCTCCGCTAACATCCGGTTGCCGTTTTACGCGGCGTTTTTCTCCGCCCGTCCAACGCCACCGCATCCTGCCCTGCACCTTCCGCCCCGATACGGCACCGTTTCCCCTCCAATGAGCGACAGCCAGCCACGCATCACACGCACGGACACCCCCGAAGGGCCGGTCGCGGCGCTGCTCGGCCGCTGGGGCGCTGCCGAACTGGGCACGCGGCCGGCCTGGAAGGCCCTGGCGGCGCAGCTGGCGAAGACGCCGCCCTCGGCCGGCCTGGGGTGGGACCTGCGCGGCGTCGAATGGCTCGATCACGTGGGCGCGCAACTGCTCTGGAACCACTGGGGCCGCGACTGGCCCGCGCGCCTGTCGGTGGACGATGCGCAGCGCGACATGCTCGAGCGCGTGGCCGAATACACCGTCACCCGCCGGCCATCCGAATCGCCCTGGCGCCTCGCCGAGGAGGTCGACCGGCTCGGCGTGAAAGTGCTCAGCGCCCTCGGCCATGGCCGCCACCTGCTGGAGCTGGTGGGCCAGCTGATGATCGACCTGGTCCGGGTGGTGCGCGCGCCGCGGCGCGCGCCATGGCGCGACATCTCCGGCCACCTCTACCGCATGGGCGCCACGGCCCTGCCCATCACGGCCATCGTGGGCTTCCTGATCGGCGTGGTGCTGGCCTACCTCATGAGCCTGCAGTTGCGGCAGTTCGGGGCCGAATCCTTCATCGTCAATATCCTGGGCATCTCGCTGATCCGGGAACTGGGCCCGATGCTGGCGGCCATCCTCGTGGCGGGCCGGTCCGGTTCGGCCATCACGGCGCAGATCGGCGTCATGCGGGTCACCGAGGAACTGGATGCAATGCGCGTCATGGGCATACCGCACGGCTTCCGGCTGGTGATGCCCCGCGCGGTGGCCCTCGCCATCGCCATGCCGCTGATCGCCGTCTGGACCACGCTGTGCGCCCTGGCGGGGGGCATGCTCGCGGCCGACATCGCCATGAATGTCTCGCCTGCCTATTTCGTGCAGGCGCTGCCCAATGCGGTGGGCTTCTCCAACCTGGTGCTCGCGATGGGCAAGTCGGTGGTGTTCGGCGTCGGCATCGCCCTCATCGGCTGCCACTGGGGCCTGCGCGTGAAACCCAATACCCAGAGCCTGGGCGAGGGCACCACGGCTTCGGTGGTGAACGCCATCACCATGGTCATCATCGTGGATGCGCTCTTCGCGATCGCGTTCAAGAACCTGGGGATCTGAGCGCATGACGAGCGAAGCAGAAGCAGACGCCATCGCCACGGGCCCGGCAGCCGCCCCGGAGCCGCCGCCGACGGACGCTCCCCCCGTGGTCGAGATCCAGGGGCTGTCCACCGTGTTCGGCAAGGGCGACGAAGCCTTCGCCGTGCACGAGAACCTCGACCTCACGGTACGCCGCGGCGAGATCCTCGCGCTCGTGGGCGGCTCGGGCACCGGCAAGACCGTGCTGCTGCGGCAGATGCTGGGCCTCACCCGTCCTGCCAAGGGCAGCGTCACCGTGCTGGGCCGTCCGGCCTCCGAGATGGGCCGGGCGGGTGCCGCGAGCCGCGTGGGCATGCTGTTCCAGCACGGCGCGCTGTTCTCGGCGTTCAGCGTGCTGGACAACGTCGCCTTCGCGCTGCGCGAGCAGGGCACGCTGCCCAGGGACCTGATCTGCGATGCCGCCATGGTCAAGCTGCGCATGGTGGGGCTGAAGCCCGAACACGCCACGCGCAGCCCGTCCGACCTCTCCGGCGGCATGATCAAGCGCGTGGCGCTGGCGCGCGCCCTCGTCATGGATCCGCCGCTGCTGCTGCTCGACGAGCCCACCGCGGGGCTCGACCCGAACAGCTCCGACGAATTCTGCGAACTGCTGCGCGAGCTGCATGCCGCGCTCGGCCTCACCGTGGTGATGGTCACGCACGACCTGGACACGCTCTTCGCGCTCAGCACGCGCGTCGCGGTCCTCGCGGAAAAGCGGGTCATCACCAGCGGCACGCCGCAGGAGGTGACCCGCTTCGAACATCCGTTCATTCAACACTTTTTCCTCGGGGAGCGCGGCCGCCGCGCGATGGCGCCCGCGCCGTCGGCGCCGCATGCCGCCCCGGAACAGGAGGCCTGATGGAAAACAAGTCCCATGCCCTGGCCGCGGGCATTTTCGTGGTCGTCGTGACGGCGCTGCTGGCGGGGCTGGGCCTGTGGCTCACCCGCGACCGGGCGAGCTACCAGCTCTACGAGCTGTCCACCCGCGAGAGCGTGGGCGGCCTGCAGCCGCAGGCCGCCGTGCGTTACAAGGGCGTCGCCGTGGGCAAGGTCATGCGCATCGGCTTCGATCCCGACGTACCGGGCAACGTGCTCATCCGGATCGCCGTCAACGACCAGGCACCCGTCACCCCGGCCACCTTCGCGGTGCTGGGCTACCAGGGCGTCACCGGGCTGGCCCACGTGCTGCTCGATGACGGCAACGGTCCGCAGCCGGCGCTTCCCCGCGGGGCGAGCGGCCTGCCGCGGCTCCCCCTCAAGAGCTCCCCCTTCAGCCAGCTCGCGGAGCAGGGCCCGGCCATCCTCGCGCAGGTGCAGCAGGCGACCGATCGCATCAACGACCTGCTGGGCGACGAGAACCAGAAACGCTTCTCCCTGGCGCTGGACAACCTGGGCCAGGCTGCCGGCAGCGCCAATGCGCTCATGAAGCGGCTCGACGCCACGGTGGAGCAGCGGCTCGACCCTGCCCTTGCATCGGTGCCGGCCGTGGCCAGCGATGCACGCGAGACGCTCAAGGCACTGCGGCAGGCGGGAACCAACGCCGGTGACGCCGCCAACGAGGTCAAGGCCGCCGTGCGCAAGCTCAGCGCCGAAGGCGGGCCGCTGGACCAGATCGCCGACAGCTCGCAATCGCTATCGCAGGCCGCGGACCGCTTCGGCCGCGTGACGCTCCCGCGCCTGAACCACGCCGCCGACGAAACCTCGCGGGCTGTGCGCCGCCTGGGCCGCGCGGCCAGCAATCTCAGCGACAACCCGCAATCGCTGATCTACGGGCCCGGCCGTTCGGCGGGCGGCCCCGGCGAACCCGGCTTCGAGGCGCCGGCTGCTGCAGCACCGTGAGGCGCCGGGCCGGCCGCTACGGCACCTGCAGGCATGCACCCGCAAGACCTTTCACCGCATCCATGGACATGACGAGGAACGACATGGCACACCACGCAGTCATCCCCCGGGCCCGCGGCCTCTGGGCCGTCGCCCTCGCGGCCGCAGCGCTCACGGCGGGCTGCTCCGCCCTGCCCGCGCCACCGCCCCGGGCCGACGTGTACGACTTCGGTCCCGGCCCGCTGGCGCAAGCGCCTGCCGAGCGCGGTGCGCCGCTGCCGCCCATCGCGCTGCCGGAGGTGGCCGTCGCGGGGCCGGTCGAAGGCAGCACCGCCGTGCTGTACCGCCTGGCCTACGACGATCCCCGCCACCTGCGTCCCTACGGCCAGGCACGCTGGAGCCAGCCGCCCGCGCAGCTCGTGCAGCAGGCCCTGCGCGACCAGCTTGGCCTGCGCCGCCCCGTGCTCATGGGTGACGAGGGCGCATCGCAACTCGTCGATACGGGCAAGCCGCCGACGGTGCTGCGCGTGGAAATCGAGGAGTTCAGCCAGGTCTTCCAGTCGCCCAAGGCCAGCGCCGGCGTGCTGCGGCTGCGTGCCTCGCTCGCCGACTCCACCCAGGCCGGCGAGAAGCTCGTCGCCCAGCGCGTCTTCGTCATCCAGCGCCCAGCCCCCACGGCCGACGCGCGCGGCGGCACGCTCGCCATGGCCGAGGCAGCCGCCCAGGCGTCGCAGGAGGTGGCGCAGTGGGTGGAGCAGATGGGGCGGTAAGTCATTGCGCCAGCGCCGCGAGGCGGCGCAGCAGCGCTTCCACGTCCTGCCTGCGAACTGTCAGGAATTCCTGCACCGTCGTGTCTGGGGAGGGATGCCCTGCCAGTTCCTTTTCGCAGAGCGCCATATTGGCGCGGATCGCTGTCCGCGTGTCCGCCGGAACGTGGTAGTTCGCACTTTCAGCGCGTTCGAGATAGTCGTCGAGCGTGAGGTGTGCGCATTGCGTCAACAACGGAATCTGCGCGCTGGCCTTGTCGAGATCAAACGCACCGCAGGGGGGATGGATATACAGCTGCAGCAAACGAAGATGGGCGTCTGGGCTGTTCTGCACCACGCGCAGCATGATGGCCTCCACGGTGCGCGCCTCGAAGCCGGGAATGCGGTCACAGAACACCTTCATCTCACTGCGCAAGTCTAGCCCCACCTGTGCCCCGCGCATGGCGCGTAACTGCCACTGGCGTGCTTCCGATTCCCTGCGCTCCGTTTCGAGGTAGGCGCCGTAGCTCCATTGCGCGGCGTTGTCGCCCTGCTCGGCGCGCTCCTGTATGCGCATGAGGCAGATGCCGCGAAGGTTGTATTCGTCCTGGGTATCACAGGTGTGTGCGCTATCGATCCACCACCATGCGGTGTAGATGCCGATCAGAAGCGCAAAAAGCAAAAGCAGTCGCAGTCCCCAACCCATCCGTTTCCACCAGCGCAACATCATTGTTTTCTCAGCAGTTCGTTAGCCAGCGGGTCCCTGACAGGTCCTCCGCCATCGCGCGGGGACGTGCGTGTGGTGGCAATGGGTTCGCCGTCCGGCCCCCAGGTTCTCCATTGTCCTGGGCGTAGGAAGTTCGGAATGGCCAGTCTCTCCAACACTCCTGGTAGCTTTTCGAAAGCACCCTGGCCGATAGCAGGGCCACCGAAAGGATGATTCCACGTGGTGGTGGTAGGCGCCGTGACGTGGGTACGCAAGGCCCTGGCCAAGACGCTGGCGACACCGTCAGGTGCGGCACCGGCGTTGCATGCATCTATCAGGATCGGTTGCCTGTGCCAGATTCCGCTGCAATGGAAAAGCTTGACGATTTCTCCAATGTCTAACACTCCCTGCAGGCGAGTTGCATTCGCATGCGCGAAAAGATAAAGATATCCCGGAATCCCTCTTTCCCGCAGACCTGAGGCATACAGCGCCCTCTCTCCCGGCTGAATCAGGATGATCTTCCTGCGCACAGGATCAATGGTGGCAATTTTCGAGACAAGTCTCTGGGTATTGTCCAATCCCTTGAACACCAGCTTGGGCAACCCCTTCCCCGGCCCATGCTGAATCCACCCATTCTCGACGGGCTCCGCAGGTCCCTCCCGGAACCAGTAGGCAAGCGACATCCGGTCTTTCCTCCCCATGTGCATGTGAATGGAAGACCGGTGCGGCCTTCCTCCGGGCGGTGCGCGCCCTGGACGGATGCCAATGTGCCTTCATCGGGAAGTGTGCGGGTGGCCGTTGCACCGCGTGTTCTGCAATGCAGAACATTTCCACCGTGCGCTGGACAAGCGCGGTGGAAATGGGTTTGGTAAAGCAGGAAGCGGCGCCATTGCGCCGCAAGGCCGCTAGCGCAGCGACACGAAGACCGGGTTCGAATAGAACCAGAGGCTGCCGTAATTGCGGTCGTTGATCTGGTCATGGCGGGTGGCAGGATCGGTCGTGGTGACCGGCTGGTCCGCCAGCGGCTCGCCCCCGGACGTGAGGCCGGCCACGTTCTCGCCCAGGTTGGTTCCGCGCAGTCGCAGGTACTGGTTCTTCGTGACGGTCATCGGGAACTCCACCACGTTGTAGCCTTCCTCGTCGGTGGTCCAGTCCGCGGCGGTGAAGCGGCGCAGCACGCGGGTGCTCGGGTTGGTGGCCTGCCGGTAGGCGTCGGTGCCGGGTTGTGCTTTCGCGCCCACGTCGCCCACGATGAGATCCACATGGTCCACCCTGGGCGTCATGTTGCCCAGGTTGCCGCTCGCCACCGGGCGCTGGTAGTTGTTGACCGGAGGGCTCTTGAAGCGGATGCGCACCGTCACGCGTTCCCCGGCGGCAACCTGGATCTCCTGGCCCATGGTGGCCCGGCCGGCCGCGCCGGACACGTTGAAGTCCAGGGCGTTGACCAGGTCGCCGAACACCCCGAAGCTGCGGCCTGAGCGCAGGCTGTCGATCAGGCCGCTGATGCTGCCCTCGGTCTTGGCGGGCTGCCAGACATAGGTCTTGGCGTATTCGCCGGGGTAGTAGCCGCTGCTGTTGTTGTTGGAGTCGATCTCGAAGTGCGAGTCGGAGTCGGCGATGTTCCAGATGCGGCGGCCTTCGCCCAGCAGCGCGTCCCACACGCCGCCCAGCTGCGCCACGATGTAGTCGGTGCCGCCGTAGGTGCGGTTGGGCTTGTTGGCGTCGATGTAGGCCGAGGTGTAGCCGCCGCGGTCGGGTTCGAGCTGGTTGCCCACCATGCCTTCGATGGCGAACACGATCCGGGGCGCCAGATCGTTCATCTGGCGGAAGTCGGCGATGGTGTATTTGTTGGGGTTGCGCGAGGGGTGGTTGATCAGCGCGTAGCTGTTGTCGGGGTAGTTGTCCTTCAGCCAGGCGATGGCCTTGATGGCGTCGTCGCCGGTCTGGTTGTAGCGCTGTGGGTACCGGGCCTTCCAGCGGGCCACGTCGGCCGGGTCGAACAGCGACTCGGCGCCGGTGGTGAAGAGGTACTGGAATTCCTTGGCCGCGCTGGCGGAGGTCTTCCAGTTGCCGCTGGTTCCTTCGAAGATGCCGACGCCGATGTGGTCGTGCGTGGGCATGTCCCACTCGAAGGCCGAATAGATCAGCTTGCCCTTGTAGTTGCCAGTGTCCTGCAGCGCCTTGATGCGCGGCATCTCGTAGCTTTCCATGCCGTAGGCGAAGGCCCTGGGCGCGGGCAGCAGGTTGGCCGCGTTGTCGTATTTGGACGAGCGCAGGTGGTTGGTCACGGCCATCCAGTCCAGGCCGTAGCTGGTGAAGGCCTTGCCGAGCAGGAAGTCCAGGGTCTGCGTGGTGCGCGAGTCGTCGGATTGCACCGTGTGTGTGTGCAGGTCGCCGGTGGTCCAGCGGCCCTTCTCGAAGTTGTCGGACGAGCCGCCGGAGCCGCCGCAGGCGCTCAGGAGAAGAAACAGCAGGGAAGAGGCCGCCAGGGGATGGCGCACGGGCCGGCGTGCGCGGAGCGTGGAAGTGGGCATGGGACGCGGATGTTGTAGAGCGTTATAGGGGCGTGCCCCCGTGGCGCGCGACAGCGCCCGGAGGCCGGCGATTTGTAACCAGGTTTCATGACCATCTGGTGACTTATGGCTCGCCCGGCCCCGGCCTTCCGCGTCCTCCGCTTCAGAAACTGTGCCGCAGCGTCAGCGTCGCATTGCGCGGTGCCCCCGGCAGGTTCAGGTTCGCGTTCGATCCGTGCGCCGACACGATGTAATTGCGGTCAAACAGGTTGCGCAGGTTCAACTGCAGCGTGGTCGCACGGTCGATGCGGTACTGCGCCATGGCGTCCACCACCACGTACGACGGCAGCGTCACCGTATTGCCCGGGTTGGCGAAACGGTCGCCCACGTAGTTCACGCCGCCGCCCACGCTCCAGGCCTCGCCGAGCTGCTGGGTGATCCAGGCCGAGAAGGCATTGCGCGGGGTGAGGGTGGCGCGCTTGCCTTCCACCAGCTGGCCCGCGTCCGTGGCCGTGGAGCGCGTGACGCGCGTATCCAGGAACGCGTAGCTGAAGGTGGCCTGCGTGCCGGGGCGCAGTTCCCCAGAGAGCGACAGCTCCAGCCCGCGCGTGCGCTGCGTGCCGATGGGGATCAGCACCGTGGGTTGCGCCGGGTCGGCGGTCTTGATGTCGGTGCGCTCCAGCTGGAAGAGCGAGGCCGTGGCGGTGGCGCGGCCGCCCAGCAGCTCCCACTTCGTGCCCACTTCGTAGTTGGTGGTGCGCTCGGGTTTCACGGACGCATTCGATGCCGACAGCGCGAACATCTCGGCGGACGGCTGGTACGAGCGGCTCACCGAGGCATAGTACGACTGCACGGCATCGGGCTGCCAGACCAGGCCCAGGCGCGGGCTCCAGGTCGTGTCCGTGCGCTCGAAATCGGCCTGGCCCGGCAGGCGGTTGTCGGTCGCCTGTCCGAAACGGTCGTAGCGCAGGCCCGCCAGAAGCTTCCATTGCTGTGTGAACGTGACCTGGTCCTGCACGTAGATGCCGCGCGTGTCGTACCGGTTGAGCGCGCTGGCGGTCAGCTTGCCTCCGCCGTCCAGCGGCACGACCGGCAGCACCGGATGGAAAAGGTTCACGGTGGCGACGGTGCCATCCGAGAAGCTCAGCGCATCCTTGTTCTGCTGGCCCAGTTCCACGCCGTACAGCACCTCGTGCTCAACGCTGCCGGTGCGCAGCTTCTGGATCAGCTCGGTCTGGTTGAACACGCCGTGCTCGAAGCGGTCGATGCCCGAGCGCGTGAGCGCCACGGTGCCGGCGGCCTCGTTGACGGCGCCCCCCGGCAGGGTGTTCTGGCGGTCCAGCTCGTAGTGGTAGTAGCGCAGGGCATTGCGCAGGCGCAGAGTGTCGGAGAAGCGGTGCTCGAAGGTGGCGGCGAAAGAGCTGACCCGGGATTCCGACGTGTCCGCATCGCGTGCGTTGGCCGATCCGTAGTAGGTGCCCGGGTCCACGGCCACCGGGCGGCCCCGGTACGCCGGAATGCCGAAATCGGTCACGCGCTTGTCCCGCAGGTAATCCGCCTGCAGCATCAGCGAGGTGGCGCCGTCGGGCTTCCACAGCACCGACGGTGCGATCGCCTGGCGCTCCAGGAACTGCTGGCTGCGGTAGCTGTTGGCATCCTCGGCCGCGCCGGTCACCCGCCAGGACCAGTCGCTGCCCGCGGGTGCGCGGCCCACGTCGAACTCGGCCCGCTTGTCCGCCCAGCTGCCCACGCTCACGGCCGCATCGGACACATTGGTACCCGGTTTCTTCGTGACGCGGTTCACGAGGCCGCCGGACGATCCGCGCCCATAGAGCACGGCGGCCGGCCCCTTCACCACCTCCACGCGTTCGATGTTCGACAGGTCGCGGAAATACAGCGCATCGTCGCGGAAGCCGTCCACGAACTGGTCGCCGATGCTGGTGAACCCGCGGATGCTCACCTGGTCGCGCTGTCCGTCGCCCGTGGACAGGCCCACGCCCGCCACGTTGCGCAGCGTGTCCTGGATCGAGGTGGCGCCCTGGTCGCGGATCACCTGCTGGGGCACCACGTCGATGGTCTGGGGCACATCGCGCAAGGCCGCCTCGGTCTTGGTGCCGCTGGCGGACGAGGGGGCGTAGTAGGCCGTGTCCTCGCCGCGCGCGGCCTGCACGCGCACTTCGCCCAGTGCGGGCGCGCCACCGGCGGCCTGGCCCGGTGCTGCCTGGGCGCGTTCGATGGTGAAGGTGCGCCCATCCTGCACTCGCACGACGAGACCCGAGCCGGCCACGAGGCGGTCCAGTGCCTCGCGCACCTCCAGCGTGCCGCGCAGCGCGGGTGCGCGCAGCCCCTGTGCCAGTTCGGTGGCGAACACGATCTGCGCTCCGCTCTGGCGGGCGAGTGCGGACAGCGATTGCGCCAGCGGCTGCGCGGGCAGGTCGATGGCCACGGGCTGGGCATGGGCTGCGGCAGCGATGCACAGCGCCGCGGCCAGGGCTGCGCCCCGGAGGGCGAAGGATTGGGGCTGGCGCAGGATGTGCAGAGGGCGCAGGGGGCGGAACGGGGTCGGCATGGAACGGAAACTCCTGGCGGAAGACGGTGAGGAAATGGTCGGAAAGGACTCCGGCTTGCCTGCAAGCCGAACGGGCGCGCGGGTTTGTACACCTCTCCCTCGAAAAAAATCGCCAGGCAGTTATGGCGCCGTTTCCTGCGGCCTGGTGGTCAGGAAGAGGAGTGCGCTCCCGCGCGGGACCGGATCACCACGCTGCCGTCGGGCTGCCGGTGTATCGCCACGGGCGCGAGCCGCGGCAGCAGATCGATGAGCTGGTCGATGTGGTCCAGGTCGAACCCGCCGGAAATCCGCCGGCCCGCGGCCTGCTCGTCCGCGATCACGATGGGTGCGGCATGCTGGCGCTGCATTTCCGCCACGGCGTCGGCCAGCGGCGTCGCCTCCAGCAGCAGCCGTCCTTCTCGCCAGGCCGTGGCCGCTGCCATCGCGGCAGGGCCCGGGCGCTCCGGGGCCGGCAGCACTGCCGGGGCGCCTGCGGCCGCTGCGCCGTCGGGTATGCGCAGCAGGTCCCCGGCCACCAGCCGCACCGCGGGAGCCGTCCCCTGCAGCGGATGCACGCTGACAAGCCCCTGCAGCACGGCGATGTCCGTGCGCCCCGGTCCGCCGGGAATGAACGGCGCCCCGCGGCGGCGGATCTGGAACACGGTGCCGATGTCGAGCACGCGCACCGCACCGGCCTGCACGGCGAAGGGCCGCTGCAGCCACGGCAGCCAGCGGTGCCATGGCGCATGCGCCACGTCGAACGACGCCTCGCCCGTGGAGAGAGCGAGCCTGCGCGAGCGCAAGTGCATCGCCACCTCCACGCGGGACTGGCTGTGCAGCCGTACCTCGCTGCCGTCCGGCAGGCGCACGCTGCGGCGCTCTCCCCGGGCAGTGACCAGGGTGTCGCGGTGCCATGCCGGGTCGGCCCACCAGAGCCCGGCGGCCAGCAGGGCCACCGCCGCCGTGCCTGCCGTCGCCCGGGCCGCGCGGCGCCGCTTGCGGGCAGCGGCAGCGCGTTCGATCTCCTCGGGCGTGGGCAGGTGCTGGCGCAGCGCGTCGGCGAAGGGGGCCAGCGCCTCGTCGAAGGGAAGGTGGGGGGAACGCGCGGGGCGGCGCGCGGGCGGCGGCGCCCGGTGGGCCGGATCAATGTCCATGGCCGTGGCGTCGGTCCCCGTCCGGCAGCGTGCTGCCGGCGCAGGTGCCCTGCAGGACCGGCTCCACGCCGCGCAATGCCCGTGCCAGGTGCCGTGCCACCATGCTGCGCGAAATGCCCAGGCGCCGCGCGACCTCGTCCTGGGGCAGCCCGTACAGCTTGGCCATCACGAACACATCGCGGCAGGCCTCGGGCAGGTCCGCGATGGCCGACAGCAGGGCGCGCCGGCATTGCTGAGCCGCGCAGGCCAGCTCGGGCGGCGACAGCCGCGTGGGCGCGGCGGACGAAGCGTGTGCCTCCAGCAACTCCGGCTCCAGGACCGTCTCGGGCCGGCGCGCGCGGGCGCGGTGCCGGTCGATCGCCAGGTCGCGCGACACCGCGCGCAGGAACGCCACCGGGTTCTCCACATGCTGCGGCACGGGCCGCTCCAGCAGCCGCACGCAGACCTCGTTCACGATCTCGCAGGGAAAGCAGTCTTCGCCGAAGCGCTGCCGCAGCGCACCGACCAGTTCCTCATAGTGCTGCACGAGCGCCGCCAGCAGGGGGGCGGCACCGGGGACGGCGCGGGAATCGGCGGCGATGGATGTCATGGCGGCCGTGATTATAGAAAAGTTAATGCGAATTATTAACATTGATAACCAGGATTCCGCGCCCTGCATCCCTGCCACCGGCGTGGGCGTGACCTGCCGCCGGGACGGCGGCCCGCACGCGCGGCACAATGCCAGCCCTGCCGCCGGCGTTTTTTTCTGTCCTGCCGGCGCGGCAACGGAGCCACGCATTCCCATGAGCAGCATCGACCTCGACCGGATCAACGCCGAACTCGGCCACAACGCGCAGGGCCTCGTGGACTGGGCCATCGGCCTGGGCCAGCCCGCCATCGTCACCACCAATTTCCGCCCGTTCGAGGCCGTGATCCTGCACATGTGCACGCGCGCCAGGCCGGATATCCCGGTCGTGTGGATGGACAACGGCTACAACACCGAAGCCACCTACCGGTTCGCCGACGAGGTGACTCGCCAGCTCGGGCTCAACCTGCGCATCTACCTGCCGCTGCGCTCGCGAGCCCACCGCGAGGCGGTGGAAGGCCCCACGCCCGCGCTGGACGACCCCCGCCACGCTGCGTTCACGCAGGAGGTCAAGCTCGAGCCCTTCGCGCGGGCCCTGCGCGAGACGGCCCCCAAGGTCTGGTTCACGGCCCTGCGCGCCACCGACACGGCCGTGCGGGCGCAGATGGATCCGGTGAGCCTCAACCCCGACGGCCTCGTCAAGGTCGCACCGTTGCTCCACTGGAGTTCCAAAGACCTGTACGAATACTGCCAGGCGCATGGCCTGCCCAACAATTTCGATTACGTGGACCCGACCAAGGGCGAAGACAACCGCGAGTGCGGCCTGCACCTGGCCCACTGACCAGCGCGCCGGCCGCGGCGCCTCTCCTCTCCACCCCGAAGGGCGTGCTTGCATGCCCTTTTTTTATGGCTGGGTGCCCACGCCGCCAGTAGTCCTGGGCTGACGCGGCCTCACCCCCCGTGCCTACGCGACCGTGCCGGGCCGACTTTTACAGTGCCTTCATCGCCTCCCGCAAGGGTTCCACCCCGTACCGGAGTGGATGGCGGAAGCGAGACACCCAGAAGAGAGGACACGTCCATGAACGAAGACACCATCAAGGGCAACTGGAAGCAATTCACCGGCAAGATCAAGGAACAGTGGGGCAAGCTCACCGACGATGACCTCGACGTCGTCGCCGGCAAGCGCGACCAGTTCCTGGGCAAGCTGCAGGAGCGCCAAGGTTTGGCACGCGATGCTGCCGAGAAGGAGCTCAAGGCCTGGCAGGACCGCCACCCCGATTTCCGTTTCGACAAGTGATCCGTCGAGGACTCGTGATCTCTCACCGCCTTTCCTGAAACCATCCCACCTTCACTGACTTGAGGAGAAAACAATGAAGCACGCACGCAATCTGCTCGCCCTGGCCGTTGCCGGTCTGCTCGCCACTTCCGGCATGGCCATGACCAAGGAAGAACACAAGGCCGCCGGCGACCGCATCTCCGCCGACTACAAGGCCGCCAAGGCCAAGTGCGACGGCCTGACGGGCAATGCCAAGGACGTCTGCCAGAAGGAAGCCAAGGGCAACGAGAAGATCGCCAAGGCCGAACTGGAAGCACAGTACAAGCCCAGCGACAAGAACACCTACAAGGTGGCCGAGGCCCGCGCCGATGCCGCCTACGACGTGGCCAAGGAAAAGTGCGACGACCTGAAGGGTGATGCCAAGAACGTCTGCCAGAAGGATGCCAAGGCCGCCCACGTGAAGGCCAAGGAAGACGCCAAGGTGGCCCGCGCCGAGGCCAAGCCCGCCGACACGGCCGCCGAGAAGGGCGCGCAGGTGGCTGAGGCCAAGAAGGATGCCGCCCACGAAAAGCGTGAAGCCGACTACAAGGCCGCCAAGGAGCGCTGCGACACCATGACCGGCGACGCCAAGGACAAGTGCGTTGCCGACGCCAAGCGCATGTACAACCAGTAAGCGTACTGGTGGGAGCCATGGCACGCCACGCCATGGCCCTCTGTGGGCCGAGGTCTCCTGACGGGGGCTTCGGCCTTTTTTTGTGCAAACGCCGCTGGCATGGCGTGCGTGCCCGGCGGCCCGAAGGCTGACCTGCATCAAATCTCCCGGCCGGGGCTGCGCCTAAGCTGCATCGCTCACCGCAAGCCAAGGATTGGAGAGATGCATGGCCGCACTGCAATGGTCGGAGGGGCTCGCACTGGACCTGCCCCTGATGGATGAAACGCACGAGGAATTCGTCGCGTTGCTGGCCGCCGTCGAAGAGGCGGACGACGAAGCGCTGCTGCCCGCGTGGCGCGCGCTCGTGGCCCACACCGCGGAGCACTTCGCACGCGAAGACGCCTGGATGGCCGCCACCCGCTTCGCCTCCGGCAACTGCCACAGCCTGCAGCACAAGGTGGTGCTGCAGGTCATGGGCGAGGGCACGGCCCGCGCCGAGGCCGACGAGCCTGCCGTGCTGCGCCACATGGCTGGCGAACTGGCGGTATGGTTCCCCCAGCACACCCAGACCATGGATGCCGCGCTGGCCCTGCACCTGCGCCGCGTGGGCTACGACCCCGTCAGCGGCCGGGTACATGCGCCGGATGCGTTGCCCGAGGCGCCCATCCTGGGCTGCGGCGGTGCCTGCTCCAGCGAGCGGGCCGAAGTCCCGGCCGCCGCGGCCGTGGCCTGACGGCCCGGCGTGTTCCCACGGATGGCCGGTCATTCCGTGCGCGACCTTGCCAGCCGCAGGGCGGCCATGCGCCAGGCGAGTTGCCGTATCGCTCGCATGAAGGCGGGCGTCGCTCCCCGGGAGGCAGACGCGGTCCGCAGCACGGCCTGCTTGGCGGTGTGCAGCGCGTCCCGGTCCCTCGCGTCCCAGGCTGCCAGCAACTGGTCCCGGTAGCGCGCGAGCCGGGCCGCCTCCGCCGGACGCAGCGGCACCGGGGCTGCCGATGCCTGCGCAGTGCCCGGCGCCGACAGGAAGCCGGACCAGTCCGTGGTGCCGGGCAAGCCGGAATGCGGTCGTGCCAGGGTCATGGCGTGATCTCCGCCCGGGCTGCCGGAGACGGGCCTCGGCCAGCGGCAGACAGCGCATACCAGTCCATCTTGCGCGTGGCCACCATCACGAAAGCCAGCACCGCGAACAGCGCCAGAGATCCCACCACCAGCGCCGTCTGTTCCAGCTGCAGCAGCAGGTAGAGCAGGCCGTAGAGCAGGGCGATGCCCGCGCCGAACGGCAGTCCGCGTCGCACGCTGCGCAGCATGTGGCAGGCGTAGTAGGTCAGCAGCAGCACGCACGCACCGGCCGCCGCCGCGTAGGCCGTGCCGAAAGGCAGATGCTCGGACAGACTCACCAGCAGCAGGAAAAAGCTGCACAGGGCGCTGCCTGCCAGCAGGTACTGCACCGGATGCACCCGCAGCCGCTGCAGCAACTCGAACAGGCCCACGGCCACGAAGGTGAGTGCAATGAACAGCACGCCGTATTTCGTGGCCCGGTCGGAGAGCGAATACGGATTGACGGGGTCGATGAAGGACACGCCGAACACATCGGCGCAGCCTGCCTCGGCCGCTCCCGGTGGCTGGTAGGGCGCCGGATCTCCTGCCAGGTCGCACAGCCGCCGGCTGGCGGCTACGTCCTGCTGCGCGGTGGTGGCCAGAGCCGAGAGGTTCCAGCGTGCCGTGAATCCGTCGTTGCCGAGCGCGCGCTCCGACGGCAGGAAGCGGCCCCCGAACGACGGATGTGGCCAGCTGCTCTGCAGCTGCACGTCGGTCGTGCCGCCCAGGGGAACGACCGAAAGCCGCTCGGTACCCACCAGTTCGAGATCCACGGAGGCGACCAGGGGCTCGCTGCGCCCACTGAGCGATTCCGGCAGCGGTGTGTGCAGGCCGCGCGTATAGGTGGGGTGGAAGGTGCCAGGCTTGAGCGCCAGCGGTTGCCCGTCCACCTCCACCCGTGCGGCGCGTATGCCGCGTGCATCGCCCACGGCCAGCATGAGGATGGGCGCGCCGCACTGCATGCGCGATCCTTCCACGGTGGCGTGCGGCCGCAGGTCCGAGAGCGAGGCCCAGCGTGCAGTGACATGGGCCTGGAGGGTATAGGCGTTGACCTGGTGCAGGCCGCGCGAAAGCTGCTGCATCGCGGCGCCCGACCGCACCTGCAGCGATTCGGGCATGGCCGTGAGCAGGAATTCGCGCCGCTGCTCGGTCGTGCGGCGCTCCTCCCCCTTGCCGGTCACGGTATCCCAGGTTTCCACGCAGGCGCTGTGCAGCATCGGCCCCAGCAGTGTCTGCGGACCGGCCAGGCTCTGGGCCACGCTGCGGGTGGCTTCGCTGCGGTAGTGCTGCCGGTCGCGCACGATGTCATCGATCATGCCGAGCCCGAAGAGCAGCAGCAGGGTGACCGCGGCGAGCGCCGCGGCTTTGGCGAGAAAGGGGTGTTTCAAGAGGTGCTCCTCCGGCGAGTGGTGATGGAGGGGCAGTCTCGGTTCCGGGTGTGAGGGGGAAATGAGGTGTGTGAGGCGAGCGTGAGGTGGCGTGCACCGCCACCCGGTGCGGGGCTCGGGCCTATGCACCCCCCCGGGGGATGATCGTCAGCCGGGCAGTACCAGTGTCGCCCGCAGCCCGCGGGCGGTGCTGGCCATGTCTAGCCGGCCGCCGTGCAGCGCCATCACCCTCTTCACGATCGCCAGCCCCAGGCCTGAGCCGCTGCGAGAGCCATCCGAGCGCGCGGTGGTGAAGAACCGCTCGCCCAGCCGGGGCAGGGCATAGTCCGGTACCCCCGGTCCTTCGTCCTGCACCGAGGCGGTGGCGCCGTCCAGCACCACGCGCACGGTCCCGCCTTCGGGCGAGAAGTCGATGGCGTTGTCGATGAGGTTGCCCAGGGCCAGGGTGATGAGTTCGGCTTCCCATGGGCCGTTGGTCCCCTCTCCCTCCAGCTGCAGTTGCACCCTGCGCTGGAGGGCCCGCGCCGCGCACTGGCGCAGGGCGGCCTCGGCGCAGGCGCGCAGGGCCACCGGTGCGGCGCCGGCCTCGGCATGCTGGCGCTGCTCCAGCTTGCTCAGTTCCAGCAGCCGGTCGATGAGGCGCTGCAGGCGCTCGCTCTGGTCCACCACCTGGGCCGCGAACTGCCGGCGGTCGGGCGCGGGCAGTTCGTCCCGCAGCAGCTCGCCCGCGCCGCGGATGGCGGCGACGGGGCTCTTGAGCTCGTGGGTCATGGCGCGCACGTAGCCTTCGATGTAGTCGCGGCCCGCGAGGCGTTCGCGCATGTGGTCCATGGCCCGCGCGAGGTCGCCGAGTTCGCCGGGCACGCGCGGCACGGCAGGTGGCGGCCCGCCCCCGTCGCCCGGCGCCTGCACGCTCAGGGCATAGTCGCGCAGGCGGCGCACGTGCCACACCGTCCACACGGTGACGGCCACGCCCACGGCCGCGGAGAGCGCGAGCAGCAGCAATCCGCCCTGCAGCACCTTGCGTTCGGCGCGGTCGATGAACCGCTGCACCGTGCGCGTCGGCTTGGCGACGGTGAGTACGCCGCCGATCCGCCGTTCGCCACCAGGGGCGCCGTCGATCCAGATCGGTGCGGCCACGTACATCACGCCGCTGGTGTCGTCGGTCTGCACATCGCGCGTGGCGCGGGCGCCATATTCACCGCGCAGCGTGCGGGCCACGTCGCGCCACTGCGAATAGTCATCGCCCACGGCACGCCGCTCGGTATCGAAGACCACGCGCCCGCGCGCGTCGGTCACGTAGATGCGGAAATCCAGCGTCTGCTTGGACAGCCCCCAGATGGAGGCATCCACCGGCCGGCTCGCGTAGCGCCGCACGTGGCGCGCGAAATTGCTCTCCGGCGCGCCGGATGCGCCCTGCGCATCCGCTGCCAGGCGCCCGCTCGCGAGGTCGTCGCTCGCCAGCTCCGCCAGCAGGTTGGCGGTGTCCACCATCATGTCCTCCATCACCTCCCGCACGCTGGGCTTGATCTCGGCCGTGAATACCCGCAGCACGAAGAACGCCGCGATGCCGTTGATGAGGAAGAACGCGAAAAGCAGCCGCAGTCCGAGGCGCATGGGTCAAGTTCCTTGCCAGCGGAAGGGGGATGGCGCGAAGCGCGTCAGGGGTGGCTTCATACCTCTAGTGAATAGCCCATGCCCCGGTGGGTGTGGATGTACTCGCGCGACGGGTCGGCCTCGCGCAGCTTGGCGCGCAGGGTCTTGATGTGCGTGTCCACGGTGCGGTCGGTGCTCTCGCTGTCGCCGCCCCAGGCACCGGCTAGCAGGGCATCGCGCGTGTGGATGCGCCCCGCACCCGCGAGCAGCTGGGACAGCAGGCGGTATTCCCGGCGCGTGAGCGCCAGCGCGCGTCCGTGCAGGTGCATGCGCTGGCCGGCGGTGTCATCATGGAAGGGGCCGGTGACCGAGGGGGCAGGCGTTGCTGCCGGCACGGCGGCGCGGCGCAGCAGGGCCTTGGCCCGGGCAGCCAGTTCGCGGGGGCTGAAGGGCTTGGGCAGGTAGTCGTCGGCGCCGAGCTCCAGTCCCAGCACGCGGTCGATTTCTTCCCCGTGGGCGCTGAGCATGAGCACGGGCAGGGCGCTGCCCTGCTGCCGCAATTCACGCAGCAGGTCCAGGCCGCTGCCGTCGGGCAGGCCCACGTCCAGCACCAGCAGGTCGAAGCGGTGGGCGCGCAGCAGGCCGCGGGCATCGCCCAGCAGCAGGCTGTGGCTCACCGCCAGGCCGTCGCGTTCCAGGGCGTAGGCCACGGTGCGCGCGATGGCCGGGTCGTCCTCCACGAGCAGCAGGCGGGCCGCCATGGTCAGCGCGCCACCAGCACGGGAAAGAGCTTGCCCAGGCCGTCGGCCATCACCTCGACCGCCAGAGCCGCGAGGATCAGGCCCATGAGCCGCGTCATCACGTTGATGCCGGTCTTGCCCAGCACGCGCGCGATCGGGTCGGCGAGCGCGAAGCACACCGCCGTGGCCAGGGCGATGACCACGCCGTAGCCCACCAGCGCAAGGTGCTGCCAGAAGGTCTGCGCCCGGTCGGCGTAGATCACCACGGTGGACATGCTCGCCGGGCCGGTGAGCAGCGGGATCGTGAGCGGCACCACGGCGATGCTGTCGCCCTGGGCGGCCTTCTCGGCGCCTTCCTCCAGTTCGTGCGTGTGCGGTTTCGCTTCGGCGGGCTGGGCGTTGAGCATGTTCATCGCGCTGATGAGCAGCAGCATGCCGCCGCCCACCTGGAAGCTCTGCAGCGAAATGTTGAAGAACTCCAGGATCTGCAGGCCCAGCAGTGCGCAGGCCGCGATGACGCAGAACGCGCTGAAGGCCGCCACCTGGATGGTGCGCCGCCGCTGCCGCGGCGAGAACCCGTCGGTGTAGTGGATGAAAAAGGGCACGATGGCCAGCGGGTTCACGATGGCCAGCAGGGTGATGAGGGGCTTGAGGTCCATGGGATGTCGATGTCCGGTTCAGCGGCCGCCGGAGACGTCCAGCAGGCTCATGGTGGTGTAGCTCGCGGCGTCCGACAGCAGCCAGACGATGGATTCGGCCACCTCTTCCGGCGTGCCGCCCCGGCCCATGGGCACCTGGTGGGCAAGGTCTCGCACGCGGTCGGGCAATCCGCCGCTCGCGTGGATCTCGGTATCGATCAGGCCGGGCCGCACCGCGTTCACTCGGATGCCCTCCGCTGCCACTTCGCGCGCGAGGCCCACAGTGAGCACGTCGATGGCGCCCTTGGCTGCCGCATAGTCCACGTACTGGTGGGCGGCGCCCAGCCGGGCGGCGGCGCTGGAAACATTGACGATGCTGCCGCCCTGGCCGCCGCGCTGCAGGCTCATGCGCCGCACGGCCTCGCGCGCGCAGTAGAAGCTGCCCAGCACATTGATGTCGAACATGCGCCGCAGCCGCTGGCCGCTCATCTCGGACACGCGTGCAGGCACGTCCACCACGCCGGCATTGTTCACGAGTGCCGACAGCCGGCCCCATTGCGTGTCCACCGCCTCGAACAGCGCCACGACCTGCGACTCGTCGGCCACGTCCGCCTGGATGGCCACGGCTTCGCCGCCTTCCGCCCGGATGGCATCGACCACGCGCCCGGCCGCGGCGGCGTCGCGCGCATAGTTCACCGCCACGGCCCAGCCGCGCCGCGCGGCCAGCCGGGCGGTGGCGGCGCCGATGCCCCGGCTGCCTCCCGTCACCAAAACCACTTTTTTGTCCATGGGTGCGTCTCCTGCAAGAATGCCGTGGCGCGATTACAGCACTGCCGTGCCCGGCACGGGGCAGGCCGCTGCGATCGATTTCCAACGCTCCCCTTCCCGGGGGGCGTTCAACCCGTCCATATCGAAGGAGTGAAAACATGGGAAGTTTCGTGGATCTGGCCTCGGCCGATGGTTTCAAGGTGCCAGCCTGGGTGGCGCAGCCCGAAGGCCGGGCGCGCGGCGCCGTGGTGGTCCTGCAGGAGATCTTCGGCGTCAACTCGCACATCCGCTCCGTGGCCGACCGCTATGCGGCCGCGGGCTACCTCGCTGTGGCGCCCGCCACCTTCGTACGCGTGAAGCCTGGCGTGGAGCTGGGCTACACCGACGACGACATGAAGGAAGGTTTCGGCCTGAAGCAGCAGGTGGAGGCGTTGCCCGGCGCAGGCGTGCTGCCCGATATCCAGGCGGCCATCGACCATGCGGCGCAGCAGAGCGGCGGCAAGGTCGGTATCGTGGGCTACTGCTGGGGCGGTCTGCTGTCCTGGCGGGCGGCGTGCGAACTCCGGGGCCTGTCGGCCGCGGCCGTCTATTACGGTGGCGGCATCACGGGCGACCAGGAAGTGGCCCGCACCCCGCGCTGCCCGGTGATCGCGCACTTCGGCAAGCGCGACCACTACATCCCGCTGGAAGGCGTGGAGGCCTTCCGCAAGGCGCATCCGGAGGTGGAAGCCTACATCTACGAGGCCGACCACGGCTTTAACTGCGACCAGCGCGGCTCCTACGACGCGCCCTCGGCAGACCTGGCGCGCGAACGCACGCTGGCGTTCTTCGCGAAGCACCTGGGCTGAGCTGCCGCCGGAAAAAGCTCCAGAGGCCCGTCCTCCGGCCTTTGAAACCGACGCAGCGTTACCCATCCGAAGGCCGCGGAGCAGGCCAAGCCAGCAGGCGCCGTGGAACTGGCTTTGCCAGGCCACTGGCGTCCAGCCCCTCGCCAGAGCCGAGGGGCGTTCGTCCCGTCCATGCCCGCGCAGGCGAGCATGGAGCCGCGGTCCTCACTCCGCCCTGCCCGCCATGCGCAGCATGGCGAGAGCGGGGGCTGAGTTCTGCGGTTCCAAGCCTGCCTGCGCAGGCTTGAACGTGCACGAAGGGCAGCCGCCTCTGGAGGCAGCACCGAGCAGCGCAGCCGCTCAGGGGGGTGTTCCCCAGTCAATGCGCCCCGGCCGCAGCATCAGCGCTGCCCGCACTGGCGCGCACCGGGTGGGCCAGCCAGACCAGCGGGATCAGCAGCAGGAACAGCACGGCCGACGCATAGAAGATGTCGTTCGCCGCCAGCATGAAGGCCTGCTGGTTCACCAGCCGCTCGACCTGCGCGAGCGCTTGCTCCGCCGTCAAGCCGCCCGCCTGCAGCCCCTGCAGTGTCTGCGTGACGGCCACCCCGCCCTGTTGCAGGCCCTCGGTCAGCTGGGCATGGTGCAGCGTGGCGCGCCGCTCCCATAGTGTGGTGGACACGGATGTGCCGATGGCCCCGGCCGTGATGCGCATGAAGTTCGACAGACCCGACGCCGAGGGAATCCGCGCCGGAGCGATCTCCGACAGCGTGAGCGTCACCAGCGGGATGAAGAAGAACGCCATGGCGATCCCCTGGATGATGGTGGGCACCATGATGGTCGTCAGGTCCGCCTGCGTGTTGAACCGCGAGCGCATCCACAGCACCAGCGCGAACACCAGGAAGGCGAAGGTCGCGAAGCGGCGCGGGTCCACCTTGGCGATGTTCTTGCCCACCACCGGCGAGAGCACCAGCGCCAGCAGGCCCACGGGCGCCATCACCATGCCCGCCTGCGTGGCGGTGTAGCCCATGTACTGCTGCAGCCAGAGCGGCAGCAGCACCACGTTGCCGAAGAACAGGCCGTAGCCCACCGACGTGGCCAGCGCACCGGCCCAGAAGTTGCGGATCTTGAAGAGCGACAGGTCCACCACGGGGTGCTCCTCGCCGCGCTCCCAGACCATGAAGGTGATGAAGCCCACCACGGCCACCACACAGCAGGCCACCACCCAGGGCGAGGCGAACCAGTCATGCTCCTTGCCGATGTCCAGCATCACCTGCATCGCCGCCACCCAGATGACGAGCAGGGCCAGGCCGACGGAATCGATCGGCAGCGCGCGCCGCTCGGATTCGCGCTTGTGGAAGATGCCCCAGGTGACGAGCACCGCCACGATGCCCACCGGCACGTTGATGTAGAAGATCCACGGCCAGGTCATGTTGTCCGTGATCCAGCCGCCCAGCAGCGGCCCCATGACCGGCGCGATGAGCGTGGTCATCGACCACATCGCCATGGCCAGACCGGCCAGCGCCTTGGGGTAGCTGGAGAGCAACAGCGACTGCGACAGCGGGATCATCGGCCCGGCCACGAAGCCCTGCAGCGCGCGGAAGGCGATGAGCGTCGCCATGTTGGGGGCCAGCCCGCACAGCAGCGATGCGATGACGAAGAGCGTCACGCTGGCCACGAACAGGCGCACCTGCCCGAAGCGCTGCGACAGCCAGCCGGTGAGCGGCACTGCGATGGCGTTGGCCACCGCGAAGCTGGTGATGACCCAGGTGCCCTGCGTGGGGCTTACACCCAGGTCGCCCGCGATGGCGGGCAGCGACACGTTGGCGATCGACGTGTCCAGCACGTTCATGAACGTGGCCGCCGAGAGGGCCAGCGTGCCCCACATGCGCGCGCTGCCTTCGAGCGGTGGCGGCGCCAGGGGCGGAGTGTGGGAAGGAGAGGACATGAAGGCTCCGAAAGGGGAGGGCGCCGCCGCGGTCAGTGGGCCTGCGTCCGGCCGGCGGCGCGGGCAGCCGGCCCTGCATTGGCTGCGATGATGCGGGCCACTTCTTCGTCGGCACCCTTGTCGAGGCCGGCATACACGGCCGTCTGCGCCACCGCCTCGGCACGCGGCGCATCCGCCAGCAGCGCGCCTGCGCGGTCCTGGGTGTTGACCGTGACGTCCATGGACAGGCCCACGCGCAGCGGATGGTCCTTGAGCTGCTCGGCGTCCAGGGCGATGCGCACGGGCACGCGCTGCACCACCTTGATCCAGTTGCCGGTGGCGTTCTGCGCGGGCAGCAGGGCGAAGGCCGCGCCCGTGCCCACGCCCAGCCCGACGACCTTGCCCGTGTACTCCACCTTGCTGCCGTAGAGATCGGCCGTGAGCGTGGCGGACTGGCCCAGGCGCAGGTTGCGCAGCTGGTTTTCCTTGAAGTTCGCGTCCACCCACACGTGGCTGAGCGGCACGATGGTCATGAGCGGCGCGCCGGGCGCCACGCGCTGGCCGAGCTGTACCGTGCGCTTGGCGACATAGCCGTCCACCGGGGCGGGCAGGGCCGTGCGGCGCTCGGCGAGATAGGCTTCGCGCACCTTCGCCGCAGCGGCGAGCACGTTGGGGTTCTCCTGCACCGGCACGCCCTGGGTGAGCGACTGGTTGCTGGTCAGCTGTTCACGTGCTGCTTCGACGCCGGCCTGCGCGGCAGCCAGGGCCGAACGGGCCGCGTCCACCTGGTTCTGCGCGTGCTGCAGCTCCTCCTTGGAGACGGCGCCGTTGCCCGAGAGGGACTGCCGGCGCTTCAGGTCTTCCTGGGCGCGTGCCACGTCCGACCGCGCCTTGGCCACCTCGGCCTGGCGCAGCGTGATCTGCGCGTTCAGCGAGCCGTTGTTCACGTACACGGTGCGCGCCTGCCGCACGGCCTGGGCAAGGCCCGCCTCGGCCTGGGCCAGCGCCACGCGGGCATCGGCCGGGTCCAGCTGCACCAGCGGTGCGCCGGCCTTCACGAAGTCGGTGTCGTCGGCCATGATGGACATCACCGTGCCGCCCGTCTGGGGCGTGATCTGGATGACGTTGCCCTGCACGTAGGCGTTGTCGGTGCTCTCGTAGTGGCTCAGGACGAGCCAGTCGTACAGACCCCACCCCGCGCCGGCCACGACGACCACGGCGGCGAGGGCCACGAGGGTCTTGCGGCGGCGGGCCTTGGCGTCCTGTGCGGAGGCCGGGGCGTTGGAGGCGGCGGAAGCGTTCTGGGGTGCGTTCATGGTGATGTCTCCCCGCGGGACGGCCATCGTCCGCGCGGCAAGGGAAGAGAAGAGGCGAATAAAGAGGGGCGGAAAGGTCAGTGCGCGGAGCCGGATGCGGCGGGTGCCTGCGTGCCCGCCGCCAGGACGGGCGCCTGCGCGGCATAGCCGCCACCCAGTGCGCGCGCCAGGCGGGCCTGGTTGTCCAGGCGGCGGGCCGCGAGATCCACGGCCTGGCGGCGCTGCTGCAGCACGCTGGTCTCGGCGGTGAGCACGTTCAGGTAGTTGCCCAGGCCGGCCCGGTAGCGCTGCTGGGCGATGGCGTAGGCGCTCTCGGCGGACGCCTGCGCTTCGCGCTGCTCGGCCGCCTGCTGGTCGATGGAGCGTGCCGAGGCGATCTGGTCGGCCGCTTCATGCAGCGCATCCAGCAGCGTGGCGTTGTAGCTTTCGACGGCGGCATCCACGTCGGCGGCCTTGCCGCGCAGGTTGGCGCGCAGCCGGCCCGCCTCGAAGATCGGCAGCCGGATGGCCGGGCCCACGCCCCATTCGCGGCTGCCGCCCTTGACGAAGTTGTCCAGCCCCAGCGAGGCCAGGCCCACGAAGGCCGTGAGGCTCACGTTGGGATAGAACTGCGCCTTCGCCACGGTCACGTCCTGCGTGGCGGCTTCCACGCGCCAGCGCGCGGCGGCGATGTCCGCACGCCGGCCCAGCAGGTCCGCGGGCAGCGCGGCGGGCAGGGCGATGGCATGCAGGGACGACAGCGGCGGCGGCACCAGGGCCTGGGCGGCTCCGGGCTGCCCCACCAGCGCGTCCAGCGCATTGCGCGCCATGGCCGCCTGCTCGCGCAGCACCTCGATCTGCTGGCGTGCCTCGGGCAGGCTGCCTTCGCTCTGGCGTTCTTCCAGCCGCGTGTCCAGGCCGGCCGCCACGCGGTCGCGCACCAGCGACAGCGTCTGGGTGCGCTGCTCCAGGGTGCGCTGCGCCACGCCGAGCTGGGCCTGCACCCGCGCGAGTTCCACGTACTGCCGCACCACGTTGGACGCCAGCAGCACCCGCGCGGCCTGCGCGTCGGCGATGGCTGCGTTGGCACTGCCCACCGCGGCGTCGATGGCCGCGCGGTTCTTGCCGAAGAAGTCCAGCTCCCAGCTGCCCGTGAGGCGGCCCGTGGCGCTGTTTTCCGTGCTGCCGCCCAGCGGAGGCGGATAGATGGAATTGGCGCTGTAGTGCTGGCGGTTGGCGTCCAGGCTGCCATTGACCTGCGGGCGGTCGGCGGCGCGCGTGGCTTCCGTGAAGGCCTGTGCCCGGGCGATGCGCGCTTCGGCGAGCTTCAGGTTGGGACTCTGGGACAGTGCCTGGCCGATGAGTGCATCCAGCTGCGCATCGCCGAAGCCGCGCCACCAGTCGGATGCCACGGCCGGATCGGCGAAAGCCCGTGCGGCATCCGCCGTGCCCTGCGCCTGTGCAGCAAGGCCCAGGGAGGCTGCGTCGCGCATCCGGGCCTGGGGGGCGATGCCGGACATGTCCGCGCAGGCCGTCAGCCCCAGCAGCGCGAAGGCCAGGGTGCCGACATAGAGCGCTACCGCCTGCCAGCGAGGCCCTGCGGCGTCACCGGCCGGCTGCGCATGCGGCACCGCTGCGGCGGAGGAGAAAGGAGCCAGAAGGTTTTTCATGTTGTGTCGTGCTCTCGGAAAAAAGGCGGAAGGGCTTACTGGCCGTCCGGCGGCGGCGGGAGCCGCGTGGTCAGGTTTTCGTAGATGCGGGCCAGGTAGCGGCGCAGCGCGGCGGCTTCCGCATCGCTGAATCCATGCAGGGCGGTGCGCTGGAGGTCCTGCAGCAATTCAGGCAACCGGGCGGCGGCGGCGTGGCCTTCGTCGGTCAGCGCGAGGTTGACCACGCGGCGGTCTTCCTGCGAGCGCTCGCGGCGGCACAGGCCCTTGGTTTCCAGCCGGTCCAGCAGCCGCGTCATGCCACCGGCGTCCAGCTGGCAGACGCGGGCCAGGGCGGCGACCGTGCTTTCCTGGCCCGAAGCCAGGAAGATGCGCAACAGGGGCCGCCATTGCGCATCGGTCAGCCCCAGGGGCTCCACCCGGCGGTCCACCTCGCTGCTCATCAGATTGACGATGCGGCGCATCTGGTAGCCGATGCTCTGCTCGATCAGCTCGGGATTGACGGAAGGCTTGGCGTTGCGGGTCGGATGCATGCCTAAACATTAATTGACTGGTCAAATAATGTCAAGTCTTTGATTGCGGCTCGGCCCGAACGGCCTGTGCGCAGGGCGGAGACCTTTGCTCCGGCCGGCGGCTGGAGGGTAATAAAGATCAGCCTGTCTGGCGGCTGCTCAGGCAGAAACGGGCGAACCGGCCCAGCAGCCCGCAGGCTTCCGGTGTCGCGCGGACGTGGTCGCGCAAGGCTTCCGGATCGCGGCCGGCCTGCCCCACATCGGCTGCCAGTGCGTCGATGTAGCCGCGCATGGCGGCGGGAGTGAATTCGGGGTGGAACTGCACCCCCCACGCGCAGCGGCCGACCCGGAAGGCCTGGTGCGGTTCGAAGGCATTGCCCGCGAGCCGCACCGCCCCCGCAGGCAGGCGCCTCACCGACTGCCGGTGCACCACCTGGGCGCCGAAAACGCCGGGCAGTCCGGCGAAAAGCGCATCGCTGCCCGCGGCGTCCGGCGCCGTGCGGATCTCTACGGTGCCGATTTCCCACCCTCCGGGATGGTCCGCCACTTCACCGCCCAGCGCGTGCGCGAGCAACTGGTGGCCATAGCAGATGCCCAGCACGGGCGTCTGTGCCGCCACGGCGCGGGCGAGCCAGCCGCCCAGTGCTTCGCTCCATGGCGCCCGGTCCGTGACCATGGCGTGCGAACCGGTCACCACCACGCCGGCAACGGCATCGGGGCCGGGCATGCCGTCGCCCTGCGCCGCATCGACGGTGAGCACGGGCGCTGCGGTGCCGGCCAGCCCGGCCTGCACCCAGTCCTCGAAGTCGCCCAAACGCTCCCGCAGCGCCGGGAAGGTGCCGCCGGTCCTGGCGATCACGATGGGAGGCGGTTTCGGCGAAGGCATGCGGGCGGGACGGTCAATGCTGGCCGGTGCGGGCGAGATAGCGCTTGCGCCAGAACAGCGCCACCAGGGCGATGGCGATCACCGTCATCGTGGCCATGGCCCACCAGAAGCCATCCTGCTTGTGGACCAGCGGAATGAACTCGAAATTCATGCCGAAGATGCCGGCGATCAGGTTGAGCGGCAGGAACACGGCGGTGAGGGCGGTGAGCGTGCGCATGATGTCGTTCGTGCGGTTGCTCTGGACGCTGAAATGCATCTGCACCGCCGTTTCGGTGCTCTGCTCCAGCCGGCGCACGTGGTGCACCACCCGTTCGATATGTTCCAGCACGTCGCGGCTGCGCACCTTGAGCAGTTCCAGTTCGCGCAGCGCAGCGATGTTCTCGGGCAGTGTCCAGGTCTCGAGCGTGTCCACCCAGTCCTGCACGGCGGCCCGCTGGTCCTCGCAGATCTCGTCGAGCTGGTGCAGCGTCAGCCGCGCATCCAGCAGCGCGCTCCAGTTGGCGAATCGCCCGCGCGGCTTGAGCAGTTCGGCCTGCCAGTGGTCCAGCTGGCGAGAGAGTTCGCGGCGCAGGTCCAGGTAGTTGTCCACGATCAGGTTCACCACGCGCAGCATCAGGTCCGCCGGACTGGTCGGCAGGCGCGATCCCGGGGCGGGGCCGGTGCGCATGTCCCGGGCCTGGGTCTCCGACGCCGGGCCGCCCTCCGCGGCAGGCGCGGGCTGTGTCGCCGTGAGCAGGCGGGCGGCGAACGCGTCGCGCACGGTGCAATCGCCCGGGTGCACCGACAACAGCACCTGGTCGAAGACCGCGAACCCCACGGGGCTGGTGTCGATGCGGCGCAGCACGGGAGGCCCGGCGCGCCGGGGTGGGGCGAGCCCCGTCAGGCTGGGCACTTCCGTCGTGTCGCACTGCGTGGCGCTCAGCCGCCGGAACACCATGACGTCGTATTGGGACGTGTAATCGTAGTGCGAAGGCAACTGGGCATTCAGCAGGTCGGACACGTGCAGATCGACGAGTTGCAGGCCCGCCAGGGACTGCAGCGCCGCCTGCAGCGCCGGCAGCCGCTCGCCGAAGACGGCGCGCGTGCAGGCGATCCATACGAAGCCCTGGGAGGGCACGCGCTGCGGGATGGCATCCAGCTCTTTCGCCCCCTGCGGGCCGATGTGGAATACGCGGATCGCGCCGGAGGCGTCCAGCGTCACGGGGCGCGCCCCCGGCATCCGGAATGGGGTGCCATGGCGCTCCTACCGGGAAAGCAGGCGCGCGGCGTCGCGGGCGAAATACGTCAGGATGCCGTCCGCCCCGGCGCGCTTGAAGGCGAGCAGGGATTCCATCATCACGGCATCGTGGTCGAGCCAGCCGTTGGCCGCGGCGGCCTTCAGCATGGCGTATTCGCCGCTCACCTGGTAGGCGAAGGTCGGCACGCGGAACTCGTCCTTCACCCGGCGCACGACGTCCAGGTAGGGCATGCCGGGCTTGACCATGACCATGTCCGCGCCCTCGGCGATGTCCAGGGCCACCTCGCGCAGCGCCTCGTCGGTGTTGCCCGGGTCCATCTGGTACACGTTCTTGTCGGCCTTGCCGAGCGCCCCGCGCGTGCCCACGGCGTCGCGGAACGGGCCGTAGAACGCGCTCGCGTATTTCGCGCTGTAGGCCATGATGCGGGTGTGGATGTGGCCCTGGGCCTCCAGCGCCTCGCGGATGGCGCCGATGCGGCCGTCCATCATGTCGCTGGGCGCCACGATGTCCACTCCCGCCTCGGCATGCGTCAGCACCTGGCCGACGAGGATTTCCACCGTCTCGTCGTTCATGATGTAGCCGGTCTCGTCCAGCACGCCGTCCTGTCCATGGCTGGTGTAGGGGTCGAGCGCCACGTCGGTGAGCACGCCGAGATCGGGAAACTCCTTCTTGAGGGATCGCACCACCCGGGGGATCAGCCCCTCGGGGTTGAGCGCTTCCTTGCCATCCGGCGTTTTCAGCGACGGCTCGATGGACGGGAACAGCGCCAGCACCGGGATGCCCAGGCGCACGCAGTCTTCCGCCACGGGCAGCAGCAGGTCCAGGCTCAGCCGGTCCACGCCGGGCATCGACGCAATGGCCTGCCGGTGGTTCGTGCCTTCGTGCACGAACACCGGGTAGATGAAGTCGTGCGAGGACAGCCGGTGCTCGCGCACCAGGTTGCGGGTGAATGCGTCGCGCCGCAGCCGGCGCGGGCGGTGCTGGGGAAAGGGCGGGGGGCTGGAGAGATGCATCCCGAAATTGTGCTCCCGTTTCGGGAGGGCGTGCCACCGGATGGGCGCCCGGCGGCACGTACACTGCGGCCCATGCTCTGGGTCAAAGCCTTCCATATCGTCTTCGTGGCCAGCTGGTTCGCGGGCCTGTTCTACCTGCCACGCATCTTCGTGAACCTCGCCATGGTGCCGCCGGATTCCACCGCCGAGCGCGAGCGCCTGCTGCTCATGGCGCGCAAGCTGCTGCGCTTCACCACCTTCCTGGCGGTGCCCGCGCTGGCCCTGGGCCTGTGGCTCTACCTGGGCTATGGCATCGGCCGCGGACCGGGCAACGGCTGGATGCACGCCAAGCTCACCGTGGTGGTGCTGGCCGTGGGCTACCACCATGCCTGCGGCGTGCTGCTGCGCAAGTTCGCTGCGGGGCGCAACAGCCACGGGCACCGCTGGTACCGCTGGTTCAACGAGGTGCCGGTGCTCCTGCTGGTCGCGGCGGTGGTGCTGGTGGTCGTCAAACCGTTCTGAACCGGGCGCGCGCCGCCGTGCACAAGACCTCCGCCTGGCCGCTCGCGCTGACCTACATCGCGCTCATCGTCTTCGCCAGCCTGTTTCCCTTCGAGGGCTGGCGCGAGCAGGGCATCTCCCCGCTGGTCTTCCTCACGGCCCGGGTCCCGCCGCCGTACTGGACCTGGTTCGACGTCAACATCAACGTCGCGGGCTATGCGCCGCTGGGCTTCCTGCTGGCCCTGGCGCTGCTGCGCACGGGCTGGCCCCGGGCGGCCGTGGCGGTGGCCGTGCTGTCCGGCGGCATGCTTTCCATGCTCATGGAGCTGCTGCAGATCTACCTGCCGAGGCGGGTGCCGTCCAACATGGACCTGCTGCTCAACACGGCCGGCACCCTGCTGGGGGCGCTCGTGGCCGCCTTGCTGGAGCGGCTGGGCGCCATCGCCCGCTGGAGCCGGTTCCGCGCGCGCTGGTTCGTGCAGGATGCGAGTGGCGCCCTGGTGCTCATCGCGCTCTGGCCGGCCGCGCTGCTGTTCCCCGCAGCCGTGCCGTTCGGGCTCGGCCAGATGTGGGAGCGCCTGGAAGCTGCGCTGGCCGAAACGCTGGCCGACACCCCCTTCCTCGAATGGCTGCCGGTGCGCGACACCCCGCTGGAGCCCCTGATGCCAGGGGCGGAACTGCTCTCGGTGCTGCTCGGGCTGCTCGTTCCCTGCCTGCTGGGCTACTGCGTGATCCGGAACGTCGGGCGCCGCGTGGCCTATGCCTGCGGCATGGTCGCCGCCGGGGTGGCGGTGACCGCGCTGTCCGCCGCGCTCAGCTACGGCCCGGCCCACGCCTGGGAGTGGCTGGGCCTGCCCACGCGCGTGGGCATCGTCGCGGGCCTGGTGGCGGCGCTGCTGCTCGTGACCCTGCCGCGCCGCGCCGCCGGGGTGCTGCTGCTGCTTGTGCTGGTCTGGCACCTGAACCTGCTCAACCAGGCGCCGACCAGCGCCTACTTCGCGGAAACCCTCCTGGCCTGGGAGCAGGGGCGCTTCATCCGCTTCTACGGCCTGGGCCAGTGGCTCGGCTGGCTCTGGCCCTACGCGACGCTGGTGTACGTGGTGCTGCAGGTCGCCAGCCGCCCGGCGCCGGAGGTGCGCGCGGCCCCGCCTCCTAGAATCCGGGCATGACCGAAGACACTTCCCCGCCCCGCGGCTACTACGCCCGCCACATTTTCTTCTGCCTCAACGACCGCATCAACGGAGAGGACAGCTGTGCCCACCACGGCGCGAAGGAGGCATTCGACCACTGCAAGGCGCGCGTCAAGGCCGAAAAGCTCGCCGGTCCCGGCCAGGTGCGCGTGAACAAGGCGGGCTGCCTGGACCGCTGCGCGGGCGGGCCCGTCGCGGTCGTCTATCCCGAGGGCACCTGGTACACCTACGTGGACACCAGCGATATCGACGAGATCGTCGAGTCCCACCTCAAGAACGGCCAGGTGGTCGAGCGCCTGCTCACCCCGCCGGAACTCGGACGCTGATCCGGGCTCAGACCCCGGCCTTCCCGCATTTCGGTCCGCGGGCCGCCTTTTTCGGGGGCGGCACGGGCCCATTTCCTTACTGCAGACAAGTGAACGCACAGACTGAACGCCTGACCTTCTCCGGCGCGGCCGGCGCCATCGAGGCGCTGCGCGACCCGGCCGCCGCGGCCGGGGGCGGCGACCCGCGCGGCGTGGCCGTGATCGCCCATCCCCATCCGCTCTTCGGCGGCACCATGGACAACAAGGTCGTGCAGACCCTCGCCCGGGCCTTCGTCGCCTGTGGGTGGACGGCCGTGCGCTTCAATTTCCGGGGCGTCGGCGGCAGCGCCGGCTCCCACGACGAAGGACGCGGAGAGCTGGACGACCTGCTCGCGGTCATCGACCAGGCAGCGCCCGCCGGTGCGATCGCGCTGGCGGGGTTCTCTTTCGGCGCCTTCGTCACCAGCCACGCCCTGGAGCGGCTCTGGGGCGCGCGCGACATCGAGCGCGCCGTGCTCGTGGGGACGGCCGCCAGCCGCTTCACCGTCGCGCCCGTGCCGGCCGAGGCCCATGGCCGCACGCTGGTCGTCCATGGCGAGCAGGACGACACCGTGCCCCTGGCCGCCGTGATGGACTGGGCGCGCCCGCAGACACTCCCTGTGACAGTCGTGCCCGGCGGCGGGCATTTCTTTCACGGACAATTGCCGCTGCTCAAGAGCCTGGTCATGCGGCACCTGACTTCCCAGGCCTGAGGGGCAGGCCGCCGGCTGCCTGCCCCGCCCCCGCTTTTCATCCTTCCCCTTCCCCCTCTCCCGCTTCCTTTCTTCCCGGACCGTTCCGAATGCATGCCTCCATGAAGCCCTTCCTGCCCCTGCTGCGCTCCTTCGCCATGGCCGCCGCGCTCGCGCCTGCTGCGCTCTGGGCGCAGGTGCAGGCCCCCCAGCCGCCCGAGATCGCGGCGCGCAACTACCTGCTGCTGGACGTGACATCCGGGCAGGTGCTGGCCGCCAAGGACATCGATGCCCCCGTGGAGCAGGCGTCCCTGACCAAGCTCATGACCGGCTACCTGGTGTTCGATGCGCTGCGATCCAGGAAGATCACCCTGGAGCAGAAGCTGCCCGTGAGCGTCCTGGCGTGGAAGATGCCCGGCTCGCGCATGTTCATCGACCCCAAGATGCAGGTGCCGGTGGACGACCTGCTGAAGGGCATGATCGTGCAGTCGGGCAACGACGCCTCCATGGCCCTGGCCGAGGGCGTGGGCGGCTCGGCCGAGAACTTCGTCAAGCTCATGAACGACCAGGCCAAGGCCCTGGGCATGAAGAACACGGCCTACAAGAACCCCGAAGGCCTCACGGAGCCCGGCCACACGACCACGGCGCGCGACCTGAGCATTCTCGCGACGCGGCTCATGAAGGACTTTCCGGAGTACATGCACTACTACTCCACCAAGCACTATGCCTATCCGGGCACGCCGCCTTCCAACGGCACCAACCGCAATTCGCTGCTGTTCCGCGATCCGACGGTGGATGGCCTCAAGACCGGGCACACGGCTGCGGCCGGCTACTGCCTCGTGGCCACGTCCAAGCGTGATTTCCCCAATGTCGGCCAGCGCCGCCTGCTGTCCATCGTGCTGGGCACCGCGAGCGAGAACGCGCGCGCCAACGAGAGCCAGAAACTCCTGAACTGGGGCTACACCGCCTACGATGCCGTCAAGCTGTTCGACGGCGGCCAGCCGGCCGCCACCCCGGCGCTCTGGAAGGGCACGCAGAACACCATCAAGATCGGGCGCCCGGACCCCATCGTGGTCACGGTGCCGTCGGGATCGGCCGGCAAGATCTCCACCCAGATCGTCCGCCAGGACCCGCTGGTCGCCCCCCTGACCAAGGGGCAGTCCATCGGCACCCTCAAGGTCTCGCTGGGCGACCAGCAGATCGCCGAGGTGCCCCTGGTGGCGCTCGAGACCGTCGAGCAGGCCGGCATCTTCGGTCGTGCCTGGGATGCCATCCGGCTCTGGATCAAGTGATGCACGTTGAGCGTGCCGGGAGGCCGGCAGCGCCGGTCCTTGCCTCGCCCGGGGCAAACTGATACATTAGAAGGCTTTTCGGAATTTCCGAAGGGAATCACGTCTTCGCTCGATCCGAATCCACCGGGCGAAGTTTTCACGTTTAGGGACGATTCATGCCAACCATCAACCAGCTCATTCGTCAGGGGCGCGAGGTCGAAACGACCAAGTCCAAGAGCCCTGCGATGCAAAACTCTCCCCAGCGCCGTGGCGTGTGCACCCGTGTGTACACCACGACGCCCAAGAAGCCGAACTCCGCTCTGCGGAAGGTCGCCAAGGTGCGCCTGACCAACGGCTTCGAGGTCATCTCCTACATCGGCGGCGAAGGCCACAACCTGCAGGAACACAGCGTCGTGCTGGTCCGCGGCGGCCGTGTGAAGGATCTGCCCGGTGTGCGTTACCACATCGTGCGCGGCTCGCTTGACCTGCAAGGCGTCAAGGACCGCAAGCAGGCCCGTTCCAAGTACGGTGCCAAGAAGCCCAAGGCCAAGTAAGCCCTGCGTTTCAAGCAATTTTCGGTGCTGTTCCCGCGTGGCGCGGTGAAGCAGCGTAGTGGCCCCGAACGCAGGCGTTCTGCGTGGGTCGAGTAAGTGGGAGTCCTGAATGGCTCTCGCGGTGCCTGGAAAGGCGCCAACTGAAGCAAAGATAGAGGTGAGAAATGCCACGTCGTCGCGAAGTCCCCAAACGTGAAATCCTGCCGGACCCGAAGTTCGGCAATGTCGAGCTGTCCAAATTCATGAACGTGATCATGGAAGGCGGCAAGAAGGCAGTTGCAGAGCGCATCATCTATGGCGCCCTGGAACTCATCCAGAAGAAGCACCCCGACAAGGATCCCCTGGAAGCGTTCACCGTTGCCATCAACAACGTGAAGCCCATGGTGGAAGTGAAGTCCCGCCGCGTCGGTGGTGCCAACTACCAGGTGCCGGTCGAAGTGCGCCCCGTGCGCCGCCTGGCCCTGTCGATGCGCTGGCTCAAGGAAGCCGCCCGCAAGCGCGGCGAGAAGTCCATGGCCCAGCGCCTGGCCAACGAGCTGCTGGAAGCCACGGAAGGCCGTGGCGGCGCGATGAAGCGCCGTGACGAAGTGCACCGCATGGCAGAAGCCAACAAGGCGTTCAGCCACTTCCGCTTCTAAGCCCATCCCTTCATCTCGAAGGCCTGGAGCCCGATCCGCCACACCGGCGGGCGGGCTCTTTGGCTGTTAACGAAAGACCATCATGGCACGCAAGACTCCCATCGAGCGCTACCGCAACATCGGTATCTCGGCCCACATCGACGCTGGCAAGACCACGACGACTGAACGTATCCTGTTCTACACGGGTGTGAACCACAAGATCGGCGAAGTGCACGACGGCGCTGCGACCATGGACTGGATGGAGCAGGAGCAGGAGCGCGGCATCACGATCACGTCCGCCGCCACGACCTGCTTCTGGAAGGGCATGGACATGTCCTATCCCGAGCACCGCTTCAACATCATCGACACCCCCGGCCACGTGGACTTCACCATCGAGGTGGAGCGTTCCATGCGCGTGCTGGACGGTGCCTGCATGGTGTATTGCGCCGTGGGCGGCGTGCAGCCCCAGTCGGAAACCGTCTGGCGGCAGGCCAACAAGTACAAGGTGCCCCGTCTCGCGTTCGTCAACAAGATGGACCGCACCGGCGCCAACTTCTTCAAGGTCTATGACCAGATGCGTCTGCGCCTGAAGGCCAACCCCGTGCCCGTGGTGATCCCGATCGGTGCCGAGGAAAACTTCACCGGCGTGGTCGACCTGCTCAAGATGAAGGCCATCATCTGGGACGAAGCGTCCCAGGGCATGAAGTTCAACTACGAAGACATCCCGGCCGACCTGGTGGAATCCGCCAAGGAATGGCGCGAGAAGATGGTCGAGGCCGCTGCCGAAGCGTCCGAAGAGCTGATGAACAAGTACCTGGAAGAGGGCGACCTCTCCGAGGACGAGATCAAGCTCGGCCTGCGCACGCGCACGATCGCCACCGAGATCCAGCCCATGCTGTGCGGCACGGCGTTCAAGAACAAGGGTGTGCAGCGCATGCTGGACGCCGTGATCGACTACCTGCCTTCGCCCGTGGACATTCCTCCCGTGGCCGGCACGGACGAGGACGAAGCCGAAACCACCCGCAAGGCGGATGACGGCGAGAAGTTCTCGGCCCTGGCATTCAAGCTGATGACCGACCCGTTCGTGGGCCAGCTGACCTTCGTGCGTGTGTACTCGGGCGTGCTCTCCAAGGGCGACACCGTGTACAACCCCGTGAAGGGCCGCAAGGAGCGCATCGGCCGTATCGTGCAGATGCACGCGAACGAACGCCTGGAAGTGGAAGAAATCCGCGCCGGCGACATCGCCGCCTGCGTGGGCCTGAAGGACGTGACCACGGGCGAAACCCTGTGCGATCCCGAAGCCATCGTGACGCTGGAGCGCATGGTGTTCCCCGAGCCCGTGATCACGCAGGCCGTCGAACCCAAGACCAAGACCGACCAGGAAAAGATGGGCATCGCCCTGCAGCGCCTGGCCGCCGAGGATCCGTCCTTCCGCGTGAAGACCGATGAGGAATCGGGCCAGACGCTGATCGCCGGCATGGGCGAGCTCCACCTGGAAATCATCGTGGACCGCATGAAGCGCGAGTTCGGCGTGGAAGCCAACGTGGGCAAGCCCCAGGTGGCCTACCGCGAAACCATCCGCAAGACGGTGGAAGAGGCCGAAGGCAAGTTCGTGCGCCAGTCCGGCGGCAAGGGCCAGTACGGCCACGTCGTGCTCAAGATCGAGCCGAACGAAGCCGGCAAGGGCATCGAGTTCGTGGACGCCATCAAGGGCGGTGTGGTTCCCCGTGAATTCATCCCGGCCGTGGAAAAGGGCATCAACGAAGCCGTGACCCAGGGCGTGCTGGCCGGCTATCCGGTGGTGGACGTGAAGGTCACGCTGCACTTCGGTTCGTACCACGACGTGGACTCGAACGAACTGGCGTTCAAGATGGCCGCCATCTTCGGCTTCAAGGAAGGTTGCAAGAAGGCCGGTCCGGTCATCCTGGAACCCATGATGGCCGTGGAAGTGGAGACGCCCGAAGACTACGCCGGTACCGTGATGGGCGACCTCTCGTCCCGCCGCGGCATGGTGCAGGGCATGGACGACATGGTCGGCGGCGGCAAGGCCATCAAGGCCGAGGTGCCCCTGTCGGAAATGTTCGGCTACTCGACCGCGCTGCGCTCCGCGACGCAAGGCCGCGCCACGTACACGATGGAGTTCAAGCACTACAGCGAAGCTCCGCGCAACGTGTCCGAAGCCATCATGGCCGCCCGGGCGAAGTAAAGTACCACCCCTGTGTCGCCTGCGGCGCAGGGGTGAACCAGTTTCTGTCTGCGATCGCATGCCCTTCGTTGCCCGTGGCGAAGGATTCAGCAATGCGGTGCAGACGTAAAACCAACACACGGGCATTGCTCTTTATTCTGGAGTTGAGAAATGGCAAAAGGTAAGTTCGAACGTACCAAGCCCCACGTGAACGTGGGCACGATCGGCCACGTGGACCATGGCAAGACGACGCTGACGGCAGCGATCGCCACGGTGCTGTCCGCCAAGTTCGGCGGCGAAGCCAAGAAGTACGACGAAATCGACGCAGCGCCCGAAGAAAAGGCCCGCGGCATCACCATCAACACCGCACACGTGGAATACGAGACGGCCAACCGCCACTACGCCCACGTGGACTGCCCCGGCCACGCCGACTACGTCAAGAACATGATCACCGGTGCCGCCCAGATGGACGGCGCCATCCTGGTGTGCTCGGCCGCCGACGGCCCGATGCCCCAGACGCGCGAGCACATCCTGCTGGCCCGCCAGGTGGGCGTGCCCTACATCATCGTGTTCCTGAACAAGTGCGACATGGTGGATGACGAAGAGCTGCTCGAGCTGGTCGAAATGGAAGTGCGCGAACTCCTCGACAAGTACGACTTCCCCGGCGACGACACCCCCATCGTGCGCGGCTCGGCCAAGCTGGCCCTCGAAGGCGACAAGGGCCCCCTGGGCGAGCAAGCCATCGACAAGCTGGCAGAAGCCCTGGACACCTACATCCCGACGCCCGAGCGCGCCGTGGACGGTGCCTTCCTGATGCCCGTGGAAGACGTGTTCTCCATCTCCGGTCGCGGTACCGTGGTGACGGGCCGTGTCGAGCGCGGCATCATCAAGGTCGGCGAAGAAATCGAAATCGTGGGCATCCGCGACACGCAGAAGACCACCTGCACGGGCGTGGAAATGTTCCGCAAGCTGCTGGACCAGGGCCAAGCCGGCGACAACGTCGGCCTGCTGCTGCGCGGCACGAAGCGTGAAGACGTCGAGCGCGGCCAGGTGCTGTGCAAGCCCGGCTCCATCAAGCCGCACACCCACTTCACGGCCGAGGTGTACGTGCTGTCGAAGGACGAAGGCGGCCGCCACACGCCCTTCTTCAACAACTACCGTCCGCAGTTCTACTTCCGCACGACCGACGTGACCGGCGCCATCGAGCTGCCGGCCGACAAGGAAATGGTCATGCCCGGCGACAACGTGTCGATCACCGTCAAGCTGATCAACCCCATCGCCATGGAAGAAGGCCTGCGCTTCGCCATCCGCGAAGGCGGCCGTACGGTCGGCGCCGGCGTCGTGGCCAAGATCATTGC
>NZ_JMKU01000009.1 GCF_000687165.1 Paracidovorax oryzae ATCC 19882 | reverse complement strand
TGGCCCTGAACGCCGCCATCGAGGCCGCACGGGCCGGCGAGCACGGCAAGGGCTTCGCCGTCGTCGCCGCCGAGGTACGCAAGCTCGCCGAGCGCAGCCAGGTCGCCGCCCAGGAAATCGGCGACGTGGCCAGCTCCAGCGTCGAGCTGGCCGAGCGCGCCGGCACCCTGCTGGGCGAGATGGTGCCCAGCATCCGCAAGACCTCCGACCTCGTGCAGGAGATCACCGCTGCGAGCGAGGAGCAATCGTCCGGTGTCGGCCAGATCAACGCCGCCGTCGGCCAGTTGAGCCAGACCACGCAGCAGAACGCCTCCAGCTCCGAGGAACTCGCCGCTACCGCCGAGGAAATGAGCAGCCAGGCCGAGCAGCTGCAGCAGACCATGGGCTTCTTCAAGCTGGCCGGCAGCGTGCCGGCCCGGGTGCCCTCCGGCGCGCTCCGGAACGCTGCGGCGAGAAAGCCCGCGCAGTCCCGCAAGCCCGGCACCAGCCTCGCCTTCGCGGGCGCCACGGGCGCGGACGGGATCGACGAATCCCAGTTCACCCGCTATTGATGATTGCCGAGGACGCCCGCATGCCCAACGCCAAGCAATCCCCCGCCTCCACGGCCCCGTCCGAGGCGGCCACCGCCGAAGCGGCGCAGTACCTCACGTTCCAGCTGGGGCGCGAAATGTTCGCCATCGGCATCCTTGCGATCAAGGAAATCATCGAATACGGCGATCCGACCACGGTGCCGATGATGCCGCGCTCCGTGCGCGGCGTCATCAACCTCCGGGGCGCCGTGGTGCCCGTCATCGACCTTCAGGCGCACTTCGGCGGCGAGCCCGCGGCCGTGGGCAAGCGCACCTGCATCGTGATCGTCGAAGTCGGTGCGGACCAGGAACGGCAGGTGATCGGCGTCGTGGTGGATGCCGTCAACGAAGTCATCGACATCAGCCCGGCCGACATCGAGCCCCCGCCCCCCTTCGGAGCCCGCATCCAGGCGGACTTCATCCAGGGCATGGGCAAGGTGCGCGACCGCCTCGTGGTGCTGCTGAACCTGGACCGGGCCTTCTCCGCGCAGGCCCTGGCCGAGCTGGCCCGACTGCCGGCGGACTCGGCCGAGTCCCGTTGAAATCCCCGCCGTCCGACCACGCCCGCCACGGAATGACCGCACCGGACCTGTCCCTGCCCAGCGCGGCCGCACCCCGGGTGGCGCCACATGGGGCCGCCTGTTCGGTCCTCATCGTCGATGACAGCCGGACGCAGCGGCAGCATGCCGTGCGGCTCTGCCACGACCTGGGCATCGCACGGGTGCTGGAGGCCTGCCATGGCCGCCAGGCCCTGGAGATGATCGCGGAGATGGTCCCGCAGCCCAGCCTCGCCATCGTGGATCTCGAGATGCCCGAGATGGACGGCATCGAACTCATCGAAGCCCTGCAGCAGCAGGGCCTGCGCATTCCCATCGTCCTGCTGTCGGGACACGGGGACGCCCTGCTGGACTCGGTCCAGTCGCTGGGCACGTCGGTCGTGCGCGGGCTGCACAAGCCGCTGAAAAGCAGCGACCTGCAGGCGGTCCTCGAGCAAGTCCTGTCGCCGTCGGCGCCCCTCCCGGAGCGGCGCCGTGCGCCCCGCATGCCGATCGACGCAGCCATGCTCGAGCAGGCCATCCGGGAGGGGGGCATCACGCCCCACTTCCAGCCGAAAGCGGACACCCGGACCGGCATGCTCCGCGGGGTCGAGGCCCTGGCACGCTGGGACCATCCGGTCCTGGGCATGGTGCCGCCGGACGAATTCATTCCGCTGGCCGAACGCGTGGGACTCATCCACGCGCTGACGCTGTCCATGATGGATCGCAGCTTCCTGCAATGCTCCGCCTGGCAGTCGCGCGGCATGCGGCTCACGCTGTCCATCAACTTGTCTCCGCAGCTGCTGGCCTCTCCGGACATCGTGAACGAGATATGCGCGCGGCAGATGCGGTACGGCCTGGCGCCTTCGCAACTGATGCTGGAAGTCACGGAGGGGTCGATGGTGGAACCCTGCAGCGCCGCGCACTCGGCGCTGGTGCGCCTGCGGCTCAAGGGGTTCGGCCTGTCCATCGACGACTACGGCACCGGGTTTTCCTCGCTGCAGCAGCTCTCGCGCATTCCCTTCACCGAACTCAAGATAGACCGTTCGTTCGTACACGGGGCCCATCACCGCAAGAGCCTGCGCGTGATCCTCGAATCCGCGCTCGACCTGGCACGCCGGCTCAACCTCTCCACGGTGGCCGAAGGCGTGGAACACCTGGAGGACTGGCGCCTGCTCCAGGACTTCGGCTGCACCAGCGCCCAGGGATGGCTCATCGCCAAGGCGATGCCCGGGCAAGACCTGCCCACCTGGAACCGGTCCCACCGGACGCGCCTGGACGCCCTGCGGCTTCCCTGACCACTGCCATCCCATGCCATCCAGAACCATCTCCGATCACGACTACGGGCATTTCCAGCGCTTCATCTTCGATGCGGCCGGCATCACCCTGTCACCGGCGAAGAAAGCCCTGGTCTGCGGGCGCCTGGCCAAGCGCCTGCACGCGACCCGGGTGGCGGGATATGCGGAATACTTCGCGCTACTGCGAAGCGGCCAGGATCCCGCCGAAGTGCAGATGGCGATCGACCTGCTCACCACCAACGAAACCTATTTCTTCCGCGAATCGCGGCATTTCGAGCTGCTGCGCAGCGCCGCGCAGCAACCCGGCGCCACCTCGCCGTTCCGCGTGTGGAGCGCCGCCAGCTCCAGCGGCGAAGAGGCCTACAGCATCGCCATGGTCCTGGCGGACTGCCGCGGCAGCCAGCCCTTCGAGGTGGTGGGCACCGACATCAGCACGCGCATGCTGGACAAGGCCCGCACCGGCCACTACCCCGAGCAGCGCGCCCGCCAGATCCCCCAGCCCTACCTGCGGCGCTTCTGCCTGAAGGGCCAGGGGCCCCAGGCGGGAACGCTGCTGGTGTCGCGCGAGCTGCGCCAGAAGGTCCGCTTCCTCCACGCCAACCTGAACACCCGGCTCCCCGACCTGGGCAGCTTCGACGTCGTGTTCCTGCGCAACGTGATGATCTACTTCAACGGCGACACCAAGCGCGACGTGGTGGCCCGCGTGATCTCGTTCATCCGGCCGGGCGGGTACCTCTATATCGGCCACTCGGAGAGCCTGCACGGCATCGACGCCGCCATGGTGCAGATCGCACCCTCGGTCTATCGCAAGCCATGATGTCCGGAGCCGCACGTGCCGACGTCTTTCAGGCCCATGGACGTCTTCCTCCAGCCGGGGGAATACTTCGTGGGTGACGACACCATGCGGCTGCGCACCATGCTGGGCTCCTGCGTGGCGATCACGCTGTGGCACCCCGCGCGCCGCATCGGCGCCATGTCGCACTTCCTGCTGGCCGACCGCGGCCGCCCCGCCCGGCCCGGCGAACTGGACGGCCGCTACGGCGACGAGGCGCTGGAGCTGATGGTGCGCGGCCTGCGGCGCCAGCGCGTGTCCATCGCCGAATGCGAGGCCAAGATCTTCGGCGGCGGCAACATGTTCCCCACCCGGCCACGGCCAGCGATGGACTCCGTCGGCACCCGCAACGGCCACGCCGCACGGCAACTGCTGGCCGGGCGGGGCATCGGCGTCCGCAGCGAACACCTTTTCGGCGACGGCCACCGGCAGGTGGTGTTCGACGTCGCCAGCGGCGCGGTCTGGGTCCGCCAGGTCCCGCCGGCCGCACTGCGGCAGCCGTAGCCGGACTCCCCCTTCCAGCGCTTCACAGCAAAGCCAACCATTCCCATGAAACCCATCCAAGTCATCGTCGTGGACGATTCCGCCGTCGTGCGCCAGGTACTCACCGGCCTGCTCGGGGAGGCGCCCGGCATCGAGGTGCTGTATGCGGCAGCCGACCCGCTGCTGGCCATGGAGCGCATGAAGCAGCAATGGCCGGACGTGATCCTGCTGGACGTCGAGATGCCCCGCATGGACGGCATCACCTTCCTGCGCAAGATCATGGCCGAGCGCCCCACGCCCGTCGTCATCTGCTCCACCCTCACGGAAAAAGGCGCCCGGACCACCATGGAGGCACTCGCGGCCGGCGCGGTGGCCATCGTGACCAAACCCCGGCTGGGCCTCAAGAGCTTCCTGACCGAGAGCGCGGACGAACTGGTCGCCACCGTGCGCGCCGCAGCGCGCGCCAACGTGCGGCGCCTGGCCCGGCAGCCTGCGGCGCCCGCGATGGCGCCCCCGCCCGGCAAAAACACCGCCGACGCCATCCTGCCGCCCGGCGCGGGCCGCGCGATGGCCCAGACCACGGAGCGCGTGGTGGCCATCGGCACCTCCACCGGCGGCACGCAGGCGCTGGAAGAAGTGCTCACCGCCCTGCCCCGCGTATGCCCCGGCATCGTCATCGTGCAGCACATGCCGGAAAAGTTCACCGCCGCCTTCGCCAGCCGCCTGGACGGCCTGTGCCGCATCGCCGTCAAGGAAGCCGAGAACAATGACCGCGTGGTACCGGGCCGCGCGCTGATCGCCCCGGGAGGAAAGCACATGCTGCTGCGCCGCAGCGGCGCGCAATACCACGTCGAGGTGCTCGACGGCCCCCTGGTGAACCGCCACCGTCCCTCCGTGGACGTGCTGTTCCGCTCCGTGGCCAAGAGCGCAGGCGCCAACGCCCACGGCATCATCATGACCGGCATGGGCGACGACGGCGCCGCCGGCCTGCTCGAGATGCACCAGGCCGGCGCCCGCACCACCGCCCAGGATGAAGAGAGCTGCGTGGTCTTCGGCATGCCGAAGGAGGCGATCAAGCGGGGGGGCGTGGACAAGGTCCTGCCGCTGTCGGCGATCTGGCGGGAGATCGGGGGGGCTTAGCGGGGAGGATGCTCGCCGCCGGAAGCCGGTCGGTTGATCGTCAATTCCCCCCGCTGGAGCATGCGGCATCGGTCGCCGACGCAGGTTTGCAGACGCGCACGCGACCTGTCTTGAAGATGATGACCCGTCGCGTCTGCTCCAGCAACGCCGCATCGGAAAGATCGTTGCGCGCGATTTCCATGGTGACGTTGCCGAAATCCTTCACATAGCCCGAAGAGTTGAAGAAGATGGCGGGCGTACTGCCTGTCGCGGTACCGGTACCGGTCACGGAAAAATACGATGCCAGCGCCGGCTGGGTGGACAACACGAGGTCCTTGGTCGCGTCAAAGGAACCATCGCCATCGATATCCACGAATGCCGTCCATCCTCCCGCCCAGGAACTGCCCGAGGCGGGGACCACCCCCGCGTTCATATTGCGCTTCATGGCCTCCGTGCGGGCCGAATTGATGCTTGAAAGCAGTCCGTTGGCGGCAGAGGTGAGTTCGGAATTGCGCTGGAAGCTTACGAAGCTCGGGATTCCGATGCGCAGGAGCACCGCCACCAGCACCATCGTCACCATGAGCTCAATCAGGGTGAAGCCCCGGGCACGCCATGCGGCCTGGCGGATCTGGCGAGCATGCAGCCCATGGGACATATGCAGCTTCATGGCCAGCACAGCTTGGGATTGGTGCTGCTGGCCGTGCCGGTGCATGACTTCACTCCCGTACTGGTCATGGAGAGATCGCCCACGGCGGGGTCGGCCTTGACCGGGCTGGCCACTACCTTGACGCAGTCCGAAAGAGTCAGGGTGCTGCTGCAGGTCGTGGCCGACAGCTGGTAGCTGGCCGAGCCGAGGCTTTCGCCCGCATACGTCTTGAAAGGCACCGTGAAGGAGGTAGCGATACCACAGGCAGTATTTGTCGTAGCGGTCGCAGTACCTCCGCTATTGCTGAATCCGAGGTAACAATTGCGCTGCGTCAGGAAACGCTCCTGTTGCTGCATCAGTTCCGCCAGCGCGGTGCGTGCCTGGGCTCGTCGGCCCTTGAGCACCGAATCGTTATAGGCGGGATAGGCCACCGCCGCCAGGATGCCGACGATCGCCACGACGATCATCAGCTCCAGCAGGGAAAAACCACGGATCGAACGATGTTGTGTCATGGGGTTGTCGCATCCTTGCGCAGTTGCCGGTAATCGTAGATCTGCCGCCAGCTAAGCCGGCCGACCACCTCCTGCACCGTGGTGCTCTTGCCCTCAGTAACGCCAGAGGAGCCTGTCTGCAGACTGCGCTTCATGATCGTGCGCACAGCTTGGCCGGTGCTATCGTAATTGGTCACCGTGGAACTGGCGGTGTCCTCGATCACCACGAATGCGCTCAACAGGCCCACCCTGGATTCGGCAGTGGAGCCATTGCCGAGGGAGACATCCAGAGTGTATTGGCGGCCGGAGCCCGGATTGGCGTCGCAGGCACCGGCAGAGGCGACATCTCCGGGAATGACCGTGCTAAATGCCACCGTCAGCCCGCCCAGATCGGTGAAACCGCTGATGGATCGCTCTCCGGAAGTCGGCAGATCTATATACCAGCCGGCACGCTGGGTGGTGTCCCCGTCGCTCTGGGGCCTTCCCCATTTGAAGCTGGGGACCGTCACCGTTTGCGCCGACGTGCTCACCGTGCCTGCAGTCATCCGGCTGCGCCCGGATATGGCAGACGTGGGGTTGGAAGAGTCTGCTGTGGTGGATCCATTATCGTAGAGCGCATATACGCTCTGCGCCCGGGTGGAAGTCCGGTCCGATGATTCCAGGTACTTGCCCGTACCCACCAGCACGTAGAACGTTTCCTTGCCGTTCACGATCGGGCCGGTGAAGAGCTGGGGTGCCGACGTGATCGGCTGCACATTGCCGGAGGCATCCTTGGCGATGAAGAACGGATAAGGTGTTCCTCCAGACCCGAAACTGCTCAGGCCGGCAACCGTCCAGTTGCTGGTGGCCTTGTAGCCATAAGACGTACAGGACGTATCGGTGGCGCTGCTTCTGGTGCAGGTGAAATCCAGCTTCCAGACCTTGCCATGCAGGTCACCGGCATAGATCTGCGTCACGTCGCCGGCAAGGGAGTAGAGCGGCGTGAAATTCGCCATACCCGTGGCTACGGTGGCCGCCACAGCCGTATCCACAGGGAAAATCAGCTTGAAATAGTTAGTCCCTTCGACCCAGGCATCCCCCGAGGCCTTGTCCAGCGCGAGCAGGAAGAGCGCCGGACGGCCACCGCCGCCGCCGTTGTCGAAGCTGCTGGAATAATTGTCCGCGCCGCTGGCCACGACGGCAAACCAGCGATAGGTATCTGCGCCGGTTCGGAACTTGAGGATCTGCGGACGTCCGACCACGAAACCCATGTCTGCATCATCAGCGCCAGTGAATTCCCACAGCGCATTGCCGGCTGCAAAGGTTTCAGGCTTGGAGACCTCGAGCGCGAACACACCCCGGCCGCCGGCGCCTGTACCGGAAACAAGCACGGTCTTCCAGTCGGTGGCATTGCCAGCACCCGACGTAAATGCAACCTGAGCCTCTCCCACGGCCGAGGGTGCGTCGACATAGGCCTGGTGGTTGTTGACGTAGGTCGGCGAAGTAAGGGCCGAGAGCTTGGGGCCCATCCAGCTGGGAATATAGGCAAACAGCTCATCGCCTGCGGTGATTCCCTTGCCAGTATCCGTCTGCGCCGCGAAGGCGTGCAGCATGCCATCGTTCGCACCTGCGAACACTACTGGAGAACGACCGGCATTCTCAGTTTTGAACAACGCATAGCTGTTACCCGTGAAGGCTGCCGCAGGCGGGCCGGAGAATGTGACTCCGGAGTTCACGATATCCCCCAGAAGTTCCGTACGTACCCGGAATTGCGCACCGGCGCCTTCATTGGTGCGTACACCACGCAGGTAATTCAACCGGTCAGGCCCCAGCGAATCCGCCGTAGCGCTCGGCGAGGCCTTGCTCAGAGATGTCTGCATCGCTTTGCCGTTGATTGCGCTCCAGGTGAACTCCGTCGCAGCCAGACGGCTGCCATGGCCGGCGAAAATCTTCCGATCGGCAGCATTTTTGATTTTCAGGCGGGCAGCGGCACTCCACACCGGATTAGACGACACGGAAAGGCCAACCGACGAACCGGTCCCGGATCGAGTGATCTGCTCGGCAATCACGTCGCCAGTCCATGAAGCGACGTCGAACTTCGCGGAATACAGGAAATTGTCGGTACTGGCCTGCACGCGAGAAGCAGAGGAACTTCCGGCGATGCTGCGCGCACTTCCGATCGAATTCTCGAAGATCGCCCTGAACGCGGCAAGCACGCCACGCGCATCGCTCTGAAGATAGTAGCTGGATGCCTCACCGGGCGCACTTGGCTTTTGCCAGACGTTGTTGTCGTTCGTGTCGGTGATCTGGTTCCTGAAAGGATTGCCGTAGGTGTTGTAAGGATCCGGCGAACCGCTCGATGACGACGAGGAAGTCGAATTGAAGCCACCGTATTTGGCGGCCATGAAGAACTGGTTGCGCGTCTGCCGGGTCGCGGTGTCGTTCTGGGTTGCGTATTCGTTCACGTCGAACAGGAACGTCTTCACGCGCAGGCCGGGGCGCTGCTTGGTGGTCGCCGCAGTCCACCGGGTGCCGCGGATGTCCTGGGTATGCGCCCAGTAGGCGTACCCCATGATCTGGCTGGTCTGGCTGCTGGAAGGAACGTTCGGATTGGGCGTGTTCGGATTGAAGGTAGTACGGTTCGCGCCCTGGCCGTCCACGTAGGCCATGGAGGTGCCCTTCTCGAACGACTGAACCACCTGGTGCCACGTCCGGAAGTTCGTGGCATTGTTGGCAGGATCATCGGAGGTGGGAATGTTGCGCCAATTGCCGTCGTGGGTGTTGATGTCCCCGATTACCACAATGTTGCTGCGCACGCACGAATAGTTTTCGGAGGAGGAACGCGACCCACCATAAGGGTCGATGTTCGTCCAGTCGGTATAGACGGGATAGCCGTCGTACAGCGCGCTGCCGGCGGAAGGAGTGCCCAGGCCGGAAATCGCATCCGCAGTGGGCGGCAAGCCCTGCATGTAGCGCAGCGCCTGGTAATACAACTCCCCGACCGGATCGTATTGCTTGTAGCGCCCCGGCACGGGCCCGGTTCGTCCGAACTGGTTCAGGTAGTTGATCACCCCGCTGATGCCGAAGACAGTATCCGATTCGGGATTCTTGTTGAAGATGCCAGTGTTGATATTCCACTCGGACTTCGCATTCGTCGCGGTCTCCTCGCGCCCCAGTACATCGAAGGTCTTCTGACCGACGTATTTCATGGGTGCACGAAGAACGCCACCATAGCGGCCATTGTTATAGCTCGCCGTTTGGTCCATCAGGTAGCCAAAAGCCGCCAGCCTGAGCTGGTCGGAATACTTCTGGATCACGCCCACGGGCTTGTAGTTGCCACTCGGGTATTGGGTACACAGGCCGTAGTCACGGATATCCTGCAGCAGGTCGCCGGTCTTGTTGCAGACCTGCACGCGTGAATAGAAAAAGCCGTCGGAATTGAGGGTCGTGGTTTGAGGGGGCTGCCATGTGCCCGCGTAGGGGCGCGTGTAGCAACTCTTGCCCTTGCCGGGGGCAGGATCGCCGATCACCTGATAGTTGCAATTGATGCCATTCGAGGCGGGGACAATCGCCCAGTTTCCTCGCGGGGCCAGGAGGGTGGGAGGAACACCGAACCACACCTCACGCACGCCGGTGAAGTTGCACATTGCGTTTTCCGCTGTGCACAGCACGGCGTCGTTCGGCAAGGCTACGTTGTTCTGGTAGGTGGTCGTGCCGCGGCTCTGCGTCGTGGTGGGAGCGCCAAGCGTATATCCACTGGTGTCGGAGCAGGATCCCGCGGCGGACGCCCCCGCCCGGAAGTACACCCGGTTCAGGGTGTTGGCCACCCAGATGTCGTTGCCGTTGGCGCCGGTCACCATGGCATTCGGCACCGCGCCCCAATAGGAGTTCGCCCCTCCCCCGTCCTTCGCCAGCCGCTTAGCCGGGAAGTTGTTCGAGTTCCACATGCAGATGGGATCGCCGTTCGGCAGCACGGCCCGCTGCAGGATGGTCAGCGTCGAGGTATCGACATAGCGGTCCCCACCGGAGAGCGCAAGGCGCAGCATGTCCACAGCCGAATTGGTGGCCCAGTTCAGGAAGTTTCCGCTGAAGGCATCGCTGCACTTGCGGTTCGTGGCTCTTCCTATGGGATCGAAGCGTTTGTAATCGGCGGCAGTCCTCCCGCTTTCCGGCGTCTCGGTCGGTGCGTCGTTGTATTGGTAGCAGCTTTCCGCGTCGTAATAGCCGAGGTATTCCTTGGTGTTGGCGTACGAATCATCGGTGTTCGTATTGGGCACGTTGACGTACTGGGCGCCTACGGTAGGAAACTCCACCGACAGGGCCAGGGCCATGGTGGGTTTGTCCTTCACGTTCACCGCGTACAGCGGATCACTGGATAGATTGATCGGCGGCGTGGTGACGGGAGAGCCGGCGCCGATCGCCAGGAACGACGTTCCGAAGGCGACGAGGCCTGCAAGAATGGCCACGGCACCGAGGAACGGCTTGTTGATGAAGCCCCGCTGACGCAGGGAGGGCCGGTGGGATGGACTCTGGGAGTTCATGGCGGGCTCAGTTTCTGTAGACGATCTGCAGGACGCCCTGAGTGGAGGCACTGGGGCCGAATCCCATGGCGGTCACGCGGTAGATGTATTTGCGGTCTTTGGGCGCCGTGGTGCGGGCGCCCTCAGGGTCTTCCACCAGTTCGATCACGTAGCGCGGCGGAGCGGCCGGCTGCAAACCAGCCTGGCCCGACGGAAAAGCACGGCCGGTGAACGTGCCAAAGGCCACGGATTGGGGGTTCGTGGACGAGGCCAGATCCACCGTCAACCATGCAGGCGCCACGCCAGGCAGGGTGTAGCAAAGACCCAGGTTCTTGGCGCTTTGATCTCCCCCGCAACCCGGAAGGAACTTCGTGACGTCCGTGCTGCCCCGCTTGAAGACTTCTCCACGCTTGGCAACGGTGGCGGCATCGGGTTTGCCGAGGATGTCCAGCTCCGCATCGATGAGTGCTGCCTCCGCGGACTGCCACGCCACCTGCTTGTCGCGGTCGTTGCGGGTCGAGCGTTCGCCCATCATCGAGATCTGGATTCCCGCCACGCCCAGGATGGAGACCACCACGAGTATCAGCAGGACGACGATCAGCGACATGCCAGCTTCCGACCGGCCACAGGGCGCACCGCTTCGTGCGCTTAGTTCAGGCTGATATCTGGACATCATCCAGGCTCCCGCTGGTTGTTGCGCAAATGCACGGTGAAAGTGACCACCTGCCGAAGCCGGCCATCGGCCGCGGGAGTGAACACGGTGCCGGGGTCGTTGGTGGCATCGGCGAACATGCTGCCGATGGCCCCTCCGCCCGACCCTTTGGCAGTACCCAGGGGGTAGAAGGTCTGGGAGGTGCGATCCACGGCCGAGTTCGGCGCGGCCCGCAGCACCATGCCGATCCGGATGCTGCGCACACGGCGCCAGTTTGCGGCCGAGATCAGCGAATCGGACACCGTGATCTGATCGGCGCGCAGGAAGCGGTCCTGCACGCTGTCCACCGTAGAAGCCGCGGGCATGGTGGCATTGTTGGCGGGAATGCCGTCCACGCCGTAGAGCACCTGGAAATCCTCGACGCCGGAGATCAGGGGAAGCGGGTCGGACTGCGAGAGATTTCCCGTCGCAGGATCGCGTGTCCAGGTCGTGCACATCAGTGCGGGCTCGCCGTCATTGCTGATTGCGACATGCAGCACGCTCGTCACCCGGTCATAGCGATCTTTCGCACCCACCTGGGGGGTGTTGCCGGAGCAGTCGATCATTCCCTTGTCCGTCTTGGTGGCATCGCTGTTGGATGTGGCCGGCTGGAACCGCAGCACAAGCACGTCGCTGCCGTATCCCAGGCTGCCTGAAGTACGGGCTGTACTGGCTTCGTACCAGTTGTCTGACGATGCGCGCGCCTTGTTGTTGAAACCATAGACGAAGGTATTGGGCACAGCAGACGGATCGAGCCCGGTGGTGCTGGCGCTTTCATCGTAGGCTGCATGGAACAGATCGCGGTAGCCCGCCTGCACGCCCAAGCGCTGGACCATGTCTTCCACAAAGCGGGCGTTGTCGCGCAGTTGTGATGCAGCGTCGACGTTGTTGAAGCCCTGCCGGGCGACCACGAGGCTCACGGCCGCGGCCAGCACGATCAGCAGGCTGATGACCATGGCGACCATCAGCTCTACGAGCGTCAGGCCGTTCTGCCGTACCCGGCGGGTCACGGGATGGGGAAAGCGGGTCATAGCGAAGGGGCCCCCATCGGGTTGCCGCTCGTAACGGGAAACACCACGTAGGGATAGCTGCCGGTGGCCGTGGCGGTTTCCACGCCATCGCTGGTAGCAGACGCGCGCAGCGTGGATTTACGGGTCCAACCGATCTTGATCACTGCGACTTCATCCACACCAGCAGTTCCAGCAGTGCAATTCCATTGCGGCATGCCGTTGCTGTCGTAGGGGGCCTTGTCGAAGCAGATGACCACCCGCGCACCGGGCAGGGCGGCATCCACCCGCGTGAGCCAATCGGTCAATTCCGCGCGCGCAACGGCCGTGCCATCAGCACAGGCGGACGACGACGCCACGCCCAGGCAGTAACTGGCGGTTGCCGGGGCCAACGGGCTTTGCAGATTGATGAGGTACGGGTTCAAGCTGGCATCACTCTTGATGCCGATCTGGTTGTTGCCGCGCATCATCTCCGCCATTTCGCGAGCCAGGTTGGCTGCCTGGGCCTGCAGGCGGGCCTCGCGCGTCGATTGCAGCGCGAAGGCCTGCACCCCGACCAGCCCCAGGATCCCAAACGAGAGCACCACGATGGACACCAGGACTTCGATCAGGGTAAACCCTGATTCCCAACGCCGCGGCGATGCCCTTTCCGCCCGCCCGCGCGAACGTAAGGAGTACAACAAACTGTTATCGGCCATGCCGGAATCTTAGGGCGGGTGCGTGTGCCTGGCGATGCCGTTCGGCAGGCCAACCGGACCAGTCGGCGCAAAATGCCGGGATGTCCACGCCTTTCTCCCCGGCCTCTCCCCCTACCGATTTCATGCAGCTTGCGCTCCGGCTGGCGGAAGAAGGGCTATACAGGACCTCCCCCAATCCCCGCGTGGGATGCGTGCTAGTCAATGCCAGCCAGCAGGTCATCGGCCAGGGATCGACCCAGCGCGCCGGAGGCTCCCATGCGGAGGTCATGGCCCTGCGCGATGCCCGGGCCCGGGGCCACATCACCCGGGGAGCCACGGCATATGTCACCCTGGAGCCCTGCTCCCACCACGGCCGCACTGGCCCCTGCTGCGATGCGCTGGTCGAAGCTGGCATCGCCCGTGTGGTCGCCTCGCTGGGTGACCCCAACCCGCGCGTCGCCGGCCAGGGGTTCGAGCGCCTGCGCGCTGCGGGGGTCGAGGTGGAAGTGGGCCCGGGCGCAGAGGCCTCACGGGAGTTGAACATCGGCTTTCTCAGCCGCATGGTGCGGCGCATGCCCTGGGTGCGGCTGAAATCCGCCGCGTCCCTGGACGGCATCACGGCACTGCCGGACGGGCAGAGCCAATGGATCACATCCGCCGCGGCGCGCGCCGACGTGCATACCTGGCGCGCACGGGCCTGCGTGGTCCTCACCGGCGTGGGCACCGTGCTCGCGGACAATCCGCGGCTGGACGTGCGCGAGGTGCCCACCGAACGCCAGCCCTGGGTCGCGGTGCTCGACAGCCGGCTGCGCACCCCGCCGGATGCCGCATTGTTGCGCGCGCAGGCGCGTGACGTCGTGATCTATTGCGCGGTCCGGGACGAACCGCGGGAGAGCGCGCTCCGCGCATCCGGAGCGACAATCGTGCATATGCCGGGCCCCGATGGCAGGGTTGCCTTGCGCGCCGTGATGGCGGACCTCGCAGCGCGAGAGGCCAATGAGGTGCATGTGGAAGGAGGCGCCATCGCCAGCGGGGCGCTGTGCGCGGCCGGCCTGGTGGACGAGGTGCTGCTCTACCTCGCTCCCAAGCTCCTCGGACAAGGAAGAGGCATTGCGCCGTTCGGCCCCCTTCCGGACCTGGGAGAGGCGCTCGGGCTCACTATCCGTTCGGTCGCCCAGGTCGGGCCGGATCTGCGGGTGTGTGCGAGGATGAACGACCGAGAATCCATGGCCTGAACCGCATCGCTTCTACCCCGCGGATCGGCACCAGACTACGGCTTGCGGGCGGCATCCACCTTGTCCCCGCTCACCCCCACCTCCCCCGCCACCTGCTGCGCCATCTCCAGATGCTGCTTCAGCTTCGGCAGCGTCTTCTGCGCGAAAGCCTTTACCTCCGGGTCACGCGCATCCCGGGCACCCTTCTCGAAAAGCTCGATCGTGTCCCGGTGCGCCTGCAGCCCCATGCTCTCCATGTAGCGCTTGTCGAAGTCCGTGCCGTCGGCGGTGCCCAGCAGCTTGAGCTTGCCTTCCTGCATCAGCGACGGCCCTTCGGGCACGCGCACGTTCTTCCCGGCGGCGAGGGCGGCCAGTTCCTGGTTGGCTTTGGTGTGGTCGTCCACCATCTGCTGCGCGAAGGCGCGCACCTTGGGGTTTCGGGCTTTCTGCAGCGCCAGCTGGCTGCTCTTGACCTCGGCATGGCCGTTGTGGGCGGCATCGTCCAGGAAGGACTTGTCCGCCCGCGTGAGGCGCGACGCCTGCCCTTCCGCGCCGTCCACGGCCCGGGCGGCGCCGGCCCGGGGCTGCTCGTGGGTGGGCGACTGGGCCGGCGGCTGGGATTGCGCGGCGGCTCCGGCAGCGTAGGCGACGCACGCCAGGGCGACGGAGGCGGAAATCATCAGGTGGCGGTGGTTCATGGAATGCTCCTTCTTGCAGTGATGAAAAGGAAAGGAAAGGGGAAAGGAAGGGAAAGGAATGCCCGCGCTCACGCGGAAGGCCCGGCGCCCATCCAGGAAAAGCATCCCCAGCGCAGCCGCGAATCGCTCACCAGCCAGGCGCCCTGCCGGTACAGGCGGCCAGCCTGCGCAGGGTCGTCCACGCGCACGGCCCACAGCGCTCCGGACCGGTCCGCCCAGACCACGCGCGCATCGGCAGCGGAAAGGCGCCCCATGGCGTCGGCCGCGGAAATTCCCGGCCGGAACAGCACCATCACATCGCCGCCCCGGTCGCCCTGCGGCCACAGCGAGGCCAGCGCTGCGCCACCGACCAGCAGCACGGCGGCCAGCCAGCGATGCGCCACACCGGGGCTGGAGCCCCGCATGGCCGGCTGCGCAGCGGGACGGTCCGCGGGCATGCGGCGGCCATCACCGCCAGGGCCGCTTCCGCGGCCTCCCGGCAGGGATTTCAGCAGGCCCCAGCCCAACCACAGCGGCACCAGACCGAATACCGCCAGCCAGCCGATGTCCCACAGCAGCGGTATCTCCGCCGCGTCGCGCACGCGGTGCAGGCCCAGCAGCCAGTGCGACAGCACGGCGTCCAGCAGGTGCCAGAGCCCGAAGCCGAGCAAGGCACTGCCGGCCAGGCGCCGGTCCGCGCCGGCTGCGGCGAGCAGGTCACGCGCCTTCCACAGCCGCCACAGCCCGGCGGCCGCGATGACATACATCAGGGCATGGAACAGCCCGTCCGCCAGGATCTGCGCGCGGATGTCTTCCAGCACGGGGGAGCGCACGCGACTCAGCAGGTGGTGCCACTGCAGCACTTGGTGCAGCAGGATGCCGTCGAAGAAGCCGCCCAGGCTGAAGCCGATGCAGCCACCGGCCCAGGCCAGCGGGCGCAGGCTGCGGCCTGGCGGCAAGGTGTCTTCACGCATCGTGCAGGCCGGCCGTGCCGGTCAATGCTGGTGTCCGCGGTCGCGCGTCTCGCCGGTCAGCGCCGCACCCTGGCGGGAGGACGGCATGGGCCCATCGGGCTGGTCGCCGCCGTAGTCGAGCCCCAGGCCCCGTGCCGAGCCGGAGGAATCGACCGATGCGATCGGCCCGGTCTGCAGCCGGTCCGAATGCTGGTCGCCGGGACGCTGGCGCTCGCGGTTGCCGTAGGTGCTCTCGTCGCCGCTGGCGCCGAACCGGCGCGCGCCTTCGCCGGTGGCGAGGTTCTCCGCGCCGGCGGGGGTGGCGGCGGGACGGGCGTCGTCGCGCATGCCGTACTGGTCGTAGTGGCCGGTGTCGCGCCGGCGTTCCGGCCCGGAAGCCGCGATCGCTTCGCGGGAAGTGTCGGGCAGGTTCGGGTTGGAGGTGTCGTCAGGCTTCATGGTTTCCTCTGCAATGCCATTGCGATGCATCCATGCTGGGCGGCCCCCTGCGGCCTGGGCGTAGGACAAGCCCTGCCGCCCCTGCCGGAACTGTCACAGCAGGTTTCCGGGCAGCACGTCGCACTGAAAGGCCTCGTCCAGCTGCCGCAGGGCGCTGCGCTTGCGCGTGGGGGTTTCGGCGGCGGTGCAATCCCCGGACACCCAGACGTCGTAGCCGAGCATCCGTGCATCGGTGGCGCTCAGCATCACGCACATGTCCGCGGCAAGGCCTGCGACGATGACGCGGCGCGTCCCCATCTGCCGCAGCAGGTGCAGCAGCGGCGTGGACTGGAATGCGGAATGGCAGGGCTTGAGCAGGGTCAGGTCGCGCGGCCGGGGGGCCATGAGGCGGGCGAGTTCCCCGCGCGCCCCGGGCAATTGCCGGCATGCCGCGAGCAGGTCGCTGAATTCGCTGTGCCATGTGCCCGCGTAGGACGCCGCCGCCAGCTGCAGTGGGCGGCGCCTGCGCCTACAGGCGGGCGCCACCGGGGGAAATGTGCAGGAAGGCGGTTTGTCCGTATAGTCCGCCTGATGAGCAGCGAGAAGCCCCCCATCACCGGCCAGGCACGCCCCGTCGTCGCGGAAGGCGCCCCGGCCGAAGTCGCAGAGCACAAGGACGACATCTTTTTCGCGGCCATCGAAACCACGCGAATGCCGATGCTGGTCACCGACCCCCGCCAGCCCGACAACCCCATCGTGTTCTGCAACCGCGCCTTCATTTCGATGACGGGCTACCAGCCGCAGGACATCCTCGGGCACAACTGCCGGTTCCTTCAGGGCCCCGCCACCGACCGCAACACCGTCGCGGCCCTGCGCGAAGCCATTGAGCAGCGGCGCGAGATCTCGCTGGAACTGCTCAACTACCGCAAGGACGGCTCCACGTTCTGGAATGCGCTGTTCATCTCGCCCGTGTACAACTCCCGCGGCGAACTCGTCTATTTCTTTGCCTCCCAGCTCGACGTGAGCCGGCGCCGCGACGCCGAGGAAGCGCTGTCGCAGGCGCAGAAGATGGAAGCGCTCGGCCAGCTGACCGGCGGCATCTCGCACGATTTCAACAACCTGCTGCAGGTCATGTCCGGCCATCTGGACGTGATGCGCGTGCGCAACCGCAGCCAGAAGCTCGCCCGCGAGGACATCGACCGCTCCATCGACAGCATCCGCAGCGCCGTCAGCAAGGCCTCCACGCTCACTCAGCAGTTGCTGGCGTTCTCGCGCAAGCAGAAGCTCCAGGGCCGGGTCGTCAGCCTGAACGCGATGGCCACGGGCATGGCCTCGCTGGCCGAGCGCACGCTCGGCGAAGAAATCCAGATCGACTACGAGCTCGGTGACGACGTACCCAACTGCGAACTGGACACCACGCAACTGGAGGTGGCGGTGCTCAACCTGCTGCTCAACTCCCGCGATGCCATGCCCAGCGGGGGCCGCATCCGGGTCGAGACGCGGGGCATCGAGCTGCACGCCCAGGACGGCCATGCCTTCTCCGGCCTGCCGCCGGGCCGCTATGCCACCCTGTCGGTCACCGACACCGGCTTGGGCATCCCTGCCGACATGGTGCCGCGCGTGATGGATCCATTCTTCACCACCAAGGAAGAAGGCAAGGGCACCGGCCTGGGGCTGTCCATGGTGTACGGTTTCGCCAAGCAATCGGGCGGTGCCGTCACGATCTATTCGGAAGTCGGCGTGGGCACAACGGTGCGCATGTACTTCCCGGCCGTCCACGGGCGCGCGCACCCCGAACTGGTGGAGTCGCTCGCCCCCCATGCGCGCGGCGGCACGGAAACCGTGCTGGTCGTGGACGACCGTGTCGAGGTGGCCGACCTCGCCCAGGCCATGCTGGAAGGCCTGGGATACACGGTCCACGTGGCGCACAGCGCGCACGCGGCCCTCAAGCTCGTGCGCTCGCTGGAGCCTTCCGCGCTGCCGCACCTGCTCTTCACCGACGTGGTGATGCCCGGCGGCCTGAACGGCTACGAGCTGGCCCGCGAGATGCGCAAGACGGTGGCGGGCATCCATATCCTGCTGACCACCGGCTTCGACCGCGACATGGGCAGCCTCGCCAACGTCGCGCCCAGCGAATTCGAGATCCTGAAGAAGCCCTACCGCCTGGCGGATCTCGCCCGGCGCGTGCGCATGGTGCTCGACGGCGCCACCGGCACCAAGACCTGAACCCGCGATGGCAGCCACGGGATGCCGGCGCGCCTGCAATCCAAAACGGGGGCCGCCGCGTACAGGCCGGAACCAGGCGGGCCATCCGGCACGCCGCACGCCGGAGCCCCTCGCATGCTGCAGAACACCGCCACCGCCATCCGCCTCGTCGAACGGGGCCTGCTGCCCGACCGGCTCGTACGGCACGGCATCCGCCGGCTGCTGAAAGACCGGCTCGCAGAACTGCGCAGCGGCGACGGGGTGTCCGCGGCGGAGCAGACCCAGGCCTTCCTGGAGCGCATCCGTTCGGCGCCGCTGGCCCTGGTTCCAGAGAAAGCCAACGCGCAGCATTACGAGGTGCCGGCGGAATTCTTCGGCAAGGTGCTCGGTCCCCACCGCAAGTACAGCAGCTGCCTCTGGCCGGCCGGCACCACGACCCTGGAGCAGGCCGAGGAGGCCGCCCTCGCCGAGACTTGCGAACATGCCGGCCTGCAAGACGGGCAGCGCATCCTGGAGCTGGGCTGCGGCTGGGGCTCGCTGACGCTGTGGATGGCCGCGCGGTACCCTGCCAGCACGATCACGGCCATTTCCAACTCGCACTCACAGCGCCAGTACATCGAGGCCGCAGCCGCGCGCCGTGGGCTGCGCAATGTGCGCGTGCAGACCTGCGACTTCAACGTCTTCGACACCCCGGAGCGCTTCGACCGGATCGTGTCGGTGGAAATGTTCGAGCACCTGCGCAACTGGCCCCGCGCCTTCTCGCACGTGGCACGCTGGCTGGCCGACGACGGCCGCTTCTTCATGCACGTGTTCACCCACCGGGAGGCGCCCTACCCGTTCGTCGCCCGGGACGCCAGCGACTGGATGAGCGAGCATTTCTTCTCGGGCGGCATGATGCCCAGCGACGACCTGGCCCTGCACTGCCAGGACGACCTGCGCGTTGCGCGGCGCTGGCGATGGGACGGCACCCACTACGCGAAGACATCGCGGGCGTGGCTGGACAACATGGACGCGCACCACGCAGAGCTCCAGCCGCTGTTCAGGCAGGTGTATGGCCACGAGGCGGACACCTGGTGGACGCGCTGGCGGCTCTTCTTCCTGGCCGTCGAGGAACTCTTCGCCTATGGCGAAGGCCAGCAGTGGTGGGTCAGCCACTACCTGTTCGACAAGCGGCCCGCGCAGGGCGCGGCCTGACAGGGCAGGAGGCCGGCATGGCAAATTTCCTTGGCACGGACGCCTGGCAGGCCGCGCTGGGCGGCCTGGCATGGACCATCGCCGTGGCTCTGGCCACCTGGGCGGTCAGCCTGGCCCGCCGCGATGCGAGCCTGGTGGACCGGGTCTGGGGCCCGATGATCGCCGGGGCCGGCGTGGTGTATGCCCTGCGGCTGGACTCCGCATCCGGGGACGGGGCGCCCTGGTGGGTCGTCGGCGTGGCCGCTGCCTGGGCAGCCCGGCTCGCCGTCTACATCACGCTGCGCAACTGGGGCCACGGGGAGGACCGACGCTACCAAGCCATGCGGGAGCGCCACGGCGAGCGCTTCGGGATCAGGAGCCTCTACCTGGTGTACGGCCTGCAGTCGGTGCTGGCGTGGGTGGTATCCGCCCCGCTTTTCGCCGCAGTGGCGTTCCCCCGCCCGGGCACTGCCTGGCTGGCCCTGCCCGGCCTGGCACTCGCCGTCTTCGGCCTGGTGTTCGAGGCCGTGGGGGATGCGCAGATGGCGCGGTTCAAGCGCCAGGGCGGGCGTGGGGACCGGGTGATGGACCAGGGCCTGTGGCGCTACACCCGGCACCCCAACTACTTCGGCGAGGCCTGCGTGTGGTGGGGCCTGTGGCTGGCGGCCCTCGGCGTGGCCGGCATTCCGGCGTTCTGGACCATCGTCTCGCCCCTGCTCATGACCACCCTGCTCCTGCGGGTCTCCGGGGTGGCGCTGCTCGAAAAGGACATGCACTCGCGCAGGCCGGCCTACCGGGAGTACCAGCGCCGCACGAGCGCTTTCATCCCGATGCCGCCGCGGTCCGGGAGGCCCTCGTGAACGGGCCCGCACGCCCCCGCCGCCTCCTGCGGGCCGCCGTGCTGGCGTGGAGGCTGGTGCCCGGACTGCTGCTGGCCGCAGCCACGGCGAGTGCCCATGCGCAGGGTGCGACGGAGCAGCAATGGAGCTTCACCGTGTCGCTGGACGGCAGCACGATCGGAGAGCACCGGTTCCGGCTCGGCGCCCTGGAGGGCGGCAGCCGCCAGCTGGAAAGCTCCGCGCGCTTCACGGTGAAAGTGCTGGGCATCGCGGTGTACCGTTACCGGCACGAAGCCCGGGAGCAGTGGCGTGGCAACTGCCTGAGACGCATCGCGGCCGACACCGACGACGACGGCGAACGCAGCACGGTGCGCCAGGAATTGGCGCCGAACACCCCCTGTACGCGCAGCTTCGCCTATTGGAATCCGGCCATCCTGGATTCCCGGCAACTGCTGGACCCGCAGAGCGGGAAGCTCGAGCCGGTGCAGATATCCCGGGAGGAAGACGGCTCGATCACTGTGCGCGGCCAGCCCCGCGCAGCGACGCGCTGGCGCATCACAGGGCCCCGCAACCCCATCGACGTCTGGTATGCCACCGATACCGGAGAGTGGGTGGGGCTGGATTCCACCGTGCAGGGCGGGCGCAAGCTCAGCTACCGGCTGCCCTGACGGCATCCGCACGCCCCGCGCACCACCGCACTCCCTTCCGTTTCCACCCTCTGAAAGCCGACCATGCCACGCACCTATGCCATCGCCTACGCCGCCACCGCCCTCGCCTTCCTCGCGCTGGACTCGGTGTGGCTCGGCACCATGGCCCAGCGCCTGTACCGTCCCAACATAGGGCACCTCATGCAGGAGGGCGTCTCGTTCGCCCCCGCGGTGGTGTTCTACCTGCTGTACGTGGCGGGCATGGTCTTTTTCGCCGTCGTGCCGGGCGTGGAAAAGCAAAGCTGGCAGCAGGCCCTGGGCCTGGGCGCCGCACTCGGGCTGGTGGCCTATGCCACCTTCGGGCTGACCAACCAGGCCGTGTTGCGGGATTGGCCCTGGCATGTCACCGCCATGGACATGGCCTGGGGCACGGTCGCCACCGGGGCCGCCAGCGCGATCGCCTGCGCGGTCGTCCTCCGGTGGTTTCCACCCGCATCGGCCTGAAGGCCTGGGGCTCCGGCCTTCCCGGGCCGGTCCTACATGCCCACCAGGCTGCCCGCCAGCCGCGCCAGCATCCCGTCGAAGCGCAGGCGGCCATCGACGGCCGCCAGGCAGATGCAGTCACCCGGCCCCTGCACCACCGGCTGGTGGTGCACGTTGTCGTCGGCAGCATCGAAATCCCCCGCGCCGAACAACGCATGTCCGTCATGGAAGGCGCCGTGCAGCACCTGCGTCCATTCGAGCCCGCCATGGGTATGGGCAGGCAGGCTGCGGCCAGGTCCGATGCGCAGCAGGAACACGTTCACGTCACCGGACGGCGGCAGGAGCGGACGACTCCAGCGCATGCCCGGGGCAATCCATTTCCAGGGCGAAAACGCCATGCCGCGCAGGGCCTGCGGCCACGCTGCTCCTGCAGGCCAGTCGGGGCCGCCCGCCACGGGCGTGGTGGCCGCACCCGGGCGGCGCCCCTCGTCCCCCGGGAGGGCATCGATGGCCCCCAGCACGCGGGCAAGCGCGTCGGGCCTCAGCGTCCGGGGCGGCAGGGATTCCAGCAACACGCCGCCCACGGCCTCCAGGGCCCTCAGGCGCTGTCCGCATTGCGGACACATCTCGGCATGTACCGCAGCCAGCAGCGCAGGCTCCGGCGGCAACCGTCCCGCGGCCAGGTCGAGGAGCAGGTCATCTCCAGGGTGGTGGTGGATCGTCATGGCGCATGGGCGCCGAGCAGGCGGCGCAGGTGGCGTACGGCCAGGCGTACGCGGGATTTCACGGTCCCCAGCGGGATGCCGAGGTCCTCGGCGATCCGGGCGTGGGGCTGGTCCTCGAAGAAGGAGCGGCGCAGCACCTGCGCCTGTTCGGGGGCGAGCGATTCGATCGCCCGCCGCACATCGCTTTCGCACTGGGCGGCGTAGGTCAGCTCCTCGGGGCCATCGTCGTCCATGGCGATGTCGAGCCCCTCGTCGCTGTCGGACAACTGGTTGGACTTGCGGCGCAGATGGTCGATGCGCAGGTTCCGCGCGATGGTGAACACCCAGGTGGAGACACCCGCATGGGCAGGATCGAAGGTGCCCGCCCTGCGCCAGAGATTGACCATCGCTTCCTGCGCGAGGTCTTCCGCCACGCCCTCCGCCAGGCCGAGGCGCATCAAGTAGGCCTTCACCCGCGGGGCGAAATGCTTGAAAAGCGCCGCGAAGGCCTGCCGGTCACCGTGGTCGGCCACGGCACGCACCAGCGCGATCCACGCTTCCGACGAAGGTGATGAAGGCAGTCCTTCAGTGTGATACTTCGACACAATCGACAGGTAGGGAGGCAGAGTGGAAGCGGTCCTCGCGGGAGGCTGCTCTGCCAGGGGCTTGCGGACGATGGTCATGATGCTGCCATTACGCAGCGATGGGCGGATTAGATCACGCCCCGCGGCATCGCAATCCAAGAGCCCGGCAGATGCGTACAGCACGGCAGCATCCGAGGATTCCAATGAGAACGACACCAGACATGTCCGCCGCTGGCGGCGGCTCCGCAGGCGGGGCACCCCGCAACGGCCCGCTCGATATCGCCGTCATCGGCAGCGGCATCTCCGGCCTGTCCGCAGCCTGGCTGCTGGCCAGCCGCCACCGGGTGACCGTGTACGAGGCGGATGCCCGGCCCGGGGGCCACAGCCACACGGTGGATGTGCAAGGGCCGGCGGGCCCCATGGCCGTCGATACCGGCTTCATCGTCTACAACGAATCGGCCTACCCCAACCTCACGGCCCTCTTCGCGCACCTCGGAGTGGAAACCGTTGCCACGGACATGTCGTTCGGGGTGAGCATGGACGGCGGGGCGCTGGAATATTCCGGCTCCGGCCTGTCCGGCCTGTTCGCGCAGCGCACCAACCTGCTGCGCCCGCGCTTCTGGTCCATGCTCCGGGACCTGGTGCGCTTCTACCGGCTCGCCCCGGGCGACGCACAGCAGATGGGCCTGCTGCCGCTGGATGAATACCTAGACCGCCGCGGCTTCGGCCGTGCCTTCCGCGAAGACCACCTCTACCCCATGGCGGCAGCCATCTGGTCCACCCCCGCCGCACGCATCGGCGAGTACCCCACGGAGTCTTTCGTCCGGTTCTGCGAGAACCACCAGCTGCTCAACCTGGGCCACCGGCCTGCATGGCGCACGGTCCGGGGCGGCAGCCGCCGCTACGTGGAGAAGCTCGTGGCCGACCTGGGACAGGACGGACTGTCGCTCGAGCGGCCCGCCGTGGAGGTGCGCCGCATGGACGACGGCATCCACGTCCGCACCGCCGACGCACGGGAATCGCGACGCCACGACCATGTGGTGATCGCGACCCACGCCGACCAGGCGCTGCGCCTGCTGCCCGATGCCACGCCCCAGGAGTCGCGCTGGCTGGGCGCGTTCGGCTACAGCCGCAACCGCACCGTGCTGCACAGCGACCCGGCCCTGATGCCGCGCCGCCGCGCGGTCTGGTCCAGCTGGAACTACGCCAGCGACCGCAGCCTGGCCGACGGCCTGAGCGTGACTTACTGGATGAACCGGCTCCAGCACCTGCCGGACGACCTGCCCCTGTTCGTGACCCTGAACCCGGTCCGCGAACCCGATCCCCGCCACGTGCTGCACACGCAAACGTACGAACACCCCATCTTCGACGGCGGCGCGCTGCGCGCCCAGCGGCAGCTGTGGAATCTCCAGGGACAGCGGCGCACCTGGTTCTGCGGTGCGTATTTCGGCGCGGGCTTCCATGAGGACGGGCTGCAGGCAGGCCTCGCCGTGGCCGAGGCCCTGGGCGGCGTCCGGCGCCCCTGGTCGGTGCCGAATGAGTCAGGCCGCATCCACTGCACGCCGGCGCATGCACCCGGAGCCCCCGCATGATTCCCGCGACCGCGCCGGTACCCGGCAGCGCGCTGTGCGTCGGGGATGTGACGCACCAGCGCCACCGCCCCGCGAGACACCGCCTGCGCTACCGCGTCCATGCCCTCTGGCTGGACGTGGATGAGCTGCCGGAACTGGCGCGCCGGCTGCGCTTCTTCTCCCTCAACCGGTTCAACCTCTTCAGCCTGCACGAACGGGACTACGGCGCGGGCACGGGCGAGAGGCTGCGCAGCCACGTGGAGCGCCAGCTCGCCGCGGCGGGCATCCTGGCCGGGATCGGGCCCATCCGCATGCTGACCATGCCGCGCATCCTCGGTTACGCCTTCAACCCGCTCACGGTGTATTCCTGCCACCGGCCCGACGGCGGCCTGCTCGCGGTGCTCTACGAAGTGAACAACACCTTCGGCGAGCGCCACAGCTACCTGGTGGCAGTGCCCGGTGCTCAGGCGCACGACGCACGGCAGCGCCATGGATGCGACAAGTCCTTCCACGTCTCGCCCTTCCTGCCCCTGTCCCTGCGCTATGCGTTCGACCTGCGGCGCCCGCAGGTCCCTGGCGACAGGCTGTCGCTCGGCGTGACGGCCGGCGACGCCGCCGGCCCCGTGCTCCACGCGGCATGGCGGCTGCACCTGCGGCCCCTGACGGACGGCGCGCTCGCCCGGGCCTTCTTCACGCATCCCCTGCTCACGCTGAAGGTGATGGGCGCGATCCACTGGGAAGCGCTGCAGATCTGGCTCAAGGGCGTGAAAGTCCATGCCAAGCCGCCTGCCCCCGAGCGGCACCTGACCATCATCCGCCCCGAAGAAACATGACGCCCTCCTCCACCTCGCCCACGAAGGCCGCGAGCGGCCTGTCCGCGGAATCCTCCGCCCACCACCTGCCGCACGGGCGTCGCTCCGCTGCCCGGCCCTGGTTGCACCGGCCTCTGGAGCACCTGCTGCGCAGGCTGCTCTCCTGCATGGCCTGCGGATCACTCTCGGTACACCTGCCGGATGGCAGGGCCCTGCACGGCGCCGGCGCAGAGCCCGGCCCGCAGGCGGCCCTGGTCCTGCACGGATGGAAACCCGTGTGGCGGCTGCTGACCGGCGGCGACCTTGGCCTGGCGGAAGGGTACCGCCGGGGTGAATGGTCCACGCCGGACCTCGTGGCCCTGCTGGAATGCGGCAGCCGCAACGAGGCCCCCTGGAGCCGCGCCATTGGAGGCGGCTGGCCGGCACGCTGGGCCGGCAGGCTGCGCCACCTGCTGCGCTCCAACACGCGCGGCGGAAGCCGGCGCAACATCGCCTTCCACTACGACCTGGGCAACGACTTCTACGCGCAGTGGCTGGACCCGTCGATGCTCTACTCCAGCGCGATCTATCCCACGGGCTCGGAATCGCTCGAGGCGGCCCAGGCCGTGAAGCTGGACCGCATCGCGCAGCACCTGGCACTGCAACCCGGCGACGAGGTACTGGAAATCGGCTGCGGCTGGGGTGCGCTGGCGCAGGACATGGCCCGGCGGGGCGCCCGGGTGACGGGCATCACGCTGTCTTCGGAACAACTGCGCTTCGCGCAGGAGCGCATGCGGCAGGCAGGGCTGCAGGATGCCGTGGAACTGCGGCTGCAGGACTATCGGGACGTGCCCGGCACCTTCGACCACATCGTCTCCATCGAGATGCTGGAAGCCGTCGGCGAGGCCTACTGGCCCACCTACTTCGCCACCCTGCGCGACCGCCTGCGACCGGGCGGGCGCGCAGTACTGCAGGTGATCACCATCGCGGACCGCCACTTCGACCACTACCGTTCGGGGGCGGACTTCATCCAGCGGTACATCTTCCCCGGCGGCATGCTGCCCTCGCCTTCCGTGCTCGCCAGCCAGGCCGCGGGCGCGGGCCTGCGCATCCGCTCCAGCGAGACCTTCGGCCCCGACTACGCCACCACCCTGTCCCAATGGCGCCAGCGCTTCCAGGCCACCTGGCCGTCGATCGAGCCGCTGGGCTTCGACGAGCCGTTCCGCAGGCTCTGGGAGTACTACCTGTGCTATTGCGAAGCCGGCTTCCGCACGGGGCACATCGACGTGGGCCTCTACACCCTGGAGCATGCTGACGGCTGAGCGATCTGCCCGGGCCGGCCACGCCGTACGGCCCTGCCGCCACCGTCAGCGTTCGGCCGTGCCGGGCTCGGCCATCCTGCGGTGCTGGGCCGCGACCAGTTGGGAGGGTGCCATCTTCGCCAGGGCCACCTGCAGCTTGTTGCCCAGGCCCACCACCACGTCCGCCTCCCCGGCCTCCATCGCGGCGTAGCCCGTGCGAGCCACCTCGGCCGGATCGGACTTGCCGGGCTGGGTGCCGAACTTGGTGTCCAGCATGCCCGCCCGCTCGAAGAACGCGGTATCGGTCACACCCGGCATGAGACAGGTCACCGTCACCCCGCAATCCTGCAGTTCGTCGCGCAGCGCGGCCGCGAACGAATCGACGAACGCCTTGGTGCCGTTGTACACGGCCTGGAAGCTGCCGGGCAGGAAGCCGGCGATCGATCCGGTGATGAGGATGCGCCCCCGGCCGGCCGCACACATGCGCTGGGCCACGCGCTGCACCAGCCATACCGTGCCGGTCACGTTGGTATCGATCACATGGCGCACATCGGCAAAAGGCTGGTCCAGGAAGGCTCCGCCCAGGCCGTGGCCCGCATTGGCCATGAGCGCATGCACCATGCGGTCGCCAACGACCGCCCAGAGCTTTTCCAGCCCTTCGGCCGTGGCCAGGTCCACCTGGATGAACTCGACCTCCGCACCTTCGGCACGCAACGCGTCGGCCGCACCGTTGAGGGGGGTATCCGCCGCCAGCACGAGGTTGTAGCCGCCCCGGGCGGCACACCGCGCCAGCTCCAGGCCGATTCCGGAAGACGCTCCCGTGACCACCGCCAGGGGCCGCATGGCCTCCCGGCTGCCTTCGATTGATTCCATTGCCAGACCTCTTTCCAAGCAGATGCGTGAAAGGCGCGGCACCCGCCGCTCACCGCCACCCCACCTTTCCACACGGGAACGGACCGGGCAGGTGCGATTCGGGCGCCTCCATGCACACGATGGTGGAAGCCACCGCGGCACCTGCCTGTCGGACACCGCGCCGCCCAGCCCGGCGACAAAACCGCGCTTTCCCTTGCCATGCGGCCTGCCGCGCCGCGGGCGGCCCATGCCAGAATCCGGGCCATGTCCGCACCCTCGGCCTACGCGGTCACCGCCGCCACCACTGCCCGACGCTCCACGGAAAGCACCATGGCCGCGCTGTACCGCGCTGCCCTGGGCCCGATCGGCGCGGCGAGGTACCTGCCCGCTTTCGAGCGCTTCGACGAGGCCGGCCGCACATTGCCCGGATGGAACTGGGCAGCCGCGTTGCTCACGCTCAACTGGATGGTGTTCCGGCAGCTGTGGAGCGCAGCGCTCGTCTATGTGGCCGCACTCGAGGGCCTGGCGCTGCTGGCCGTCGCGGTCGGTCGCTACACCGGAACCTGGCCGCTTCCCGTGCTCGCCGGCCTGGGCATGGCGGTGCTGCTGGCGGCCACCGTGATCCCGGGGCTCTACGGCAACGCCATCGTCCATGGCGAAATCCGCAAGCGGATCACCAAGGCGCTCGCGGCCTCCGCCACGCTCGCCCAGGCCCAGGAGCGGCTGCAGGAAAATGCGCCGACGCAGCGCAGGCTCGTGTGGATCGGCGCGGCCAACGCCATGCTGGCACTGCTGCTGGCCGCCTTGCTGTTGTTCCAGGCGGACCTGTCCGCCATGGCGCCTGCCGCCGCCTCCCACCCTCCGCCTGCCGCCGCACGGGGCGCACGGGCCACTGCTTCCGCCGTGCAGGCGCCTGCATCCGACGCGCCGTCCCACCTGCCCGGGGACGCATCGGCCGCCGCAGGCACTGCGGGCCCGTCCTCCGTTCCCGCCGCTGCGGTCCCCATGTCCGCACCATCGGCAGCCGAGCCGACCGACGCAGCATCCCGGCCCTCTATTCCCACAGCGCAGGCGTCGGCGCCGGCGTCGGCATCTGCACCGGCAAGTTCTCGGGCGGCAGTGCCGCCGGGCACCAGCCCGGCGGCCGCATCCCTGCCCGTGCCGCCCCGGCAGGCGGCCAGCGCGGCGCCCCGGGCCATGGCAAGTCCCGCCCCGGCAGCTTCAGCGGCCTCTCCGGCCGTGGCGCCGGCATCCGCTGCGTCCACCGCGTCATCCCCTACAGTGCCTGGCAACGCCTCTGCGCGGTCCCCGGCGGCATCCGCTGCCGCGCCCGCATCGGCCCGGCCGGCCCAGGCACCGGCCAGCGCCGCCTCCCGCCGCACAGCCGTCCCCGCGGCTTCGCGCCCAACTGCGGACCGCACCGACTCCGCAGCGGTGCCCGCGCGCAAGCTCTACATCAACGTCGGCCTTTTCGCCGAGCCTGCGAATGCGCAACGCGCGCACGGCATGCTGCGCGGTGCCAGCATTCCGGCAAGCACGCAGCCGGTCACCGCGGCAGATGGCCGCGAACTGCTGCGGGTGCGCGCCGGCCCGTTCACCTCGGCATCGCAAGCCAATGCAGCCGCCGCGCGCATCCGGGCCCTCGGGCTGGAAACCTCGGCCGCGGCTGCACAGCGCCCGTGACGCCACCGCCCGCGGCAGCCCCGTGTTACCGCTCGTGACGTTCCCGGACCGCCCTCTGCGCTAAGGTCAGGCGGCCGGGCCGGCGTATCTCGCCAGGCGGCACCAGACACCCTGCACCACCCCTTCAGATGACGGAGCCACCTTCCATGCGCACCACTGCCAGCCTTCTCGCCACTGCCGCCTTCGCACTCCTCGCCGGCGGCTGCAGCACGGCGAACATGCCGTGGGGCGGACAGCCCGCGCCGGCCCCGGTCGGCCCGACGGGCGCCCCCATGGGCGGCACCTGCAACGCCCAGCCGGCCCAGGGCCTGATCGGCCAGAACAGCACCGCGAGAGTGGTCGAGGATGCGCGCGTGCGATCCGGGTCCCAACTTGCACGGCTGCTGCGCCCCGGGCAGATCGTCACCAAGGAATACGACCCGCAGCGTCTCAACCTCGAGGTGGACGCATCCGGCCGCATCACCGCGGCCCGCTGCGGCTGATCCGGCGCACCGCGGGCCACGGCCCGCACCGGAACCCGCTTCAATCTGCCAGGAAGAGCTCCTGCAGGTCGCTGAGGAAGTCGAACCCGCGCTCCGTGGGGCGCACACGCACGGAGTCCCTCACGATGAGGCCCTTGCGCCCGGCCTCGTCCAGCGCGCCCGCGATGGCACTGAGCGGCAGCCCCGTGCGATCCATGAAATCCTGCAGCGCGAAACCTTCGCGCAGGCGCAGCGCATTGAGCATGAACTCGAACGGCAGGTCCGCCCTGCGCACTTCGTGGTCCTGCGCCACGGCGTTGCCGGCCAGGGCCTGCTCCATGTAGCGCTGCGGATCGCGGAACCGCACCTGCCGCACCACGCGGTGGGCGAAGCTGAGCTTGCCGTGCGCCCCCGCGCCGATGCCGAGGTAGTCCCCGAACTGCCAGTAGTTCGTGTTGTGCACGCACTGGTGCCCTGGACGGGCATAGGCGGAAATCTCGTAGCGGCGCAGCCCCGCCGCCTCGGTCATCTCGGTGATCCGGTCCAGCATGGCATAGGCCAGGTCGTCCTCCGGCACCACCGGGGGAAACTTGGCGAAATAGGTGTTGGGCTCGATGGTCAGGTGGTAGATGGACAGGTGCGGAGGCTGGAGCGACAGCGCCAGCGCCACGTCCCGCTCCAGGTCCTCCAGGCCCTGCCCGGGCAGCGCGTACATGATGTCGAGGTTGAACGTATCGAACGCCTGCGCGGCCTCCTGCACTGCAGCCAGGGCCTGTGCCCGGTCGTGCACCCGCCCCAGCGCCTGCAGGAAGCGGTCGTCGAAGCTCTGCACGCCGACGGACAACCGCGTCACCCCGGCCGCGCGGTAGGCGCGGAAGCGATCCTTCTCGAAGGTCCCGGGGTTGGCCTCGAGCGTGATCTCGGCGTCCGCCTCGAGCCGCAGCCGCGCCCGCACCCCGCCGATCAGCTGGTCGATGGCTTCCGGCGAGAACAGGCTGGGCGTTCCCCCGCCGATGAACACGCTGTGCACCGTGCGCCCCCAGACGAGCGGCAAGGCGGCTTCCAGGTCCGCCATGAGCGCATCCAGGTAGCGCTGCTCCTGCAGCGCCCCCGCGCCGCCCCGCGCCTCATGCGAATTGAAGTCGCAGTAGGGGCACTTCTTCAGGCACCAGGGCAGGTGCACGTACAGCGACAGCGGCGGCGGGGCGCCCAGGCTCAGGACGCCGGGCCGCATCGAATGCCGCACGTCGCGCAGCGGGGCGGGCGCCTCTTCGGCGCCAGGATGGGCGGCAGGAACGATGGAAATGGACACGGGAAGGGAAACGTTGGAAGACGGGTAAATGCCGGAGGGGAAGGCGTTCGGGCCAGGGCGGCAGGGGTGGGTCAGAACCAGCGTTCCCGCATAAGCGCGAGCATCTGCTGCGCCGACCGTCCCCGGTGGCTGTGCGCATTCTTCACCTCCGCGGGCAGCTCCGCGAACGTCTTGCCGAACTCCGGGATGAACATCACCGGATCGAAGCCGAAGCCCCCGCTTCCGCGCGGCTCCGTGGTGATCTCGCCGACCACCCGGCCCACGGCGATGAGGGGCTCCGGATCGTCGGGGCTGCGCACGGCCACGAGCGTGCTCACCATCGCTGCGCGCCGCGAAGCGATGCCCTGCATCTGCTCCAGCAGCGCACGCACGTTGTTCGCATCGCCCTTCTCGTAGCCGAAACGGGTGGCGTAGTAAGCGGTCTGCACGCCCGGCTGGCCGCCGAAGGCATCCACGCACAGGCCCGCATCGTCGGCCAGCGCCGGGAGGCCGGTGTGCTCCGCGGCGAAACGCGCCTTGGCCAGGGCATTCTCCACGAAGGTATGGAAGGGCTCGTCCGCTTCGCCCACGCCGAGGTCCGCCTGCCGCACCAGTTCCACGCCCAGGGGAGAGAACATGCTCTGCAGTTCGGCCAGCTTGCCGCGGTTGTTGGATGCGAGGACGAGTTTCATGGTGGGAATGCTTTCGGGAAAAGGCTCACAGGCCGGAAGCCGGCGCCGACAGCGCCAGCCGCTGCAGGGCGATGAGGGCGTCCACCCCCTGCGCGGCCAGGTCGAGCAGCCGGTCCATCTCGCTGCGCGTGAACGCGACGCCTTCGGCCGTCCCCTGCACTTCGACGAACCGGCCGCCGTCCATCATGACGACGTTCATGTCGGTGTCGCACTGCACATCCTCGGTGTACTCCAGGTCGAGCAGCGGCGTGCCCTGCACGATGCCCACCGACACGGCCGCCAGCGGCGCCGTGATGGGCGACGCGGCGATCCTGCCACCCGCCATGAGGGACGATACGGCGTCGTGCGCGGCGACCCAGGCGCCGGTGATCGCGGCCGTGCGCGTTCCGCCGTCGGCCTGCAGCACATCGCAATCGAGCTGGATGGTGCGCTCGCCCAGCGCATGCAGGTCGAACACCGCCCGCAGGCTGCGGCCGATCAGGCGCTGGATTTCCTGCGTGCGGCCGCTCTGCCTGCCCCGAGCGGCCTCGCGGTCGCTGCGGGTGTGGGTCGCGCGGGGCAGCATGCCGTACTCCGCCGTCACCCACCCTTCGCCGCTGCCGCGCTTGTGCGGCGGCACCCGTTCCTCGACAGAGGCCGTGCACAGCACCTTCGTATGCCCGAACTCGACCAGCACCGAGCCTTCTGCATGCATGGTGTAGTGGCGGGTGATGCGCACGGGGCGCAGGGCATCGACGCCGCGGCCCGCGCTGCGCTCGAAAGGGACGGAAAGGGAGGATGAAGGCATGGAATGCAACCGCGTGTGAAAGGGATTGAATGGGCCGCAGGAGCGCCCGCCGAGGCAGCACCCGGCCGTCCCGCGCGAGCCGGGCACGGCACGCGCCGCGGCTTCAGGCCTTGCGCGCGGCCGAGCGGCGGATGGCCTCGTTGATCTCGGCGATGGAGCGTTCGATCGCCTCGTCGTCGAGATCGTCCAGCTCGTCGGCCGCACCGGCCTCGAACGGCCCGGCCTGGATCGTGGACGCGAAGCCGTCGTCGCCGATGCTGTGCGTGGATATGCCCTGGGTGGATTCGAAGGTATCCGGAGTTTCCCACTCCATCGCCACCACCGTGACGTTGTCGCTGCTATCCCCCGCCCTGCGCAGGGCATCCTCCACCAGTTCCGGCACCGCCTGGGACACCGGCAGCCTCCCGAGCTGGCGGGCGATGGAGGCGTCGTCCAGCGCGCCCCACAGGCCGTCGGAGCACAGCAGCAGCCGGTCGCCCTGCTCCAGCGCGACAGGCCCCGTGATGTCGTAGATGGGCTTGGTCGGAGAACCCAGGCAGGTGAACAGCACGTTGCGGTTCATGCGGTCCATGCCGGGCAGGGAGGCATTGCGCAGTTCCATGTAGGAGTGGTCGCGGGTACGCGTGAGCAGTTCGCCGGAGCGGACCATGTAGAGGCGGGAATCCCCGCAATGCACCCAGCTCGCGCTGCCCGCCTGCACCACCGCCGCGACGAGCGTGGTCCGGGGCGTGTCCAGCATGCCCCGGTCGCTCGCGTACCGCAGGATCTGGTGGTGCGCGGCCAGCAGGGACTCGGCCAGGAAGGCATCAACCGAGGGCAATACGGGCTTGGCCTGGCGCTGGAACGCGGCGGACACCGTCTGCACCGCGATCTGCGCGGCCACCTCGCCATCCGGATGCCCGCCCATCCCGTCGGCCAGCACGAAGAGGCTGGACTCCCGGGTATAGCAATAGCCCATCCGGTCCTCGTTGATCTCGCGGCCGCCGCGGCGGCTCACCTGGAAGACCGAGAATTTCATTTCTGTTTCGCCCCTCCGCCGAGGCGCGTGGCCTCGCCCACCTTCTGCACGTTCTTCCTGGTATCCGACACCAGCGTGTCGAGCTGCAGCCGCATCTTCTCGCCGACGGACAGCTTGGTATAGCGGCGCTCGCCTTCGCGGCTCAGCTCCTTCTGCAGCGCGAAGACCGACTGCGGGCGCGAGAGCGGATCGAGCGCCATGCACCACTCCACCACCTCGATGAGGTTGTCGGAATAGACACCCCGGAGCTTGCTCAGGGCCAGCGACAGCCGGTCCTTCTCCGCGCGCTGCGGCGCCTCGTTCGGGGGAAAGCCCTGCATGCAGGCATAGATGCAGGCGCCGATGGCGTAGATGTCGGTCCAGGGCCCCATGGAGGAATCGCGCCGGTACATCTCGGGCGCCGCGAAGCCGGGCGTGTACATCGGCCGGATGAAGTTGCCCTCCTTCGACAGCACCTCCCGCGCCGCCCCGAAGTCGATCATCACGGCCTTGTTGTCGTCGGTGATGAAGATGTTGGCCGGCTTGATGTCCAGGTGCAGCATCTTGTGCTGGTGCACGATGCGCAGGCCCCGCAGCACCTCGTCGAACAGCGAGCGGATCGTCGATTCGCGGAACACCTTCTGCGTCTTCAGGTCGCGCGCGGTGATGATGAAATCCTGCAGCGTGGCGCCTTCCAGGTAGTTCATCACCATGTAGACGGTCTCGTTCTCCCGGAAGAAGTTGAGCACGCTGACCACCGAGGCGTGGGATATCTGGGCCAGGGCGCGGCCTTCCTCGAAGAAGCTCTTGAGCCCGAGGCGATAGAGGGACAGCTTCTCGGGCGGCACCTTGGGCAGCAGTTCGCCCGGCGAGCGCGTGGCGAGGGAGGAAGGCAGGTACTCCTTGATGGCGACCTGCTGGCCTTCCGCATCGACTGCGAGGTACACGACGCCGAAGCCGCCGGAGGAGAGCCGGCGTACCACGCGGTAGCCGCCCAGCATGGTGTCGGGCGGCAGGGGGGCCGGCTTGATTTTTGACATATTCGCGAAAAAACTTGGACGCGTCCCGATCGGGAAAAGGAACCCGGATAATCGCCGGATCGCAAGCAATCACCGAAAAAGTCCGATGGCAGTTTACAGCATGACCGGCTACGCGAGCGCCCAGCTCGAAGCCTCCGCCACCGATGCCGACAGCGGTGCCCGCCCCGCCCGCCTGGGTATCGAGATCCGCTCCGTCAACAGCCGATTCCTGGATCTCTCCTTCCGCCTGCCCGACGAGCTCCGGGCCCAGGAGCCGGGCCTGCGCGCCCTCGTCACCCAGCATCTCAAGCGCGGCAAGGTGGAGGTGCGCGCCTCCATCGAATCGGAGGCCCAGGGCCTCATCGCCCCGCCCTCCGCGCGCATGCTGCAGCAGCTCAACTCGGCGCAGGACTCCGTCCGTGCCTGGCTGCCTTCCGCCGCGCCGCTGTCCGTGGCCGACGCATTGCGCCTGTGCGCGGGTTCCGCGGCATCTTCCGCGTCCTGGAGCCCCGAGGACATCCAGGCCCTCGCCCAGCGGGCCCTGGAAGACATGGTGGCGGCGCGCGAGCGCGAGGGCAAGCGGCTCTCCGCCATGCTGCAGGACCGCCTGAAGCAACTGCGCGCCCTGGCACGCCAGGCCACGCCCCTGGTGCCCCAGCTGGTGGACCAGCAGCGCCAGCGCTTCCTGGAGCGCTGGAAGGAAGCCATGGCGCTCGCCGAAGGCGTGCCGGTGCCCGAGGCCGCACAGGACCGTGCCCTGGCGGAAGCCACCGCGTTCGCCATCCGCATCGACGTCGCGGAAGAGATCACGCGCCTCGACTCCCACCTCGACGAGATCGAGCGCCTGCTGAAGAAGGGCGGGGAGATCGGCAAGCGGCTGGACTTCCTCATCCAGGAACTGCACCGCGAGGCCAACACCCTCGGTTCCAAGTCCGCCGCCATGGACCTGACCCGCATCAGCGTGGACATGAAAGTGCTCATCGAGCAGATGCGCGAGCAGGTGCAGAACATCGAGTGAGCGATAATTCTCCTGTTTTGATAGCAGCCCGCGCACATCCCGTATGGACTATCCCGGAAATCTCTTCGTAGTGGCAGCGCCGAGCGGCGCAGGCAAGTCGAGCCTGGTCAAGGCCCTGCTCGAACTCGACTCCCACGTGCAGCCCTCCGTCTCCCACACCACGCGCCCGCCGCGCGGCCAGGAACGGCATGGGCGCGAGTACTTCTTCACCTCGGAGCAGGAGTTCGACGCGATGGTCGCCGCCAACGGCTTCATCGAGTGGGCGCACGTGCACGGACGCCGCTACGGCACCTCCCGCAAGAGTATCGAGGAACGCATCGGCCAGGGCGCGGACGTGATCCTCGAGATCGACTTCCAGGGAGCCATGCAGGTGAAGGAAGCCTTCTCCAACGCCGTGCTCATCTTCATCCTGCCGCCCAGCTGGGAAGAGCTGCGCTCGCGGCTGGAGCGCCGCGGCGAGGACGCTCCCGACGTGATCGAGCTGCGGCTCAAGAATGCGGCCATCGAGATGGCGCAGGCCGAGAAATTCGACTTCGTTATAATCAACGAGCTTTTCGAACGGGCGCTTTTCGACATGAAAACCGTCGTTCACGCCCAGCGGCTCAAGTACGCAGCCCAGCGCCGGGCCCGGGCCGACACCTTCGAATCCCTCAATATCGTCTAGACCGCCAGGAGAATCCGCATGGCACGCATCACCGTTGAAGACTGCCTCGAGCACATCCCGAACCGTTTCCAGCTCGTCCTGGCAGCCACGTACCGCGCGCGCATGCTGAGCCAGGGCCACGCCCCCAAGATCGAGAGCCGCAACAAGCCCGCCGTGACGGCCCTGCGCGAGATCGCCGAAGGCAAGATCGGCCTGGAGATGCTCAAGAAGGTTCCCGGCTGAACCTGCCGACCGCCACCCCTGGGCGTATTCCACGCGCCCCGAGCAACAGCACCGCCAGGCGGTGCTTTTTTTCGTCTCCGGCCGGCATGGCGCGAGCGCGCTACATTTCAGGGTATGAATGAGGTACTGATCAAACCCTCCGTCCCGGAGCCGCGCCCCGGCAAAACCCCGGCGGCGGGCGCGTCCACGGCGGCCGCCAATGCGGCCGCCGCCAGTTTCGCCTCGCTCACCGAAAACCTCGATTACCTCGACGCGGCCAGCATCGAACAGGTCCGGCAGGCCTACAAGTTCGCTGACAAGGCGCACCTGGGGCAACTGCGCAGCAGCGGCGAACCCTACATCACCCATCCCATCGCGGTGGCAGCCCAGTGCGCCACCTGGAAGCTCGACGCCCAGGCCCTGATGGCGGCGCTGCTGCACGATGCGATGGAAGACTGCGGCGTCACGAAGGCCGACCTGCTGGAACGCTTCGGGCCGCAGGTCGCCGAACTCGTGGACGGCCTCACCAAGCTCGACAAGCTGCAGTTCAACACCCGCGAGGAGAACCAGGCCGAGTCCTTCCGCAAGATGCTGCTGGCCATGGCGCGCGACGTGCGCGTCATCCTCATCAAGCTGGCGGACCGCACGCACAACATGCGCACGCTCTCGGACATGCCGCGCACCAAGTGGGGCCGCATCGCATCCGAGACGCTCGAGATCTACGCACCCATTGCCCACCGCCTGGGCCTGAACCAGACCTACCGCGAACTGCAGGACCTGTCCTTCCGCCACCTGCATCCGTGGCGCTACGCCACTCTCTCCAAGGCGGTGAACAAGGCGCGCAACCGCCGGCGCGACCTCATCCAGAAAGTGCAGGCCGAGGTGGACGCCGCCTTCGCCCGCATCGGCATGAAGGCCCGGCTCGCCGGCCGCGAAAAGACGCTCTACGCCATCTACCAGAAGATGGACACCAAGCACCTGAGCTTCGCCCAGGTGACGGACATCTACGGCTTCCGGGTCATCGTGTCGTCGGTGACCGACTGCTATACCGCACTGGGCGTCCTCCACCAGCTCTACAAACCCGTGCCGGGCCGGTTCAAGGACCATATCGCCATCGCCAAGCTCAACGGCTACCAGTCGCTGCACACCACGCTCGTGGGCCCTTCCGGCGTCAACATCGAGTTCCAGATGCGCACCGAGGAGATGCACGTGGTGGCCGAGGCCGGCGTTGCGGCGCACTGGCTCTACAAGGCCGAGAACGCCGAGGGCAGCACGGCCGAACGCCTGGGCACCAAGTGGCTACAGTCGCTGCTGGACATCCAGAACGAGACGCGCGACGCCGCCGAGTTCTGGGACCACGTGAAGGTGGACCTGTTCCCGGACGCCGTCTACGTATTCACGCCCAAGAGCCAGATCATGGCCCTGCCCCGCGGCGCCACGGTGGTCGATTTCGCCTACGCCATCCACAGCAACGTGGGTGACCGGGCCACGGCCGCGAAGATCAACAACGAGCAGGTCCCGCTGCGCACCGAGCTGAAGAACGGCGACGTGGTGGAGATCATCACCGCCCCCGTCTCCACCCCCAACCCCGCATGGCTGGGCTTCGTTCGCACCGGCCGCGCACGCTCCAAGATCCGCCACTACCTCAAGACCCTCGCGCACACCGAGTCCGCCGGCCTGGGCGAGAAGCTGCTCACCCAGGCGCTGCGGGCCGAGGGCCTGGAACGCCTGCCCTCGGAAGAAGAGAACCAGGCCCTCTGGGACAAGCTCCTGCGCTTCACCGGCAACCGCACGCGCACCGAGCTCATGACCGACATCGGCCTGGGCAAGCGCATCGCCGGCATCGTCGCCAAGCGCCTCATGGTGCTGATGGCAGAGCATGGCCACCGCCCGGACGCCCTGCTGCTGACCCGCGAGCGCTACACCTCGCACGAAAACGTCTCGCAGGGCGGCGTCACGCTGGACGGCAGCGAGAACGCCTCCGTGCAGTACGCCAGCTGCTGCAGGCCGGTGCCGGGCGACCCGATCGTCGGCTACCTGGGCCGCGGCGAAGGCCTCGTCGTCCACAACGCCCAATGCGGTGTGGCCAAGAAGCTGCAGCACAAGGACAGCGAGCGCTTCATTACCGTCGATTGGGCGGACGAGCCGACCCGCATGTTCGAAACCGGCATCGTGGTGACGGTCACCAACGGCAAGGGCGTGCTGGCACGCATCGCCGCGGAACTCGCCAGTTCCGAAGCGGACATCGTGCATGTGGACATGGACGAGGAAAAGGCCATGGACACGACCGACCTGCGCCTCGTGGTGGCCGTGCGCGACCAGGCGCACGTCGAGGCCGCGCTGCGCAACCTGCGGCGCACCACCGCCGTCCTGCGCGCCTTCCGCATCCTGCCCTCACCCTAGCCGGACGCGCAGGCCGCCACCGGCCTCTCCTGAACAGCGCACCGGTTATGCATGCGCCCCTTCACGCCCCCAATGGGCGCAAGAAGGATCTCAGGAAGGCGTCCGCGCGGGGTACTCGACCCGCAGGATCTCCAGCGTGCGCAGCCCGCCAGGCGTCCCCAGCCGGACCTCGTCGCCTTCGCGCGCCTTCAGCAGCGCGCGCGCCACGGGCGACACCCAGCTCACCTGCGACTGGCTGCTGTCCACCTCGTCGATGCCCAGGATGGTCACCGTCCGCTCCACGTCCAGGTCGTCCACATAGGTGACAGTGGCGCCGAAGAACACCTGGTCGCTGCCATGGTGCAGTGACGGATCGACCACCTCGGCCATGTCCAGGCGCTTGGTCAGGAAGCGGATGCGCCGGTCGATCTCGCGCAGGCGCTTCTTGCCGTAGAGGTAGTCGCCGTTCTCGGAACGGTCGCCATTGCTCGCAGCCCAGTGAACGACCTCCACCACCTTCGGCCGCTCGTTGTCCATCAGGTCGAGCAGTTCGGACCGCAGCCGGGCATAGCCCGCCGGTGTCATGTAGTTCTTGCTGCCGGCGGGCAACGGCGGCGCGGATGGAAACTCCGCATCGTCGTCGGGGGCGTTGTCCGTTTCCTTGGTGAAGGCCTTGCTCATGGGATCGGTCGGCTCCAGGTGATGACGACCACCAGCGGCAGCTGGCAGAAAATGGAAAAAGCCTCGTGACTTTGACATCACGAGGCTTACCATTTGGTGCGGCTGGCAGGAATCGAACCCACGACCCCTTGGTTCGTAGCCAAGTACTCTATCCAGCTGAGCTACAGCCGCTAAGCTTTGAATTATAGCATGTTTTGCCACTCTTCAAAAACTTCTGAGAGATTTTTTTGAACCTTTCGGATCAAGTCCGTCGCATCAGAAGCAGAACGCTATTGTAGTACAGAAATCCGCCCCTCCCAAGAAACATGTGACTTTTTCAAGCACCAGGGCGCGGCGCCGGCGATGGCATGGCTCCAGGAACTGTAGCGAACGGCATGCGGCACGCCTCCAGGGCAGCAGCCAGCCGGCCTTCGTAGCCTTCACGGCGCTCGATCTCCGCCATGGCAGCGCGCGCGAAGTCATCGAGCGAAGCACCGGGCCGCAACGCCTCCGTGGGCATGGCGGGACGCTCGGGAACAGGCTCCTGGCAGGCCATCGGCACTGGTACACGGACCTGCAGGACATCGGTGTGCGGAGCGCTGGCACATCCCGCCAGCGATGCCATGGCCAGCAGCAGCACCATCCGCATGCACCTCATGGTCTGCTCCTTTCCTGGAGCCAGGCTTGCACGCGGGCCTGCGCGCTGGCGCACGCATCGCCAGGCACCGGCACGGGCCGGGCCAGGATGTCGTCCGCGCGCCGGTCCCGGGCCTGCGCACGCACTGCGGCCGCACGGCGAGCTTCCGCCACCGCATGCGCCCGCTGGTCGGCTTGCGCGCGCAGGGCATCCACGGCCGCATTGCATGCCTGTGCGGCTCCCTGCGCACCGGCCAGTTGCCGCCCCCTGGCAGACACCTCTGCCTGCGCCGCGGCTACCGCATCCCGCTCGCCCAGCCAGGCCCAGCCCAGCAAGCCGTTGCCCGCCATGCTCCCCAGCAGCAGCCAGTGCAGCGGGGTCATGACCAGCCCTCCCGCCGCACGCGGATCCGCTCACGGACGATATACGCGCACAGCGCCACCACGGCCACCATCAGCAACGGCTGCAGCCAATCCCCCAGGCTGTCCGCGCTGGCCTTGATGTCGCTGACCGCCCGCGCCGTCTCGGCGATGGCGGCCACCGCCGCAGTACTGCCTGCGGCCACGCCTGCGCGGTTGATCGTGCTCTCGGCCATGGCGCACTCGGGCTCGACGGCCTGGGGCATGCCGGCAGGCGCATCGCCCAGGTACAGCGCAGCCTCCGCGGCACGGCGCCGGGTGAGCCCGGGCCACGCCTTGCCTCCGGCTTGGTTCCACAGGGCGAATGCCCGCGCAGCGGCCTGGTGGTCGCCACGGTTGTGCGCCCGCACGGCGCTGGAAGCGGCCATGCCCTCGACACCCACGTTGAACGCGAAAGACACCAGCGCATCGAACTGCGCCTGCGTGGCCCGGCCGCCCGTAGCCCGCGCCACGCCCGCCTCGTACTCGCCCAGCTCCTGCCGCAGGCGGGCATCGGCCTGCTCGCGCGTCATCGTGTCCCCGGCACGCACGCCGCGCGTGAAGCCATGGCCGATGGTCCAGATGCCCACGGGATCCCGGTAGGCCTGGGCGCGGAAGCCCTCGAACTCCTCGATCAGCGCGATGCCGCGCTCGGAAGTCACCATGGTCATTTGCGTCCTCCCGGCTCCACCGCATGTCCGCGCAGGATCGCCAGCGACTCCTTAATGTCCTGGTTGCTGCGCTGCAGATCGTCCACCCGGCCCTTGATCTCGCGCAGCGATTCACGGGTGGCCTCGCGGTCCTTTTCGGCCAGCACCTCGACCTGGGCAATGCGTCCGTCCTGCCGCGTCTGGTCCTCGCGGTAGGCACCATAGGCCAGCGTCACGGAACCCACGAACACCAGGGTCTGGACGATGGTCCCGGTGTTGATGGTGGGGTCGAATCTCATGAACCGTCCGGGGTGGGGGTTGGCGGTGCTGCGGGTCATGCTGGCCAGCCCCCATGGATGTCGTATGCCAGTGCCTGCGCCAGAGTGGTCAGGCCATGGATGGCCGCATGGTGCGCGTGCTCAGCGTCATAGCAAGCCTGCACATGCAGCGCGACCGCGTTGGCAATCTGGCGCAGTTGCTCGAGCGAAAGCTCTACCCACCCGCTAGCCGCCTTGAAGCGCACCTCCGTGATGCCAGCAGCCTCTGCGTTCACGAGCACACGTGTAATCGCGTCCTGGTCTGCGCGCGCGGTCTCGATGCGCAGTCCGCCTGGCAGGGTGATGCCGCTTGTCTCGACATCCCAACGCCGGGCGGTGACCGCTGCGTTGAGGCGGGCCTGCTCCATCGCCAGCAGGCCGGAGGCCTCCTTCTCCTGCAACGAAACCACGCGCCAACACTGCACCCACACCTCGCCGTTCCGCCGTGGTGCGGTTTCCTCCACGCGCTGGGTTGCTGGATTGTGTGCGGGTGGGGCCGCGGGATGCACAAACGCATAGCCATCACACGGCTCGAAAGGGACGGGGTAGCACCACTCGGGGTGTCGTGTCCGGATTTCGCTTTCATTAACCGGATATTCACCATTATCTATTTTTACGTACATACCAAAACTCCTTTCAAAGCCAGACTTCGCCCAGTTCAGTCATAGCGGAAAATTTGCAAAACAATAGCAAAGCCAAGCGTTATCCAGGGAAGGCAATTGAAAGAAAAACAAATGCCGTCGATTGACGGTGAGCGATGGCGCCACCGACCCCGGAAAAACCGTCGACAAAAAGGAAATGGCCCCACCTGTATGAGTGACTTCCAAAACAAACGAACTGCCAGGAAGCTGATTGGAAAATGAATATATCTTGTTGGCAGAAACTGTGTCCTTGAAATACGCTCCAAGTCTCAGGTCCAGAGATGTTCCGGAAACCTGAACCGCGGTTTCATTGCTCAACAGTGGACGGCGCCAATTGCTCCAAACAACAGAGCCCCCGCCTTGATCAAGGAAACCCCTTGTCAGCAGTGCTCCGGTCGAGAAATCAATGACGCTCTGGCTGCCGGTGTCCTCTCCCCTGGAAACAGTGACGACCGAATTCCCCGCTCCTGGTGGCATATTGGGTGTAGTGCTTAGAAAGCGGTATACCCCGGAAGTCAAAAGCGTATTCAGGTCTGCATTACCCGACGTTTCGATTTTGAAGTTCTGAATGCCATAGCCTGCGAGGGTGTTCTTGACAAGCCCCCCGGTTTCACCATTCAGGCTCGAAACGCCGGCTACCGCACTGATCCCGTCCGCCCACGAAGAACCAGCCCAGACTCGCCATTTGCTCAGGGTGGTGTCGTAGTAAGTTGCGCCTGGGCGCAGTGGTTGGCCTTGGTTGTCAGTGGCCGGCGGCGCAGTCTTGTCGCCCAGGTTGAGCTTGGAGGCCTGGATGCGGCTGGCCTCGGACTGAATGGCGCTGGCTACCGCTTCGTCCCGGAGAGCCGCGGCCGCGGTGGCTGCGCTGTTGGCTTGATTGCGGTAATCCATCGCCGCGTCTGCCTGCTGGGTGGCCGCTGCGGCCGCCGCGCCAGCGGCCATGGCGCGCTCGTTGGCCGCGATGGCGTTCTGGTTCGTGGCGGCGGCGCTGGCGTTGGTCTGCGTCACCAGCGTCTGCTGGGCCGCCGCGTGGGGAAACGCCTTCTGGTTGAATTGCTCGCGCGTGTCCGTCGGCTGCGGTGCCGGCGGCATTGCATCGATGGTCGGCGGGGAAACGATGTCAGTCATGTGAGTCCTTCCAGCTCCAGTTCGGAGTCCGAGTAGTCGTAGTAGGAAATCACGATGTCGAAGCTCTTGTAGAACCCATACACCGTGGTCGATTCGTATCGGGAAGAGCCGATCCAGAGGCAGGGAGTGGCGCGCACTTCGGCCAGGAAGTCGTTGAAGGAATCCACCTCCGCGGCATCGAGCAGCAGCGAGAAGCTGGCGCGCCGGGCGAAGGCCCGCTCCACCACCACCACATCCCCGAAATCCGTTCGTTCCTTGCGGCTGTAGTCCTGGATGCCGACGCGCGCGCCGGCCTTCACGCCCAGCGCGAAAGTCCGCACCTGGCCCAGCAGCAGCACGCCCACGGCAAGGGCGGACGTGCCATCGAGATCGATCAGCACGTCCGCCCCGGGAAAGCTCGGCAAATCCATCAGCACCGACTGGCTGGGAGCCCGGTGTTCTCCGAAATACCACTCCCACCAGTCCGGCGCGGCCGGCACCCACGACAGGTCTTCGGTGCGGTCGTACACCGTGCCATAGGCCGGATCGACCATGCGCACTCGCAGGCGAATCGCCCCGGTGATGTGCACGGCCGCCATCGACGTGACGGCCTGCCCGGGCCGCACCCGGTACTGGATGCTGGAGGCCTGCGCGGTCTGCGAACTCACCGACCGGTCGAAGGCCTTCCAGCGGTTCGTCGCTCCCACCTCCACCCAGGCGCCCGAAGGGTCCACCGCAGGGTCCTTGCCCACGTTGCCGTCCTGCGTGCTCTGGTACACCTTGTGCACGGTGGCCTGGACGACGCGCGCGCCCTTGGCATAGGTCGTGCCCGCCGACCAGGGTGGATGATCGGACTCCGGCACGTTGCTGCCCACCAGCATGGCCGGCGTGACCACCAGAGGCCGCACCACGGTCAATGTCTGCTTGCTCATGCGATTTCCTCCTGTCTTTGCTGCGGCATGCCGTCTCCGTCCCACCGCTCCAGCACCTTCGCCACGCGGGCGTTGAGGCGCGCCGTCTCTCCCGCCTGCTGGCGGCTGTCCTCGCGCAGGGCCTGCACTTCAGCGAGCAGCGCGGATGCACCGCTTTGCTCACTGCGATCGATGGAGGCCATCAGCGCCCGGTTGTCGGCGGCCGGGATGATCCGCTCGCCCTTGTGGACGATGGCCGGGGTGTCGTGCGGGACATAGTTCGTCCCCTGGTCGAAGGCCGGGAACCCCACCGACGCGGCGGCCTTCACCCAGTCCGACACCCAGTAGCCGCTCAGGATCGAGAGGTCGTCCAGCGTTCCACCAGCTCCCTTGATCGCCTTGAGCAACCCGACCAGGTCGCCCGTTCCGTCGAACGAGTGGTACAGCGGGGACAGCTTGTCGAGCCGCGCGATCAGGGCTTGGTCGATGACCGGCTCGTACCCGATGCCTGCCGTACCCAGGTATAGGAGGCGCCGGTACCTGGCCTGCGTCGCTGCAGCGCCACCGCCATCAGCGTTGCCCCCACTGGAGCCGCCCCACACGGCCCCGCCGCTGCCCGAGCCCGAAGCAGGAGGCGATGCAGAGGCGCCTTCGCCACCGCCCTTGCCCAGCACGGAGCGCAACTTGTCGATCGCTGCAGCAACGCTCAACGTGGCATCGAAGGTCCCGTTCGCGATGTCGATCTGCCGGCGCCAGTAGTCCAGCATTTCCTGCTGGGCCTTGAGTTGCCGGTTGATCGCATCGGTCTGCGCATCGAGGGCTTCGGACTGCCCCTTCAGCGCCGCGAGCTGCTGCTCGGCGACGCTCTTCTGCCCTCCGCTGATGGCCTCCAGCTGCGACAGCGTGCCGGCCAGGCCCAGCCGGTCGCGGTCCAGCTCGAACTGCGTGGCGTAGTTGCCCGGCTCCAGACCGCTGCGCGCCGCGCCGATGGCCTCCTGCAGCAATGCCTGGTCAGGCAGATAACCCGTGGAGCGGGCCGTCGCCAGCGACTGCTCCACGAAAGCCCATCCACGCGCCGCCTGCATGGTGGCGGTGGCGCCCACCTGCCCATACAGCTCGCGGGCATTGCTGCGCACGAGCTCGAATACACCATTGACGAGCGACAGCGACTCCTGCGCCAGTTCGCGCTGCGTGTCGATGGCCTTGCGCCGGGCATCGATGGACTCCAGCTGCGCATTGAGGCGTTCGCTCTCCAGCGTGGCGGCATTCTGCAGGCGGCCATAGGCGTCCTCGCGATCCTGCTTGCGTCTGGCTTCGGCCTCCGCGGCCGCGGAAGCGGCATCCTCCAGCTCCCAGATACGGTTGACCAGCTTTGCCAGTTCCGGATCGAGCTTCCATAGCGCGTCATATTCCTGCTTGCGGCGCATGTCTAGCGCCTCGCGGTTCTTGCCCTCGGCGACCAGCAGGCGCTGCTCGAGATCCCAGCGCTTGTCGGAGATGGCTTGCTGCTTGCGTGCGACCTCCTCGGAAGACACCGCCACCGCATCGAAGGCTCCCGCGAGTTGCAGCAGCACCGCATAAGCCTTCCGTCCTGCCTCCGTATTGAGATCCTGGGCCTCCACCAGCTTGCGATACTGCTTGCGCGCATCCGACGCATCGATATCGGGAAGCTGGACTCCTGCCGCGGCCAATTGCTTCTCGATCTGCTTGCGAGCCGCCTCGCGCTGCTCTCCGCTGTCGTAGAACTTCTGGTAGTAGGTCGCTGCACTGGACCCCAGCGCCTCCACGCCACCCGCCACCTTCATCAGTGCGGCAAACGCCTCGTCGCTGATGCCCGCGAAACCGACCAGCGTGCTCGACATCGTCTGGAAAACCGATTCGATTTTGCCGATCTGCGCCACGGCAGCCTGGAGCCCCTCCATGTTCACATCGGTGCCGAGGTCGTTCAGGATCTGGTCAGCCCAGCTCGGCAGGTCCATGTCGAGCAACACCTGGCGCGTATCCTTCGCCACCGCGGCAAGGTATTGCTTGTACCCCTCCGGTCCATCAGCGAATTCGCGTGCAGCCCATCTGCTCTGACGGTTGTCCTCCCAGTTCACGAGATCCTTGCCGTCGCGCGAGATGCGCAGCGTGCCCCAGGCACCGTCCTTGGACGAGTCGTCGGCAAAGCCCGTGGCTATCTCGTACTTGCCATTGCGACCGAAGGCCTTGCCGAATCCGTCGAGCAGGTCCACCACGCCCTTGGCGACGGACGAAACGGCCTTGTCTGTTTCGGCCGAATACATCATCCCCAGGTTCACCCCGAACGCATGGCCTTCCACGCTGCGCTCGAACCCCTTGTCAGCGCTGTACTGCACGGTGGATCCCTGGTGCAGGGTGCCACTGTCGTCCAGGCTGCTGACAATCGACCACAGAGCAACAATGGCCGCGACATAGGGCATGACCGTCGCGATGGACGACATGATTCCGCCGAAAGCGCTTCCCACTCCCGTCCAGCCGCCATTCCCCGCTATGAGCGCCCCAAGGGCGTCACCGCCCGCCAGGCCCACGCCATTGGCGTAGGCGAGGCTGGCAGCCGATGCTCCGGCGGTGTAACCACCGTAGGCCTGGAGACCTGCGCCGATCAAGCCGCCATAATTGCTGAAGCCCCCTCCTCCTCCGGAAGGGCTTCCGCTGCTTCCACCCAAAACGCCCGCCAATGCACCTGACACCGGCGCCACGATCGCGTTGATCACAGGCCTCAACACCAGCGTGTTGAACATGTTCTTCAACGCATCCCTCAGGTGCCGGCCGAAGTCCTTCCCGCTCTCCAGGCCCTTGAACAGGGCGTCGGTCAGCGACTGCTGGATCTGATCCGCCGTCTTCGCCCAATCGTCGCGCACGACCTTGGCCACGGCTGCCTCGGTTTCCTTGCGCTTGGCCTCTTCCAGGGTTTCGCGCACCTTCGCTTTATCCTGATCGTTGCTTCGGTCAACATCGGCCAGCTTCTCCGCATACTTCGCCTCGATCTGGCGCTGCGCGACGATCTTGGCCCGCTCGACCGCCGTCAACGACGCCAGGCCGGCTTCCTGCTCGGCTGCGGCGACGCTGGCTTCGGCCGAACGGAGCATGTCGTCGGCCTGTTTCTGGAGCACGTTGTGCTCGGCAATGCGGGTCTGGTTGATCTTCCGCTCCTGGGCTGCGGCCTGCTCGCGCAGCTTCTCCACGTAGGCGGGGTCATAGCTGGAGTCGCTACCAGACTCCAGTTCCGTGATCTTTGCCTTGATGAGCGAAAGCCGGTATTCCTCGATCTCGACCTTTCCCTTGCCCCACAGCGCATTGGAGGCCTCAAGCTCGGATGCCTGCTGCTCGATGGCCTTGGCGGTTCTGCCAGCCTCGTCGATGAGCGCGGCGTATGCGCGGCGGGCCTTCTCGAGTTCCCCGTTGCGCTCTTTGCCGGCACTGCCGCCAGCGATGTCTGCGCTCGCAGCGAGTCCAGGGCCTGCCGTATTGCTTCCGGCAGCCATGTTCCGCCCTGCGCCCGCGGAGTTGTCGGCCGTTTTGCCCATGCAGCAGTCGCGCTCCGTTCTGGCGACGGCCACCGGTGATGGGCAATGCGGGGAAGAGGATGCATTGCGCTTCTTTTCCTCGCCGGCTCTGTCGCTGACTTCGATCGCAGCCCTCTCTGCCTTGGCAATCTCAGCCCGCGACTCGGCAGCACGCATTTCCATCCGTTGCTGCTCCTGAAGAAGAGCCAGCTTGTCCTGCAAGTCCCTGGTCTGCTTGCCGTCCTTGATGCCGATGGATTGGTTGCGTTGCTGCAAATGCTCGATCTGCGCCTGCACCCCGGCGATCTGCTCGGAAATCGAAGCGGGCCGGCCGATACCCAATATCTGGTCCCAGACACCCTTGGCGGTCGAACCAAGGCCGAGCCATGCGCGCTCCAGGTAGCCCAGGCGGTCGCGCATCGTGTCGGCCACACCGGCCATGGCCCGCTCGTATGCACCTTGCGCCAGGGCGGCAGCCTCCGAAGCCCGGCCCTGCTCCTGCAGCGCCTTGATCTGGTCGTACACCGCGGCAGTGAGGTAGTTGTGGCGCTCATTGAGCCTGCGCGAAGCCTCCACCGGCTTTTCGCCCAGTTCGACGTAGGCCTTCACGGTATCCGCCACCGCCACGCCGACATCACGCTCCATGCGCAGCGCCGTTTCGGTGAAGCGCTGCAGGTCCTCTGCCGCCACCTGGCCCGACTCGCCGAGCAGCGCGATCACCCGCGCAGCCTCGTGCTGCGTGCCCACGGTCTGCGAGACGGCACTGGCGGCATCCTGCATTTGCGAAACGGTCAGGCCTGCTGCATTGCCCGACAAGGCGATCGCGCGCGCATAAGCGTCCGCTTCCTGTTTCCCTTGCTGGTAGGCCACCGTCAGAACGACTGCCGTGGCGGCGGCCGCAGTGAACGGATTCACCATCGTCGCGACGGCTTCCCCTACGGCCGCAGCTGCCGGAGCGATGCCGCCAAAGGCCTCCGCCAGCTTCACCGCCTGCTCCGACAGGAGCGCGATCGGCTCCTGTCCCGCGATCAGGCCGGCGGCCATGGCTGCCAGTTGCACGGGCAGCACCTGCATGGCCGCCGATGCCTGAGCCACCGATGACCCGTAGGTCTCCATCGCCGCGCCGCCGCCACGCAGTGCCTGCTCCGATTGAAGCAGGCGTTCGATCATGCCGCGGACTCCGGCCTCCATGCTGGCGAGGGCCTGCAGTGCCTGCGCTGCATCCTGTTGAAGTGTGCCCTGCACTGTGTTGTCGGACATAGCTCCTGCCCATGTAAAAAAAGGCCGCGCGGCATGCAGCCGGGCGGCCTGGGAAATGAAAGCCCGCCAAAGGGCGGGACCTGTGCGGGAACGGGTGGCGGAGGCAAGCCACGCATGCGGGCGCAGCAATTCATGCCGCCCCGCCAAAGCGCGCCCGCTCCTTCTCCGCCCTCTCGGCAAAGACCGTGAGCGCTTCGGACTCGATCACCTGGATGTCGCGGAAGCGCTCGTCGTATGTGTCGGGATCCAGGCCGGCGCGGTCCAGCTCATGGAACAGCACGCCGTAGTCCAGCGCGACGGCCCCGGCCATGCCCACGCGCCACTGGTTGCAGATGCGCGACCACAGCACATAGACAGGCCAGTTCTCCGGCCACACTTCAGTGGCTGTCTCCGCGTAATCGCTGCGCTCCAGCCCCCATGCGGCCAGTTCGGCGTCGCTGGCCGGGGGCTCGTACATGGCGCGCGCGACGCGGGTCAGTTTCCCAGCTTGCCCTCGACGCAGCCTTCGCGATATGCATCGAAGATCGCAGTGGCACCGCCGGGAATCTCGTCGGCAAGCCGCGTGGCGTTTTCCGCGTTGACCTCCACGTCTTCCAGATCCCAGGCCTTCACGATCTTCAGGAGGTAGTCGCCGTTCTTGCGCACGGCGTTGCCGAGGATGTCGCTGATCGTGCCGGGGCTGCCTGACACGGGCATGGCCGCGGCCTCCGTGATCTCATCGACGAGTTGGCCGAATTCGGATTTCGTGCGGTAGAAGAACTCGCAGTGGATCACTCCCGTGCTGCCATCGAGCATCGGGAAGGAAACCTTGCGCTTGAACGTTTCGGGACGCTTGCCCAGGACGATTTTTGCCATGATGTTGTGCTTTCAGGAGAAGGAAAAAAGGCCCTCGCCGCATACGTTCGGCGGGGCATGAAAAAAGGCCCCGCAGGGCCTTGGGGCACCGGCCTGGATCAGGCCGTATAGCGGACCGGCCGGCCCTGCAGGGAGATGGTGGCGCGCACCTGCATCACCTGGCCCTTGGTCAGGGTGGGGGTCTCGTTGAACGACACGTAGCCGTTGTAGAGGATCACCGAGCCGTTGGGCAGCGCGACCTTCACTGCACGGATCGCGCGCGACTCGCCTGCGGCCTTGAGCGCCTGGTAGCCAGGCAGCGTGGGGTCGTCGCCGATGCCGATCTGGATGGACTGCGCACCGGTGACCGTGGGCAGCTGGCGTTCGTAGTCCTCCTCGAGGAACGAGAAGTTCGCGAACTGCTGGTCGCCGCCGTTGGTGGTGAACTCCAGGATCTGCGGGATCTGGGTCCAGGCCAGGATCTCGCGCAGCGAACCGGCGGACGAGCCCGCCGGGAAGCGGTTCACGTCGGCCGTATCGGAGCCAGCGATTTCCAGCGCATTCGCTGCGACATTGGCGGCCTTGAAGATCCGCTCGCTGATCTTCTGCCAGCCGGACTTCAGCTCGAAGAACGCGCCGTTGGCCAGCCCGTGCGCCGTGCTGGTGGCCACGCCGGGTGCTGCGTTGGAGATGGCGGTGACGGCCTTGGCGGTGCCGTAGCCGGTTGCGATGGCGACGGTTGCACCGTCGGGAAGGGAGACAGCCATGTTGGGCCTTTCAATGAAAAAAGCCCGCTTGCGCGGGCGGGTGGATGCCCTGTCGGGCGAAGATGGCCGTGAGGCCGGAAGTGGATGAACTGCGCGAAAAGAGAAACCTGGCCGGCTCTGCGGCTGCCCGGGGGGAGACGACCGGGGATGCTTACGCCAGGGCCGGAGCCGGCAAGCCGTATGTCATGAGGCGCCGCAGTACAGGCACCTGGACACTCGGACGCGCAAGCACGCACAGCACGCGGGGCTGCAACGGGCGCATCTCATGCCTCGCATGGCGAACCTTCCGATGAAAAAAACCCGCGACAGCAAACGCTGCGCGGGCTTTTTTAGTGGCGAACGAAAAAGCCCGCAGGGCAACAACACTGCGGGCTTCAAAAAAAGGACGTGCGCCTTCCTCAGGATCTACCGCAAACCACCCAGACCAGAGGCCTGAAAGTTGCTGCGGGCGTTCGACGAAGAGGCGTCGGGCAAGAGGATTATTCCCCCCTGCAATCGACTGATGCAATTCTAATTCAGCTTCTGATGGAATGCAAGCGATTTCCGATGGATTGGCGTGCCCGGTGCACGCAGTCGTCGATGAAATTGGCCATGCGGCGACCCGCCTCGCCATGCGGCACGCGGGAAAGGCCCGTGCCTGCGCACGCCTTGCATGCCCTGGATGAAAGCCGCGCCGTACCCGGCACGGACTCGAACTTGCGGCCTTCGCACGCCGAACACGTCGGCTGCAACCACCAATACAGCACTGCGGTAGCCACGGAATGCGGCGCATCGATGCGCCAGCGAGTCGCCTGCGCGGCCAGTTGCTCGCGCACTTGCGGCAGCGTCTTCAGCCGGGCGAGCACCTGGGCATGCCGGAGCGCGAGGCGTTGCTCCACGTCTTGCGACCGGTCCTTGGGCGAAGCATGGAGCATGTCGGACCGCGGCATGCCCGAATGGTCGGCCCCGTCGTATTCCGAATGCAGCCGCAGCAGCGCGCCTCCGACGCGGGAGCGGCTCCAGCCGGCAGCCACCAGAAGGTCCGCATCCGACCGGGACGCCCCCTCGCGCACGCAAAGACGGAGGTTGGAGGAGTTGCCGGCGGTGCTGTAGGCTTCCTGGACGGTGCGGGAATCGTTGCGGTACATGGTATTCCTTCAGAGGTAAGGGGGCGTCGGGCGGACCGGGAGCACCTGTGCAGGGCCTCAGCCCCGGTGTCTCGATCCATGCCTGTATTTAACACCATGTTTAAACAGGGGTCAAACAATTTGTTTAACAACATTTTGTTTAATCGATGGACAATCGCGCCATGCACGAAAGCGCCTTACGCCTCTACCAGGCCGCCTCCGAGATCAAGGACGTGACCGGCCAGTCCGCCGTCGCACGCCTGCTGGGAGAGTCCCCCCAGAACATCAAGAACTGGGAGATGCGGGGCGTTTCCAAGGCCGGCGCCCTGAAGGCGGAAGAACTCATCGGCTGCTCCGCCGCGTGGCTGCTGACCGGCGACAGGCACGCCGCCCCGGCGCACCGCAAGCCGAGCCAGCCCGCCGCAGTGTCCACATCGGGCAGCGTGACCGTGCCGCAGTTGGCGAATGCAGCATCCATGGGTGCAGGCAGCGAAATGGCGCACGAGGATGTGATGGTGGGCCGTCTCACGCTCTCCCCCACATGGATCGGCAGGACGCTGCGCGGCCTCAGCACCCCCGAGAACCTCCGCTTCATCCATGCCTATGGGGATTCCATGGAACCCACGTTCCTGGACGGTGACGTACTGCTGGTGGACGCAGGCGTACGCACGGTAGAAGTGGACGGCGTGTATGTCCTGGGAGCCCAGAACCGCCTCTTCATCAAGCGCGTGCGCCAGCGGCTGGACGGGGCCTACGAGATCAGCAGCGACAACCCCACCGTGAAGACGGTGGATGTACTGGAAGGCAAGCACGCGGTGGAAGTCCTGGGCAAAGTCATCTGGATCTGGAACGGACGGAAGATCTGACCCTGCGCACGGATTCAAACACCACGTTGAATCCTTCGGCACTCCCAGGCCCATGCCCCACTCACCGGCCCGTCACGGCCTGCTCGCCACGTAGTTGCGCAGCCACGTCAGCGCCGGGCGCTCCATGCCGTTCTCCCGGACCAGGTAGGCGCCTTCGGCGTCGCGCCACAGGCCAGGCCGGAAGCCCCACAGAGTCACGCCGCGCACGCCCGGGTGCTCCCAGAACATCGGGAACACGCGTTGGTAGCTGGCCAACTGTTGGGCATCGGTCGGCCCATCCAGATCGAACTCGGTGACGTAGATCGGCAAGCCTGTGGACGCCAGGATGTCGAGGTTGGAGCGCTGCAGCGACATGGGCGCGTAAGCGGTTTCAAAGGCATGTTCCTGCAGGCCGATCGCATCGATCAGATGCTCGCGCTGCAACAGCTGAATGATCCGGAGGTACTGGCGGGTGGCATTGGCGTTGCCGGTGATGCCGAAGTCATTGATCATCAGTTTGGCACGGGGAAAGTAATGCCGCGCCAGCCGGAACGCCTGCAGGACCCAGTCCCAGCCGGAAGAGCCTGCGCCACCCAGCGCCTGCATGTAATTGCCGCTGTCGGGATACCTGCCGTCGGGCTGGTTGTGGCCCGGCAGTATCTCGTTGGCCACTTCCACGAAGTCGATGTCGGGGTAGCGCTGCGCTACCGAGGCGAACCAATGCTCGATTGCGGCACGTTGCTCTGCCGGCGGCAACGTCCGCACCCAGGTTGGTTGTTGGCTGCCCCACACCAGTTGGTGGAACTGGAAAGGCATGCGGTTCTTCTTTGCGAAGTTGTACGCCTCGTCGAGAGCCCTCCAGTCCATGCGGCCGCGAACCGCCTCCACGCTGCCCCATTTCCCGGCGTTTTCGGGCGTGACCTTGTTCCAGTACTTGGCGAAATCCTGCGCCTCCGGCGCGCTATAGGCGCACCCCAGGAAACGCTGCTTGCCGGCAGCGATGGGCGCGGCACCGGCCGCGCCGGCGAAGGAGAGCGACAGCGCGAACAAAAACGATGTCAGTTTTTTCATGGGCACCTTCCGATAGTGGGACTTCGATCTCGATGGCTGGGAGATCAACGGCACCATATCGAAGCGGAGACGCACGTGTCGTCTTCGGAGCGAACCCGTGATGCAGCGAGCGAAACGCGGATGCTGGCCGCACTGGCGGCATCGACATCCACCAGCAGCCCCCATCAGCCCCCATCAGCCCGCGCGAAAGCACTCCGCTTCTCGGTGGCGGGGCACCCAAGGGGGCATGCGGCTGTAGCCGGCGTCGGGCGACGCGGGTCGCCACGATTTTGTGTATGTGGTAGGCCGTGCTGGGCTCGAACCAGCGACCAAAGGATTATGCGTGCCACTTCGGCTTTCGCCGCCCGTTTCCGGTTCGTGGCCTGGACTCTGTCTTGCCTTTCGGCCTTCCCGTCGAGTCTCTACACGTTCCCTCCTTGCGGAGGGCTTCGCTCGGCGTTGGCATAGCGCGCAGGGCGCGCAGTAGCGTTCACCGAATTTGAGAAGTTCTACTTCAAGGCAGAGCGAACTTACCTTGAGCAACCCATTGGGTGCCGCTCCATTCCCAGGCCGTCGCCTGGGGACAGGAACCTCCCCGTCAAGTCCTCTGCTCTAACCAACTGAGCTAACGGCCCACAGCCTGCGATTGTCGCATACGCAGCTGGGCCACGAAAAAAACCAATGCATACGTTTTTGCGGAACGCGCAACCCCTTCGGTCGCCGATCGGCTCCTGGAACCCAGCATATGGAACATCAACGAGCCCCCGCACGGCCCCGTTTCACTCGGACGCCTGGACATAGGTTTTGTAACCGGCCGGCGACCGCGCGTCGGTTACTCTCGAAAGTTACGGTCGAGTTGCTTTTGATGATCCGGCCTGATAGCCCGAACGTCGCATGCCCCTGTCCGCCTTTTCCCGCCTTCCTCTGTCGCACTACGCGCTTGTCGTCGATGACCATCCACTCGTTGCACGTGGCATGGCCGAGTTCCTGCGCCTCCACCCCCGGTTGGAGGAGGCCCGCCATGCCCACGAAACATCCGAGGCCCTGCGCATCATTGCCTCGAATGGCTCGCCCATCCTGGCGCTGGTGGATTTCTGGCTCGCGGAGGGTGCCGCAACGTCTTTCATCGACAATCTTTTCGCGATGTCCCCTGGAACACGCGTGCTGATCGTGAGCGCGGACCACCATCCGGCCATCGTGCTCAAGGCCCGGGCCAGCGGCGCCCACGGATTCATCCACAAGCGGGAACCGCCCGAGGCCTTCCACGCGGCCATCAACGCCGTGCTCGACGGCACCCCCTGGTTCGACGCCGGGGCGACGGCATGCCTTTCCAGCACGGCCACCACCACAGCCATCGGCGCCACGACACCCCGCGAGATCCATCTCTCACCTGCCGATCTCGGCCTGACCCCGCGCCAGGGGCAGATCCTCGCGCTGGTCCTGGAGGGACTGCCCAACAAACCCATCGCGAATGCGCTGCACCTGTCGGAGCACACGGTCAAGGAGCACCTCACGGCCATCCTCCAGAAGCTCGGCGCGAGCAACCGGGTGGAACTGATCTCCAGGCTGCGCGGCGTCCGGATGGATGAATCCTGATCCGCCCGGCGCAGCCGCGCCAAGCCTGGCCCGGTCCGGCCGACACAAGGGGTTACGCAATTCCTGCCCCGGCGGGGGGCCGGCCGAAGGGGCGGCCACGTATAAATCCGCGTTCCCCTCGAAGAACCAGCCGGTTCGGGTGCGGGGATCCCATCGACCTGGAAACTGAAAAACGTATGGCGGGTCCGCACACGGCCGGCCCGGATTGGAGAAAACATGAGGATCGCCACCCCATTGCTTGTCATCGGCCTGCTCGTTGCCCCTGCGGCCTGGTCCGCCAACCGCGCCTGCGTGATCGAGGGCACCGTCTCCGTCGCGGGTTCCGGGACGGCGGTGAAAGACTGCATGGAGTTCTCGTCCGACGTCACGGCGGAGCAACTCAAGAGCAGCTGCGACGCGGTCGCACAGGCATCGGCCGGACTGGGTGGCAAGCCGGGCAAGGTGACACTCATGCGCCAGTGTCCGCGGCCTGCCAGCGGTGCGTGCAAGGGACTGATGGGCCGGCCGCTCGATGCCTACTATTACGGGCTGTCGGCCGATGCGATCCAGCAGAAGCGGCAAGCCTGCGAAACCTCGACCGCGGTGATCAAGGGCGGTACGTGGAGCGACGGCCGGTAAACCGCCTGCCCTCCCGGCCTTCCGGTCCGCCATGGCCGCGTGCCGCGCCATCCGGGCCGGGCAACCCTAGCGACGATGGCTCAGCGCATTGGTCACCAGCTTGGAGGTGATGTCCACGATCTGGATCATGCGATCGTAGGGCATGCGCGTGGGGCCGATGACGCCCAGCGTGCCCACGACCTGCCCGTCCACCTCATACGGGGCGCTGACCACCGACAGCTCCTCGAAAGGCACGACCTGGCTTTCGCCTCCAATAAAGATGCGCACGCCTTCGGCCCGGTTGGAAACGTCCAGCAGGCGCAGTATCTGGGTCTTCTGCTCGAAGAGGTCGAAGGCCTTGCGCAGGTTGCCCATGTCGTTGGAGAAATCGCTCAGGGCCAGCAGGTTGCGCTCGCCGGAGATGACCACCTCCTCCTGCGAGGCGGCCATGGCCTCGGAGCCGACGTTCACCGCGGCCTGCATGAGGGAAGCGATCTCTCCGCGCAACTGGTCCACCTCGGTCTTGAGCCGCTCGCGCACCTCGTCCATCCCCAGGCCGGAATAGTGGCTGTTGAGGAAGTTGGCGGCCTCGGCCAGTTGCGACTGGGAATGGTCCACTTCGGTGAAGATCACGCGGTTCTGCACATCGCCGTCCGGCGAGACGATGATGACGAGCAGGCGCCGTTCCGAGAGGCGCAGGAACTCGATGTGGCGGAAGACCGACGGCCGGCGCGGAGCCATGACCACGCCCACGAACTGCGAGAGGCTCGACAGCAGCTGCGCGGCGTTCGCGATGACCTTCTGCGGCTGGTCGGCCGCGAGTTCGGGGGAGCACAGCTCGCCGCGCTGCACCGTCAACATGGTGTCAACGAACAGCCGGTACCCTTTGGCCGTGGGGATGCGGCCCGCGGAGGTATGGGGGCTGGCGATCAGCCCGATGTCCTCCAGGTCCGCCATGACATTGCGTATGGTGGCCGGAGAGAGGTCCAGGCCCGACGCTTTCGACAACGTGCGCGAACCCACCGGCTGGCCGTCGGCGATGTAGCGCTCGATCAGCGCTTTGAGCAACAACTTGGCACGGTCGTCGAGCATTGAATCATTTTAATGATCTAATTTCCGTGATGAAGCTCAGGTTCCAACGCGTGGCGCTCGTCGGCAAGTACCAGGCGCCCACTTCTGCAGGCATGTCCGACAGTTCGCGCGACGCGCTGGACGGCATCGCCAGATTCCTGGCCAACGAAGGGTGCGAGGTCGCCCTCGAGGCGGATACCGCTGCGAACACGGGGTTCACCGACTACCCTGCGCTCTCCGTGGAGCGCATCGGGCTGGACTGCGATCTCTGCCTCGTGGTGGGCGGCGACGGCACGATGCTGGGCGTCGGCCGGCAGCTCGCGCAGTACCGAACGCCGCTGATCGGCATCAACCAGGGCCGGCTCGGCTTCATCACCGATATCCCCCTGGGCGAGTACCCGACGGTCCTCAAGCCCATGCTGCGCGGAGAGTACGAGGAAGACCTGCGTCCCCTCATGCGGGCCCGGGTGATGCGCCAGGGCCAGTGTGTGTTCGAGGCTCTGGCGATGAACGACGTGGTGGTCAACCGCGGTTCCACGTCCGGGATGGTGGAACTGCGCGTGGAAGTGGGTGGCCATTTCGTGTCCAACCAGCGCGCAGACGGCCTCATCATCGCTTCGCCCACGGGCTCCACCGCCTATGCCCTGTCCGCAGGCGGCCCGATGCTGCACCCGACGATTCCCGGCTGGGTGCTGGCGCCGATCGCGCCGCATACGCTGTCGAACCGGCCCATCGTGCTGTCGGACAGCATGGAGGTGGCCGTGGAGGTCGTCAGCGGCCGCGACGTCAGCGCGAATTTCGACATGCAGTCGCTCGCATCCCTGCAGCACGGCGACCGCATATTGGTACAGCGCTCGGACTACCGGGCGCGCTTTCTCCATCCGCGCGGCTGGAACTATTTCGCCACGCTGCGCAAGAAGCTCCGCTGGAACGAAGGAGGCTACTGAGCATGGCGTTGAAGCGGATCGCACTGCGTGATTTCGTGATCGTCGAGTCCCTCGAGCTCGACCTCCATACCGGATTCACCGTCCTGACCGGCGAGACCGGCGCCGGCAAGTCCATCCTCATCGACGCGCTGCAGCTGTTGCTGGGCGCGCGCGCCGACCCGGGCGTGGTCCGGGAAGGTGCGGCGTCCACGGACCTGTGCGCCGAGTTCGATGGCACCCCCGCCATCGCGGCCTGGCTGGACGATGCAGGCATCCCTCCGGAAGACGGCCTGCTGCTGCGCCGCACCATCGACACCCAGGGCAAGAGCCGCGCGTGGATCAACGGGGTGCCGGTGACCGCGACGCAGATGCGCACCCTGGGCTCCCACCTGCTCGACATCCACGGACAGCATGCCTGGCAGAGCCTCACGCGCGCGGACGCGGTGCGCGGCCTGCTGGATGCATACGGCGGCATCCGCCCGGAAGGCCTGCAGCCCCTCTGGACGCGCTGGCGCGACGACCGCAAGGCACTGGATGCCGCCGTCGCGGGCCAGAACGACATCCAGCAGGAGCGTGACCGGCTCCAGTGGCAGATCGCGGAGATGCAGAAGCTCGCCCCCGCCGATGGCGAATGGGAAGAACTGAACGCGCAGCACACGCGCCTGTCGCATGCGCAGGCGCTGATCGACACGGCACAGGACGCGCTGTCGGCGCTGGAAGATGATGAATCGGGTGCGCACGGCCCGCTGGTACGCGCCCGCGGCCTGCTGGAAGCCAAGGCATCGCTCGACCCGCAGTTCCAGTCCATGCTGGACGTGCTGGCGTCCTGCCTGGCCCAGGCATCGGACGTGGCGCATTCGCTCCAGTCCTACCTGCGCCACACCGACGTGGACCCGGACCGGCTCGAAACGCTGGATGCGCGCATGGGTCTCTGGATGTCGCTGGCACGGCGCTTCAAGCGCCAGCCGCAGGACCTGCCCGCACTGCTCGCCGGCTGGGAGGAAGAGCTCGCACGCCTGGACGGGGCCTCGGACGTGGAAGCCCTCGCGGAGCAGGCCCGCAAAAGCGAAGCCGCCTACATGCAGGCCGCCCGGGAGATTTCGCAGAAGCGCGCCAAGGCCGCTCCACAGCTCGCTCGCGCCATCACCCAGGCCATGCAGGGCCTGGGCATGAAGGGCGGCCGCTTCGACGTGGCGCTCGACACGCAGGCCGAGCCGGGCCCGCACGGGCTGGACAGCGTGGCGTTCCTGGTAGCGGGCCACCAGGGGGTGACGCCTCGCCCGATCGGCAAGGTGGCCTCGGGCGGCGAGCTGTCGCGCATCTCGCTGGCGATCTCGGTGACCACCAGCCGCCTGGGCGAAGCGCCGACGCTGATCTTCGACGAGGTCGATTCCGGTGTCGGCGGCTCCGTTGCGGAAACCGTGGGGCAGCTGATGCAGCGTCTCGGCCGCGACCGGCAGGTACTGGCGGTGACCCACCTGCCGCAGGTGGCCGCGTGCGCGGACCACCACCTGGTCGTGTCCAAGCGCTCCCGCCAGCAGGGAACGGTCAGCACGGTGGCCGCTGCGGAAGGCGACCGCCGCATCCAGGAAATGGCACGCATGCTCGGCGGCGAGCGCGCTTCGGCCGCCACCCTGGCGCACGCCCGCGAGATGCTGGACAACAGCCGCGCGGCAGCCAAGGGAGCCAGAGCATGACGGCCAGCACCCTGGAGATCGTGCTGATCACGGGCATGTCGGGCTCCGGCAAGTCCGTGGCGCTGCATGCGCTGGAAGACGCGGGCTACTACTGCGTGGACAACCTGCCCCCGGAGCTGCTCGCGGCCTTCGTGGCGCTGGAGCACCAGCACCACGGCAACCGGGTGGCCATCGCCATGGACGTGCGCAGCGCCACGGCGCTGCCCCTGGTGCCGCAGCAGCTGCGCCGCCTGCGCGCGGAAGGCGTGACCGTGCATTCGCTGTTCCTGGATGCCACCACGGACACGCTGGTGCGCCGCTTTTCGGAAACGCGCCGCCGCCATCCGCTGTCCCGCGATGAATGGTATGGCGAGCCGCATGCGCTCCTGGAAACCATCGAACTCGAGCGCGAACTGCTTGCCGACCTGCGCGAGCAATCGCACGTGATCGACACCAGCGCCATCCGCGCCGCGCAGCTGCAGGGCTACGTGAAGAGCCTGATGCCCGCGCTGCCCGGGCAACTGACACTGGTGTTCCAGTCGTTCGCGTTCAAGCGGGGCGTGCCGGTGGACGCGGACTATGTCTTCGACGTGCGCATGCTGCCGAACCCGCACTACGAGCCGGGCCTGCGCCACCTCACGGGCAAGGACCAGCCGGTGGTGCATTACCTGGAACAGGCCCCGGAGGTGCTGCAGATGCGCGAGCACATCTCCGGCTTCCTGGGACACTGGCTCGAGCCGCTGGCACAGAACCACCGCAGCTATGTCACGGTGGCGATCGGCTGCACGGGCGGGCAGCACCGGTCCGTCTATCTCGTCGAGCAACTCGCAGCCGAATTTTCAGACCGCTGGACGACGTTGCGGCGCCACCGGGAACTCGACGGACGCTAGGCGGCGGGCAGCCGCAATTGGTCCAGGAGCTTGCGCACGGGGGCCGGCAATCCCAGCGCCTTCCATTGCGCGGCCGTGTACCAGCCCCCCTCCTGCCCGGCTCCGGCCTGGCCGGCCGCGGCATGCGCCGGCCCTGGCACCAGCAGGGGATGCAGGTGCAGGTCCCGGTGCGTGAGGACATGGAACACGGCATCCAGTTCCCGCGGCGGGCGGACCACGCCCCGCTGTGCCAGCCAGTCCCGGACCTCCTCCCGGCTGTCGAACATGGGCGGGCAATGCAGGCCGGCCCAGATGCCCTCGGACGGCCTGCGCTGCAGCCAGAGGCGCCCCTCGCCATCGTGCAGCAGCGGAAACCACCATGCCTGCGCCCGCCGCAGCAGCTTGCGCGTGCGCACGGGGTAATCCTCGGGGTTGCCGGCCTGGGCCGCAGCGCACTGCGGCTGCAGGGGACAGAGAATGCAGGCGGGCTTGCGCGGCGTGCAGAGGCTCGCACCCAGGTCCATCAGGCCCTGCGTGTAGCGGGGCATGGATTCCTGCAGGTCGCCGCGCGGCAGCAACTCGCTGGCGCGATCCCACAGGTCACGCTCGTTGCGGGCAACGGCCAGGTCGGCATCGAAGCCGAGCACCCGCGTGAGCACCCGCCGGACGTTGGCGTCCAGGATCGGCACGCGCTCCGCGAAGCAGAACGAGGCGATGGCGCCGGCCGTGGAACGGCCGATGCCGGGCAGGCCGGCCAGCGCCTCGGCGGAGCGCGGAAACTCTCCGCCGTACCGGTCCACGATCTCCTTGGCGCACCGGTGCAGGTTGCGGGCGCGGCTGTAGTAGCCAAGCCCGCTCCAGAGGGCCATGACGTCGTCCTCCGGCGCCGCGGCCAGGGCCCGCACATCGGGAAACCGCTCCAGGAACCGGGCGTAGTAATCCAGTACGGTGCTGACCTGCGTCTGCTGCAGCATGATTTCGGACAGCCAGACCCGGTAGGGGTCGCGCGTCTGCTGCCAGGGCAGGTGGTTGCGGCCATGCACGGCCTGCCAGCGCACCACTTCGGTGGCGATGTCGGGGGCCGCGCGCTTCATGCGGACAGCGGCGTCCGGGGCTGCGGCTTGCCGTTTTCCGCCGGCAGGGAAGCCAGCCGCTCCGTCAGCTCGTGCAGGCGCGCCTCCAGTTGCGCGAGTTCCTGCTCGGCCTGCTCGATCTCCGAGATGCGCTCCACGAGTCCGCTGGCGGCATGCTGGATGCGGTCCACGGCCTCGATGCGCCGGGCGAAGCTGCGCTTGCGCTCGCGCAACTGCGCGTCGAGTTGGGCCGTGGCGGACTTGCTCCACAGCTCCAGGTCGTTCGCGGCCGATTCGAACACGGTACGCAGCCGCATTCCCAGCGCCCGCACGAGGCGGTGGGTGAAATCGGGCTGCGCCAGCCGCAGGGTGTTGCCAACGCCGATGTATTGCAGGTGGCGGGCCTCGATCTGCTGGATCTCCGTCAGGAAGCCATCGAGCCGGGGCGTGGCGGGCACCTGCAGGGAGAAGCCGAAATCCGCATTGAGCTGGCGGAACGTTCCCCCCAGCATGGCGTGGATCTCGGTGGCCGACGCCTGGGCCTTGTCCATGATGGCACGCAGGCGCTCGAACGTTTCCGCGTACACCTTGCGGACCCCGAGCTTCAGACCCTTTTGCTGGAGGGTTTCGATCAGCGACGTCATCTCCGCCTTCAGCGAGCGCGCGCCCAGGTCATGGAAGATGTCGCGCAGCAGCTTCAGGTGCACGGCACGCACCGCCTGGATCTTGGCGGCGCTGGCGTCGAATTCGCGCTGCTCCTGCTCGATGCGCACGCGCATGGACTCGATCACCGATGCATTCTTGCCGCGCAGGCTGCGCAGCTCCAGCATCTGGTCGTCCAGGTCGCGGCGGCGGATATTGATCGTCCGGCCCGCCTCCGAGCGCAGGGAGGCCACGCCGGCCGTCACGGCCGAACGCAGGATGGCCTGGCGCTTGCCCATCACGCCCTGCCCCAGCGCATCCTCCAGCGCCGGCAGTCCGCTCGATTCCAGCAGCACGTCATCGCAATGGATCTTGGACACCAGGCCCTTCTGGGCGGACACCAGAAGCACCTGGCCAGGCGCCACGCCCAGCATGTCGGCGGAGGCCAGGCGCTGGCGGTCCAGCTGCTCCTGCACCTGGGTCGGGGAGTTCAGCGTGTCCCACAAGGTATCGATCTTGTTGAGCACCACCAGCTGTGCGTCCGCATGGCCCACGGACGGCGCCACGTGCTGGCGCCAGATCTCCAGGTCCGACCGCGTGACGCCGGTATCCGCACCCAGGATGAACACCACGGCATGGGCCTGCGGGATGAGATTGATGGTGAGCTCGGGCTCCGCACCCACGGCGTTGAGGCCGGGGGTGTCCAGGATGACCAGGCCCTGCCGCAACAGGGGATGGGGGATGTTGATCAGCGCGTGGCGCCACGCCGGCACCTCCACCAGTCCTTTCGCGTCGGGCACGGGGTTTTCCTGCGGCTGGTCGTCGTGCCAGAAGCCGAGGGCCCGTGCCTCGTCCTGCGTGACCCGGCGCACCTCCGAAACCTTCTCGATGGCCTGGGCCAGCTGCTCGGCGTCGCCGACATTCAGCGGGACTTCGCTCCACTGGTCCGGCCGCAGCCGCCATTCGGCCAGCCCCTGGGGCTGCGTGCGCGTCTCGATGGGCAGCAGCCGCAGGCTGTTGGGCAGCGCCGGGTCATACCCGAGCTCGGTCGGGCACATCGTGGTGCGCCCCGCGCTGGCCGGCATGATGCGGCGGCCATAGTCGGCAAAGAAGATCGCGTTGATGAGCTCGGACTTGCCACGGGAGAACTCCGCGACGAATGCGACCATGACCTTGTCGCTGCGCACCTGGTCTTCCAGGCGGCGCAGCTTTTCCTCGATGGCCGCATCCATGAGGGCATGCGACGACATCCATTCCCCCAGGTGCTTCAGCTGCAGCGCGAAAGCGCGCCGCCAGGCGCCATGCTGGTCGAATTGCTCGTTGAAAGAAGGTCCCACGGTGCTCCTGGAGGTGGATGCTGCGCTGCGGCCCTGCAGGCACGTGCAAAATATATCAGCACCCCGGGCCAGATTGCCCGCCCAAATCACGGCCGCTGGCAGCGGATGCAATAGTACGTGCTGCGCTGCCCCTGCCGCATGGAACGTATCGGCGTTCCGCAGGTACGGCACGGCAGGCCCTCGCGCCCATAGACGTGGGCTTCGAGCTGGAAATGCCCGGCATTGCCATCCACGCCGGCGAAGTCCCGCAGTGTGCTGCCGCCGCGCTCCACCGCCCGGGCCAGCACCGTGCGGATCGCCTCGTGCAGGCGCCGGGCGCGCAGCGGCCCGATCGACGAAGCACGCGCCGTCGGCCGGATGCCGGCCAGGAACAGCGCCTCGGACGCATAGATATTTCCGACACCGACCACCGCGCTGCCCCCCAGCAGGAACTGCTTGACGGGCAGCCGGCTGGCACGCAGCGCCGCTACGAAGCCCTCCAGCGTGAAGGTATCGCCGAGCGGTTCCACCCCGAGCCGGCCCAGCAGCTTCACCGCCTGCGGGCTCGTTTCGGAATCCGCCCAGACGACGGCCCCGAAGCGGCGCGGGTCCTTCAGGCGGAGGGTGCCCCGGCTGGTGGCCATGAGGAAATGGTCGTGCGCGCCGGGCGACTCGGCACTCCGGTCGAAGCGCAGGCTCCCGGACATGCCCAGATGGATCAGCAGCATGCCGCGGTCCAGGTCCACCAGCAGGTATTTGCCGCGGCGCCGCACGGCCACCACGCGCAGGCCGTGCAGGTCTTCGGGAGCGCAGCCCAGGGGCCAGCGCAGCGACTTCCCCAGGACCACGGACTCGATCACCGCGCCCGCCATGACGTCCGCGATGCCGCGGCGCGTGACTTCCACCTCTGGCAACTCAGGCATATGGTCGGGCTCCGGAAACTGTATCTGGCATGGATTATTATGAGTCGATGGAGCAATCACATCGACTTCGGAGTGCCGCATTCCTGTGCGCACTGTGTGCCGTCGCGGCGCCCTCTTTCGCGGCACCGGCTGCTCCCCCACCTCCATCCGCGCGGGCACCGCAGGCGGAACTGCAGGTGGAGAACATCCCCAACAGCGAGGCCCGTGCGGCCCTGGACGCCGAGCTGTTCTACGACATCCTCGTCGGCGAACTGAGCACCAGCCAGGGAGACCCCGGCACGGGCTATGCCCTCATGCTCGAGGCCGCACGGCGCAGTGGCGACGCCCAGCTCTACCGGCGCGCGACGGACATCGCGCTGCAGTCGCGTTCCGGCGAATACGCCCTGGCGGCCGCGCGCGCCTGGAAGGAAGCCCAGCCCCAGTCGCGCGAGGCCAATCGCTACGTGCTGCAGATCCTCATCGCGCTCAACCGCATTCCCGAGACGGGCGACCTGCTGCGGCAGGAACTGGCGCAGTCTCCGGCGAAGGACCGGCTGCTGACCCTCCAGGCCATTCCGCAACTGTACGGACGCGCGTCGGACAAGGCAGCCGCGGCCGCCATCGTCGAGAAGGCCCTGGCGGAGCAATTGCAGAACCCGGCGGCCGGCCCGCTCGCCTGGACGGCGCTGGGACGGATGCGGCTCGCTGCCGGCGACCGCAAGGGCGCGCTGGAGGCCGCCCGCAACGCCCTGGCGCAGGAGCCCACGCTGGACGCCGCGGCGCTGCTCTCGCTGCAGCTCATGGAAGCGGGAGAAGCCGACGCCGAGCCGCTGGTGGCCCGCTACATGGGCGGCAAGCCCCAGCCGGAGATCCGCATGGCCTATGCGGGGATCCTGCTCAACCTGCAGCGCTATTCCGAGGCCGGGATGCAAGTGGACCTGCTCACGCGGGAAGCCCCGGACATGGCGGAGGCCTGGCTGCTGAAGGCAACCCTGGCCCTGCAATCCGACCGGCTGCAGGAATCCGAAGCGGCGCTGGAGCAGTTCGAACGCCTGCTGCAGTCCTATCCGCCCACGGACCCGCGCAAGGCCGCCATCGGCCAGGCCTACCTGCTGCGCTCGCAGATCGCCGAGAAGCGCGGCGACCTCGCCCAGGCGGAAGCCTGGCTGGGCAAGATCGAGAACTCGGCCGAACTCCTGGCCGCCCAGACGCGGCGCGCTTCGCTGCTGGCACGGCAGGGCAAGCTGGACCAAGGCATCGCACTGATCCGCCGCCTGCCGGCGCGCAATCCGCTGGAAGAGCGCCAGAAGCTCGTGGCCGAGGCGCAACTGTTGCGCGATGCCAAGCAATACCAGAAGGCTTTCGAGGTGCAGGGCAAGGCCGTCGCCATGGCGCCGGAAGACTACGACCTGGCGTATGACCAGGCCATGCTGGCCGAGAAGGCCGGCGACCTGGCCGGCATGGAGCGGCTGCTGCGCCAGATCATCGAAAAGCGTCCCGACTACCACCACGCCTACAACGCGCTCGGCTATTCGCTGGCCGAGCGCGGCATCCGCCTCCAGGAGGCCCGGCAGTTGATCCAGAAGGCCCTGACCTACGCGCCCAAGGACCCGTTCATCACCGACAGCCTGGGCTGGGTGGAGTTCCGCCTGGGCAACCATGCCGAGGCGGCGCGCGTGCTGGGCGATGCCTTCCAGCGCCAGCCCGATCCCGAGATCGCGGCCCACCTGGGCGAGGTGCTGTGGACCATGGGCGAGCGCTCCAGGGCCCTGGAGGTCTGGCGCACCGGGCTCCAGCTGAACAAGGACAACGAAACGCTGCAGGAAACCATCAAGCGGCTGAAGGCCACGCCGTGAGGGCGGCGCCCTTGCCGGCGATGCCGTTGCGCCGCAGCCTGGTCGGGGCCCTGGCCGGATGCGCCCTGGTGCTGGCGGGATGCGCCAGCCCGCCCCGCCCGTCCAGGACCGCGGAGCAGGCGGGTAACCGGCAATGGAACGGCCGCATGGCGCTGCAGGTGGATGATCCCGCAGTGAACCCTGTCAGCGCCGGGTTCGAACTGAGCGGCGGACCGCAGCAGGGAGAACTCGTGCTCCTGAATCCCCTGGGCAACGTGCTCGCCACCCTGCAATGGTCGCCTGCCGGCGCCGTGCTGCAAAAGGGCGTCGAGCGCCGCACGTCCGCATCGCTCGACGCGCTGGTGCTTGAACTGACGGGCAGCGCCCTGCCCGTCGCCGCGCTCTTCGCCTGGCTCGATGGCGACGCCGTGGCAGTGCCCGGCTGGACGGTCGATACCAGCAGGCTGGAAGACGGCCGGCTGACCGCCCGGCGCCAGAGCCCGCTGCCGGAGGCCACGCTGCGCATCGTGCTGGACCGCTGAGCCGATCCATGCGCGCGCTCCACGACCTGCCTGCCCCGGCAAAGCTCAACCTGTTCCTGCACATCACCGGGCGCAGGCCCGACGGCTACCACCTGCTGCAGTCGGCCTTCATGCTGATCGACTGGTGCGACACGCTGCATTTCGAGTCGCGCGCGGACGGCGGGATCAGCCGGGAAGACATGGGCGCCGAACTGCCTGCCGACGACCTCTGCACCCGCGCAGCCCGGGCGCTGCAGGAGGCTACGGGCACGCGGCAGGGCGCGCACATCATCCTGGAGAAGTCCATCCCCGCGCAGGCCGGCATGGGCGGCGGCTCCTCCGACGCGGCGACCACGCTGCTCGCCCTCAACCGGCTCTGGGGCCTGGGCCTGGGCCGCGTGTCGCTCGAGCGCATCGGCCTGTCGCTCGGCGCCGACATTCCCTTCTTTTTGCGCGGCAGGAACGCCTGGGTCGAGGGAATCGGTGAGACAATCACGCCGCTCGAGAACGTGCACGCGCTGCCGGAGAGCCGGTTCGTGGTGGTCAAGCCCGAAGCCGGACTGGATACGAAATCGATTTTTTCGTCTCCTTCGCTGGAACGCAATTCAGAGCGTGCTACAATCTCAGGCTTTGCTGCAGCACACTACCAATTTGGTAAAAACGTTCTGCAGCCGGTCGCAGAACTGCTCTGCCCCGAGGTCTCCGAAGCCATCCGCTGGCTGGAGCACAAGGGATTGCAGGCACGAATGACCGGCTCGGGAAGTGCGGTGTTTGCGCAAATGACACATGCGATCGATTTATTCGATCTGCCCACCGAATGGAGGGCAAAAGTATGTGATAATCTGAGGCTCCACCCACTCGCAGGGTGGGCAGCAGATGAAGATTGAGGTGGATTGCCATCAGGCAGTCAACCTGTGTAGGGGAGTCGCCAAGCTGGTTAAGGCACCGGATTTTGATTCCGGCATGCGAAGGTTCGAATCCTTCTTCCCCTGCCAAAGCTTTTCGCTTCGGGCATTTACTTCAGACTGCTGGGTCTCGCATGCAAGCCAACCACCCCGACTTCATGGTTTTCACCGGCAATGCCAATCCAGGCATGGCCGCTGATATCGCCCGGCATCTCGGCACGAGCCTGGGCGCCATCGATGTGGCACGCTTCTCCGACGGAGAAGTCACCGTGGAAATCAAGCAGAACGTCCGCGCACGCGACGTGTTCGTGGTGCAGTCCACCTGCGCTCCCACGAACGAGAACCTCATGGAACTGCTGATCATGGTCGATGCGCTCAAGCGCGCATCCGCCGAGCGCATCAGTGCCGTGATCCCCTACTTCGGCTATGCCCGCCAGGACCGCCGCCCGCGCTCCACGCGCGTGCCGATCTCGGCCAAGGTCGTGGCCAACATGCTGCAGGCCGTCGGCGTCGCCCGCGTACTGACCATGGACCTGCACGCCGACCAGATCCAGGGCTTCTTCGACATCCCGGTGGACAACATCTATGCGTCCCCCGTGCTGCTCGGCGACCTGCGCCAGAAGAACTACGAAGACCTCATCGTCGTGTCGCCCGACGTGGGCGGCGTGGTGCGTGCACGAGCCCTCGCCAAGCAGCTCGGCTGCGATCTGGCCATCATCGACAAGCGCCGCCCGAAGGCCAACGTCTCGGAAGTGATGCACGTGATCGGCGAGATCGAAGGCCGCAACTGCGTGATCATGGATGACATGATCGACACGGCCGGCACCCTCGTGAAGGCCGCAGAGGTCCTCAAGGAGCGCGGGGCCAAGAAGGTATACGCCTATTGCACGCACCCGATCTTCTCGGGCCCCGCCATCGACCGCATCTCCCAGGGCGACGCGCTCGACGAGGTGGTCGTCACCAACACCATCCCCCTGAGCGAAGCCGGCAAGGGATGCGCCAAGATTCGCCAGCTCTCCGTGGCACCGCTGATCGCCGAGACGATCCAGCGCATTGCCAAGGGAGAGTCGGTGATGAGCCTGTTCTCGGACTGAGGATTCCATCCTCCCCTGCCCCGGCCTTCCGCTCGGGCAGTTGATGCCAAGCCTCCTTCGGGAGGCTTGCGCGTTCGGGAACCTTTACGGCCCGCGGCCTTGACGGCGCGGGTCTTTGTCAACGCAGGGCCCGCTGGTCGCGGCAGGCCCCCACAGGAGTGAAACATGAACTTCGTCGCTTTTGAGCGCGCAAAGCAAGGTACGGGTGCGAGCCGCCGTCTGCGCAATTCGGGCAAGACGCCCGGCATCGTCTATGGCGGTTCCGCCGAACCCCAACTCATCGAGGTGGACCACAACGCCCTGTGGCACGCCCTGAAGAAGGAAGCCTTCCACTCCAGCGTGCTGGACATGGAACTGGCCGGCAAGACCAGCAAGGTCCTGCTGCGCGACGTGCAATACCACCCCTACAAGCAACTCGTCCTGCACATCGACTTCCAGCGCGTGGACGAGAAGACCAAGCTGCACATGAAGGTGCCGCTGCACTTCTCCGGCGCCGAAGAATCCCCGGCCGTGAAGATCGACAAGTGCATGGTCAACCCCGTGGCGACCGAACTGGACGTGTCTTGCATGCCCTCCGACCTGCCCGAGTTCATCAACGTGGACCTGAGCAAGCTGGAAAAGGGCCGCTCGCTGCACCTGAAGGACATCAAGCTGCCCCGCGGCGTGTCCGCCGTGGTGCGTGGCAGCCAGCAGAACCCGGTGCTGGTGTCCGTGGTGACGCCCGTGGCCGAAGTCGAGGCTCCGGCCGAAGGCGCTGCCGCACCGGCTCCCGCTCCCGCCAAGAAGGGCAAGAAGTAATTCCTGCCCGCTGACCGAAGGCAGCCCCCGGGGGGCCGCCTTCGCCGGCCACGGCCCACCGCTTGCGAGCGCGTGGGCCGTTGCTTTTTGGAGCGCCTGCCCACGCTCCCCGGATAATCGCGCGCACCATGATCAAATTGTTTGTGGGCCTGGGCAACCCCGGGCCGGATTACGACGCCACGCGGCACAACGCGGGTTTCTGGTGGATCGACGGGCTGGCCCGCGACCTGAAGGTGCATCTCGTGCCCGAGCGCGCCTACCACGGGCTGGTCGCCCGGGCGAACGTGGACGGGCAGAGCGTATGGCTGCTGCAGCCGCAGACCTTCATGAATCTCTCGGGCAAGTCGGTGGCCGCGCTGGCGCGCTTCTTCAAGATCCAGCCACAGGAAATCCTGGTGGCGCACGATGAACTGGACATCGTGCCGGGGCAGGCCAAGCTCAAGCGGGGCGGCAGCCATGCGGGGCACAACGGCCTGCGCGACATCCATGCCCAGCTGGGTTCGCCGGACTACTGGCGCCTGCGCATCGGGATCGGGCATCCGGGCGTGAAGGCCGAGGTGGCGAACTGGGTGCTCAAGAAGCCGTCGCCCGACCACCGCACGCTGATCGAGGACAGCATTGCCCATTCCCTGAAGGCCGCGCCCGCCATGCTGGCCGGAGACATGGACAAGGCCACGCTGCTGGTGCACACGACCAAGCCGCCACGGCCGAAGCCCCCGCGGCCGGCTGCGGCGCCGGTGGACGCGCCTGCGGCTCCCGGCGGCGACTAGGCGGGTTCGCTGCGGCGCACGGCCCCGTGCGCTATTCGGAGGATTCGGAGGCCCCCGTCCCCGCCGCGGCCCCGGTCAGGCGCAGGTACTTCTGCAGGAGCGTCTCGCGGCTCTCGACGTGACGGGGGTTCACGGGAATGCAGGCCACGGGACAGATCTGCACGCACTGCGGCTCGTCGAAGTGCCCCACGCACTCGGTGCATTTGTCCGGATCGATCTCGTAGGTGGCCTCGCCCAGGTAGATGGCGTGGTTGGGGCACTCGGGCTCGCACACATCGCAGTTGATGCACTCGTCGGTGATCATCAGGGCCATGGATGCCTCCGGGCGGAGTGGCGCACGGCGGGCGTGCGGGAAACGGGTGTCATGCCCAGGATTATCCCAGCCCGCCATCCCCATGCCGCGCCAGGGGACGCGCATCCAGCACCCGGCGACGGCCCCGTGCGGTTTGCCGCTATGCTGCGCGTTTTACGCCCACGCCCAAGACCGCTGCCTCCATGGGACCGTTCCTGCTCAAGCGCCTGCTCACGTTCGCCGCCACGCTCGCCGGGGCATCGGTGGTCGTGTTCCTGGTGCTGGAGATCCTACCCGGCAATGCCGCGCAGGTGATGATGGGCCCCGACGCGTCACCCGAGGCGGTGGCGGCCCTGGCCGCCCGGCTGGGGCTGGACCAACCCGCGCCGCGGCGCTACGTGCAATGGATCGGCGGCTTGCTGTCGGGCGACATGGGCACCAGCCTCGCCTACGGCACGCCAGTGCGCGAGCTGGTCCTGGAACGCCTGGCACTGACGGTGCCGCTGGCGGTGATGGCGATGGCGATCACGACCGTGCTCGCGCTGCTGGCGGGGGTGTACGCAGCATCCCGCCATCGCCGCTGGGGCGACGTGGGGGTGATGGGACTGGCGCAGATCGGCATCGCCATCCCCAATTTCTGGTTCGCGATCCTGCTGATCCTGCTGTTCTCGGTGAAGCTGCAGTGGTTCTCTGCGGGAGGGTTTCCCGGCTGGACGGAGGCATCGGGCGGCGGTCCGCTCGCGGCGCTGCAGGCACTGCTGCTGCCCGCCGTGTCGCTGGCGGCGGTGCAGGCCGCCATCCTCGCGCGCATCACGCGCTCCGCGGTGCTGGAGGTGCTGCGCGAGGATTTCGTGCGCACGGCCCGGGCCAAGGGCCTGTCGCGGCGTTCTGCGCTCTGGGGCCACGTGCTGCGCAACGCGATGATTCCCGTGGTCACCGTGATGGGGCTGCAGTTCGCGAACCTGCTGGCCGGCACGATCGTGGTGGAAAACGTCTTCTACCTGCCGGGGCTGGGCCGGCTGATCTTCCAGTCCATCGCGAACCGCGATCTCGTCGTAGTGCGCAACTGCGTGATGCTGCTGGCGGCCATGGTGATCGTGGTGAACTTCGCCGTGGACCTGCTCTACGCAGCGATCGATCCCCGCGTGAAAGCGACCGGACTCTGATGCGCCCGCCGATCCACGCCACCGGTCCTGCCACCACCCGCACCGCCATGGCGGGGGACGGGCTGCGTCGCGCCCTGCGGCATCCCAGCTTCGCCCTCGGGGCTGCGCTGACGCTGCTGATGGCGCTGGCGGCGGGGCTTTCTTTCGTGTGGACGCCCGGATCGCCCTATGACATGGACATGGGATCGGTCCTGCTGCCGCCCGGGGCCGCGCACTGGCTGGGCACGGATGCGTACGGGCGCGACGTGGCATCGCTGCTGCTCGTGGGGGCGCGCAATTCGATCCTGGTGGGCGTGATCGCGGTAGGCATCGGGCTCACGGCCGGCACGGCGCTCGGGCTGCTGGCCGCGGCCCGGCGGGGCTGGGTGGAAGAGGCGGTGATGCGCCTGGCGGATTTCACGTTCGCGTTTCCCGCCATCCTCTCGGCCATCATGCTGACCGCCGTCTGGGGCGCCGGCGTGGTGAACTCGATCATCGCCATCGGCATCTTCAACATCCCGACCTTCGCGCGCGTGGCGCGCGCCTCGGCCAAGGCCGTCTGGGCGCGGGAGTACGTGCTGGCGGCCCGCGCGTGCGGCAAGGGCCCCTGGCGCATCACGCTGGAGCACGTGCTGCCCAACATCGCCGCGGTGCTGACCGTGCAGGCGACGATCCAGTTCGCGCTGGCGATCCTGGCCGAAGCCGCGCTGTCCTACCTGGGCCTGGGCACGCAGCCGCCGCAGCCCTCGTGGGGCCGCATGCTGAGCGAAGCGCAGACGCTGATGTTCCAGGCGCCCCTGCTGGCCGTGTGGCCCGGGCTGGCGATCGCGCTGGCGGTGCTGGGATTGAACCTGCTGGGCGACGGGCTGCGCGACCTGCTCGATCCACGCCTGGCACGCCGCCGCTGAGCGAAGAAGAACCGACAGTGACTTCCGGGACGTTCCCCCCCTCTTCCCAGATTCCCGCCCCGGGTGCCCTGCTCGAGGTGCGCGGCCTCCGGGTGGACCTGCCCACCCGCCACGGCATGGCGCGGGCGGTGCACGGGGTGGATTTCACGCTCGCACGCGGCGGCACGCTCGGCCTGGTGGGCGAGTCGGGCTGCGGGAAGTCGCTCACCGCGATGGCGCTCATGGGCCTGCTGCCCGAAGGCGCACGTGCCACGGGCAGCGTACGCTTCGATGGCCAGGAGCTGCTGGACATGCCCGAATCCGAACTGGCACGCCTGCGCGGACGGCGCATCGCGATGGTGTTCCAGGAGCCGATGACGGCGCTCAACCCCGTGCACACCATCGGCGCGCAGGTGATGGAGCCGCTGCGGCGGCACCTCGGCCTGGCGCGGGCCGAGGCGCGCACGCAGGCGGTGGCATTGCTGGACCGCGTGGGCATACCGCGGGCAGCGCAGCGCTTCGACGCCTATCCGCATGAATTCTCGGGCGGGCAGCGCCAGCGCATCACCATCGCGATGGCGCTGGCCTGCGGGCCGGACGTGCTGATCGCCGACGAACCGACGACCGCGCTGGATGCCACCGTGCAGCGCCAGATCCTGGAACTGATCGCGGGGCTCGTGGCCGAGCGCGGCATGGCGCTGGTGCTGATCTCGCACGACCTGGGTGTTGTCGCGCAGAACGTGGACCGGGTGCTGGTGATGTACGGCGGCAGCGTGGTCGAGGACGGCCCCACGCGCGAGGTGTTCGCGCACCGCGCCCATCCCTACACGCAGGGGCTGTTCGCCGCGCGGCCGCGCTGGACGGACGAGGCCGGAAGTGGAAGTGGCAGTGGAAGCGGCCGGGCGCGGCTGCCGACCATTCCCGGCACGGTGCCGGAGATCGGCGCGCTGCCGCCGGGCTGCCCGTTCGCGGGCCGCTGCGTCTTCACGGTGCCGGACTGCGACGCCGGCTTGCCGGAGCCGGTGGCCGCGGGGCCGGCCCACCATGCGCGCTGCATCCGGCTGGAGGCCGTGCAGGCAGCACAGGCGGCGGAGGCACGGCGGTGAGCGGGCCGCACACCCAGGGCCGCGCTGCGGCAGAGGCGGACGGCATGCCGGCACCGCTGCTGGAAGTGCGCGGCCTGGTGCGCGACTACCTGCTGCCGCGCGAGCGCCTGTGGACTCCGGCGCCCCGCTTCCGGGCACTGGACGGCGTGGATTTCACGCTGGCGCCGGGCCGCAGCCTGGGGGTGGTGGGCGAATCCGGCTCGGGCAAGTCCACGCTGGCGCGGCTCGTGATGGCGCTGGACACGCCGACCGCGGGCCAGGTGCAGCTGCGGGGACGCGATCTGCACGCGCTCGGCGCGGCGGACCTGCGCGCGGCACGGCGCGACGTACAGATGGTGTTCCAGGACCCGTATGGCTCGCTGGATCCGCGCATGACGGTGGAGCGCATCGTGGCCGAACCGCTGGCGGCACTGGAGGGCCTGCCCCGCCCGCAGCAGCGCGAACGCGTGGCCGAAGTGCTGGCCCAGGTGGGCCTGCGCCCGTCCGACGCGGGCAAGTATCCGCACGAGTTTTCCGGGGGCCAGCGCCAGCGCATCGCGATCGCGCGGGCCATCGTCACCCGCCCGGCCCTGGTCGTGGCCGACGAGCCGGTGAGCGCGCTCGACGTCTCGGTGCAGGCCCAGGTGCTGAACCTGCTGCAGGACCTGCAGGAGCAGGCCGGGCTCTCCTTGCTGCTCATCAGCCACGATTTGGCCGTCGTCCGCCACCTGTGCGACGAGGTGGTGGTGCTCAGGGAAGGCCGCGTCGTGGAGCGGGGGGCGCCGGACGTGCTGTTCCGGTCACCCGGGCATCCCTATACCCGGGAACTGGTAGCGGCCGTTCCCCGGGTGGCGCCCGGGTTTTATTCTTCTATGAAATATCTATGAATGCCTCGCCAGAACACCCGTCCCGCCGACTCCCCTCGGGCCGTGCTGCAGCAGATCGGCCAGTTGGCCGAGAACATCGCCACCGCCCGCAAGCGGCGCGGTGAAACACAGGCGCAGTGGGCGAGGAAACTGGGGGTCTCCCTACCCACCATGGCGCGCATCGAGCGCGGAGATCCCTCCGTGGCCATGGCCTCCTATGTGATGTGCCTGTGGCTGATCAACCAGGCGCAAGGGCTGGCGGACCTGGCGGCCCCCGCGCAGGACCGCGCGGCGCTGGAGCGGGAGGTGGCGCGCACGGTCGATGGCTGGAAGGCCCACTTCGCCCGCGAGGGGGTGTCGGACGCCGACCTGGAACGGCTGGAAGCCAGCATCGACCGGGACGCCCTGCGGCGGCAAAGGCTGGCATTTCTCTGAGCCGCACGGCCCGGTGATGCAGGCCGGCAGGGCGGAATGCGCCGCGTGGTGTACAAACACACCCGGACCGACCGGAGACACCAACGCCCATGCCCATCGACCGCCGCACCCTCCTCGCCGCAGCTGCCGCCTCGCCGCTGGCACTGCCGCTGCCTGCCCTGGCCCAGACCCGCAAGGACACCGTCGTGCTGGCGATGACGCTGGAACCGCCGGGCCTGGATCCGACGTCCGGTGCGGCATCGGCCATCGGCGAGATCACGCTCTACAACGTGTTCGAGACGCTGACCCGCATCAACCCCGACGGCAGTACCTCCCCGCTGCTGGCGGAGCGCTGGGACATCTCCCCGGACCTGAAGACCATCACGTTCCACCTGCGCCAGGGCGTGAAGTTCCACAATGGAGTCCCTTTCAATGCCGCGGCGGTGAAGTATTCCTTCGACCGTGCGTCCGGCGAGAGAAGCACCAACAAGGACAAGCGCACCTTCGCGAACCTCGCCACGCAGGTGGTGGACGAGCACACGGTGACCGTCATCGGCAAGGAGGTCGATCCCGACCTGCTGTTCCTGCTCGGCCAGGCCACGGCCGCGATCGTAGAGCCCACGAGTGCGGAGGGCAACGGCGTGCGGCCGGTGGGCACGGGCCCCTACCAGTTCACGGCCTGGAGCCAGGGAGCGTCGGTCACGCTGTCCGCGTGGGACGGCTACCGCACGCCGGGCACGGCGAAGATCCGCCGCGCGGTGTTCCGCTTCATCTCCGATCCTGCCGCCCAGGTGGCCGCCCTGATGGCGGGCGACGTGGACGCGTTTCCCCGCGTGGCGCCCCGCAGCGTGCCCCAGTTCAAGGCCAACCCGCGCTTCCAGGTGATCGTGAGCGGCTCGCGCGCCAAGACCATCCTCGCGATCAACAACCAGCGCAAGCCGCTGGACGACGTGCGCGTGCGCCGGGCCATCGCGGCGGCCATCGACCGCAAGGCGGTGATCCAGGGCGGCGCGGACGGGCTGGGCGTTCCCATCGGCAGCCATTACGTGCCGGGCGCATTCGGCTACGTGGACACCACGGGAATCAACCCCTACGACCCCGACAAGGCCCGGCGGCTGCTGACAGAGGCCGGGGTGAAGACACCGCTCGAGCTCACGATGACGCTGCCCCCCACGCCCTATGCACGCCAGGGCGGCGAGGTGATCGCGGCGCAGCTGGCCAAGGTGGGCATCGTGGCGAAACCGCGGAACGTGGAATGGGCGCAGTGGCTGAGCGGCACCTATGCCAACAAGAACTACGACCTCACGCTGATTTCCCATGTGGAGCCCTTCGACCTGGGCAATTTCGCCAAGCCCGACTACTACTGGGGATACCGTTCGCAGCGGTTCGACGCGCTGTACGAACAGATCAGGAACGCGGCCCAGCCCGCCGACCGGGCCCGGCTGCTGGGCGATGCGCAGCGGCTGCTGGCGGAGGACTGCGTGCACGCCTTCCTCTACCAGGCGCAATGGGCCACGGTGGCGAACCGCAACCTGCGCGGCCTGTGGAAGGACATGCCCATCTTTGCCAACGACCTGTCGGCGCTGTCGTGGGCGTGACCCTTTTTCGACCCCACCTCTCCCTGGATAACACCACCGAATGGATACCCTGATCATGGCGGCCTTCATCGCCGCCGGCGTGCACATGCTGAACCTGCGGCAGCAGCGCCGCCGCATCGGCCTGCTGGCCCGCCACCTGGCGAACTACCAGATCGAAAAGCTCATGGAGAACCTGCTGGAGGGCTATCTTCGGGCGCTCGGCGAGAAGGAGGAAGCGCGGCGCGACCAGATCTGGCAGCTGCTGCGCACCACGGAGCAGCAACTGGCGGAGCAGTTCCAGCGCTTCGCGGCGGAGCTTTCGCAGGTGCCGCCGGAGAAGACGCGCGTGAGCCGCATTCCGGTGGCCCTGCCCTTCGCGCTGCAGCTGTTTCCCGCGGCATCGTTCGACCTGCGGCAGGCGTTCGTCGTCCATGCGCAGGGCATCGCGCGCGGCGTGCGCAACGATGCCAGCCTCACGCAGCGCGACAAAGCCTTCACGCTGACGGCGGAACTGCTGCTGATGCAGCACACCTGCCACTGGTTCTGCAAGTCGAAGACGGTGGCCTCGGCGCGCATGGTGGCCCGCCACCGCACGCCGCACCAGCAGCTGGTGGAATCGGTATCGCCGGAGACGCGGCGGGCGTACCTGGCTCTGGTGGAGGCCTGAGCGGCCGGTTGCGGGCCTGCGCCTGCAGCCGCGCTACCGTGGCCGTCTTCACGGCTCCATACCCCCCAGGCACAGGTACTTGATGACCACGTAGTCATCGATGCCGTAGTGCGAACCCTCGCGCCCCAGGCCCGACTGCTTCACGCCCCCGAACGGGCCGACCTCGTTCGAGATCAAGCCAGTGTTGATGCCCACGATGCCGTATTCGAGCGATTCGGCGACGCGCCATACGCGCTGGATGTCACGGCTGTAGAAGTAGCTCGCCAGGCCGAACTCGGTGTCGTTGGCCAGCCGGACGGCCTCCTCGTCGGATTCGAACCGGAAGAGCGGCGCGACCGGGCCGAACGTCTCTTCGCGCGAGAGCTGCATCTGCGGCGTGGCGCCGGTCAGCACCGTAGGCTCGAAGAAGGTGCCGCCCAGCGCATGCGGCTTGCCACCCGTGAGGATGCGCGCGCCCTTGGCCACGGCGTCCTGCAGATGCTCCTGCGCCTTCTTCACGGCGGCTTCGTCGATGAGCGGTCCCTGCTCCACGCCCTCGTCCATGCCGTTGCCGACCTTCAGGCGACGCACGGTCTCGGCCAGTTTCTCCGCGAAGGCGTCGTACACGCCGGCCTGCACGTAGATGCGGTTGGCGCACACGCAGGTCTGGCCGGCGTTGCGGAACTTGGAGGCGATGGCGCCCTGCACGGCCGCGTCGAGGTCGGCGTCGTCGAACACGATGAAGGGCGCGTTGCCGCCCAGCTCCAGGGAGAGCTTCTTGATCGTGTCGGCGCTCTGGCGCATCAGGGCACGGCCGGTTTCGGTGGAGCCCGTGAAGCTGAGCTTGCGCACCAGCGGGTTGGAGGTCATCTCCCCGCCGATGTCGCTGGAGCCGCCGGTGAGCACGCTGAACACGCCGGGCGGCACGCCCGCCTCCTCGGCCAGCACCGCGAGGGCCAGTGCCGAGAGCGGCGTGGCGCTGGCGGGCTTGAGCACCATGGGACAGCCGGCCGCGAGCGCCGGGCCGGCCTTGCGCGTGATCATCGCTGCAGGGAAGTTCCATGGCGTGATGGCCGCGCAGACGCCGATCGGCTCCTTGAGCACCACGATGCGCTTGTCGGCCGCGGGCGAAGCGAGCGTGTCGCCGTGCACACGCTTGCCCTCTTCCGCGAACCATTCGATGAACGAGGCCGCATAGGTGACCTCGCCCCTGGCCTCGGCCAGCGGCTTGCCCTGCTCAGCGGTCATGATGGCGGCCAGATCGTCGGCGTTCGCCAGCATGAGGTCGTTCCAGCGGCGCAGGATGGCGGCGCGCTCCTTGGCCGTGCGGCGGCGCCAGGGGCCCCAGGCACGGTTCGCGGCCTCGATGGCGCGGCGGGCCTCGGCGGCGCCCATGCGCGGCACGCGGGCCACGGATTCGCCCGTGGCGGGATTGGTCACGTCGATGGTGCCGCCGTCGTCGGCATCCACCCACCGGCCATCCAGATACGCCTGCTCGCGCAGCAGGCCGGGGTTCTTGAGCTTCAGCATGCAAGGGTCTCCTGGAAAAGAACGGGGCCGCCGTCCGTCGCCGGAAGGCGGCCCACCCGAAGACCCTACCGCGCCGCACCGGGTGCGGCTGTAGGGCATCCGCCCGAACCGGCGGGCGGTGCCCTGCCCTTCAGCGCACCATGCAGGGCCGCTTGTTGTCGAAGCGCCAGCCCGGCACGAGGTACTGCATGGCGACCGCATCGTCGCGTGCGCCCAGGCCGTGCTGCAGGTAGAGCCGGTGCGCGGCCTCCACCGCATCCATGTCCAGCTCCAGGCCCAGGCCGGGGCGCTGCGGCACCTGGATCTGCCCGCCTTCGATCCGGTACGGTGCGCGCGTGAGGTGCTGTCCGTCCTGCCAGATCCAGTGGGTGTCGATGGCCGTGACCTTGCCGGGCGCCGCGGCCGCCACGTGGGTGAACATGGCGAGCGACACGTCGAAGTGGTTGTTGGAGTGCGAGCCCCAGGTCAGGCCGAAGGCCTCGCACACCTGGGCGACGCGCACCGATCCGGCCATGGTCCAGAAGTGCGGGTCGGCCAGCGGGATGTCCACCGACTGCAGCGACAGGCTGTGCGATATCTCGCGCCAGTCGGTGGCGACCATGTTGGTGGCGGTGGGCAGGCCGGTGGCGCGGCGGAATTCGGCCATCACCTCGCGGCCGGAATACACGCCCTCGGCGCCGCACGGATCTTCCGCATAGGCCATCACGCCGTGCAGGTCGCGCGTGAGGCGCACGGCGTCCTTCAGCAGCCAGCCGCCGTTGGGGTCGAGCGTGACGCGCGCCTGCGGGAAGCGCTCGTGCAGCGCACGGATCGCCTCCACCTCGTCCTCGCCGCGCAGCACGCCGCCCTTGAGCTTGAAGTCGGCGAAGCCGTAGCGCGCATGCGTGGCCTCGGCCAGGCGCACGATGGCCTCGGGCGTGAGCGCTTCCTCGTTGCGCAGGCGGAACCAGTCGTCCTGCGCGCCGGATTCGTCGCGGTAGGCCAGGTCGGTTTGGCGGCGGTCGCCCACGTAGAACAGGTAGCCCAGCACCTGCACGGCCTCGCGCTGCTGCCCATCGCCGAGCAAAGCGGCCACGGGGACTCCGAGGTGCTGGCCCAGCAGGTCGAGGAAGCAGGATTCCACCGCGGTCAGCGCGTGGATCGTCACGCGCAGATCGAACGTCTGCAGGCCACGGCCACCGCTGTCGCGGTCGGCGAAGCGCGCGCGCATCGCGTTCAGCACCGCGCGGTGGTTGCCCACGCCCTGGCCCACGATCAGCGCGCGCGCATCCTCGAGCGTCTGCCGGATCTTCTCGCCGCCCGGCACTTCGCCCACGCCGGTGCGGCCGGCGCTGTCGCGCAGGATCAGCAGGTTGCGCGTGAAGAAGGGGCCGTGCGCGCCGCTCAGATTCAGCAGCATGCTGTCGTGGCCGGCCACGGGCACGACGCGCAGGTCGGTGATGACGGGCGTGGCGCCCGGGGCCTGGAGGTTGTCGGAAGATGTCATGGTGAATGAGAAAAGGAAGTAAGTACCGCTCCTGATAGCGTATCCGGGCCACCGGCGTCGTCCCTCTGCCCGCCTTGCGCAGCACGGCGAGAGCGGAGGGATGCGGCGTAGCCGCTCAGGGAGGTGCCGTTGATCAGTCGGAGGTGATCTTGCGCGTCTCGATGAGCTGCTTCCAGCGGTTCCACTCGCGGGCCTGGAAGGCGGTGAACTCTGCCGGCGTGCTCGCCACGATTTCCAGGCCCTGCTCTTCCATGCGCTTGCGCACGGCGGGGTCCTTCATCGACGCGATGGCGGCAGCGGCGAGCTTGTCCTTCACTGCGGCGGGCAGGCCCTTGGGCGCGGCCATGCCCTGCCAGGAATACACCTCGGCGCCCGCCACCCCGGCCTCGGCCAGCGTGGGAACGTCGGGCAGAACGGGCGAACGCTTGCTGCCGGTGACGGCGATGGCATGCAGCTTGCCCGCGCGGATGTGCGGCAGCACGGCGTTCACGTTCTGGAAAGAGAAATCCACCTGGTTGCCCAGCAGGTCGTTGATGGCCGGCGCACCACCCTTGTAGGGGATGTGCAGGCCCTGCGTGCCGGTCTGCTGCCAGAACACCTCGGCGGCAAGGTGGTCGGAAGAGCCGTTGCCGGAACTCGCGAAGCTCACCTTGCCGGGCTGGGCCTTGAGCTGGGCGATCACCTCGGGCACCGTGCGGGCCTTCTGCGCCACGTTGGCCACGAGCACGTTCGGCGCCTGCACCGGCACGGTGATGTAGTCGAAATCCCTGGTGGCGTCGTAGGGCACGTTTTTCTGCAGGTGCGGCGTGACGACGAAGGCGCCGAGCGACGACACCAGCAGGGTATAGCCATCGGGAGCCGATCGCTTCACGAAGCCGGCGCCGATGGTGCCGGTCGCGCCGGGCCGGTTGTCCACCACGAAGTTCTGGCCCAGCCTGTCTCCCATGTACAGGGCCATGGCGCGCGCCACCATGTCGGTGGAGCCGCCTGCGGGGAAGGGCACGATGATGGTGACCGGCTTGTCGGGCCAGGCTCCCTGCGCCAGGGCGGAAGTCCCGGTGCAGAGCATGGCGGACAGCGAAAGGACGGCGCAGAGGTAACGGCGGACTCGGGTGGCGGGCATGGCTTTTGTCTCCTGTTTTGCGGATGTTAACGTTAACATCCATCGAAAGCAGAGGGTAAACCCTGCACCATGGAAAGGCAGTTCCGTCGTCCGGCGCCATCGCGTGGAGCGGTACACCCTAGACTCGCCGGATGGCCCAGCCCCCCGACTCTCCCTACCCGCATCCCGCTCCGGCCGCCCGCTCCGGGTCGGCGCCCCCCCGCGCCACCGTCACCCTGCGGGAAGTGGCCGACCGTGCGGGGGTGTCGATGATCACGGTCTCCCGCGTGCTGAAGACGCCGCGGCAGGTCAGCGAGGCCACCCGCGCCCGCGTGGAGGAAGCCGTGTCCGCCCTGGGCTACGTACCCAACCTGCTGGCGGGCGGCCTGCGCTCTGCACGCAGCCACCTCGTCATGGCCCTGGTGCCCACCATCCGCGGCCAGCTGTTCGGGGAAATGATCCAGTCGCTCACCGATGCGCTGCATGCGCGCGGCTTCCAGGTCGTGTTCGGCGAGGTGGGCTACGCGGCGTCGCGCGAGGACGAACTGCTGCGCGCCATCGTCGGGCGGCGGCCGGACGGCATCGTGCTCACGGGCGTGATGCACTCGCCCGAGGGGCGGCGCCTGCTGCTCGCTTCGGGCATTCCCGTGGTGGAAACCTGGGACACCACCCCCACGCCCATCGACATGCTGGTGGGGCTGTCGCACGAGCGGCTGGGCGAGGCGGTGTGTCGCTACCTGCACGGCCGCGGGCGCCGCCGGCTGGCGCTCGTCAGCGGTGACGACGAGCGCGCCGCACGGCGCCAGCGGGGGTTTTCCGAGGCCGCCCGGCAACTGGGCCTGCAGGAGCCGGTCCTGCGGTGGGTGCCCGCCCCCACGTCGCATGCCCAGGGGCGCGATGCACTGGCTGCGCTGCGGGAGGACGCCCCCGATATCGATGCCGTGTTCTGCAGTTCCGACATGCTGGCGCTCGGGGTGCTCACGGAGGCCCGCGAGCGCGGCATCGTGGTGCCGCGGGACCTGGCCGTGGTGGGTTTCGGCGACATCGAGTTCGCCGCCACCCTGGCGCCCAGCCTGACCACCGTGCGCATCGACGGCACGCGCATCGGCCGGATCGCCGCATCCTTCATCGCCGACCGGGCGGAGGGCCGCGCCGTGCCGGAACCCCGCGTGGACATCGGGTTCTCGATCGTGGAGCGCGAGAGCGTTTGATGCGATGCTGGCAGGCGCGGGCACGCAGGGCGTGCTGCGCTTCGCGGTACGGCAAGGCCCTGCGCTCTTCCATCCGGCAACTGCCAGCGTTCGCGCAGGATGGAACGATGACATCCATTTCTCCATCATCCCTTCCCGGCCGCGCCGAATCCGCGCGGCCCGCGACCCCAGTGCCGAGCGGCGAAAACAACACGGCACCGACTTCCTCGACCCGCCGCTCATCCCGCCGCGATGCAGCCGGACCGCTGGCAGAACTGCGCGGCATCCCAGGGCCGGGCCTGGGCCGTCCACCACCCCGCGCTGGGCTGCGCTCCCTCCGGCAGGCGCCTACGGCCGCACTCTGGCCCGCGCTGCTGTTCGCAGCGCTATGGACCCGGTCGGAAAGCCCGCAGCCGGCGCGGACGCCCCTGTCCGCAGCGGAAGCCGCAGTCCTCGAGCGGCTCAGGCAATCCCGCCCTGCGCGGCCACAGAACTGCATTCTGTTCAGTGATCCCAACAAGGACCCGGACGACGCGGTGTCCTTCGTCATCGGAAAGCCCTTGCAGGACATGGGGCTGGCGAAGATCCACCATGTCGTGACCACCCTCGGCCCCGCCGAAGTCAGGAAGGAGCGCGCGCGGTTCGCCAAGGGGGTATTCGATGCCCTCGGCATGCCCGAGGTCGCCGTATCGGCAGGCGGCGATTACGACATCGGCCGGAGATCGGCAGACCACGGTGTCTTTTTGCAGCGCGGAGAGCCGCTGCGCGCCGCGCAAGAGCGCCTGGGGGCGGAAGCGGGGCAGAACATCGGCGGCAGCCTGGCACGCCTGGAAGGCAGGGCCACGCTGGTGGCGATCGCCGGAATGACCGATGCCAACGCCCTGCTGCAACAGCACCCCGCGCTCGTCAGGGAGAAGGTGGAACGCATCGTCATCATGGGTGGCATCGAAGAGACCCCGGACGCCGAAGGATGGGTGCAGCCCGACGAGCGCGCCTACAACAACCACACCGACCAAGCCGCCGCGCGCGCGTTCTACCGCACGGCCCAGGAATACGGCATTCCCCTGCGCATCGTCAGCAAGGAAGCCGCCTACCAGGCCGCAGTGCCGCCAGAGCTCTACGAAGCGCTGGGCAAGACCGGCCACCCGGTGGGCAGCTATCTGATGGACATCCAGCGCGACGCACTCAGGCATCTGTGGCGGGGCATCATGGAAGGCCAGATTGCCCGGCTCGACAAGCGATGGTTCTATGACACCTTCGTCGCCTGCCCCGGGCAGGACGCGCCGGCCTTCGAGGCGTGGAGGGCATCTGCCGAGGCCTCATTCGACGCGGTATGGGAGAGCATCAGCCGGCTGAACCTCTACGACCCGCTCACGCTGCTCGCCGCCACCGACGGGGCCGCAGGCATGTTGTTCCGCCCGGCCACCGTGCCAACGCGGGGCGCGGGCGGGGTGGAACTGATCGGGGCCGCGCAGGTGGCCGCCCCGGCGGACGCCAGGAACCTGATGTCCGCGCTCGCCAAGACCGCGCTGGGGAGCTGACGGGGTCAACGCATCGGGATCACGAACACCTTGCGCGGCGCCGTGCATCCCGGGCCTTCATAGGGTTCGCTGTCGCGCTCCCAGCCCGGGCCGGGGGACACCTGCGCGCAGACCCGCAGGCCATCCACCTTGCTGCGCCAGTAGTACCAGGCGGCCGGACCGGCGTGCGCGGCCATGCAGCACAGTGCTGCCAGTGCGGCGCAGGCGGCGCGGTGCCACGCCGACGTTCTTGCCGCGGCCTTGTCGAGCATGCAGGACTCCTTTCGCCGCCGATGTCCTCGGCGATGCTGGCCGCATTGTGCGGCCCCCGTGTGAAGCCGGCGCAAAGCAGGGATTTGCCGTGGGCCTTCAGCGACCGGGAAACGGCGCGGTCACGATCCAGCCTTCCAGGGGATCCATGCCGGCAGGCAGCCCATAGCGCGGGTCGCCCTGGGCATGGCGCTGCGCCGCCCAGGCGGCCTGCACGAGGCACAGCACGGCATCCAGGCTGTCGCCGCTCGCGTCGCCGGCCAGCGTGTCCCGCTGCGCATGCGTGAGCGCCAGCCGCAGGCCGAGGCGGGTGGCGCCGGACTCCAGGCCAGCGATCAGGTCCTTGCGGGCGATGAAGCGCTCGGTGGTCTGCTTCGCTGCCTCGTCGCTCTTGTAGCTGCGCCTGCCGAGGATCTCGCGCGCCAGCAGGCCGGGATAGGCCTCCAGCGCCACGCGCGCCGGATCGCCCGCCTGCAGCCCGGGCAGGTGGACACCGGCATCGATCAGCAGCGGCAGCCCCGCGTGCAGCATGTAGGCCACGGGCGGGTTCACCCATTTCATCGAGGTGCTGGAGCCGGCCGGCCCGTCGGTGGCCCGGTGGGCGAATTTCGCGCCCACGGGACGGGCAGCGCAGAAGGCCGCGAACGTCTCGCGGATCTGCGGGCGGGTGAGGCTGCGGTAGTAGGCCATGCTGCCGGCCCAGTCCGTGGGCCAGCCCAGGGCCTCCAGCAGCCCGCGCGGCAGGCCGAACGGCAGGTCGAAGCCGCCCACCCAGGCACCGGGAGCTGCCAGCCAGCGGCCGAAGGACTCCAGCGTCTCGAACCGCTCCAGCCCCGACAGCGCCACGCGGCCCCCGCGTTCGCGGCCGAGCGCGAGCACGATGGGCTTGCGCCGGCCCGGGCTGCTGGAGAAGTCACAGCCGAGCAGCAGCGGTCCGGGACCGGGGGCAGGAGGGAGTGCCGGCGCCGCCATCCATCACCCCAGTGCCAGCGCCGCCACGCCGGCCGCGATGAGCACGGCGCCCGCCAGGCGGGCCGCGCGGTCGCCTTCGCCGAGCAGGTGGCCGCCGATGAGGGCCGCGAACAGCATCGACACCTCCCGGGCCGGCGCGACATGCGACATGGGCGCCTCCTGCATCGCATAGAGCACCAGCACGTAGGCCACCGGGCTCACCACCGCCACGGCGACGGCGAAGCGCCACTGGGCACGCCAGAGCCGCCGCGCCGTGGGCACGTCGCGCAGCACGACCGGAGCCAGCAGCGCCACCCGCACGAAGTTGCCCATGTAGTCCACGAGGATGGGCGACATCAGCAGCACTTTCACGGCGTAGCCATCCACCACGGTGTAGCTCGCGATGAAGGCGCCCGTGAGCAGCCCGTAGGCGATGCCCTTGTGCACGCGGGCACGCGCGGCGGGGTCGTGCGATGCCCGCAGCAGGGCCGGTCCGCCGGCGATGAGGAACACCCCGCCCACCACGCCTGCGATGCCGGCCAGGCCCAGCGCGCTGATGTGCTCGCCCAGGAAGGCGATGGCCACGAAGGAAGAGAGCAGCGGCCCGGAGCCCCGCGCCACGGGATACACCACCGTGAGGTCCGCCTGGCGGTAGCCGCGCAGCAGGATCACGTAGTAGGCGACATGCAGCAGTCCGCTGGCGGCCACGAAACCCCACTCCACCGCGCCCCAGAGCGGCACGGCCTCCCGGCCCAGCCAGATGCCGGCCGGGGCCCAGGCGACCATCATCACGACCGAGGTGAAAAAGGCGAAGCGCGCATCGCCCCCCGCCTTCTTGGCGACGATGTTCCAGCCTGCGTGGATGAGGCCGGCCAGCAGGATGAGTGCGAAGGCGGAAAGGGGCATGCGGGGCCCTGCAGCGGCAGGGCGGTAGCGGATGGGAGAGCGCCCGGCAGCCCGGGAGGCTGCAGGCGCGCCGCGTCAGGCGCGGCCGATGACCGACGCCGTGGCCATGAGTTCTTCCAGCAACGCCAGGGAGACCCGGCCGGACACCAGGTACGGATCCAGTTCCGGCTTCTCGGAATACTTCAGCAGGATCGAATGGTTGATGCGGCCGAGGTTCACCTGGCCCATGGTCCAGCCGCCGAAGCGGCGCTCCTCGATCTCCTCGAAGTGCAGGAGCTCGACGTCCTTGTGGCGGGGGTCGCGCAGGATGTGGCCGTAGAGTTCGTTCACGGCGGAGCGGCCGCCCTCGATGGCCTGCAGGAACACGCCGCCGCCATAGCACAGCACCCCGGTGATGCCGCTGCCCGGGTTGTGCTGGCGCGACTGTGCCAGGATGTCTTCGATGGCCGCGCTGGAGGTGTCCACCGCGCGGCTCGCATAGAGCAGGCGTACGAGCATGTCAGGTCCTTCCGGGGATGAGCGAGAGGAATTCCCGGCGCAGCGCGGCATCTTTCAGGAAGACGCCGCGCATCACCGAGTTCAGCATTTTGCTGTCCATCTCGCGCACGCCCCGCCAGGACATGCAGAAGTGGCTGGCCTCCATCACGATCGCGAGGCCGTCGGGCTGGGTCTTTTCCATGATGAGGTCGGCCAACTGCACCACGGCCTCCTCCTGGATCTGCGGGCGGCCCATGACCCAGTCCACCAGGCGCGCGTACTTCGACAGGCCGATGACGTTGGTGTGCTCGTTCGGAAGCACGCCGATCCACAGCTTGCCGATCACGGGGCAGAAATGGTGGCTACAGGCGCTGCGCACGGTGATCGGCCCCACGATCATGAGTTCGTTCAGGTGCTCTGCATTGGGGAACTCGGTGATCGCGGGCTGCTTGACGTAACGGCCGCGGAACACCTCGCCCAGGTACATCTTCGCCACGCGGCGGGCCGTGTCCTGGGTGTTGTGGTCGCCAGCCGTGTCGATGACCATGCTGTCGAGCACGCCCTGCATCTTGGCCTCGACCTCGTCGAGCAACTGCTCGAGTTCGCCGGGCTCCAGGAAGTCGGCGATGTTGTCATTGGCATGGAACCGCTTGCGGGCCGCGAGCAGGCGCTCACGGATCTTGGCCGAGACAGGGGCGCCTTCGGGCGGGGGCGCGCTGTTCGGATCGTCGGCGAGGTGTGTGAACATGCAAGCGATGGTACCAGCGATGCGCCATCCCGGCTCGACAAGGGTTTCACCACCTCCGGCAGCGCTGGACGGCCACACCAAGCTACCAAATCAATAGCAACGAACGATAAGGGAAGGCGGCCTCAGTACCGGCTGCCGGTCACCCACAGGGCCAGGCGCATGAGCGCGAACGCCACCCGGTCGCGCAGCCGCTGGCCCCAGGGGCGCGCCCCGTAGGCCTGCGGGTCCAGCTGCCGGCCGGCGTGCTCCATGGCGTCCACCAGCCGCGCCCGCAGCGCCCGCGCGAATCCCGCGTCCTCCACCACCACGTTCGCCTCGCGCGCCAGCAGCATGGACAGCGGATCGAGGTTGGACGAACCGACGGTCGCCCAGGGGTGCTCGCCCTGCGCGTCGATCACCGCCACCTTGGCGTGCAGGAAGCTCGGCGCGTACTCGTGGATCTCCACACCGGCCGCCAGCAGCGCGCCATAGACCGGGCGGGCGGCGTGGTACTGCATGAAATATTCGTAGCGCCCCTGCAGGAGCAGCCGCACGCGCACGCCGCGGCGCGCGGCCAGCACCAGCGCGTGCCGCAGCTTGCGCCCCGGCAGGAAGTAGGCGTTGGCGATGATGACTTCGTGGCGGGCGTTGCCGATGGCGCGGCGGTAGGCACGCTCGATGCGGCTGCGGTTGCGCAGGTTGTCGCGCAGCAGCAGCCCGGCGCGCAGCCCGTGCGCCGCCGCGGCCCCGCCGGGTGCGGCCTCCCGGGCCAGGCGCTCCGCCTGGCGCGCCTGCGCGGCGGCGCGCAGATCGCGCATCAGCTCGGCCAGCCGGCGCTGCCGCGCGTCGCGCGTGGCCTGCAGGCGCCACCAGACCTGCTCCATGGCCTCGCCGGCCTCCTCCACGAGGCGGCCTTCCACCCGCACGGCGAAATCGAACCGCGGCGACTCCAGCGCGCCATGGTTGGGGTCGTGCAGGTCGTCCAGCACGTTGATGCCGCCGCAGTACAGCACGCAGCCATCCACCACGCACAGCTTGCGGTGCAGCCGCCGCCAGCGCCTGGGCAGCAGCAGGCCCAGCGGGCCCAGCGGCGAGTACACCTGCATGCGCACGCCGGCCTCCTCGAAGCGCTCGGGCCAGGGCGAGCACAGGCGGCCGGTGCCCACCCCGTCCACCACGAGATGCACGCGCACGCCCCGGCGGGCTGCGCGGATCAGCGCCTCCGCGATGTCGGCCCCGGAGCCGGTGCAGTCGAAGATATAGGTCTCGAACTGGATGTCCGAGAGCGCCGCATCCATGTCGGCCACCAGCGCGGAGAACAGCTCCGCCGAGCCCTGCAGCAGCGCCACGCGGTGCCCGCCGGACAAGGCCGCCGGTGCCGCGCGGCGCCGGCGCAGGGTGAAGCGCGGCACGCCCCGCCGCGGCGCGGGGGCGGCCGCCGGCGCGGCGGAACGCGGTGCCGGCGGCGTCACAGCCGGAATTCCGCGATCAGCGGCAGGTGGTCGGACATGCGCCACCAGATGCGCCCGCGCGGCACGTGCAGGCCCATGGGCTCCATGCCGCGCACGTACACATGGTCCAGTTGCACCAGCGGCAGGCGCGCGGGATAGGTCAGCGCGCGCGGCACTCCTTCGTATTCGCGCAGGCCGAAAGCCGCCAGCGCGTGCTTGACCTGCTGGCCCCAGTCGTTGAAATCGCCCGCCACGACCAGCGGCGCGCCGTCCGGCACCTCCCGCGCCACGAAACGCTGCAACTGCGCCACCTGCCGCACCCGGCTGCCCGGAATGAGGCCCAGGTGGACGACGATGGCGTGCACGCGGCGGCCCTGCACCTCGACCTCCACATGCAGCAGCCCCCGCTGCTCGAAACGATGGTCCGACATGTCCTCGTGCTGGTGGCCGATCACCGGCCAGCGCGTGAGCAGCGCGTTGCCGTGCTCGCCGTGGCGCGTGAACGCATTGGTGCGGTAAACGGCCTCGTAGCCCTCCGGAGCGAGGAATTCGGCCTGGGGCAGCTCGGGCCAGCGCGGGAAATGCTGCGCACCGCGCCGGTGCACCTTGCGCACCTCCTGCAGGCAGACGATGTCGGCGTCCAGCTGTTCGACCGCGTGGCCGAGGTTGTGGATCTCGAGCCTGCGGGCGGGTCCCAGGCCCTGCACGCCCTTGTGGATGTTGTAGGTGGCGATCCGGAGGATGCCGGCGCCGTCGGAGACGTCCCATGGTTCCATGGCGCGATTGTGGCGCAGCCGCCCGGGGTCCCGCACTTTCCCTCTCCCGCTCCCGGCCGCGAGGCTCTACACTGGTGTTTCGCTTCTCCCACCCCTCCCACGCCGCGCCGCGGCCTTCCATGTCCAGCGCCAAAGCCGCCCACCTCGCCGAATCGCAGGCCCTGGTCATCGATGGCAATGCCACGTCGCGCAGCATCCTCGTGGCGCAGCTGCGGGAATACGGCATTGCGCGCGTGGTGCAGTGCAGCAGGGTGCAGGACGCGCGTGCGCGCCTGGAGCACAACATATTCGACTACGTGCTGTGCGAGCAATACTTCGCGGAGGCGGGGCAGTCGGGGCAGACGCTGCTCGACGACCTGCGCCGCGCGCAGATGCTGCCTTTTTCCACGGTCTTCTTCATGGTGACGGCCGAGGCGTCGTACGCAGCGGTGGCCGAAGCGGCCGAATCCGCCCTCGACGGCTACCTGCTCAAGCCGTTCACGCCCAGTGCGTTGTTCGAACGGCTGTCGCTGGCGCGACTGCGCAAGAACCACCTCAGGCCCATCTTCGACGCGATCGGCGAAGAAGACTTCGAAGGCGCGGCAAAGCTCTGCGTGCAGCGCTTCGAGACACGCCAGCCCTACTGGCTCTATGCGGCGCGCATCGGCAGCGAACTGCTGCTGCGGCTGGGCCGGCACGACGAAGCCCGCACGCTGTTCGAGGCCGTGATCGACGCACGCGCCCTGCCCTGGGCCAAGCTGGGCGTGGCACGCTCGCAGATCGAGGCCGGCCAGGCGCCGCGCGCGGTCAACACGCTGCAGGGCATCATCAGCGACGACGCGTCGTTCGCCGACGCCTACGATGTGCTCGGGCGCGCACAGGTCGAGATGGGCCAGTTCGAGGAAGCGCTCGGCACCTACCGCACCGCGGCGCAGCTCACGCCCGATTCCGTCGTGCGGCTGCAGAAGCTGGGCATGATGGCCTATTACCTCGGCGACCACGATACCGCCACGAAGATGCTCTCCCGCGCCGCGGTGCTCGGCCTGGACTCCAAGCTCTTCGACTACCAGTCGGTGGTGCTGCTCGCGTTCAATTACTTCGACACGACCGACCGCAAGGGACTGGAGCGCTGCATGGCGGATTTCGCCCGCATCCGCGAGCGGCATCCGGCCAGCCAGCGCCTGCTGCGCTTCGAGAACGTGGTCCGCGCCCTGCAACTGATCCTGCAGCGTCAGTTCGCGCAGGCGGTGGCCGGCGTGCGCGCGATGGCGGCGGAGGCCGCGGCCCCCGATTTCGATTTCGAGGCCGCATGCAACCTGGTGGGGCTGCTGGCCGTGCTGACCCGCACCTCCATCGACCTGCCGGACGCGCCCGGATGGATCGAATCGCTGGGCATGCGCTACTCCAACACGCGCAGCCTGTGCGAGCTGCTGGCACGCGCCGGCAGCCTCTGCCCGGAATATGCGGAAGCCCTGCGGGCCTGCCTGCCCCGGGTGAACCGGGCCGCAGAGGAAGCCATCGCCCGCAGCCTGGGCGGCGATCCCGCGGGTGCGGTGGACCAGCTACTCGTGCATGCGGAAGCCACGCTGAACACCAAGCTGCTGGACCTGGCGCAGCAGGTGCTTACGCGCTACTCCGCCCGGCTGGAAGCTGCCGTGACCTCCGATCGCCAGGAGCGCATCGACGCACTGCGCGCACGCTGCGGCCATGCCCCGGCCCGGGCCATGCTGGGCCAGGGAACGGAGCGCAAGCCCGGGGAACTGGTGCTGCGCGGCGGCCGGGCCCCTGCCCCCGCAGCGGCCAGGGGCGAAACGGCCCCGCCGGCACGGGAGGCCGGCGCGGACGAGGATGCCGCCGACATGCTGCGCCTGCGCCCGGTCTGAGGCCGCGCGCTCACCCCGCGCTGCCCGCAGCGGCGCACTCCGCGAACCGGGGCAGCCACAGGCAGGCCTCGGCATTCGATGGTGAGAAGCAGGCCAGCGCGGCCTGGCGCCAGGGCAGCCACTGCCAGGCATCGTGCTCCCGCGGGCTCAGCACCACCGGCGTGCCCGCGGGCACGCACAGCCCGAACAGCCGCTCGCGGTTGCGCACCACGCCCGGTGCATAGCGGTGCAGCCACTGGGGCCAGATGTCGTACTCGTTTTCCAGGAACCAGTCGGTCAGCACATGCCCCGGCGCGCGTGCATCGATGCCGGTCTCCTCGAACACCTCCCGGACCGCCGCAGCCTCGAATGCCTCCTCCGGCCAGTCCTTGCTGCCCGTGACGGACTGCCAGTGCGGCTCGCCACCGCCCGCGCGGCGGATCATCAGCACCTCGAGCGCGGGCGTATGGATCACCACCAGCACCGACTCGGGCAGCTTGAAGGTGGCGGGCGGCACCTCCATCGACCGCCTCAGCCGCCGACCGGGCGCGTGCGCACGGGCACCGCCGGCGGCAACTCCTTCGCCTGCAGCGCGCGCACCTGCGCCACGAGCTGGTTGTGCGCATCGAGGAATGCCGCGGCGATCACCTTTCCCTCGTTGGTGTTGCTCCAGCCGGCCCCGGCGCCTCCGCCCAGGCGGCCCAGCACCAGGCCGCCCACGCCCAGGTCGGTGGTGCGGGCGGCCCCCGTGGCGGCGGCCACCTGCTCCGTCGTCTCGTTGTCCGACAGCAGCAGGGCCGTCTGGGCCTCCTTGAACTTCACCTGTTCGGCGAGGCCGATGAGGCCGGCCATGTCGCGCAGCCCGGGGATCATGGCGAGGATGCCGCCCAGGCCCCGCCCGGCGTCCTGCTCGCTGAAAGTGACGCTCGGGGTCAGCGTGTACTGAGCCTCGTAGCCCCGGCCCTTGTGCACCGTGGTGTCCTTGCGCAGCACGCCTGCCTCGCGCAGGTCCTGTTCCTGCACCGTTCCGCGCAGGCCGGCGGAGCGGTCCACCACGCGGAAGCATCCGCTCTGCTGGGCCAGCAGCTTGACCAGCGGCACGGGCGACGCCGGCAACTGGTAGGCAGAGCCCATCACGTAGCCGTTCGGGTTCTCGGCCAGCGCCAGCGTGGCGACCGGTGCGTCGCAACGCACCAGTTCGTGCGCTGCGTTGCGCGCGCCCTGCGGGCCGGCCGAACCGCTCACCACCGAACCGCCCTCGCCCAGTTCCGTCTTCTTCTCGCCGCAGGCCGCCAGGGCCAGCACCGCCGCCAGGGCCGCGGCGCCCTTCGCGAAATTCCGCATGACAGGTTCCTCGCAAAAAAAATGGCAGAAGCCGCGAGGCCCCTGCCATGGGATTCAAAACCGTTGCCGGCCTCCGGTCAGGCGGCCTTGGCGGCGTCCGGGTTGCGCAGGCGGATGTGCAGCTCGCGCAGCTGCTTCTCGTCCACCGGGCTCGGCGCCTGCGTCAGCAGGTCCTGCGCGCGCTGCGTCTTGGGGAAGGCGATCACGTCGCGGATCGACTCGGCACCGGTCATCAGTGTGATGAGGCGGTCCAGGCCGAAGGCCAGGCCACCGTGCGGGGGCGCGCCGTATTGCAGCGCGTCGAGCAGGTAGCCGAACTTGGCGCGGGCGTCCTCGGGCGTGAGCTTGAGGGCCGCGAACACCTTGCTCTGCACCTCGGCGCGGTGGATCCGCACCGAGCCGCCGCCCAGCTCCCAGCCGTTCAGCACCATGTCGTAGGCCTTGGCGATGCAGCGGCCCGGGTCCGTGTCCATCAGGTCTTCATGGCCGTCCTTGGGCGCCGTGAAGGGGTGGTGCACGGCCACCCAGCGCGCGTCGTCCTCGTCGTACTCGAACATCGGGAAATCCACCACCCAGAGGGGTGCCCAGACGTTCTCGAACAGGCCGTTCTTCCTGCCGAATTCGCTGTGGCCGATCTTCAGGCGCAGCGCGCCGATCGCGTCGTTGACCACCTTCAGCTTGTCGGCGCCGAAGAACAGCAGGTCGCCGTCCTGCGCGCCGGTGCGCTTCAGGATCTCGGCGATGGCCGCATCATGGATGTTCTTCACGATGGGCGACTGCAGGCCGTCACGACCCTTGGCCAGTTCGTTGACCTTGATGTAGGCCAGGCCCTTGGCGCCGTAGATCTTCACGAACTCGGTGTAGGCATCGATCTCGCCGCGCGACAGGCCGCCGTTCTCGCGCGCGCCGCCGGGCACGCGCAGGGCCACCACGCGGCCGCCCTGCATGTTGGCAGCGCCGGAGAACACCTTGAAGTCCACGTCCTTCATGACGTCGGTGAGTTCGGTGAATTCCAGCTTCACGCGCAGGTCCGGCTTGTCGGAGCCGAAGCGGAATGCCGCGTCCTGGTACGTCATGATCGGGAACTCGCCCAGGTCCACGTCCAGCTGTGTCTTGAACACCTCGGTCACCATGCGCTGGAAGATCGCGCGGATCTCTTCCTCTCCCAGGAACGAGGTTTCGCAGTCGATCTGCGTGAACTCGGGCTGGCGGTCGGCGCGCAGGTCCTCGTCGCGGAAGCACTTGGTGATCTGGTAGTAGCGGTCGTAGCCGGCCACCATCAGCATCTGCTTGTAGAGCTGGGGGGACTGCGGCAGCGCGAAGAACTGGCCGTCGTGCACGCGGCTGGGCACCAGGTAGTCGCGCGCGCCTTCGGGCGTGCTCTTGCCCAGCATGGGCGTCTCGATGTCGATGAAGCCTTCCTTGTCCAGGAAGTTGCGCACCTGGATCGCCGTCTTGTAGCGCAGCATCAGGTTGCGCTGCATGTAGGGGCGGCGCAGGTCCAGCACGCGGTGCGTGAGGCGCGTGGTCTCCGACAGGTTCTCGTCGTCCATCTGGAACGGAGGCGTCACCGAAGGGTTGAGCACGTTCAGCTCGTGGCACAGCACCTCGATCTTGCCGCTCTTGAGGCTGTCGTTGGTCGTGCCCTCGGGGCGCGCACGCACCAGGCCCTTGATCTGCACGCAGAACTCGTTGCGCACGCCTTCGGCCGTCTTGAACATGTCGGCGCGGTCCGGGTCGCACACCACCTGCACGTTGCCTTCGCGGTCGCGCAGGTCGATGAAGATCACGCCGCCATGGTCGCGGCGGCGGTTCACCCAGCCCGCGAGGGTGACGGTTTGGCCCATCAGGGCTTCGGTGACGAGACCGCAATAGTGGGAACGCATGGCCATGGGTGCTTCTTCCTGCGCCCGCGAGGGGCGCCCAAACTGGAGGGAGGTATCGAGCGCGGCCCCGCGGGGCGCGCCGAAAGGGAAAGGGTTACTTGGAATCGGGGAGCGTGAGGTCCGGGGGAGCCACCACGCCCATCGACACGATGTACTTCAGCGCGGCATCCACGCTCATGTCGAGCTCGACGCAGTCGCTCTTGCGCAGGATCACGAAATAGCCGCCGGTCGGGTTGGGCGTCGTCGGCACATAGACGCTGACGTAGCCGTCACGCAGGTAGGCGGCCACCTCGCCGCTGGGCGTGCCGGTGATGAATGCGACGGTCCAGACACCCTCGCGCGGCCACTGCACCAGCACCGCCGTGCGGAAGGCGTTGCCGCTTTCGGAGAACAGCGTGTCCGACACCTGCTTGACGCTCGAATAGATCGAGCGCACCACCGGGATGCGGCTCACGAGCCGGTCGCCCCACTCCACCAGCTTGCGGCCGGCGAAGTTGCTCGCGAGCGCACCCACGGTGAGCAGGATCGCGAACGTGAGCAGCACGCCGAAGCCAGGGATGTGGAAGCCCAGCAGCCGGTCGGGCTGCCAGTTCTCGGGAAGGATCTGCAGCGTCTGGTCGAGCGTGCTGATGATCCAGTGCAGGACCCAGGCGGTGATCACGCCGGGCACGATCACCAGCAGGCCCGTGAACAGCCATTTGCGCAAAGCGGACATCGAGGGGCGTTCAGCTCTTGGAAGTGGGTGCGGCAGGCGCCGCGGGGGAGGCAGCCGGCGCTGGGGCAGGTGCCGCCGCAGGAGCGGAAGCAGGCGCCGCGGCGCCTTCCGCGGCCGGAGCCGGGGCGCTGGTGCCGCCGCCGCTGCCGCCGCGGAAATCGGTCACGTACCAGCCCGAGCCCTTGAGCTGGAAGCCGGCGGCCGTGACCTGCTTGGTGAATGTCTCGGCGCCACAGGCGGGGCAGACCGTGAGCGGGGCATCGGAGATCTTCTGCAGCACATCCTTGGCATGGCCACAGGAGCCGCATTTATAGGCATAGATAGGCATTTTTTACCGTGCTATTCAAGGCGCGAAGGAGGGTTTGCAAAACCTTCAATTATAGGCAGGCGCTCCGCCACCCCTGCCAGCCCTCTTTTCGCGGCCCGCGCCGCTCACTCCGCTCCCGCCACGCGGTGGTGGGATCCGTGGCGATTGCCCACCCACTGGGGTGCCAGCGAGCCCGCGAGCATGCCCGCGACGGCGGCCAGCAGGCCGGCCAGCTGCGCCGGGAACACCTCGCCCACGGGCAGCGCCATGAACGCCAGCCAGAAGCCCAGGCCCAGCACGATGGCGCACAGGGCGCCCTGGGTCGTGGCACGCTTCCAGTACAGGCCGAACACCAGCGGCACGAAGGCGCCGACCAGGGGCACCTGGTAGGCGCCGGACACCAGCTCATAGATGGACGTGCCCTGCATGCGGATCGAATAGGCCAGCACCAGCAGGCTGAACACCAGGGTGCTGATGCGCATGGTGCGCAGGTGCTCGCGGTCGGTCACGGAAGGACGGAACTGGCGCCAGATGTTTTCGGTGAACGTGACGCTGGGCGCCAGCAGCGTGGCCGAGGCGGTGGACTTGAGCGCCGACAGCAGCGCACCAAAGAAGAGCACCTGCATTACGAAGGGCATCTTCTCGAGCACCAGCGTGGGGAGCACCTTCTGCGGATCGTCCTGCAGCAGCGCCGCCGTCTCCGCCGGCATGATGATGAGCGCGCTGGCCACGAGGAACATGGGCACGAAGGCGAACAGGATGTAGCAGATGCCGCCGATCACGGGCCCGCGCGTGGCGGCCTTGAGGTTGTTGGCGGACATCACGCGCTGGAACACGTCCTGCTGCGGGATCGAACCGAACATCATGGTGATGCCGGCCGCGACGAAGAACACCACGTCGTGGAGTTTCGGCTCCGGCAGGAAGCGGAACAGGTCGCGGCTCGCGGCGAAGTCGATCACCTTGCCGGCCCCGCCCGCCATCTCGCCCGCGAAGACCGCGATGATGGCCAGGCCCGCCACCAGGATGATCATCTGGATGAAGTCGGTCACCGCCACCGACCACATGCCGCCGAAGAGCGTATAGGCGAGGATGGACACCACGCCGATCGTCATGCCCGCCGGGATGCTGATGGCGCCGCCCGAGAGCAGGTTGAACACCAGCCCCAGCGCCGTCACCTGCGCCGCGACCCAGCCCAGGTAGCTCAGCATGATGATGAGCGAGCAGATCACCTCCACCGCCCGGCCGTAGCGCTCGCGGTAGTAGTCGCTGATCGTGAGCAGCGTCATGCGGTAGAGCTTCGCGGCGAAGAAGATGCCCACCAGGATCAGGCAGAAGCCGGCACCGAAGGGGTCTTCCACCACGTTGCCCAGGCCGCCCTGGATGAACTTGGCGGGAATGCCCAGCACCGTCTCCGAACCGAACCAGGTCGCGAAGGTGGTGGTGATGATCATGTAGAGCGGCAGATGGCGCCCGGCGATGGCGAAATCCGCCGTGTTCTTGACGCGCTTGGCGGCCACCAGCCCGATGGCGATGGTGACCAGCAGATAGACGATGACCAGGGTCAGCAGCACGGCATGCTCCTCGATGTCGCGAAGTGAGGGTTGTGGGTGGAGAGGATGCGCAGGCGGCGCTGCAGGGGCTTCAGTGGAAGAACCGGATGCGGATCAGGAACTGCAGCGCCAGCAGCCCCAATACAAAACCCATGCCACCGTAGATGATGCTTTGCAGCAGCCGGTTGGTGCGGCGCTGCTCGGCGAGCAGCTCCTGCATCTCGCGCCGGTGGTCGTGCGGCTTGTGGCGCAGGTAGTCGTGCAGCAGGCGCGGCAGCTCGGGCAGCATCTTCGCGAAATGCGGCGATTCGGCCTTCACCTCGCGCCAGAGCCGCTGCGGCCCCATCTGGTCGAGCATCCACTTCTCGAGGAACGGCTTGGCCGTGCTCCAGAGGTCCAGCTCCGGGTCGAGCTGGCGGCCCAGGCCTTCGATGTTGAGCAGCGTCTTCTGCAGCAGCACGAGCTGGGGCTGGATCTCCACGTGGAAGCGGCGCGAGGTCTGGAACAGCCGCATCAGCACCATGCCCAGGGAGATCTCCTTGAGCGGGCGGTCGAAGTACGGTTCGCAGACGGCGCGGATGGCCGACTCCAGTTCGTTGATGCGCGTGTCGGCAGGCACCCAGCCGCTCTCCACGTGCAGTTCCGCCACGCGCTTGTAGTCGCGGCGGAAGAAGGCGGTGAAGTTCTGCGCGAGGTATTCCTTGTCGAACTCGGTGAGCGAGCCGACGATCCCGAAATCCAGCGAGATGTAGCGGCCGAACGAGCCCGGCTCCAGGCTCACCTGGATGTTGCCCGGGTGCATGTCGGCGTGGAAGAAGCCGTCGCGGAAGACCTGCGTGAAGAAGATGGTGACGCCGTCGCGCGCCAGCTGGCGGATGTCCACCCCGGCCGCGCGCAGCCGCTCGATCTGGCTGATCGGCACGCCCTTCATGCGCTCCATCACCAGCACTTCCGGGTGGCAGAAGTCCCAGAGGATCTCCGGGATGCGCACCAGGCCCAGGCCCTCCATGTTGCGGCGCAGCTGCGCGGCATTGGCGGCCTCGCGGATCAGGTCCAGCTCGTCGTGCAGGTAGTTGTCGAACTCCGCCACCACCTGCCGGGGCTTGAGGCGCTTGCCGTCGGCCGACAGGCTCTCCACCCAGCCGGCCATGGCACGCATGAGCCCCAGGTCGTTGTCGATCACGGGCAGCATGCCGGGCCGCAGCACCTTCACGGCCACCTCGCGCTCCACGCCGTGCCGGTCGCGCACGACGGCGAAATGCACCTGCGCGATGGAGGCGCTCGCCACCGGCACGCGCTCGAACGAGACGAACACCTCGCCCACGGGGCGGCGGAAGGCGCGCTCGATGGTGGCCACGGCCACGTCCGGGTCGAAGGGCGGGACACGGTCCTGCAGCAGCGCCAGTTCGTTGGCGATGTCCGGCGGCAGCAGGTCGCGCCGCGTGGACAGCACCTGCCCGAACTTCACGAAGATGGGTCCCAGCCGCTCCAGGGCCTCGCGCAGGCGCTGCCCGCGCGGCGCGTCCAGCTTGCGGCCGACGGAGACGATGCGCGCCAGCAGGCGCAGCCAGGGCTTCTGGAAGCTCGTCAGTACCAGCTCATCCAGCCCATAGCGCAGCACCACCCAGACGATGGTGGCGCCGCGGAAAAGCCGGCTCATGGAACGCCGCGGTCGGAACCGGGGGCCGCCGCCTGGGCGGAGCCGTCCGCCGGAGGGCGCCCTCCCATGCGCATGCCCACGAACTGCCTGAGCGCCTGCGCGGCACGCCGCGCGACCGTGCAGATCGCATGCGCCGGCGTGTCGCCGAGCAGGCGCGAAAAGTCTTCCTCGAGATCCCAGCGCACATGGTCCACCAGCCACTGTATCTCGGCCGCCAGCTGCACGTCGCCCTCGATGCGGATGGCAGGCTTGTCGCCGCGCAGGGCCGCCTGGGCGAGCGACAGCGGGGAAGTATCGGTGATTTCCATGCGCAGGTCGGGCACGGCCGCCTCGCCGGCCAGGTCGAACAGGCCGGCCGGCGTCACGCGCAGCGACATGGAGTAGATGCGCCACTGCACGCGCGCCACGCTGCCGCTCTGGCGCACGAGCCGTTCCATGGCCTCGGGCTCCTGCATGAGCACGTGGTTGACGAGCAGCACCAGGCGGTGCTGCACCTCATGCACCAGCCATTGCGGGGGCTGGGGGCCGCTGGCCAGGCGCTCGAAGAGGCCTTCCAGGAACGAAAAAGGGGACTGTGGTGCTGCCATAGTCCCCGATTATTCCCCGAACTCGCCCGGACGCCCGAAAGCTTGCCCGTACACGGTCCGTGCCATTGGAGCCCGGCCCGCCGTGCGGCAGGCCGGCCCCGCCGGTTTCACTGGAGCGCCTGCACGCCCGCCACCAGCCAGCCGCTGGTGCCGCTCTTGGGCTTGGTCATGTTCCAGACCTCGCGGAACGGGCTCGGGCCTGCGGAGGGCTCCTCGCGGATCATGCCGGAGAACTCCACGCTGGCCATGTAGCCGTCGCCGAGGTCCTCGATGCCCAGCAGTTGCGCCTCCAGCATCACCACGTCGGTGTGGTTGGGCTGGCTGGCACCGCGCAGGGATTCGCGCTCGCCGAGCTGCGAACGGATTTCATCGACCATGCTGTCGGTCATCATCGAGCGCAGCGTGGCGATGTCCGAGCGGTCCCAGGCGGCCTGCAGCGTCACGAAGTTGCGCTTGGCAGCGTCCAGGAAACCCTGCGTATCGAAGTCGGCCGGAACACCCCAGTTCTGCGAACCGGAGAGCGCGGAGCCGATCACCACGCCGCTGCCGGCGCCAGCGGCGCGGGACGTGTCGAACGCCATGCCGCTGCGCTCGAAGGGGCGCGCGGAGGCGTCGTTGCCCACGTTCTGCGGGCTGTACTGGCGCGGCACGGCCGCATCGGAGGGCGATGCGGAGCCGGCCCCCTGGAAGGCGAAGGGCGCGCCGCCGGCCGCTGCCGCGGAAGCCGGCCTGCGCGAACGCATGACCATGCCGATCACCGCGAAGGCCGCTAGCGCGAGCAGCGCGATCAGCAGGAAATTGCCGAAGGCCGCGCCCAGCCCGAGGGAGTGCGCCAGCCATGCCAGGCCCAGGCCCGCGGCCAGGCCGCCCAGCATCGCGCCCCAAGGCTTCTTGGGGGCGGCAGCGGGCGCCGCGTTCGGCGCCGCCGCAGGCTTGGCCGCGGCTGCGTTGGCGGGGCTGTTGCCCACGGCATTCTGTGCGGGAGCCGCCGGCGTGGCCGGCGGGGTCGCGGCCTCGCGCTGCGTCACGTTGCTCGACTGCTTGCCGACCGACTTGCCGCCGCCCATGCGGCGCGCATCGGCGTCCAGGTGGACCACCGCGAGCATCGCCACCAAAGCCACAGACCAGAATTTCATCATGTCATCTCCACTCGGTTTAGTTATCCGAAACGCGTGCTTCGTCCCAGTTCAGCACTTGATTCCAACATGCAGGGCCACGATGCCGCCAGTCATGTTGTGATAGTCCACATGCCCAAAGCCATTTTTCTGCATGAGGGTTTTGAGCTCTTCCTGGCCCGGATGCATGCGGATCGACTCGGCCAGGTAGCGGTAGCTCGCGTCGTCGCCGGCCACGAGCTTGCCCAGCCGCGGCAGCACCTTGAAGGAGTACCAGTCGTAGGGTTTGCGCAGCGGCTTGGCCACCTGCGAGAACTCCAGCACCAGCAGCCGGCCGCGCGGCTTGAGCACGCGGCACATCTCGGCGATGGCCGCGTCCTTGTGGGTCATGTTGCGCAGGCCGAAGGCCACGCTCACCACGTCGAAATGGTTGTCGGGAAACGGCAGCCGCTCGGCGTCGCAGACCAGCGTGGGCAGCACGGTGCCTTCGTCGATGAGGCGGTCGCGCCCCACGCGCAGCATGGATTCGTTGATGTCGGTGTGCACCACCGTGCCACTCGCGCCGACCTTCTTCGCGAAGGCGCGCGCCAGGTCGCCCGTGCCGCCGGCGATGTCCAGCACGCGCTGGCCCTCCCGCAGGTTGGCGACCATCACGGTATAGGCCTTCCACGCACGGTGCAGGCCGCCCGACATCAGGTCGTTCATGACGTCGTACTTGGAAGCGACGGAATCGAAAACCCCGCGCACGCGGCGCGCCTTGTCGTTCTCGTCCACGGTCTGGAAACCGAAATGGGTGGTGCTCATGGTGGGGATGCTAAGAGCGCAGGGGCCGCGCAGACAGCGACAACCCCGCACGGGGTTGGGGCATGTGTCGCGCAGCAGGTACGCGGGGCTTGAAGAAAAAACCGGCGCCAGCGCTCGTGGAAGCGACCGCCAACGCTATCAATATTAGAGCATACGCTCAGTGCGTTCCGCAGCCGCCACCGGCGCCGGCACCGCCGGCACCGCCGGTGCGCGTTGCCGGCATGGGCGCATCGCGATCGAGGCCGGCATCCGCCAGGCGCTGCAGGTACTGCTGCCAGAGCGATTCCTGGTCCCGCCCGAGCCGGTACAGGTACGGCCAGGTGAAGAGCCCGCTCTGGTGTCCGTCGGAGAACACGGGCTTGATCGCGTAGTGGCCCACGGGCTCGATGGCGGTGATCTGCACATCGCGCTTGCCCGTCTGCAGCACCTCCTGGCCGGGGCCATGGCCCTGCACCTCCGCGGAGGGCGAATACACCCGCAGCAACTCGAAGGGAATGCGGAAGCTCGCGCCATCATCGAAGGCGATTTCGAGCACGCGCGACGCACCGTGCACGGTGAGCGATTGCGGCGCGGCGGCCGCCGCTTGCTGGTCTGCCATGGAAGGTTCTCTCATTTTTCTGCCGCGCGGGATGCGGCGGTAGCAACTCTTACATTCGTGGACGAGAATTGTCCCACCAGCCGCACCACAGCCCACCATGCCAGGCAACGACGCCCCCGCCATTCCCGCGCTTCATCCCGCCCCGGAGGGGCGCCTGGCGCGCAAGGCCTTCTGGGTGATGACGCAGCGCGTGACGGTGATGGCCGCGGCGGTGGACACGGCCTTCATCCCCCTCTTCCTGCTGCTCGGGTCGCCGCCGTTGACCTGGATCAATGTGGCGAGCATCGCCATGTACGCGGCTGCCTACGCGCTGCTGGCGCAGCGCCGCAACGCCGCCGCGCTGGCGCTGATCTGGCTGGAGGTGGTGGGCCACTCGGCCCTCGGCACCTGGCTGGTCGGCTGGAACAGCGGCTTCCACTACTACCTGCTGATGTTCATTCCCGCCATCGTGGTGGGCCGGGGCCGGCGCAGGATCACGCCGGTGATGCTGCTCGCGCTGTTCGTCCTCTACATCGGCATGTACGAACTGTCGCGCCGCTACGGCGCGCAGGCGCCGCTCGGCGACCTGGGGCTCTCGGTCACGCATGCATTCAACGTGGGCGTGGTGTTCGCCATGGCGGCCTATACCGCGCGCTACTACTACGGCTCGGTCCTGCGCGCCGAGCGCCGGCTGCAAGACCAGGCCGCCACCGACCCGCTCACGGGGCTGTCCAACCGGCGGCGCCTGGCCAGCCTCGCGCAGGAACGCATCGCGCAGGCGCGGCAGGCCGGGCAGCCGACGGCAGTGGTGATCGCGGACATCGACCACTTCAAGCGCATCAACGACACCCACGGCCACGAGGCCGGAGACCAGGTCCTGGTGCATGTGGCGGAACTGCTGGCACGCAGCAGCCGCGCGCGCGACCTGCTGGCGCGCTGGGGAGGCGAGGAATTCCTGCTGGTGATGCCCACGTGCGGCCTGGCAGATGCGCAGGCCCTGGCCGAGCGCATGCGCGCCGCCGTGGCCGAACGTCCGGCCCGCTATGGGGCGCTCACCATCCCGGCGAGCATGTCGCTGGGCCTGGCGCAACTGCGCAGCGGCGAATCGCTGGAAGCCGCCATCGCCCGCGCCGACGGGGCGCTGTATGCCAGCAAGCATGCGGGCCGCAACCGCGTGACGACGGCGGACTGACCACGCGCCGGAACCGTGCGGGCCGGCGCGCGCGCTCAGTCCAGCCCGGCCCGGGCCAGGCGCTCGCGCATCAGTTGCGCGACGGCTTCGCTGCGTGCCTGCACGGCGGCCTCCTGCACCAGGTCGCGCTCGCGCTGGGGCGGCGCCCAGACGGGCGCGGGAAAGTGGCTGTCCCACCCGAAGCGGGCGATCACGTGCCAGTGCAGGTGCGGCACCATGTTGCCCAGGGCCGCGAGATTGATCTTCGCGGGCTGGAGCTGTTCGCGCAGCACCTGTTCCACCACCGCCACGGCGGCCGTGCAGCGCTCGCGCTCGGTGTCGGCCAGGTCCGAGAACTCCGCCACGTGCCTGTTCCAGATGACGCGGTAGAACCCCGGGAAGCCGCGGTCAGCCTCCTCGCCGGCATGCACCACGCGCATCAGCCGGCCACGCCAGACCAGCGTGCCGCCTTCGCCGCTGCACAGGGGGCAGGTGGAGGCCATCACACCAGCACCCGCTCGATGCCGCCCGCATTGGCGCGCTGCACGTACTCGGGCATCCAGTTCTCGCCCAGGATCTCGCGCGCCATCTCGACGACGATGTAGTCGGCTTCGAGCAGGCCGTTGTTCAGATCGTCCTGGTAGCGGTTCAGGCCCTGCAGGCAGCTGGGGCAGCTGGTGAGGATCTTCACGTTCTCCTGCGGGGCGACGGCGCCGCTGGCGCGCAGCGCGGCCTCGCCCTTGCGGATCTCCTGCTCCTTGCGGAAGCGCACCTGGGTGGAGATGTCGGGCCGGGTCACGCCCAGCGTGCCGGATTCGCCGCAGCAGCGCTCGCTCTTGACCACCTGCTCGCCCACCAGGGCCTTGACGGTCTTCATCGAGTCCTGCTGCTTCATCGGGCTATGGCAGGGCTCGTGGTACAGGTAGGCGCCCTTGCCCTGCAGCTGGATGCCCTTTTCCAGCAGGTATTCGTGGATGTCGATGATGCGGCAGCCCGGGAAGATCTTGTCGAACTGGTAGCCCTGCAGCTGGTCGTAGCAGGTGCCGCAGCTGACCACCACCGTCTTGATGTCCAGGTAGTTCAGCGTGTTGGCCACGCGGTGGAACAGCACCCGGTTGTCGGTGATCATCTTCTCGGCCTTGTCGAACTGGCCGCTGCCGCGCTGCGGGTAGCCGCAGCACAGGTAACCCGGCGGCAGCACGGTCTGCACGCCCGCATGCCAGAGCATGGCCTGGGTCGCGAGGCCCACCTGGCTGAACAGGCGCTCGGAGCCGCAGCCGGGGAAGTAGAACACCGCCTCCGTCTCGGCCGTGGTGGCGGCCGGGTTGCGGATGATGGGCACGTAGTCCTTGTCCTCGATGTCCAGCAGCGCGCGCGCCGTCTTCTTCGGCAGGCCGCCGGGCAGCTTCTTGTTGATGAAGTGGATGACCTGTTCCTTGACCGGCGCGGTGCCCACCGTGGCGGGCGGATGCGCGGTCTGCTTGCGGCCGAAGCCGCGCAGCAGATCGACGGCCATGCGCTGCGCCTTGAAGCCCACGTCCACCATGGCCGTGCGCATCAGCTTGATGGTGTCGGGATTGGTGGCGTTGAGCATGCCCATGGCCAGGGCATTGCCAGGGCGGAAGGTCTTCTTGCCCATCTTGCGCAGCAGGTTGCGCATGTTCATGGTCACGTCGCCGAAGTCGATCTTGACCGGGCACGGCGTGTAGCACTTGTGGCAGACGGTGCAGTGGTCGGCCACGTCCTCGAACTCCTGCCAGTGCTTGATCGACACGCCGCGGCGCGTCTGCTCCTCGTACAGGAAGGCCTCGACCAGCAGCGAGGTGGCCAGGATCTTGTTGCGCGGGCTGTAGAGCAGGCTGGCGCGCGGCACGTGGGTGGCGCACACGGGCTTGCACTTGCCGCAGCGCAGGCAGTCCTTGACCGAATCGGCGATGGCGCCGATGTCGCTCTGCTGCATGATGAGCGACTCGTGCCCCATCAGCCCGAAGCTGGGCGTGTAGGCATTGGTCAGGTCGGAGTACATCAGCGACTCGCGGGCCGAGACGGCCGCCGGCGCCTGTTCCGTCCGGGCCACGGGCTCCTGGCTCCGCAGCAGCTTGCCCTTGTTGAAGCGGCCTTGCGGGTCCACGCGGCGCTTGTAGTCGGCGAAGGGACGCAGCTCGTCGTCGGTCAGGAATTCGAGCTTGGTGATGCCGATGCCGTGCTCGCCCGAGATCACGCCGTCCAGGCTGCGCGCCAGCACCATGATGCGCGCCACGGCCTCGTGGGCCGTCTGCAGCATCTGGTAGTCGTCGCTGTTGACGGGCAGGTTGGTGTGGACGTTGCCATCGCCCGCATGCATGTGCAGCGCCACCCACACGCGGCCCTTGAGCACGCGCTGGTGGATGGCCTGCGCCTCGTCCATGATGGGCTTGAAGGACGCGCCGGGGAAGATCTTGGCGAGCGGCTCTCGCAGCTGCGTCTTCCAGCTCGCGCGCAGGGTGTGGTCCTGCAGCTGCGGGAAGAGCGTCTCCACATCGGTCAGCCAGCCGCTCCAGAGCGAGCGGACTTCGCCGATCAACGCCACCGCCTGGGCCACGCGGTCCTCCAGCAGCTCGGCCGAGGGGATCTCGTGCGCGTCGTCCTGGCGGCCCAGCGGGAGCTTGCCGCGCTGGAAGAAGGCCTCCAGCTCGTCGCACAGCTGCAGCTTGTTGCGCAGCGACAGCTCGATGTTGATGCGCTCGATGCCGTCGGTGTACTCGGCCATCCGCGGCAGCGGAATCACCACGTCCTCGTTGATCTTGAAGGCGTTGGTGTGGCGGCTGATGGCGGCCGTGCGCTTGCGGTCCAGCCAGAACTTCTTGCGCGCCTCGGGGCTGATGGCGATGAAGCCCTCGCCCGCGCGGGAGTTGGCGATGCGCACGACCTCGCTGGTCACGCGCGCCACGGCGTCGGCATCGTCGCCCGCGATGTCGCCGAACAGCACCATCTTCGGCAGGCCGCCGCCGTGCTTGCGGCTCTTGGTAGCGTAGCCCACGGCCTTCAGGTAGCGGTCGTCCAGGTGCTCCAGGCCCGCCAGCAGCACGCCCGAACGCTTCTGCTCGGCGAACATGAAATCCTTGATCTCGACGATCGAGGGCACGGCGTCCTTGGCATTGCCGAAGAACTCCAGGCACACGGTGCGCGTGTGCGCCGGCATGCGGTGCACCACCCAGCGCGCGCTGGTGATGAGGCCGTCGCAGCCTTCCTTCTGGATGCCGGGCAGGCCTGAGAGGAACTTGTCCGTCACGTCCTTGCCCAGCCCCTCCTTGCGGAAGGTGCGGCCGGGAATCTCCAGACGCTCGGTGCGGATCGGCGTCCTGCCGTCGGCCTCGAAGTACTGCAGCTCGAAGGTGGCCGTCTCCACGTCGTGGATCTTGCCCATGTTGTGGTCCAGCCGCGTGACTTCGAGCCACTGCGCCTCGGGCGTCACCATGCGCCAGCTGACCAGGTTGTCCAGCGCCGTGCCCCAGAGCACGGCCTTCTTGCCGCCCGCGTTCATGGCGATGTTGCCGCCGATGCACGAGGCTTCTGCGCTGGTCGGATCGACCGCGAAGACGAAGCCCGCGCGCTCGGCCGCGTCGGCCACGCGCTGGGTGACCACGCCGGCCTCGGTCCAGATGGTGCCCACCTCGCGGTCCATGCCCGGCAGGCGGCGCATCTCCACCTCGGTCATGGCTTCGAGCTTCTCGGTGTTGATGACCACGCTGCGCCAGGTGAGAGGAATCGCGCCGCCGGTGTAGCCGGTGCCGCCCCCCCGCGGGATGATGGTCAGTTCCAGCTCGATGCAGGCCTTGACCAGCGCGGCCATCTCGGCCTCGGTGTCGGGCGTGAGCACCACGAACGGGTATTCGACGCGCCAGTCGGTGGCGTCGGTCACGTGCGACACGCGCGAGAGGCCGTCGAACTTGATGTTGTCCCTGGCCGTGTGGCGGCCCAGGCGCTTCTGCACCTGGCGCCGCAGCTGGGCGGCCTCCACGAAGGTGGCGTCGAATTGCGCGATGGCGCGACGCGCGGCCTCCACCAGCTGGCCCACCAGGCGGTCGCGCTCGGCGTCCTCGCCGGGCGTGCGGCGCTTGCCGATCTCCGACAGCCGGTGCTGCAGCGCGTCCACCAGCATCTTGCGGCGGCCTGCGTTGTCCAGCAAGTCGTCCTGCAGGTAGGGGTTGCGCTGCACGACCCAGATGTCGCCCAGCACCTCGTACAGCATGCGGGCGGAGCGCCCGGTGCGACGCTCGCGGCGCAGCTGGTCCAGCACGTCCCACGAGTCGGAGCCCAGCAGCCGGATGACGATTTCCCGGTCGGAAAACGAGGTGTAGTTGTACGGAATCTCGCGCAAGCGAGTGGGCTCGGCGGCCTGTGTCAGGGCTGCCAACTCAGTGGGTGCATTCATCGGGGGGATCACCTGGGGAGCGCGGACGCTCCCAACCTTGGGGGGGCCGCGATTTTAAGCCAGCGGCCTCCAACGCGTCGCGGCCCCGGGCCACGGCCTCCCGCCCGGGCAGGCCCGCGTCAGAAGCTCTCCCACTCGTCTTCCCCGCCCGCGGCGCGGGAAGCGGGCCGGGACGCACTGGCAGCCGCCGGGGCTGCAGACGTGCCGATCCGGGCTTTCGGGGACCCGGCCCGGGCCGGGGAGGCGGACGTCACGGCAGGCGCAAGCGCAGGCGCCGGCGCAGGCCTGGCCCGTGCCTGCACGGGGGCTGCAGCCGTCGCCGGGGGAGCCACCGGTGCGCTGGCGCGGGCCACGGCCGCCCCGGGGGCCGTGCGGAAGAACGCCACCGCCTGCACCAGCTGTTCCGCCTGGATCTTGAGGCTGCCGGCCGCTGCCGCGGACTCCTCCACCAGCGCGGCATTCTGCTGCGTGGCCTGGTCCATCTGCGTCACCGCCGCGCCCACCTGGGACACGCCCTCGCTCTGCTCGCTGCTCGCCGCGCTGATTTCCGCCACGATGTCGGTCACGCGCCGGATGGAGGTGACCACTTCGGTCATCGTGGCGCCGGCCTTGTCCACCAGCACCGTGCCCTGCTCCACCCGCTCGACGCTGTTGCCGATCAGGCTCTTGATTTCCTTGGCGGCTTCGGCGCTGCGCTGCGCGAGGCTGCGCACCTCGCCGGCCACGACGGCGAAGCCCCGGCCCTGCTCCCCGGCACGCGCGGCCTCCACCGCTGCGTTGAGCGCCAGGATGTTCGTCTGGAAGGCGATGCCGTCGATGGTGCCGATGATGTCGCCGATGCGGCGCGAAGCCTCGTTGATGCCCTTCATGGTCTCGACCACCTCTCCGACCACCTCCCCGCCCTGGCTCGCGATGCCCGACGCGCTGGCCGCCAGCTGGCTGGCCTGGCGGGCACTCTCGGCGTTCTGGCGCACGGTGGAGCCCAGTTGCTCCATCGACGCCGCCGCCTGCTGGAGCGAAGCCGCCTGCTGCTCCGTGCGGGCCGAAAGGTCTCCATTGCCCTGCGCGATCTGGGCACTGGCCGTGGCCACACCTTCCGCGTTGCGGCGGACCTCGCCGGTGATGCGCGCCAGCGTGTCGCGCATATCCACCAAGGTGCGCAGCAGCCGGGACACCTCGTCGCGGCCCTCAGCGTGCAGCTCGACGGCCAGGTTGCCCTCGGCCACCTGCTGGGCAGCGTCGATGGCGCGGTTCAGGGGGTGGACGATGCTGCGCACGATGACCACGGCCAGCAGCGCGGCGACGGCGGCGGCAGCCACCATCGTCACGACCAGCCAGTTGCGGCCGTCGCCCAGGATCTTCATCGCCAGGGTCGAGGCATCCTTGGCCTGGTCCACGTTGTACTGGATCACCTTGTCGAGCTGCTCGCTGGTGGCGAAGTACAGGCCACGCGTGGTGTTGAGCATGTGGTTCAGCAGTTCCGCATGCTGGCCCGGATCCTGCGCGGACGCACGGATGCGCGAGGCGGCGGCCATGTAGGCCGCAAGATCCTTCTTGAAGACCGCGGCCAGCGCCGCCTCGCCGGGGCTGCCGATCAGCGTGGGTTCGACATAGGTCCGGTTGAGCTCCTCGAACTTGGCGACCGTCTTGTCGAACGAGTCGCGGTATTCCCCCTGCTCCTTGGCGGGCGTTTCCAGCAGCAGGAGGGCTTCGACGCGCCGCATCAGGTCGAGATTGCGGCGATATTCAGAGAGGATCATCACCGATGGCAGGTTGTTGTCCACCACCGTGCTGGTCTGACCCTGCAATTGCGACATCTGCCGCAGGCTGAAAAGGCCCAGGAAAACAGAGAGAACGACCATGGCGGCAAAGGCGAGGCCCAGCCGCGGCGCGAGCTTGATGTGGGAAAAATTCATGTTTTTTGACAATTGCCGGATGGGAACCCGGAGGTCACCAAATGTATCAATTGATTCAAAAAGCATGTTGTCAGCCATCTTCCCGTCCAGTACCCGGCATGGCCGGAGAGGCCGTGCCGCCCCGGCCATCGCTCAGAACAGCACGCGGCTCCGGATGGTGCCCGGCACGCTCGCGAGTTTGTCCAGCGCCAGCTCGGACGACTGTGCGTCGATGTCGATCACCACGTAGCCCACTTTTTCGTTGGTCTGCAGGTACTGCGCCGAGATGTTGATCTGGTTGTCGGCGAACACCTGGTTGATGGCCGACAGCACCCCTGGCACGTTGCGGTGGATGTGCAGGATGCGGTGCTTGCCCGGATGCGCGGGCAGCGCCACCTCGGGGAAATTCACCGACGAGGTCGAGGTGCCGTTGTCGCTGTACTTCACGAGCTTCTCGGCCACCTCCAGGCCGATGTTGGCCTGCGCCTCCATGGTGGAGCCGCCGATGTGGGGGGTAAGGATGACATTGTCCAGCCCGCGCAGGGGCGAAGTGAACTCGTCCTTGTTGCTGCGCGGCTCCACCGGGAACACGTCGATGGCCGCGCCGAGCAGCTTCTTCGCGCGGATCGCGTCGGCCAGCGCCTCGATGCGGACCACGGTGCCGCGCGCCGCATTGATCAGGATCGCGCCCGGCTTCATGGCAGCGATCTCTTCCGGCCCGATCATCCACTGCGTGGAGGGCACTTCGGGCACGTGCAGGGTCACGATGTCGCTCTGCGCGAGCAGCGCCTGCAGCGACGGCGCCTGGCGGGCGTTGCCCAGCGGCAGCTTGCTCACCACGTCGTGGAAGACGACATGCATGCCCAGCGCCTCTGCCAGCACCGACAGCTGCGTGCCGATGGAACCGTAGCCCACGATGCCCAGCGTCTTGCCGCGGATCTCATAGGCGTTCTCGGCGCTCTTGAGCCAGCCGCCGCGGTGCGCCACGGCGTTCTTCTCGGGCACGCCGCGCAGCAGCAGGATGGCCTCGGCCAGCACCAGCTCCGCCACGGAGCGGGTGTTGGAGTACGGCGCGTTGAAGACGGCGATGCCGCGCTCGCGCGCAGCATCCAGGTCGATCTGGTTGGTGCCGATGCAGAAGGCCCCCACGGCCACGAGCTTGTGGGCGTGCGCGAACACCTCGGCCGTGAGCTGGGTGCGCGAGCGGATGCCCAGGAAATGCGCATCGGCGATCTTGCGGTGCAGCTCCTCGCCTTCCAGCGCCCCCGGCAATGCCTCGATCTGGGTATAGCCCGCGCCACGCAGCACGTCGAGCGCCGAAGGGTGCACGCCCTCCAGCAGGAGGAACTTGATCTTGCTCTTGTCCAGCGATGTCTTGGTCATGGAACTACGGGGAAGGAGAAGTAAGGAAGGGAAGGATGCATGGCGGACGCCTTGCAGGTGGCCGACCATTGTGCAATGGGAAGAAACCCTGTACCCAGGGGGCTTTTCGATCCACCAAGTGGAATCCCAGTCACGCAGGCGACGGACGAGCCCGGCGAGTCGTCACAAAACAGACACAATTCCGCCACACAAAGACCTCCATCCAGGGAAGTTCCCGATCCGTGGAAATCCCTGCCTATGCGACAACGACATACCGATGACATGTAGCGCGCATACCATGCGCCGCTTTCGCATCGCCATACTTTGAGGAGTTTCCATGCAGCCCAAGCACCTGGCCCTGGCCGCCGCCATCGCCGCATCCGCTTGCATTTCGGCCCACGCCCAGACCGAGATCCAGTGGTGGCACTCGATGACGGCCGTGAACGGCGAATGGGTGAACGACCTGGCCCGCCAGTTCAACGAGAGCCAGAAGGAATACAAGATCGTGCCCACCTACAAGGGCACCTATGACGAATCCATGACGGCCTCGATCGCCGCCTTCCGTGCCGGCAACGCGCCGCACATCCTGCAGGTGTTCGAAGTGGGCACCGCCACCATGATGGCCAGCAAGGGCGCGATCGTGCCCGTGGGCAAGGTGATGCAGGACGCCGGTGCACCGTTCGATCCCAAGGCCTACATCCCCGCCGTGGCCGGCTACTACACGGCCCCCAACGGCCAGATGCTGAGCTTCCCGTTCAACAGCTCCACCACCATCTTCTATTTCAACAAGGACGCCTTCAAGGCCGCCGGCCTGCCCACCGACAAGGCGCCGGCCACCTGGCCCGAAGTGGTCAACGCAGCCGCCAAGCTCAAGGCTTCCGGCCACAAGTGCCCGTTCACCACGGCCTGGCAGAACTGGACGCAGGTGGAGAGCTTCTCGGCGTGGCACAACGTGGAGTTCGCGAGCAAGGCCAACGGCCTGCAGGGCCTCGATGCGCGCTTGAAGGTCGATTCGCCCCTGCACGTGCGCCACATCGAGAACCTCGCCAACATGGCCAAGCAGGGCCTGTTCGTGTACAAGGGCCGCGGCAACGTGCCCGAGGCGAGCTTCGTCTCCGGCGAGTGCGCCATGATCAACACGTCTTCGGGCTTCTACGGCAACGTGGCCAAGAACGCCAAGTTCGCCTATGGCCTCGCCCCCCTGCCCTACTACCCTGACGTTCCCGGCGCGCCGCAGAACACCGTCATCGGCGGCGCCAGCCTGTGGGTGATGGCCGGCAAGAAGCCCGCCGAGTACAAGGGCGTCGCCGAGTTCTTCAAGTTCATCTCCACGCCTGAAGTGCAGTCGGCCAGCCACAAGCGCACCGGCTACCTGCCCGTGACGACCGCCGCCTACGAGCTGACCGAGAAGTCGGGCTTCTACAAGGAGCATCCCGGCACCGATGTCGCCGTGACGCAGATGATCCGCAAGGTGACCGACAAGAGCCGCGGTATCCGCCTGGGCAACTACGTGCAGATCCGCGCCATCGAGGACGAGGAACTCGAGCAGGTCTGGTCCGGCAAGAAGAGCGCCAAGGAAGCGCTCGATGCCATCGTGAAGCGCGGCAACGAACAGCTGGAGCGCTTCCAGAAGGCCAACAAGGGCTGATTCCCGCCGCCTCCGGGCGGCCCCCGGGCCGGCCCGGCCGGCTTGCGCCCTCCCGTACCGGCCCTCCCTGCACCCGCGGGGAGGGTCTTTTCGTCATTCGACAGCCCGGCAGCGCACGCCGGGCGCAAGGTAACTGCATCCGCCATGGAAAAACGCGTCCGATTCCAGTCCGCCTGGCTGCCCTGGCTGCTCATCGCGCCGCAGATGGCCATCATCGTGGTCTTCTTCTTCTGGCCCGCCAGCCAGGCGCTGGTGCAGTCTCTGCAGATGCAGGACGCCTTCGGCACGTCCACCGAATGGGTGGGGCTGGAGAATTTCCGCCGGCTGTTCGACGACCCCGGCTATATCGAGTCGTTCAAGACCACCGCGTTCTTCTCGGTGCTGGTGGCGGCCAGCGGCATCGTGCTGTCGCTGCTGCTGGCGGTGTTCGCCGACCGGGTGGCCAAGGGCGCCATGTTCTACAAGACCCTGCTGATCCTGCCCTACGCGGTGGCGCCGGCCGTGGCCGCCGTGCTGTGGGTCTTCATGTTCTCGCCCTCGCTGGGCGTGGTGTCGTACGCGCTGGGCCGCTTCGGCATCGACTGGAACCACCTGCTCAACTCCGGCCAGGCCATGGCGCTGATCGTGATGGCCTCGGTCTGGAAGCAGATCTCCTACAACTTCCTTTTCTTCCTGGCGGGGCTGCAGTCCATCCCGAAGTCGCTGATCGAAGCCGCCGCCATCGACGGCGCCGGCCCGTGGCGCCGCTTCTGGAGCGTGCAGTTCCCGCTGCTCTCGCCCACCACGTTCTTCCTGCTGGTCATCAACGTGGTGTATGCGTTCTTCGACACCTTCGCCATCGTCGATGCCGCCACGCAGGGCGGCCCGGGCAAGGACACGGCCATCCTCGTCTACAAGGTCTACTACGACGGCTTCAAGGCCATGGACCTGGGCGGCTCCGCGGCGCAGTCCGTGGTGCTGATGCTGATCGTGGTCGCGCTCACCGTCGTGCAGTTCCGCTACGTTGAAAAGAAAGTCCAGTACTGAAATGGTCGAACGCAGCCTCACGCGAGGCATCCTCGCGCACTTCATCATGATCCTGGGCATCGCCATCGTGGCGTTCCCGCTCTACCTGGCCTTCGTGGCCTCCACCCACACCGCCCAGGAAATCGTGCAGGCGCCCATGCCCCTGCTGCCCGGCACGAACTTCTGGGACACCTACAAGGCGGCCCTGTTCGGGCGCGACCAGGGGGCCGGCTCCACCGCGCCGGTGGCCCGCATGATGTGGGTGAGCTTCGTGTCGGCCATCGTCATCACGGTGGGCAAGATCGCCATCTCGCTGCTGTCGGCCTTCGCCATCGTGTACTTCCGCTTCCCGTTCAAGGGCCTGTGCTTCTGGCTGATCTTCATCACGCTGATGCTGCCGGTGGAAGTGCGCATCGGCCCGACCTACCAGGTGGTGTCGGACCTCGGCATGCTCAACAGCTACGCGGGCCTCACGGTGCCGCTGATCGCGTCGGCCACCGCCACCTTCCTCTTCCGGCAGTTCTTCCTCACGGTGCCGGACGAGCTGGTCGAGGCCGCGCGCATCGACGGCGCCGGGCCCATGCGCTTCTTCAAGGACGTGCTGGTGCCGCTGTCGCGCACCTCCATCGCCGCGCTCTTCGTGATCCAGTTCATCTACGGCTGGAACCAGTACCTCTGGCCGCTGCTGGCGACCACGAGCGAGGACATGTACCCCGTGGTGATCGGCATCAAGCGCATGATCGCGGGCGGCGACGGGCAGAACGAGTGGAACATCGTCATGGCCACCGCCATCCTGGCCATGCTGCCGCCCGCCGCGGTGGTGATCCTCATGCAGAAATGGTTCGTGAAGGGCCTGGTGGACACCGAGAAGTAGTCCTCCACCTCCCTGAAAACGCCCATTCCACCCACGCATCCCGCTACGAACCCCATCGCAACATGGCATCTCTTTCCCTGCGCAACGTCGTCAAGCGCTACGGCCACGGCCCCAAGGCCAACCAGGTCATCCACGGCGTGAACGCCGAAATCGCCGACGGCGAATTCATCGTCATCGTCGGCCCTTCGGGCTGCGGCAAGTCCACCCTGCTGCGCATGGTGGCGGGCCTGGAGGAAATCTCCGGCGGCGAGATCGCCATCGGCAACCGCGTGGTCAACAACCTGGAGCCCGCCCAGCGCGACATCGCCATGGTGTTCCAGAACTACGCGCTCTATCCGCACATGACGAACTTCGAGAACATGGCCTACGGCCTGAAGATCGCCAAGGTGCCGAAGGACGAAATCAAGGCGCGCGTGGACAAGGCCGCGAAGATCCTGGAGCTCGGCCACCTGCTCGAGCGCAAGCCGCGCGAGCTGTCCGGCGGCCAGCGCCAGCGCGTCGCCATGGGCCGCGCCATCGTGCGCCAGCCCCAGGTATTCCTGTTCGACGAGCCGCTCTCCAACCTCGACGCCAAGCTGCGCGCGCAGACCCGCCTGGAGATCCAGAAACTGCATCGCGAACTCGGCATCACCAGCCTGTTCGTCACGCACGACCAGGTCGAGGCCATGACGCTGGCCCAGCGCATGATCGTGATGAACGGCGGCGTGATGGAACAGTTCGGCACGCCCGAAGAGGTCTATCACACGCCCGCATCGACCTTCGTCGCGAGCTTCATCGGATCGCCGCCCATGAACCTGCTGAAGAACGCCCCGGGCGGGCGGCAGGGCGCGATCCTCGGCATCCGGCCGGAGCACATCGACATCTCCGGCGTGGGCTGGGAGCTGCGCGTGGAGACGGTGGAGCTGCTGGGCGCCGAGCGCCTCGTCTATGGCCGCCTGCAGTCGGGCGGCGGGGACGAGCCGGTCATCGTGCGCATCGAGGAAGGCACCCACCATCCCCAGCCCGGCGACACCATCCACGTGGAGCCCCGCATGGACCGGCTGCACTGGTTCGACGCCGCCTCCGGCAAGCGGCTCTGAGCCGCGCCGGCACTGCCCGCATGGAACACAAAGCCCCGCTGCACGCCACCATCCCGGTGCTGGCGTCCCTCGACCTCGACGAAAGCGCCGCCTTCTATTCCGGGCGGCTGGGCTTCACGGTCGCATTGCGTACCGGCGACTACCTCATCGCCGCGCGCGACGGCTGCGAACTGCATTTCTGGCTCTGCGGAGAGCGCCACATTGCCGAGAACACCTCCTGCTACGTGCGCGGCGACGTGCGCGCGCTGCATGCCGAATTCGCCCAGCGGGGGCTGGAACTATCGCCACCCGTGGAACGCCCCTGGGGCATGCGCGAACTCTACGTGCACGACCCCCACGGCAACCTGCTCAAGTTCGGCGAACAGATCCAGACCTCCTGAGCGCCACGGGGCCGCCCGCCAGCGGTCCTATAGTTCATCGCCATGACTGCCACCCCATCCACCACGCCCCCCGCCGACTGGCCCTATCCCCGATGGATCGCCCACCGCGGCGCGGGCCGGCTGGCCCCCGAGAACACCCTGGCGGCCTTCCGGCTCGGTGCGCACCATGGCTACCGCATGTTTGAGTGCGACGCCAAGCTCAGCAGCGACGGCGTCGTCTTCCTGCTGCACGACGCCACCCTGGAGCGCACCACCAACGGCCGGGGCACAGCCGGCGAGCGCCCCTGGGGCGAACTCTCGCAGCTCGACGCGGGCAGTTGGCATTCCCGCGGCAGCGCGGGCGAACCCCTGCCGACCCTGGAGCACCTGGCGCGCTACTGCCTGGCCAACGGCTACCTGCTGAACATCGAGATCAAGCCCACGCCGGGCACCGAGGAAGAAACCGGCCGCGCCGTGGCATCGCTGGCGGCGCGCCTCTGGCACCAGGCCGAGGTGCCGCCGCTGCTCACCTCGTTCAAGGTCGCGGCCCTCGCGGGTGCGCGCGACGCCGCGCCCCTGCTGCCGCGCGGACTGCTGCTCGACAGCCTTCCGGATGGCTGGCTCGACACCGCCCGCCAGCTGGGCTGCGCGGCCGTGGTCTGCCACCACGCGCTCTGGACGGTGGAACACGTCGCCGCCGTGAAGGACTGCGGCCTGCGCACGCTCAGCTACACGGTGAACGACGAGTGGGCCGCGCAGCGCCTGCTGGACCTCGGCACCGACGGCATCATCACCGACCGCGTGGATCTGTTCAGCCCGGCGATGGGTTGAAGCCGCCGGGGCTGCGCGCAGGCATATCGAAATCGCGATCGCATCTGGCCAAAAAACACACCCCCGTTTACCCGGATGCAGATGGCATCCGCGCCCACCCCGCCCGCTTCGGCGGACACAATCGCTCCCGCTGGGCGAAATGACACATCAATTTACAAGATGGTCCAAGGGGTGAGGTTATGCGGAACTTCAAGATTTCCACACGGCTGCTGTGGCTGCTGGGCGGGTTGTCGGCGCTGCTGGTCGCGGTGGGCGCGGTCGGGCTGCTCGGCATCGCCAGGTCCAATCACGCGCTCGAATCGATGTACAGGGAACGGCTGACGGCGCAGATCGCCATCGCCGACCTGCGCTACCTGACGGCGCGCAACCGGCAGCTCATATCGGGAGCCCTGCTCTCGCCCTCTCCCGAAAAAGTCGAGCAGGCGCTTCGGGAAGCCCGGGAGAACGTGGTCCTATCCGATCAGCTCTGGGCCCGTATCCAGGCACTGCCACTGGAGCCGGAACTGCGCGAGTCGGTGCAGCGGACGGGCGAGCAGCGCCAGAAGATCATGCAGGAAGGCCTGGGCCCCGCGCTCTCCGCCCTGAAGGACGCCGACATCGCTGCCGTCCGCGTGCTGGCGGTGCGCAAGTTCGATGCGCTGTATGCCCCGCTGGACAAGAGCATCGCCTCGGCCGTCGATCTCAGCCGGCAGTTCGCGGAACAGGACTATGCGCTCGCCGTGGCCCGCTTCGGCACCCTGCGCGCCGTTCTCGGCGGTGCGATCGCAGCCGGGGTGCTGCTGGCGGCGCTCTTCGGCCTGGCGCTGGTCCGCGGCATCGCCCGCTCCCTGCGGCGCGCTGCCCTGGTGGCCGATGCGGTGGCGCGGGGCGACCTCACGCAGCCCATCGACGTGCGCGGACTGGACGAAGTGGCCACCGTGATGCGGTCGCTGGCCAGCATGCAGGCCAGCCTGTGCGTCGTGGTGGACAGCGTGAGGCAGACCTCGGATCGCGTGCTGTCGGCCAGCGCCGAGATCGCACAGGGCAACCAGGACCTGAGCGACCGCACGGAGCAGCAGGCCGCCGCGCTGCAGCAGACGGCGGCCGCCACCGGCCAACTCAGCGGCACGGTCAGCCAGAACGCCGACCATGCGATGCAGGCCCATCGGCTGGCGCAGGCCGCGAGCGAGGTGGCGGTGCGCGGCGGCGCCGCGATGGCCGATGTGGTGCAGACCATGCAGGGCATACAGCACAGCTCGCAGAAGATCGCCGACATCATCGGCGTGATCGACTCCATCGCTTTCCAGACCAATATCCTGGCGCTGAACGCCGCCGTGGAAGCGGCCCGCGCAGGCGACCAGGGCCGCGGCTTTGCTGTGGTGGCCAGCGAGGTGCGCAGCCTGGCGGGCCGCAGCGCCGAGGCGGCCCGCGAGATCAAGGGGCTGATCGGCGACAGCGTGGGCCGCGTGCACAGCGGCACTGCGCTGGTGGATGCCGCCGGCACCACCATGGGCGAGATCGTGGGCGCCATCCGCAGCGTCACCGGCATCGTCGGCGACATCACCGCGGCCAGCGGCGAGCAAAGCACCGGCGTGGCGCAGATCAGCAGCGCCGTGGGCAGCATAGACCAGACCACCCAGCAGAACGCTGCGCTGGTGGAGGAAATGGCAGCCGCCGCCAGCCATATGCGCCACCAGGCGCAGAGCCTGGTGGATGCGGTGGCCGTCTTCCGCCTGCCGCGCGACCCCGGGCCGATGGACCGCGAGCCACCCCGCACTCCGATGCGAGCGCTGGCACAGGGGTAGCCGCCGCGGGAAGGGAACTGCGGCACTCAGCGGCACGGTGATACCCTCGCGGGTCCAGCCATGGACGCGACCATTCACTCCCTTCCCCTGATTCGATTCCTGCGGCGCCTTCCGCATTCCGCGCGGGCGCTGGTCCTCCTGGCGGCCTGCCTGCTGGCAGGGCCGCCCGGCACGGCACAGGCCGCCCCGCAGGCGCCCGCCTCCGCCCCGGCGTCCGCCAGCAGCGCGGGGGCATCCCGGGCCGCGGCGGCCGCTGCGGCAGCCGCGGCGGCGAACGTCGTCGATCCCGACGCGCCGCTGCCCTCCGTGGACGAGCTGCGCAAGCGCCTGGAGGCCCTCCCCCGCAAGCTCGGCGACCAGGACGACGGCCGCAAGCTCGTGAACGACGCCTACGCCGTGGGCACCACGGCCGAGCAGGTGGTGGCCCGCCGCACGGCCGACCTGGCGGACCTGGACAGCCGCCTCGCCGGGCTGGGTCCCGCCCCCGAAAAAGGCGCGCCCGCCGATTCGCCCGACGTCGTCCAGCAGCGCAGCGCCCTCGCCAAGCAGCGCGCCACCGTCGATGCGGACCTCAAGCTCGCGCGCCTGATCGCCGTCGATGCGGAACAGCTCGGCGCCGACCTCCTGCGCCAACGGCGCCAGCAATTCCAGGCCGAACTCACCGCGCGTGCCGATTCACCCCTGGGGGCCGCCTTCTGGCGCAACCTGCGCACGGCGTGGCCCACCGACACCGAACGCCTGTCCGTCCTGGCCATCGAGGCCAAACAGGCCGCGCAGCGCGCGCTCGAACCCGAGCGGCGCCGGACCTTCCTCGTCAGCCTGCTGGGAGCGCTGCTGCTCCTGGTGGCCGGCAACTGGGCCGGCGAGCGCCTGCTCATACGCCTGGCGCCGGCCAAGCTGCCCGCGGGCCGGCTGCGGCGCTCATTGCTGGCCTCGGCCTCGGTGCTGGCGAACGTGGTCTTCACCGGCACCGCCGCGCAGTGGCTGCTGAGCGGTCTCGACGCGGGCGACAACCTCGGAGAGCGGCTCGACGGGCTCGGGCACACCGCCGTGGGCCTCGCGGTCTTCGCGGCCTTCGCCATCGGCCTGGGGCATGCCCTGCTCTCGCGCAAGCGCAGTTCCTGGCGCCTGCCCTCGCTGCCCGACGACCTCGCCCGCCGGCTGAGCCCCTACCCCTGGTGGATCGCGATCATCGCGGCGCTCGGCGGCATGGTGACGGAAATCAACGCCGCCGTGGGCGCCAGCCTCGCCGCGGAAATCACCGCCCAGGCCTGCTTCGCGCTGCTGGTGGCGGCCGTCGTCGCCGCATCGGTGCGGCAGCTCAACGCGCCGCTGCCCGCACCGGCGCAGGAGCCGGCCGGCGGCGAAGAATCTGCGCCGGCCGCGGCCGCCACGCCGCCACGCCCGCTCTGGGTCGGCCTGCTGGTCGCCTGCGCGGGCATCGCCTCCCTGGCCGTGGTGCTGCTGGTCGCCTTCGGCTACATCGCGCTGGCCGGGGCCCTGGCGCGGCAGATGGTCTGGAGCGGCGTCGCCTTCGCCACCGCCTACCTGCTCTACCAGTTGGTGGACGACCTCTGCGACGCCCTGCTCTCCTCGCGCAGCGGCTTCGGGCGGCGCCTGCACACGGGCATGGGCATCGACCCGGGCCTGCTCGACCAGGCGGCGGTCGTGCTCTCCGGCGCCCTGCGCGTCGTGCTGTTCTTCTATCTCATCATCGCCCTGCTGGCCCCCTTCGGCACCGGTCCGGACGAACTGTTCCGCCGCGGCAGCGCGATGGACCAGGGGCTGAACCTCGGCAACTTCGCGCTGGCCCCGCAGGCCCTGCTGACGGCCCTGGGCGTCGTCGTGGCGGGCTTCATCGGCATCCGCGTGATCAAGCGCTGGCTCAGCGACCGGTACTTCCCCAGCACCACGCTGGAGCCGGGCATGCGCAGCTCCATCACCACACTGCTGGGCTACTTCGGCGGCGTGATGGTGATCGCGGCCGCCCTGGCGGCGCTGGGCATCAGCGTGGAGCGCATCGCCTGGGTCGCGAGCGCGCTCTCGGTCGGTATCGGCTTCGGGCTGCAGGCCATCGTGCAGAACTTCATCTCGGGCCTGATCCTGCTGGCGGAACGGCCCGTGAAGGTGGGCGACTGGGTCAAGCTCGGCGACACCGAAGGCGACATCCGCCGCATCAACGTGCGCGCCACCGAGATCCAGCTCGGCGACCACTCCACCGTGATCGTGCCCAACTCGGAATTCATCACCAAGACCGTGCGCAACATGACCTGGGGCGGCTCGCAGGGCCGCGTGCTGCTGCGCCTGCCGGCCCCGCTGGACACCGACGCGCAGCGCATGCGCGCCCTGATCCTGGACGCCTTCAAGGCGCACCAAAGCATCCTGGAGAGCCCCGGGCCCAGCGTGACGCTGGAAGACATCGTGAGCGGCACCCTCACCTTCCTGGCCATCGGCTACGTGAGCAACCCGCGCAACGCCGGCGGCGTGAAGAGCGACCTGCTGTTCTCCATCCTCGAATCGCTGCGCGCCGCGGGCCTGGCGCTCTCGCCCCCGGCCACCACCGCCGTGGCGCCGCTGTCCGCCACGGCCGCCCTCCAGCCCAGGGACCCATCCGGCACGCCCACGCCGGGCACGGTGTAGGCCACCACCGCAGGCCTGCCGGCTGCTTCCGTGCAGTTCAGTCCAGCTTGGCACCGGACTGCTGCACCGCCACGGCCCAGCGCGGCATTTCCGCCGCGAGGAAGCTGGCGAACGCATCGGCGCCCAGGAAGGCCGGGTCGGCGCCCTGCGCCACCATGCGGTTTTTCACGTCGGGCGACTGCATGACCTGGCCGAACGCATCGCTGAGCTTCGCCACCACGTCCCTGGGCGTGCCGGCCGGCGCCAGGAAGCCGTAGAAGCCCACCACCTCGAAGTTCTTCAGCCCGCTCTCGATCGCCGTCGGCACATCGGGCAGCGCTGGATTGCGCTCGCGGCTGGTGACGGCCAGCGCACGCACCTTGCCCTGCTTGTGGTACGCCGCCGCCTGCGGAATGCTCTCGGCCATGAACTGCACCTGTCCGCCCATCAGGTCGGTGAAGGCCGGCGCGCTGCCGCGGTACGGGATGTGCACCATGAACAGCCCCGTGGCCGTCTTGAACATCTCCGGCACCAGGTGGCTGATGCCCCCGTTGCCCGCCGAGCCGAAGTTCACCTGCCCCGGCCGCGCACGGGCGTACGCGATGAACTCCTGCAGGTTCTGCGCCGGCAGCTTCGGGTTCACCAGCAGCGCGAGCGGCTGCATCGCCGTGCGCGCGATGGGCGTGAAGTCCTTGAGCGTGGAGTACGGCAGCTTGCTGTAGAGCGCCGGGTTGATGACCATCACGCCCGTATTGGCCAGCATCAGCGTATGGCCGTCCGGCGGGGCCTTCATCACATCCTGCGCACCCACCGTGCCACCGGCCCCGGCCTTGTAGTCCACCACCACCGGCTGGCCCAGCACGGCCTGCAGCTTGTCGGTCAGCAGCCGCGCATGCTGGTCCAGCGGGCCGCCGGCCGGGAAGCCGACCACCACGCGGATGGGCTTGGCAGGAAAGGCGGTCTGGGCCAGGACGGCCGCGGACATACAGGCCAGGGCGGCGGCGGTGAGCCAGGTGCGCAAGCGCATGGGAAGTCTCCGGGAATGTCGATGGTATGGAGACGGCAGCTTAAGGCGGGAGTGGTCGTGGAGGCAGGGGCAATACCCGCGGGGTGGCCGCTCCGGCCGCTAACGCACCATCCGCCCGCGCTGCAGCCCCTTGGCGGTCACCTCCTGCGAGGCCCATTCGGCCTGTTCGATGAGCCGCCCCAGTTCCTGCACCGCCGCAAGGCTGTCCTGCACCGACTCATCGCTGTACACCAGCATGTAATCCATCATGGGCAGTGGCGGCAACCCGTCGCGCTCGTCCAGCAGCACCATGCCGGGACGCAGGTTGTCGCTCGTGAACATGGCCACCGCCAGGCCGCTCAGCACGGCGGCGCGCAGGTCGTGCAGGCTGTGCGAACTGAAGGCCTTGTGCCAGGCGATGCCGGCCCGCTCGAGCGCACCGATCCCGATCTGGCCGCACACGCAAGGCAGCGGGGAATAGGCCAGCGGCAGCGATGCGCCGTCCCGCCGCTCCCAGCACTCGGCGGCCGCCCATACCATCGGCAGTCGCTGCAGCAGGATGCCGCCGCTCACCTCCGACGTGCTGGTGATCACGGCGAGGTCCAGATCCCCTTCGCGCACCATGGCCGACAGGTCGAGCGTGAGGCCCACGCTCACCTCCAGCCGGACATGGGGGCAACTGCGCGCGAACTGGTGCAGCAATTGCGGCAGGCCGTCGCTCATGAAGTGCTCCTGCACCCCCAGGCGCACGGTGCCCTCGATGGGCGAGCAGCGGAAATGCCGCTCCAGCGCTTCCTGTGCCTGCAGCACGCGCTGGGCGTGGTGCAGCAGATCCTCGCCATCGGCCGTCAGGCCCAGGCGCCGGGTCGTGCGGCGGAACAGCGGCCGCCCCACCAGCGCCTCCAGCCGCCGGATCTGGTGGCTGACGGCGGACTGCGTCAGGTGCAGTTGCTGGGCCGCACGGGTGAAGCCCTGGTTGCGATGCACCGCGACGAAGGTGTGCAGCAATCCGGTGTCGATGGTCATCGCGCCCTATAAATTAAAAAATTAACTGAATCCCACATTATTTAATCATTTGCATCATGAAGCCAGCCTTTCCAGAATGGCGCCTGCCTTTCCGGCCTGCTTTCTGGAGACCCTTCCCATGCCTGCCCACCGTCCCAAATCCCAGCCCCTGGCGCTGGCCGCCATCTGCCTTTCCGCACTGATGTTCGGCCTGGAGATTTCCAGCGTGCCCGTGATCCTGTCCGTGCTGGACAAGGAACTGCACGCCGACTTCCAGGGCCTGCAATGGATCATGAACGCCTACACCATCGGCTGCACCACGGTGCTGATGGCGACCGGCACCCTGGCGGACCGGTACGGCCGCCGCCGCGTCTTCATGCTCAGCGTGCTGGCCTTCGGCCTCGCATCGCTCTGGTGCGGATGGGCCGGCTCCACGCCCGTGCTCATCCTGGGCCGGCTGGTGCAGGGCATCGCAGGCGGCGCGATGTTCATCTGCTCCATCGCCCTGCTCTCGCACCAGTTTCCCGACGGCCGGGAGCGGGGTCGCGCCTTCGCGGTCTGGGGCGTGGTGGCCGGCGTCGGGCTGGGCTTCGGCCCCGTGGCCGGCAGCGCCATCGTCTGGGCATCCAGCTGGCACTGGGTGTTCCTGGTGCACGGACCGCTGTCGGCGCTCACGCTGGCGCTGATCCGTGCCGGCGTGGCGGAGTCCCGCGATCCCCAGGCACGGGAGCACCGGCTGGACTGGGCCGGCCTCGGCACGCTGACCCTGGCGGTGCTCGGCTTCACCGGCTTCCTCATGCAGGGCGAAAGCCTCGGCTGGAAGAGCCCTGCCGCCCTCGGCCTGGCCACCCTGGCCGCCGCCAGCCTGGCGGCATTCATCGCCGTGGAACGCAGCCAGCCCCGCCCGATGTTCGACTTCTCCGTATTCACGATCCGCGACTTCTCGGGCGGCATCCTGGCCTGCATCGGCATGAACTGCAGCTACTGGCCCTTCATGATCTATCTGCCCTTCTACTTCGGCGCCGGCGTGGGCCTGGACACCACGGCCACCGGCCTGATGCTGCTGGTCTATACGGTGCCGTTCCTGGTCATGCCTCCCGTCGCGCAGTGGCTGCTGCTGCGCTACCAGGCAGCCTGGGTGATCCCCTCCGGACTCTTCATCATCGGGCTGGGCTTCATGCTGATGTGGGGCGGCAGCCTGCTGGCGCACCTGGGCGGCTGGACCGTGCTGCCCGGCGCGCTCTTCGCCGGCATCGGGCTGGGCCTGACGACGACACCGGCCACCAACATGACCACGGCCTCGGTGCCGCCACACCGCGCCGGCATGGCCTCAGGCATGGACGTGAGCGCACGCCTCATCACGCTGGTCATCCACATCGCCGTGATGGGCCTGGTGCTGGTGGCGGGCATCCAGGCCGCATTGCGCGGGCTGTGGGGGCCGGCGGTGGAACCGGGCCTGCTGCAGGCGCTGGCCCGGCGGCTCGCGGGGGGCGACCTGGCCGGCGCGCAGCAACTGCTGGCCGGCCACTCCCTGCCGGGCGCGAGCATGGTGCCATTGCAGGAAGTGGTGGTTCAGGGCTTCGGCTGGGTGATGCTGTATGGAGGGCTGGCCGCCTGGATCACGGCCGGGCTCAGCCTCGCGGTGCTGAGGGGCCGGCCGGCGCAGGGAAGTCTTCAGCCCTGCGGCAGCGGCATGCACTGAGCGCGCTCAACGCCAGCCGCGCATCAGCACCCACTGCACCGTGCCGCAGGCAGCTACCAGAGCGGCATAGGTCAGCATCTTCCCGTCCCGCCCCGCCAGCACCAGCCCGGCCACGCACACCCCCAGGCCCACGGCAAAGCTCACGGCCACCTGCCCCAGGAACCCGACGCTGCGGGGCGCCCCGCGAAAGAAAAGCGCGGCCAGGCAGGCCAGCAACAGCGCCACGCCCAGGGCGGGTGCCATGAAATTCAGCAGGTGGAGTGCGGCGGCAGTCGGGTCCATAGCGCAAAGGCATGACGCAGATCAAGACACTTGTGCCGGGGGAAGCACACGGGTGGGATGGAAATTTTATAATCCGGGCATGGCAGTCTGGGCCCTCGGCATCAACCACACGACCGCGCCGCTCGATCTGCGCGGCCGTTTTGCGTTCGCCATCGACCAGATTGCCCCCACGCTGCACGGCCTGCGCCAGTCGCTGGGCGGCGCCACGCGCCATCCGCAGGTGGAAACCGCCATCCTCTCCACCTGCAACCGCACCGAGATCTACTGCGCCGGCCAGCAGACGGCACTGGACCACACGCTCGACTGGCTCGCCCACAGCGGCGGCGTGAGCCCTTCTCTGCTGCGCTCGCACTCCTACACGCTCGAGGAAAGCCTCGTCGCGCGCCATGCGTTCCGCGTGGCCAGCGGGCTCGACTCGATGGTGCTGGGCGAGGCCCAGATCCTCGGCCAGATGAAGGACGCCGTGCGCGCGGCAGAGACGGCAGGCGCGCTCGGCACCACGCTCAACCAGCTCTTCCAGCGCAGCTTCGCCGTCGCCAAGGAAGTGCGCACCAGCACCGAGATCGGGGCCCACAGCATCAGCATGGCCGCCGCCGCCGTGCGCCTGGCCGGGCAGCTGTTCGAAGACCTGACCGAGATCCGCATCCTCTTCGTGGGAGCGGGCGAGATGATCGAGCTCGCCGCCACCCACTTCGCGGCGAAGAATCCCAAGAGCCTCGCCATCGCCAACCGCACGCTGGAGCGCGGCGAGAAGCTCGCCTCCCGCTTCGGCGGCGAGGTCATGCGCCTGGCCGACCTGCCCGACCGCCTGCACGAGTTCGACGCCGTGGTCAGCTGCACGGCCAGCAGCCTGCCCATCATCGGCCTTGGCGCCGTCGAGCGCGCACTCAAAAAGCGCCGCCACCGCCCCATGTTCATGGTCGACCTGGCCGTGCCGCGCGACATCGAGCCCGAGGTGAAGGCGCTCGAGGACATCTACCTCTACACCGTGGACGACCTCGCCAGCGTCGTGCAGACCGCGCAGGCCAGCCGCCAGGCCGCCGTCGCGCAGGCCGAAGCCATCATCGACGCGGGCGTGCAGAGCTTCATGCACTGGATGGACCAGCGCAGCCCGACCGGCGGCGTGGTGCCGCTCATCCAGCAGATCCACGCCCAGGCCGACGAATGGCGCGCGCTGGAGATCGCACGCGCCAAGAAGCTCATCGCCAGGGGCGAGGACATGGACGCCGTGCTGGAAGCGCTCTCGCGCGGCCTCACGCAGAAGATGCTGCACGGCACCCTGGCCGAACTGCGCGCGGGCGATGCCGACACGCGCGCCCAGACGGCCCAGACCGTCTCCCGCCTGTTCCTGCGCTCGCAGTCCAAGAGCGGCCTGTAGCGGCGCCCGCCGCCGTGCCGCCAGGCCCACTAGCGTCTCTGGCCCCCCCGCATCCACGCCCCGGATGCCCAGGCTGCGAACCACCGCCGCAGCCGCCCTTCTCCCCCTTCCCAGAATGAAACCCTTCCTCAGAAGCCAGCTGGAGCGCTACGCCCAGCGCCTCGAAGAGCTCGACTTCCTGCTCTCGCGCGAGGACATCATGTCCGACATGGCCCAGTACCGCACCATCTCGCGCGAGCATGCCGAGGTGACGCAGATCGCGGGCCGCTATGCGCGCTACCGCCAGCGCGAGGCCGACCTCGGCGGCGCTCGCGAGATGCTTCATGATCCCGACATGGCCGACATGGCGCGCGAGGAGATCGCCGCCGCCGAGGCCGAGCTGGTGCAGCTGGAGGACGAACTGCAGCGCCTGCTGCTGCCCCGCGACCCCGACGAGGCGCGCAACGCCTTCCTGGAAATCCGCGCCGGCACGGGCGGCGACGAATCCGCTCTGTTCGCGGGCGACCTGGCCCGCATGTACACGCGCTACGCGGCCACGGCCGGCTGGAAGGTGGAGATCCTGAGCGCCAGCGACAACGAGATCGGCGGCTACAAGGAAGTCGTGCTGCGCGTGGAAGGCGACGGCGTCTATGGCGCGCTGCGCTTCGAATCCGGCGGCCACCGCGTGCAGCGCGTGCCCGCCACCGAGACCCAGGGCCGCATCCACACCAGCGCCTGCACCGTGGCCGTGATGCCCGAGCCCGACGAGCAGCAGGCGATCACGCTGAACCCGGCCGACCTGCGCATCGACACCTTCCGCGCCAGCGGCGCGGGCGGCCAGCACATCAACAAGACCGATTCCGCCGTGCGCGTGGTCCACTTGCCCACCGGCATCGTGGCCGAATGCCAGGACGGCCGCAGCCAGCACAGCAACAAAGCCAAGGCGCTGCAGGTGCTGCAGGCGCGCATCCAGGAAAAGGAGCGCAGCGAGCGCGCCGCCAAGGAGGCCGCGCTGCGCAAGGGCCTGATCGGCTCGGGCGACCGCTCCGACCGCATCCGCACCTACAACTTCCCCCAGGGCCGCCTCACCGACCACCGCATCAACCTCACGCTCTACAAGCTGCTGGCCATCATGGAAGGCGACCTGGGCGAGGTGCTGGAGGCCCTGCGCCACGCGCGCGAGGCCGAACTGCTGGCCGAACTGGAATCGGCGGCCTGATGCCCACCGCGCCATGAACCACGCCCCAGCGCCCCCGCCGGCGCCCTCCACGGTCGCCCAGGCCCTCGCGCGCGCGCAGGCACTCGGCCTCGCGCGCATCGATGCGCAGATGCTGCTGCTGCACATGCTGGGCCGCCCCGATGCCGGCCGCGCCTGGCTGCTCGCCCATGACAGGGACCGGCTGTCCGCCGCGGAGCAGGAGGGTTTCGATGCCCTCTGCGCGCGCCGGCAGGCCGGCGAGCCCGTGGCCTACCTCACGGGCCGCAAGGAGTTCTACGGCCTGCCTCTGCAGGTGGATGCGCGTGTGCTCGATCCGCGCCCCGACACCGAAACGCTGGTGGACTGGGCCCTGGAGGTCCTGCGGCCCCTGCCCGCGCCGCGCGTGGCGGACCTGGGCACGGGCAGCGGCGCCATCGCCCTGGCCCTGCGGCACGAACTGCCCGGCGCGCAGGTGGTGCTGGCCGTGGATGCCAGCGCGGACGCGCTCGTGGTGGCCCGGGCCAACGCGCAGCGGCTGCACCTGCCCGTGGACTTCGTCCGCACGAGCTGGCTGGACGGCATTTCCGGCCCCTTCGACGCGATCGTGTCCAACCCTCCCTACATCGAAGAAGACGACCCGCACCTGGCGGCCCTGATGCACGAGCCGCGCCAGGCCCTGGCGAGCGGGCCGGACGGGCTGGACGACATCCGCACCATCGTGGTGCAGTCCGCCGCCCACCTGGCCCCGGGCGGGTGGCTGCTGCTGGAGCACGGCTGGAACCAGGCACAGGCCGTGCAGGCATTGCTGCGCAGCGCGGGCTATGCCGAGGTGCAGAGCCGCGCCGACCTCGCCGGCCATGCGCGCTGCACGGGCGGACGCATGCCCGGCGCGCCTGCCACGGCCGCCCCCCTGGAAACCCCGGCGCATGCCTCCACATGGTGCAGGCCTCCCTCTTCGGGGCCGCAGTGAAATAATCCCCCATGGCCGCCCGACCGCGGCCCCTTACAGGAGCAACCCATGAGCGACAACACCCAGCAACGCATCGACGCCCTCGTCAAGTCCAACGACATCCTGCTGTTCATGAAGGGCAGCGCCAGCTTCCCGATGTGCGGTTTCTCGGGCCGCGCCATCCAGATCCTCAAGGCCTGCGGCGTGGACCCCAAGGCCGTGGCCACGGTGAACGTGCTGGAGGACCAGGAGATCCGCCAGGGCATCAAGGAATACAGCAACTGGCCCACCATCCCGCAGCTGTACGTGAAGGGCGAGTTCATCGGCGGCTCCGACATCATGATGGAGATGTACGAATCCGGCGAACTGCAGCAGGTGCTCGGCGGCCAGGCACCAGCCTGAGCGACGCCCGGCGGCCTCCCGGCCGCCCGCATCCAGCCGCCCCACGGGCGGCTTTTTCACGCCTGCGGATGGGCGCGGCCCATGGGGCGTGGCTGTCGGACAACTGCTACCGGTTGACGGGGTTTTTCCATCTTTGGGACCCGGCATGTTGTGTGCTTGAATGGTTGCGTGCCCTTTCACTCCAACGAACCAGGAGCGCGCCATGACGACGACACACAGCCTTGTCCCGCAATCGCCTTCGATGGGCCTGCCGGTGGCCCAATTGCGCAACGTGTTCCGGCCCGGCGATGTGGAGCGCAAGCTCGCCCGGCTCCAGGACGCCGGCAGCCAGCGTGAATACGAAACGCTGCGCGCCGTGTACGAGCGCATGCTCGAACGCGGTCCCGAACGCTTCCAGGTCAAGCCCTCGGGCGTGCCCGACATGGCGGGGCTCTACGGGCAGCTTCCGAATTTCACCGACGTGCTCGACGACGTGAAGCGCCACGTCGCCCTCGCGCAGGACAGCCGCGACGGCCTGGAGGTCACGCCCATGCTGCTCCTGGGCCCTCCCGGCATCGGCAAGACCCACTTCGCGCGCCAGCTGGCCGAGCTGCTGGGCACCGGCATGAACCTCGTGCCCATGAGCTCCATGACCGCCGGATGGCTGCTTTCGGGCTCGTCCTCGCAATGGAAGGGCGCGCGCCCCGGCAAGGTGTTCGAGGCCCTGGTGGACGGCGAATACGCCAATCCCGTCATCGTGGTGGACGAGATCGACAAGGCCGCTCCCGATGCGCAGTACGACCCGCTGGGCGCCCTCTACGGCCTGCTGGAGCACGACACGGCCCAGAGCTTCACCGACGAGTTCGCGGAAATCGCCATCGACGCCAGCCAGGTGATCTGGATCACCACCGCCAACGACGAGCGCGGCATCCCCGACCCCATCCTCAACCGCATGAACGTGTTCGAGGTCCAGGCGCCCTCGCCCGAGCAGGCCCGCACCATCGCGCGCAACCTCTACCAAAGCATCCGCGAGGGCCACGACTGGGGGCGGCTGATCGACCCCGAACCCCAGGCCGACGTGCTGGACATCCTGGCGCAGATGCCCCCCCGAGAGATGCGCCGGGCGCTCATGACGGGCTTCGGCAACGCGCGGCTGCAGCACCGCTCCACCGTCGAGGTGGCCGACCTGCCGCGCGGCGCGTCCGGCAAGCCGCGCATGGGCTTCGTGCAATAGCCGGCCATTCCTGCACGGCGCGCGGGCACGGCGGAGGGGCCGCCGTGCACCGCATGCCCCGCTGATCCGCCGCGCAAGCCGGCTGGACTGTTCCGCACGGCCGCGCCGGCACGGCCCGCGTACACTCGGAAAGCTGGCGCACGGCCTTTCACACGACACATCCATGGCGGCGCCCGCCCGTCCCATGACCCTGTCGCAAAGTTTCTTCCTCATCGGCCTCCTCATCGTGGCCAGCGCCTTCTTCTCCGTCGCCGAGATCTCCCTGGCTGCCTCGCGCCGGCTGCGCCTGCGCCAGCTCGCCGACGAGGGGGAGGCGCGCGCCGAGAGCGTCATGCGCATGCAGGAGCAGCCGGGCGACTACTTCACCGTGGTGCAGGTGGGCCAGAACGCCGTCGCCATCCTCGGCGGCATCGTGGGTGAAGGCGCGCTCAGTCCCCACTTCACCGCCCTGCTCCAGTTCTGGCTCAGCGACGCGCGTGCCGAGACCTTCGGCTTCCTGGCGTCGTTCCTGACCATCACGTCGCTCTTCATCCTGTTCGCCGACCTGTTCCCCAAGCGCCTGGGCATGGTCAATTCCGAGCGCCTCGCCGTGCTCGTCGCGCGGCCCATGGCGGTCCTCATGGCGGTGCTGCGGCCCGTCGTCTGGCTTTACAGCCGCGCCGCCGACCTGCTGTTCCGCGTGCTCGGCCTGTCGTCACTGCGCGACGACCGCATCACGTCCGACGACATCCTGGCCATGATGGAGGCCGGCACCCGCGCCGGCGTGCTGGCGGCCCGCGAGCAGCAGGTGATAGAGAACGTGTTCGAACTCGACTCCCGCCCCGTGAGCAGCGCCATGTCGCCGCGCGACCGGATCGCCTTCTTCCTGCGCGACGACCCGGACCAGCTCATCCGCGCGCGCATCGCGGCCGAGCCCTTCTCCACCTACCCCGTGTGCGAAGGGGACATCGACCACGTCGTCGGCTACGTCGATGCCAAGGACCTCTTCCAGCGCGTGCTGAACAACCAGCCCATCTCCCTGAAGGACGAAGGCCTCGTGCACAAGGTGCTCATCGTGCCCGACCGCCTTTCGCTGGCGGAGGTGCTGGACCAGTTCCGCCAGGTGCACGAGGACTTCGCCGTGATCGTCAACGAGTACAGCCTCGTCGTGGGTGTCGTCACCCTGAACGACGTGATGAGCACGGTGATGGGCGACCTGATCGGCCCGGACGACGAGGAGCAGATCGTCCGGCGCGACGAGAACTCCTGGCTGATCGACGGCGTGACGCCCGTGGGCGACGTGCTGCGGGCCCTGCACCTCGACGAACTGCCCCATGCCGGAGAATACGAGACCCTGGCGGGCTTCCTCATGGTGATGCTGCGCCGCGTGCCCCGCCGCACGGACAGCGTGAACTGGGGCGGCTACAAGTTCGAGGTGCTGGACGTGGACAGCTACCGCATCGACCAGATCATGGTCTCGCGCCTGCAGGAAGGTGGTGCACACCCGGCGGGCTCCGGGCCGGCAGCGCCGGCACCGGGCAGCTGAACGCGACGCATCGGCCCGCTCAGGCGGACCGGACGCGCTCCTCGAACAGCCAGTTGCGCTGCGCCGCGAACACCGCATCCGGGTACGGCGAACGCCCGCGGCTGCCGTTGTAGCGACCGAGCGTCATGAACAGGTCGCCCCGCTCGCGGTCCAGGTAGTGGCGCAGGATCACGCAGCCGAAGCGCAGGTTGGTCTGCATGTGGAACAGCTTGCTCGCATCGCCGTCGCCGATGACGCGTGTCCAGAACGGCATCACCTGCATGTAGCCGCGCGCGCCCACGCTCGAGACTGCGTACTTGCGGAATGCGCTCTCCACCTGCACGAGCCCGAGCACGAGCGAAACATCGAGGCCCGCGCGCTTGGACTCATACCACACGGTCTGCAGGAAGTCGCGGCGCACTTCCCAGTCGGGCTTGCGGCGCCGCAGGCGGTCGCTCATGGTGCCGAGCCAGCGCAGGTAGTGCAGCCGGGCTTCCGTGGTCGAGAAATTCGGCTCGGGCGGAGCCTGGTTGGCGATCGCGGACGTGAGCGCGGTGCGCACCGAATCCATGAGCGGCTCTTCCAGCTGCCCGCCCGCATGGGCGGTCGCAGGCACGCCGAGCCACCCGGCCAATCCTGAGGACGCACCGGCCAGCACGCACGCCCGCCGGGACAGGCCCCTGCCGGGCGACCCGCCCCTCACCCCACCACCCCAGTTCATACCTTGATTCGATCCTTGATGAAGGCAAAGATATCGGCCGACGCCACCTTGGTCGCCGCCGCGTCCCGGCGGTGCTGGTACTCGACCTGGCCTTCCTTGAGGCCCCGGTCGGACAGCACCACGCGGTGCGGCACGCCGATGAGCTCCCAGTCGGCGAACATCGCGCCCGGGCGCTCGCCGCGGTCGTCCAGGATCACGTCCACGCCGGCCGCGAGCAGGTCGGCATGCAGCTTCTCGGCCGCCGCGCGCACCTCGTCGCTGCGGTCCATGCCGATCGGGCACACCACCACCGTGAACGGCGCGATCGCGTCCGGCCAGATGATGCCACGCTCGTCGTGGTTCTGTTCGATGGCCGCCGCGGGCAGGCGGGTAATGCCGATGCCGTAGCAACCCATCTCGAAGAAGGCCGGCTTGCCGTCCTCGCCGAGGAAGGTCGCGTTCATCGCCTTGCTGTACTTGGTGCCCAGGTAGAACACGTGGCCCACCTCGATGCCGCGCTCGATCGCCAGCGTGCCCTTGCCGTCCGGGGACGGATCGCCCGCCACGACATTGCGCAGGTCGGCCACCACGTCCGGCTCGGGCAGGTCGCGGCCCCAGTTCACGCCGGTCATGTGGAAACCCACCTCGTTGGCGCCGCAGATCCAGTCAGCCATGACCGCCACCTCGCGGTCCACCACGAGCTTCACGGGCTGGCGCAGGTTCAGTGGGCCGAGGTAGCCCGGCTTGCAGCCGAAATGGTCCTCGATCTCGCCCACGGTGGCGAAGCGGAAGCCGACATCCAGGCCGGGCACCTTGCCGACCTTGATCTCGTTCATGTCGTGGTCGCCGCGCAGCAGCAACAGCCAGACCTGGCTGCGGACGATCTCGCCGGATTCGTTCGTTTCATCGGTGGCGAGCACCAGCGATTTCACGGTCGCCTGCAGCGGCACGCCGAGCAGTTGCGCGACGTCGGCGCAGGTGCTCTTGCCGGGCGTGGCGGTCTTGGCGAGCGCCTGCGAGGCCGCGGGGCGCGCGCCCTGCGGGGCCAGCGCCTCGGCCTTCTCCATGTTCGCCGCGTAGTCGCTCTGCGGGCAATAGACGATCGCATCCTCGCCCGTGGCGGCGATCACCTGGAACTCCTCGCTCAGGTCGCCGCCGATCGCGCCGCTGTCGGCGGCCACCGCGCGGTAGGTCAGGCCGAAGCGGTCGAAGATGCGGCGGTAGGCCTGCGCCATCACTTGGTAGCTGGCCTTGGCCGCTGCCTGGTCGCGGTCGAAGGAATAGGCGTCCTTCATGATGAACTCGCGGCCGCGCATCAGGCCGAAGCGCGGACGGCGCTCGTCGCGGAACTTCGTCTGGATCTGGTAGAGGTTCTTGGGCAGTTGCTTGTAGCTGCGCAGCTCCTGGCGCGCGATGTCAGTGACCACTTCCTCGCTGGTCGGCTGCACGACGAAGTCGCGGCCGTGGCGGTCCCGGATGCGCAGCAGCTCGGGCCCCATCTTGTCGAACCGGCCCGTCTCCTGCCAGAACTCCGCGGGCTGCACCACGGGCATCGTGACCTCGACGGCGCCGGCACGGTTCATTTCCTCGCGCACGATGGCTTCCACCTTCCGGATCACGCGCAGGCCCATGGGCATGTAGTTGTAGATGCCGGCGCCCAGCTTCTTGATGAGCCCGGCGCGCGTCATGAGCTTGTGGCTCACCACCTCGGCGTCCGCCGGGGCTTCCTTGAGGGTGGAAACGAAAAATTGGGAAGCTTTCATTGCACGAGGGAATTCACCATCCGGGCCGGTACGCTTGCCGCGCACCCATGCCCGTGCATAATGGATACAGTTTTAAAAATTGGGGTTAGATTATGCTCGACCGGGACGGTTTTCGGCCCAACGTCGGCATCATCCTGCTCAACCAGAGGAACCAGGTGTTCTGGGGCAAGCGGATCCGCACCCACAGCTGGCAGTTCCCGCAAGGTGGCATTGATCGAGGGGAGACTCCCGAGCAGGCCATGTTCCGTGAACTGCACGAGGAGGTGGGGCTGCAGCCGTGCCACGTCCGCGTGGTGGCCCGCACAAGGGACTGGTTGCGCTACGAGGTGCCAGACCGGTACATCCGCCGTGACGCACGCGGCCACTACAAGGGCCAGAAGCAGATCTGGTTCCTGCTCCAGCTCGTCGGCCACGACTGGGATCTGAACCTCCGGGCGACCAACCACCCCGAGTTCGATGCCTGGCGCTGGAACGACTACTGGGTTCCGCTGGATGTCGTCGTGGAGTTCAAGCGCGGTGTCTATGAAATGGCCCTGACCGAACTGGCACGCTTCCTGCCGCGCAACGACCAGCGCAACCGGTACCTGCGCAGCGGCATGCGCCAACGTGAAGGCGCTCCGGAGGTCGCGCTCGGCACCACGACGCAGCTGCGGACCACCTCCCTGCTGGTCCACCCGGGCATGGAGCTGCCGCCAGGCGCCAGCTTCGACCCCGATCCCCGGACGGGGGATGGCGATCCGGGCATGCCCGGCATCCAGAAGTCGGCCGGCTGACACGGCCGCACAAAAAAAGGGCGCTCCCTGGAGCGCCCTTTTGCCTTGGCGACGGGGGCGGTTCAGCCGCCGGACAGCACCAGGTTGTCCCGGTGCACCATTTCCGGTTCGGCGCTGTAGCCCAGCAGCCGCTCGAACTCCGAAGACGGCCTGCGGCACAGCAACCGCGCCTCGGCGCTGGCGTAGTTCGCGAGCCCGCGGGCGATTTCAGCGCCTGCCGGGTCGCGCACGGCGATCACGTCGCCCCGGGAGAACTCGCCCTCCACCGCGACCATGCCGATCGGCAGCAGGCTCTTTCCTTCCTGCCGCAGCTTGGCCGCCGCGCCCACGTCCACCGTCACGGCACCGCGCAGCTGGAGGTGGTCAGCCATCCACTGCTTGCGGGCCTGCTTCTTGGCGGTCTGCGCCACCAGCAGGGTGCCGATGGCCTCGCCCTGCGTGAGCCGCAGCAGCACGTCCGGCTCGCGCCCCCAGGCGATCACCGTGGAGGCCCCCGAGCCGGCCGCGCGCTTGGCCGCGATGATCTTGGTGATCATGCCCCCGCGGCCGATGCTGGTGCCCACGCCGCCCGCCATCGCTTCCAGGGAAGGATCGCCGGCAGCCGCCTCGTGCACGAACTGCGCATGCGGATCGCGCCGCGGGTCCGCCGTGTAGAGGCCCTTCTGGTCCGTCAGGATGACCAGCGCATCGGCCTCCACGAGGTTCGCGACCAGCGCCCCCAGGGTGTCGTTGTCGCCGAACTTGATCTCGTCGGTGACCACCGTGTCGTTCTCGTTGATGACGGGCACCACGCCGAGGCGCAACAGCGTGAGCAGCGTGGAGCGCGCGTTCAGGTAGCGCTCGCGGTCCGCGAGATCCGCATGGGTCAGCAGCACCTGGGCGCTGCCCAGGCCCTGTTCACGCAGCTTGGTCTCGTACATCTGCGCGAGCCCCATCTGGCCGACGGCGGCAGCGGCCTGCAGTTCATGGATTTCGCTCGGTCGCGTGGACCAGCCCAGCCGCTTCATGCCTTCGGCGATCGCACCGCTGGACACCATGATGACCTCGCGCCGCGGGCCGCCGGTTCCACCCACCAGCGCGGCCATCTGCCGGCTCCATTCGGTGATGGCCGTCTCGTCCAGTCCCCGGCCCTCGTTCGTCACCAGGCTGGAGCCCACCTTGATCACGATGCGGCGCGCATCTCGCAATATGCTCGAAACCATGTATCCCCGTCTTTTTTGTACCTAGCGCCAGCCGCCACGACGGCCCCCGCGCCGCCACCCACCGGGGATGGCGGCCCTGCCCGTCACTCCGAAGGCGCGTCGCCCGCGAAGCGCGGATCGACCACTTCCTGCACCTGCTCGGCCTGCTGCTGGGCGCGCACATGCTGGTAGATCGCCTGGATCAGGGGTTCGCAGCCCTCGCGGGTGAGTGCCGAAATCTCGAACACCGGCCCCTTCCAGCGGAAGCGCTTCACGAAATCCTTGACGCGCGCGGCGCGCTCGTCGCCCGGCACCATGTCGAGCTTGTTGAGCACCAGCCAGCGCGGCTTCTCGTAGAGTTCGGCGTCGTACTTGCGCAGTTCGCCGACGATCGCGGTGGCCTGCGCGACCGGGTCCACGCCCTCGTCGAACGGCGCCAGGTCCACCACGTGCAACAGCAGCCGGGTGCGCTGCAGGTGGCGCAGGAACTGGTGCCCCAGCCCGGCGCCTTCCGAGGCGCCTTCGATCAGCCCCGGGATGTCCGCGACCACGAAGCTCTGCTCCGGGCCGACCCGCACCACGCCCAGGTTGGGGTGCAGCGTGGTGAAGGGGTAGTCGGCGATCTTGGGCCGCGCGTTGGAAACGGCGGCGATGAAGGTGGATTTGCCCGCGTTGGGCATGCCCAGCAGGCCCACGTCGGCCAGCACCTTGAGCTCGAGCTTGAGGTTGCGGCGCTCGCCCGGCCAGCCGGGCGTCTTCTGGCGCGGGGCGCGGTTGATCGCGCTCTTGAACCGCATGTTGCCGAAACCGCCGTCGCCGCCCTTGGCGATGGTGATGGTCTCGCCGGGCTTGAGCAGCTCGAACAGCACCTCGCCGGTTTCCGCGTCGGAGATGATGGTGCCCACCGGCATCTTGAGGGTGATGTCGTCCCCTGCCGCGCCGAACATGTCGGAACCCATGCCGTGTTCGCCGCGCTTGGCCTCGTGCCGGCGGGAATAGCGGTAGTCCACGAGCGTGTTCAGGCTCGGATCGGCCACGGCGAACACATGCCCGCCGCGCCCGCCATCCCCTCCGTTGGGTCCGCCGAATTCCTTGTACTTCTCGTGCCGGAACGATACACAGCCGTTGCCGCCATCCCCTGCGGCCACGTCAATAAAGGCTTCGTCGACGAACTTCATGAAGAGAGTTTACAAAAACGGGGATTCCGCCCCGGCCGGGAGCCCTCGCGCGCCGAGGCGCAGAAGCTCAAAACGACGAAGCCCCGACAGGTCGGGGCTTCACTGCATGGTCAGGACGGAACCGCTCAGGCGGGCGTCACGTTGACCGTGTGCTTGGACATCGCACCCTTGGTGCCGAACGACACGTGGCCGTCCACCAGGGCGAACAGCGTGTGGTCCTTGCCCACGCCGACGTTCGTGCCGGGGTGGAACTTGGTGCCGCGCTGGCGCACGATGATGGAGCCGGCGCTGATCAGCTCACCGCCGAATGCCTTCACGCCGAGCATTTTGGGCTTGGAATCGCGCCCGTTTCGCGTAGAGCCGCCGCCTTTTTTCTGTGCCATGGTGTCTGCTCCTTAAGCGGCGATCGCCCCGATTTGCAGTTCGGTGAACTGCTGGCGATGGCCTTGGCGTTTCTGGTAGTGCTTGCGACGGCGCATCTTGAAGATGCGGACCTTGTCGTGCTTGCCGTGGGCCACGACCGTGGCCGTGACCGTTGCGCCGGACACCAGGGGCGTGCCGACCTTGAGTTCAGCGCCGTTGCCGACTGCCAGAACCTGGTCGATCACGATTTCCTGGCCTACGTCCGCAGCAATCTGTTCTACTTTGATTTTTTCGCCGGAAGCAACGCGATACTGCTTGCCGCCGGTTTTTATGACCGCGTACATGTAAACCTCTTGAGAAGTGATGATTCCGCAAAAACGTTTTTACGGAACCACGCACTATAGCATGCGTCGCCCTTCTTGTACATGGGCATTGCGCGGGGCCCAGGCTGCAGGCGCCCGTCGGCGTCCTCCGTGCACCGCATGGCCGTTCCTATAATGCTTCTTTCACCTCGCAGACCGCCCTCGCCTTGTCCGCCCAGCCCCATACCTCGGCCATCCTTGCACTGATTGCAGAAGACATGCATGAGGTGGACAAGGTCATCGGCCTCCGACTGCAGTCCTCCGTCCCCCTCATCGGCGAGATTGCCCGCTACATCATCTCCGCCGGCGGCAAGCGGCTGCGCCCGGCGCTGCTGCTGCTGATGTCCGGCGCGCTCGGCTACCAGGGGGCCCAGCGGTTCAACCTGGCGGCGGTGATCGAATTCATCCATACTGCCACGCTGCTGCACGACGACGTGGTGGACGAATCCACGATGCGGCGCGGACGCCCCACCGCCAACGAGAATTTCGGCAATCCCGCGAGCGTGCTGGTCGGCGACTTCCTGCACTCGCGGGCCTTCCAGATGATGGTGGACGCGGACGACATGCGCGTCATGCAGATCCTGTCGGAGGCGACCAACATCATCGCGGAGGGCGAAGTCCAGCAGCTCATGAACACCCATGACGCGACGCTCGACGAACAGGGCTACCTGGAAGTCATCCGCTCCAAGACCGCCAAACTGTTCGAGGCCAGCGCGCGCCTCGCGGCCGTGCTGGCCCGCGCGCCCGCGGGGACCGAAGAGGCCTGCGCCGAATACGGCAAGGCCCTGGGCACGGCCTTCCAGGTGATCGACGACGTGCTGGACTACGACGGCAACAGCGCCGAAATGGGCAAGAACCTCGGCGACGACCTGCGCGAAGGCAAGGTCACCCTGCCCCTGATCATCGCGATGCAGCGCGGGGACGCGGCCCAGCGCCAGCTGATCGAGACGGCCATCCAGCAGGGATCGCTCGACGAACTGCCCGCCATCCTGGCGATCGTGAAGCAGACCGGCGCCCTGGAGGCCACGCGCGCCGCCGCCGCCGCCCAGGCCCAGGAAGCCATTCGCGCACTATCCGCACTTCCTTCCAATAAGTACACCGAAGGTTTGCTACAATTGGCGTCTCAGCTATTAGACAGGCGCGTTTGAACAGACGCTGCAGGTCTTCAAACACATACGGGGTGTAGCTTAGCCTGGTAGAGCGCTACGTTCGGGACGTAGAGGCCGGAGGTTCGAATCCTCTCACCCCGACCAGATTCCTTGGTGCATTGGCAGCAAGAACCAACGAAAGCCGCGGTAACGCGGCTTTGTCGTTTCTGGAGGACACCGCGCCGGCACGCCAGTGACGCGAAAGCACGACACTCCCGCGGGTGTGCCCCGCCGCCGCCCCCCGGAAGAAGACGGCGCGAAGCACCCGCTGCGGGGTCGTTTCCGTGCATGCCGTACGCAACGGTTGCGCAATAGCCGCAAGCCTCCCATTGCCGGGCACGCCATCCACGGTGCTTTGCGGTTGCGATGATAGGATGGTTCACTTTCCAACCTATCGACTCCTCTGGTTACATGGCTGACGCCGATTACGCCCTCAAGGATGCTTCCAGTATCGCCCTGCCCGGCCTGGGGCGGGCATTGATCTCGGCCGGGCAGCTGAGCCAGAAGGTGGCGGAGGACATCTACCGGAAGTCCCAGGTCAACCGCAGCAGTTTCATCGCGGAGCTGACCGGCTCGGGTTCGGTCTCCCCGATCAACCTGGCGCATACCGTGTCGTCGGTGTTCGGCGCCCCCCTGCTCGACATCGAGGCCATCGATCCGCTGCGCCTGCCGCGCGACGTGCTGGATCCGAAGATCTGCCAGGCGTACCGGGTCATCGTGCTGAGCAAGCGCAACAACCGACTCATCGTCGCGACGGCGGACCCCACCGACCAGGAGGCTGCGGAGAAGATCAAGTTCACCACCCAGATGGGCGTGGACTGGATCATCGCCGAGTACGACAAGCTGGTGCGGCTGGTGGATGCGACCACCAAGTCCACGACCGAGACCATGGAAAGCATGGTGTCGGGGGGCGATTTCGAGTTCGACGACCTGCCGTCGCAGGAGAATACCGAAGCCCAGGACACGGCCGCGACGGAGGTCGAAGACGCCCCCATCGTCAAGTTCCTGCACAAGATGCTGCTGGACGCGTTCAACATGCGCGCGTCCGACCTGCACTTCGAGCCGTACGAGCACCAGTACCGGGTCCGCTTCCGGATTGACGGCGAGCTGCGCGAGATCGCGTCGCCGCCCATCGCGATCAAGGAGAAGCTGGCCTCGCGCATCAAGGTGATCTCCCGCCTGGACATCTCGGAAAAGCGGGTTCCCCAGGATGGCCGCATGAAGCTCAAGGTGGGGCCGGACCGGGTGATCGACTTCCGCGTGAGCACGCTGCCCACGCTGTTCGGCGAGAAGATCGTGATCCGTATCCTCGACCCCAGCAGCGCCAAGCTGGGCATCGATGCGCTCGGCTACGAGCCCGAGGAGAAGGAGCGCCTGCTCCATGCCATCGGCCGGCCCTACGGCATGATCCTGGTGACGGGGCCGACGGGCTCGGGCAAGACGGTGTCGCTCTACACCTGCCTGAACCTGCTGAACAAGCCGGGGGTGAACATCGCGACGGCGGAAGACCCGTCGGAAATCAACCTGCCGGGCGTCAACCAGGTCAACGTGAACGAAAAGGCCGGGCTGACCTTCGCCACGGCGCTCAAGTCGTTCCTGCGGCAGGATCCCGACATCATCATGGTGGGGGAAATCCGCGACCTGGAAACCGCGGACATCTCGATCAAGGCGGCCCAGACGGGCCACCTGGTGCTGTCCACGCTGCACACCAACGATGCCCCCACGACGCTGACGCGGATGCGGAACATGGGCATTGCCCCCTTCAACATCGCGTCGAGCGTGATCCTGATCACGGCGCAGCGCCTGGCCCGCCGGCTGTGCCCCGCCTGCAAGGCGCCCGCGGACATCCCCCACGAGACGCTGCTCGAGGCGGGCTACAAGGAAGAGGACATCGACGGCTCCTGGGTGACCTACCGCCCGGTGGGCTGCTCCGCCTGCAACAACGGCTACAAGGGCCGTGTCGGCATCTACCAGGTCATGCCGGTCTCGGAGGAGATCCAGCGCATCATCCTGCGCGACGGCAGCGCGCTGGAGATCGCGGAGCAGGCGAAGGCCGAGGGAGTGCGGTCGCTGCGCGAATCCGGGCTCCACAAGGCCCGGCTCGGACTGACCTCGCTCGAAGAGGTGCTGGCCGTGACGAACGAATAACAACGCTGCAATCCATCTTCAAGGGGCCCGCATGGCAACCGCTGCATCGAGGGACATCAAGGATTTCGTTTTCGAGTGGGAAGGCAAGGACCGCCACGGCAAGGTCGTGCGCGGCGAGGTCCGGGCCCTGGGCGAGAACCAGGTCCAGGCGACGCTGCGGCGCCAGGGGGTGCTGCCCACCAAGATCAAGAAGCGCCGCATGCGCAGCGGCAAGAAGATCAAGCCGAAGGACATCGCGCTCTTCACGCGGCAGATGGCCACGATGATGAAGGCCGGGGTGCCCCTGCTGCAGGCCTTCGACATCGTGGGACGCGGCAATACCAACGCCTCGGTGACCAAGCTGCTCAACGACATCCGCGCCGACGTGGAAACCGGTACGTCGCTGAATGCGGCCTTCCGCAAGTACCCGATGTATTTCGACAGCCTGTACTGCAACCTGGTGGAAGCCGGGGAGGCGGCGGGTATCCTGGAAGCGCTGCTCGACCGGCTCGCGCTCTACATGGAAAAGACCGAGGCCATCAAGTCAAAGATCCGATCGGCACTGATGTATCCGACGGCCGTGATCATCGTGGCCTTCGTCGTGGTCACCGTCATCATGATCTTCGTGATTCCTGCGTTCAAGGAGGTGTTCACCTCGTTCGGCGCGGACCTGCCGGCACCGACCCTGTTCGTGATGGGCGTCAGCGAGATCTTCGTCAAATGGTGGTGGCTGATCTTCGGCGTGCTGGGCGGCGGTGCCTTCTTCTTCATGCAGGCGTGGCGGCGCAACGAGAAGATGCAGATGTTCATGGACCGGGTGCTGCTGCGCGTTCCGGTCTTCGGCGCCCTGATCGACAAGTCCTGCGTGGCACGCTGGACCCGCACCCTCTCCACGATGTTCGCGGCGGGCGTTCCGCTGGTCGAGGCGCTGGACTCCGTGGGGGGCGCCTCGGGCAACTCGGTGTATGCCATGGCGACCGAAAGGATCCAGCAGGAAGTCTCCACCGGCACCAGCCTGACGGCCGCGATGGGCAACGCGAACGTGTTCCCGTCCATGGTGATCCAGATGTGCGCCATCGGCGAGGAGTCGGGCTCGATCGACCACATGCTGGGCAAGGCGGCCGACTTCTACGAGGAAGAGGTCGATGAAATGGTGGCCGGGCTGTCGAGCCTCATGGAGCCGATCATCATCGTGTTCCTGGGCACGATCATCGGCGGCATCGTGGTGTCGATGTACCTGCCCATCTTCAAGCTGGGACAGGTGGTCTGATGGGGTTCGAACCCTGGCTGCAGGCCGCGCTGTTCGGCCTCGTCGGCCTGCTGATCGGCAGCTTCCTCAACGTCGTCATCCACCGCCTTCCGCGCATGATGGAGGCCGACTGGGCCGCCGAGTGCGAGGAATACCTGCGCTCGCAACCGGGTGCCGCCACGGCCACGGCCGCCGCGGCGAAACCGGAGGCGGAGCCCTTCAACCTGGTGACGCCGCGCTCGCGGTGCCCGGCCTGCGGCCATGCGGTGCGGTGGCACGAGAACATTCCGGTGCTGAGCTACCTCTGGCTGGGCGGCAAATGCTCGGCCTGCAAGACCCGCATCAGCCCGCGCTATCCGGCCGTCGAACTCGCGACCGGCCTGCTGTTCTGGTTCTGCGCGCGGCACTGGGGCGCGACGCCGACGGCGGCGGCCTGGTGCGCCTTCTCCGCCGCGCTGGTCGCGCTGGCCTGCATCGACTGGGATACCACCCTGCTGCCGGACGACATCACGCTGCCGCTGCTGTGGGGCGGGCTGCTGGCCTCGGCCTTCCAGTGGACCTCGGTGCCGCTTTTCGCGTCGGTGGCCGGGGCGGCAGCGGGTTACCTCTCGCTCTGGACGGTGTACTGGGCATACAAGCTGATCAGGAACAAGGAGGGCATGGGCTTCGGCGATTTCAAGCTGTTCGCGGCGCTGGGCGCCTGGTTCGGCTGGCAGGCCCTGGTGCCGATCATCCTGATGTCGTCGGTCATCGGGGCGCTGATCGGTGTCGGCATGAAATTCACCCGGGGCCTGAGGGAAGGGGGCTACATTCCCTTCGGGCCGTTCCTCGCCGGAGCCGGGCTCGCTGCCATGCTGTTCGGCCCCGACCGCATACTGAACACTATCCTGTCGGTCGTGGAAAGTCTCCTGGGGGCATTGTTCAGTGCCATGAGGGCCATGGGCCTGTGACGAGTACGTCCCCCCGCACCACCCCGCTGCGGCTGGGCCTGACGGGCGGCATCGGCAGCGGCAAGACCACGGTCGGCCAGTGGCTGCAGGAGTTCGGGGCCGCGCTGGTGGATGCGGACCGGATCGCCCGTTCGGCGACGGCTGCCGGCGGCCTCGCCATTCCCGCCATCCGCAGTGCCTTCGGCGACGGCATGATCGATGCCGGCGGCGCCATGGACCGGGCCCGCATGCGGGAGCTGGCCTTCCAGGATGCCGGGGCGCGGCAGCGGCTGGAGGCGATCGTCCATCCGCTGGTGGCCCAGGCCATCCATGCGGAGGCCGGGCAGGCCGTGGCGCGCGGCGCCAGGGTCGTGGTGTTCGACATCCCCCTGCTGGCCGAATCGCCGCGCTGGCCGCCGCAGCTCGACCGCATCCTGGTGGTGGACTGTTCCGAGGCGACCCAGGTGGCGCGCGTGCAGGCCCGCAGCGGGCTGGCACCGGACACCGTGCGGGCCATCATCGCATCGCAGGCGCCGCGGGCCGCACGCCGCGCCGTCGCGGACATGGTGCTCCACAACGACCGAATACCTTTGGATACCCTGCGGGCGGAGGTCCGGCGAATCGCCGATGGCTTCGGGCTATGATGCGGGCGATATGGGACGCGCGATGCTGGCGGCGCCCGCCGTGCGCCCCCAGGAACCCTGCAGCGTGATTCTTTACGAATACCCCTTCAACGAACGCCTCAGAACCTACCTGCGGCTGGAACAGCTCTTCCGGCGCCTGGGCGAGCTGATTCCCCGCCCGCATCCGCTGGACCACCATTTTGCGCTCGTGACCCTGTTCGAGATCATGGACGTGGCGGCCCGGGCCGACCTGAAGTCCGATGTGCTCAAGGACCTGGAAAAGCAGCGCCACCAGCTCGACGGCTACCGGGGCAACCCCTCGATCTCCGAGGCAGTGCTCGACGGCGTCGTCGCCCAGCTCGATCACTGCTTCTCGGCCCTGAACGCGCAGACCGGCAAGGCCGGCCAGGCCCTGACCGAGAACGAATGGCTGATGAGCATCCGCAGCCGCGTGGGCATCCCCGGCGGCACCTGCGGCTTCGACCTTCCCGCGTATTACGCCTGGCAGCACCATTCTCCCGAGAAGCGCCAGCATGATCTCGAGGGCTGGGCGAACCACCTCGCGCCGCTGGCGGAATCGCTCTACGTGCTGCTCAAGCTGCTGCGCGATTCGGGCATGCCGCAGAAGGTGGCGGCCGACCACGGACAGTTCCAGCAGACCCTGCCCCAGGGGCGCACGTTCCAGCTGCTGCGGCTGCGGATCGACCCGGCCTGGAACATGGTGCCGGAGATCAGCGGCAACCGGCTCATCGTGTCCGTGCGGCTCATGCGGCAGGATGCCGACGGCAAGCTGCAGCCGGTGCAGGAAGACGCGGCCTTCGAGCTCACGCTCTGCGCGTGACCGGCAGCCTGCACGAGGGTTTGACCATGACTTCGCGCGACGACAACGATTCCCGCCGGGCAGACGCGCCGGCCCCGGCTTCCCGCCAGCTCTGGGTGGACTGCCCCACCTGCGGGGGCAGGAGCCTGTATGCGCCCGAGAACCGGTCCCGGCCGTTCTGCAGCGAGCGCTGCCGGCAGATCGACCTGGGCGCCTGGGCGGCAGAGGATTTCCGCATGGCGGCCGATGCCCCGCCCGACGAGGACGCCTTCGGCGACCACCAGCAGCGTCCGCCGGAACACTGAAGGCCACCCCGCCCTGCCCCTGCCGGTGCGACCGGGACAGCACTGCGCGCGCAGCGGCGTGGCCCGGCTATGCCTTGGGCAGCAGGTCCGGATCGAACGGCAGGCCGCGCTCCTGCGCCAGCCACTGCAGCACCGGGTAGGCGCCGGGCAGCACCGGCGACACGTCCAGCGGCCAGTGCTGCCAGGCCATGGACTGGCCTTCGCGCATCTCGAACTCGCCCGTCCATGCATGCACCTTGCACCAGTGCAGGCGCACCAGCGCATGGGGATAGTCGTGCTCGGTGACTTTCCAGACGGATGCCGGGCCGATGGTGACGCCCAGTTCCTCAATGAGTTCGCGGCGCAGGGCCTGCTCGACGGTTTCGCCGGCCTCCAGCTTGCCGCCGGGGAACTCCCAGTAGCCCGCATAGGGCTTGCCGGCCGGCCGCGTGGACAGCAGCATGGCGCCATCGGGACGGAACAGGATGCCGACCGCCACCTCGGTGTGGGCGCGCTGGGCGCCGGATGCGGCGGACTCAGCCATCGGCGCGCCCCGCGAAGTCCCGCGCGAACTGGTAGGCCACCCGGCCGCTGCGCGAGCCGCGCTCCAGCGCCCAGACCAGCGCGGCGGGGCGCGCCGCCTCGATGGCCGCAGCCGGCACGCCGAGCGCGGACAGCCACTGCGCGACGATGGCGAGGTATTCGTCCTGGTTGAAGGGGTAGAAGCTCACCCAGAGGCCGAAACGCTCGGACAGGGAGATTTTTTCTTCCACCACTTCGCCCGGATGCACCTCGCCGTCCGCGGTATGCGTGTAACTGAGGTTTTCCTTCATGTATTCCGGCAACAGGTGCCGGCGGTTGCTGGTCGCATAGACCAGCACGTTGGGCGCCGAGGCGGCCACGGAGCCGTCCAGGATGGACTTCAGGGCCTTGTAGCCGGACTCGCCCTCCTCGAAGCTCAGGTCATCGCAGTAGATGATGAATTTCTCGGGGCGGCCGGCCACCACCTCGACGATGTCGGGCAAGTCGATCAGGTCGGACTTGTCCACCTCGATGAGCCGCAGCCCCTGCCCGCAATAGGTCTGCAGGCAGGCCTTGATGAGGGAGGACTTCCCGGTGCCGCGCGCGCCCGTGAGCAGCACGTTGTTGGCCGGACGCCCTTCGACGAACTGCCGGGTGTTGCGCTCGATCTTTTCCTTCTGCGCGTCGATTTCCTTCAGGTCTTCGAGCGCGATGCCCGCGACATGGCGCACGGGCTCCAGCGCGCCGTGCCCGCCGCCGCGGCGGCGGTAGCGCCAGGCCACGGAGGCGTTCCAGTCGGGTGCGGAAAGCGGCCGGGGCAGCACCGACTCGATGCGGTCGATGAGCTGCTCGGCGCGCTGCAGGAGGTGGTCGAAGCGATCGTTCATGGGATGAACAAGGATCAGGAGCGGTAGTCGGCGTTGATGGTCACGTAGTCGTGGCTCAGGTCGCAGGTCCAGACGGTGTCGGAGGCATCGCCGCGGCCCAGCCCCACGCGCACCGTGATCTCGCTCTGCTTCATCACGCGCTGGCCGTCCTCTTCGCGGTACTGGGGATGGCGGCCGCCCTGCACGGCCACGTGCACGTCGTCCAGGTGGAGGTCGATGCGGGTCTGGTCCAGATCGTCGATGCCGGCGTAGCCGACGGCGGCGAGGATGCGGCCCAGGTTCGGGTCGCTGGCAAAGAAGGCGGTCTTCACTAGCGGGGAATGGGCGATGGCATAGGCGACCTTGCGGCACTCCTCGGCGGTGCGCCCGCCGTCCACGCGGATGGCGATGAACTTGGTGGCACCCTCGCCGTCGCGCACGATGGCCTGGGCCAGCTTCTGGGCGACTTCGCGCAGCGCGGCGCGCAGGGCCTCGCCCTCGGCGCTGTCCAGCGATGCGATGGCCGGGTTGCCCGCCCGGTGCGTGGCCATCAGCACGAACGAGTCGTTGGTGGAGGTGTCGCCGTCGATGGTGATGCGGTTGAACGACGCCTCGGCCAGTTCGCGCACCAGCGGCTGCACCAGTTCGGGGGCGATGCAGGCATCGGTGGCGAGGAAGCCCAGCATGGTGGCCATGTTGGGGCGGATCATGCCCGCGCCCTTGGAGATGCCGGTCACCGTGACGGTGGCGCCGCCGATCCGCACCTGCGTGCTGAAGGCCTTGGGCAGCGTGTCGGTGGTCATGATGCCTTCGGCGGCGCGCGCCCAGTGCGCGGGCTGCGCATCGGCGATCGCGGCGGGCAGGCCCGCGACGATGCGGTCCACGGGCAGCGGCTCCATGATGACGCCGGTCGAGAACGGCAGCACCTGGGCGGCCTGCACGCCCAGCTGGCCGGCGAGCGCCTCGCAGGTGGCACGCGCACGCGCCAGGCCGTCGGCGCCCGTGCCGGCATTGGCATTGCCGGTGTTGACCACGATGGCGCGCACCGAGCCGCCCTGCGCGAGGTGCTCGCGGCAGACCTGGACCGGCGCGGCGCAGAAGCGGTTCTGCGTGAAGACACCGGCCACGGTGGCGCCCTCGTCCAGCAGGAACACGGTCACGTCCTTGCGTCCCGCCTTGCGGACGCCGGCTTCGGTGACGCCGATGCGGACGCCGGCGACCGGGTGCAGGTCGGCGGCAACGGGAGCGGAAAGGTTCACGGGCATGCGGAATTCCTTGGAAAGCAGCAAAAGGGGCGAAGGGGGATGTGGCAGGGGCCGCCTGTGGCGGCCCCTGCGGCGAGAGCGAAAAGGGTCAGCGCGGCATCATGCCAGCTTGCCGTGGCACTGCTTGTACTTCTTGCCGCTGCCGCACGGGCAGGGGTCGTTGCGGCCGATGCGCACGCCTTCAGGCAGGTTCAGGCCGTCGCCGCCGGCCACGGCCGAGCGCGGATCGGGCAGGGTCTCGGGCTCGCCGGTTTCGGTGGGCGCCGTATAGGTCACGTTGGCGATCTGCTCGGCACGGCTTTCCAGCGCCTCGGCGGCCTCGTCGAGCTCCGAGGGCGACTGCACCTGCACGGTCAGCAGGATCCGCGTGACCTCGTTCTTGACCTGGTCGATCAGCTGGCGGAACAGCTCGAACGCTTCGCGCTTGTATTCCTGCTTGGGCTGCTTCTGCGCATAGCCGCGCAGGTGGATGCCCTGGCGCAGGTAGTCGAGCGCGGAAAGGTGGTCGCGCCAGTTGGAGTCGAAGCTCTGCAGCAGCACGGCCCGCTGGAACTGGTGGAAGTTTTCCGCGCCCACCATGTCCACCTTGGCCTGGAACGCGGCATTGCCCGCGGCGAGGACCTTTTCGAGGATCTCTTCGTCGGTGATCGCCTGGGCGCTCTCGACCTCCTGCCGCAGGGGCAGACGGATCTGCCATTCGTCGGCGAGGACCTTCTCCAGGCCGGCGAGGTCCCACTGCTCTTCCACGGATTCCTCGGGCACGTACTGGCGCACGATGTCGGTCAGGCAGGACTCGCGCATGCCGGCGATCACGCCGGACAATTCGGCCGCGTCGAGGATCTCGTTGCGCTGCTGGTAGATGACCTTGCGCTGGTCGTTGGCCACGTCGTCGTATTCGAGCAGCTGCTTGCGGACGTCGAAGTTGCGGGCCTCGACCTTGCGCTGCGCGGATTCGATGCTGCGCGTGACGATGCCGGCCTCGATGGCCTCGCCGTCGGGCATCTTGAGGCGCTCCATGATGGCCCGCACGCGGTCGCCCGCGAAGATGCGCATGAGCGAGTCGTCCAGGCTCAGGTAGAAGCGCGAGGAACCGGGATCGCCCTGGCGGCCGGAGCGGCCGCGCAGCTGGTTGTCGATGCGGCGGGACTCGTGGCGTTCGGTGGCGATGATGCGCAGGCCGCCCAGCGCCTTGACCTTCTCGTTGTCGGCGGCCCACTGCTCGCGCAGCGCGGCGATGCGGGCCTGCTTCGCCGCCTCGTCCAGGGACTCGTCCTCCTCGATGGCCGCCACTTCCTTCTCGATGTTGCCGCCCAGCACGATGTCGGTGCCGCGGCCGGCCATGTTGGTGGCGATGGTGATCATGCCGGCGCGGCCGGCCTGGGCCACGATGTCGGCCTCGCGGGCGTGCTGCTTGGCGTTGAGCACCTGGTGGGGCAGGCCGGCCTTGTTCAGCAGGTCGTCGATGATCTCCGAGTTCTCGATGGATGTGGTGCCCACCAGCACGGGCTGGCCGCGCTCATGGCACTCGCGGATGTCCTGGATGGCGGCATCGTACTTCTCGCGCGTGGTCTTGTACACCCGGTCGAGCTGGTCGTCGCGCTTGCTGGGGCGGTTGGGCGGGATCACCACGGTCTCGAGGCCGTAGATCTCCTGGAACTCGTAGGCCTCGGTGTCGGCCGTGCCGGTCATGCCCGAGAGCTTGTTGTAGAGGCGGAAGTAGTTCTGGAAGGTGATGGAGGCCAGGGTCTGGTTCTCGGCCTGGATCTCCACGCCTTCCTTGGCTTCCACGGCCTGGTGCAGGCCCTCGCTCCAGCGGCGGCCGGACATGAGGCGGCCCGTGAACTCGTCCACGATGACGATCTCGCCGTTCTGCACGACGTAGTGCTGGTCGCGGTGGTAGAGGTGGTTGGCCCGCAGCGCCGCATACAGGTGGTGCATGAGCGTGATGTTGGACGGGTCGTAGAGCGACGCGCCCTCGGGGATCAGGCCCTGCGCGGCGAGCACGCGCTCGGCCGTCTCGTGGCCCTGCTCGGTGAGGAAGACCTGGTGGGACTTCTCGTCGATGGTGAAGTCGCCCGGCTTGGTCACGCCCTCGCCCGTGCGCGGATCGGCCTCGCCCTCCTGGCGCACCAGCAGCGGCACGACCTTGTTCATGGCGATGTACATCGCCGTGTGGTCTTCCGCCTGGCCGCTGATGATCAGCGGGGTGCGCGCCTCGTCGATGAGGATGGAGTCCACCTCGTCCACGATGGCGAAGTTGAGGGCGCGCTGCACGCGGTCGTGCGCCTCGTACACCATGTTGTCGCGCAGGTAGTCGAAGCCGTATTCGTTGTTCGTGCCGTAGGTGATGTCGGCGGCGTAGGCGGCCTGCTTCTCCTCGCGCGGCATCTGGGGCAGGTTGATGCCCACGGCGAGGCCGAGGAAGTTGTAGAGGCGGCCCATCCAGCGGGCATCGCGGCTGGCGAGGTAGTCGTTCACGGTCACCACGTGCACGCCCTTGCCGCTGAGCGCGTTCAAATACACCGGCAGCGTCGCGGTCAGGGTCTTGCCCTCGCCGGTGCGCATTTCGGAGATCTTGCCGTGGTGCAGCGCCATGCCGCCCAGCAGCTGCACGTCGAAGTGGCGCATCTTCATCACGCGCTTGGAGGCCTCGCGCACGACGGCGAAGGCTTCGGGCAGGAGGTCGTCCAGGGATTCGCCCTGGGCGACACGCCCCTGGAACTCCCCCGTCTTGGCGCGCAGGGCATCGTCGCTCAGCTTCTCGTACTCCGGCTCCATCGCGTTGATGCGGGCCACCGTCTTGCGGTATTGCTTGAGGAGCCGGTCATTGCGGCTGCCGAATAGTTTGGTGAGGAAGTTGGAGGCCATGCGAACAGGACCGCGGCCCGCTTGCGCGGGGAGCGCGACCCGAATCCCTAGTGATGAAGTGGGTTCAGATGGGGGACGCTACCACTGCTTGCAAGTTCTGCAACCAGGGGCAGCGATTCCGGAGCGGGGGATTTTACCTGCGAGGCGCGGCGGCCTTCGCCGCCACCTGCGTGCCGGGTGCGGCACCGGCCGCGCCGGCATGCAGGAATTTCTGCGGGTCCTGCGGCACACCCTGCACCAGCACCTCGAAATGCAGGTGCGGGCCGGTGGAGCGGCCGGTGGTGCCGACCTCGGCGATCTTCTGGCCGCGGCGCACGAGGTCGCCGCGCTTGACGAAGGTGCGGGAGGCATGGGCGTAGCGGGTGACCAGTTGGTTGCCGTGGTCGATCTCCACCATGTTGCCGTAGGCCGGATGGAATTCCTGCGCCACGACCACGCCGCCGGCCGCGGCCAGGATGGGCGTGCCGGTGTCCGCCTGGAAATCCAGCCCCGTGTGCAGGGCCGACTGGCCGGTGAAGGGATCGATGCGCCAGCCGAAGGCCGAGCCGGCGGTCTTGCCGAGCACGGGCTCCTGCGTGGGCACCATGTTCTTGCGGATGTGCTGGTCGAACAGGCGGGACTCGACCACGGTGAGCAGGTCCACCCGGCGGTCGGTGAGTTCGGCGAGCGCGTCGAGCGTGTGCTGCAGTTCGTCCATCTCCATCGGCCGGCTGGAGACCAGCGCCCCGCCCTGCCCCGGCGGGCGGGAGAATTCCGCGGGCGACATGCCCGCCAGGCCGGAGACGCGTTCGCCGAGGGATTCCAGCTGCAGCATGCGCGCCTGCATCTCGCCGACCTTGCGGGCCATGGCGTCGAGGTTGGCCCGCATGAAGCGGTCGCGCTCGGCGGATTCATCGCGCGTGGCCAGCCGCACCAGGGTGCCGACCACCGGCCAGCCCTCCCGGGCGCCCTGGAGGAACACCCAGTGGTAGAACAGCGCCGCCATGAGCATCACCGCCACCGACAGCAGTAGCCCGAAGGCGGCCAGGCGCAGGCCCGAGAGGTGGATGGCGCGGCTGCGCGCCAGCCAGGCGTCCGTGATAATCAACTGCACTTCGTTTCTCCGCGCCGCGCGGCGCATTGCCCCATGAACCGCCGTCATCACGCCGTCACGCTGCTGCAGGCCACCGAGGATTCCCCGACGCTGGCACGGCTCGCGAGCCTGACGCGCGACTCGAGCGAGCGGCTGCGGGCCGTCGAGTTGCTGATTCCCGCCACCCTGCGGCCGGCCATCCAGGCAGGACCGATCGAGGGCGCCACCTGGTGCCTGCTGGTCCGCAACAATGCGGCGGCGGCGAAGGTGCGGCAACTGCTGCCTGCACTGCAGGCGCATCTGCGCAGCCGGGGGTGGGAGGTTAACGCCATTCGCCTGAAAATCCAAACCTGAAGACCCGGCATGCGGACGGCCAGGGGCTGGAAGGCGAACGGCGGGAAAGATGGTGCCGATTGTCGGGATCGAACTGACGACCTACCGCTTACAAGGCGGTTGCTCTACCAACTGAGCTAAATCGGCGAAACGCGCATTCTAGCGCGCATGCCGCTCCCGGGCGGGAACGGCGGCATGCCGGCCGGAGCCGGCCCGGATCACTTCACCCGCTTGAGCGACGGGCGGCCGCCGCCGGCAGGGGCCGGGCCGCGTGGCGGCTCGTCCGCCGGGCCCGCGCCGCCGTCGGTGGGCACCAGCTGCACCACCCGGTCTTCGTCGGTGGACGGTTCCGGCACGGTGCCTTCCGGTGCAGCGCCTGCATCCAGCAGCCCCGTGGACAGGCCGCCGGCCGCGCCGGGTGCCAGCATGTCCACCGGCGGCGGGAAGGCCATGCCCTGCCCGTTCTCGCGCGCATAGATCGCGATCACCCGGCCCACGGGGACCATGATGTCGCGCGGCTTGCCGCCGAAGCGGGCCTTGAACTCGATGAAATCGTTGCCCAGCTGCAGGGCGCTCGTGGCGTCGTAGCTGATGTTGAGCACGATCTCGCCGTCCTTCACGTACTCGCGGGGCACCTGGACGGAATCGTCCACGCGCACCGCGATGTAGGGCGTGAAGCCGTTGTCGGTACACCACTCGTACAGGGCCCGTATCAGGTAGGGGCGCGTGGAAGTGGAGTCCTGGGCATTCATCATGTCGGGATCTGGCAAAAAGGCTTTTTGGGAAGCGGAATGCGGCGCGCGGGTGCGGCCGCGCCGCATTACTTGCGCATGACCTTCTCGGAAGGCGTGAGCGCCTCGATGTAGGCGGGGCGCGAGAAGATGCGCTCGGCGTACTTCAGCAGCGGGGCGGCGTTCTTGGACAGCTCGATGCCGTAGTAGTCGAGGCGCCAGAGCAGCGGGGCGATCGCCACGTCGAGCATGGAGAAGTTCTCGCCCAGCATGTACTTGTTCTTGAGGAACACCGGGGCGAGCTGCGTGAGGCGGTCGCGGATGTGCGAGCGGGCCTTTTCCAGCGCCTTCTCGTTGCCCTTGGTGGCGCGCGACTCGAGCACGTTCACGTGGACGAACAGCTCCTTCTCGAAGTTGAGCAGGAACAGGCGCACGCGGGCGCGGTCCACCGGGTCGCCGGGCATCAGCTGGGGATGCGGGAAGCGCTCGTCGATGTACTCGTTGATGATGTTCGACTCGTACAGGATGAGGTCGCGCTCGACCAGGATGGGCACCTGGCCATAGGGGTTCATCACGCTGATGTCTTCGGGCTTGTTGTACAGGTCCACATCGCGGATCTCGAAATCCATGCCTTTTTCGAACAGCACGAAGCGGCAGCGATGGGAGAAGGGACAGGTCGTACCCGAATAAAGCACCATCATGGTGGGAAGCTCCTAAAAATCAAAAAGAGTGGGCGCTCGCGCGTCCACTCCGGAAAGCGAAATGCGCCGCACGAAGGCGGCGCGATGCTGCAGGCGGCGGCCGAGCTTACTTGACGTCCTTCCAGAACGCCGCGTTGAGCCGCCAGGCGATCACCGTGAAGACGCCGAGGAAGATCAGCACCCACACCCCGACGCGAACCCGCGTATTTTGCGCCGGCTCGCCCATCCACTGCAGGTAGTTGACGAGATCACCCACGGCCTCGTCGTACTGGAGGGGCGACATGGTACCCGGAGTCAGCTGCTCCCACCCCTTGAAGACCTGGGTTTTGTGTCCGTGGCTCTCGTGTTCCTCGAAGACCGGGCGGCGATCGCCCTGCAGCTGCCACAGCGCGTGGGGCATGCCGACGCTGGGGAAAGCGAGGTTGTTCCAGCCCGTGGCCTTGGTGTCGTCGCGGTAGAACGTGCGCAGGAAAGTGTAGAGGTAGTCCGCCCCGGTGCCGTTGTGGCCGGCGCGCGAGCGGGCGATCACGGTGAGGTCGGGCGGGTTGGCGCCGAACCAGTCCTTGGCCTGCCGCGGGTCGATGGTGGCCTTCATGGTCTCGCCCACCTTGTCGGTGGTGAAGAGCAGGTTGTCCTTGATCTGCTGGTCGGTCAGGCCGATGTCCTTCAGGCGGTTGTAGCGCATGAAGGCGGCCGAGTGGCAGCTCAGGCAGTAGTTGACGAAGATCTTGGCGCCGTTCTGCAGCGAGGCCGTGTCGTTCGTGCGCACCGGGGCCTTGTCCCAGGCGATGCCGCCTTCCGCGGCGTGCGCGCCCAGGACGAACCCGAGCGAGGCGATCAGCGTGAGGATGATTTTTTTCATGGTCGTCGTTCCGGCCCGCGTCAGTGCGCGGCGAAGGTCACGCGGTCGGGCACCGGCTTGGGCTCGCCCAGGCGGCTCCACCACGGCATGAGCAGGAAGAAGCCGAAGTAGAACAGCGTTCCCACCTGCGAGACACGCTCGCCGATCGGGGACGGCGGCTGCACGCCCAGGTAGGCCAGCACCACGAAGTTGACCACGAAGATGCCGTAGAGGTACTTGTGCCAGCCGGGGCGGTAGCGGATGGAGCGGGCCGGGCTGTGGTCGAGCCAGGGCAGGAAGAAGAGGATGATGACGGCGCCGCCCATCACCACCACGCCCCAGAACTTGGCGTCGATGGACAGCATGAGCGCGACGGCGGCCACGGCCACGACCGCGATGGCGGCCTTGACGAAGCCGGGCAGCCGCCCCTTGACCACGCCGAAGCCCGCCGCCAGCACGACGCAGGCGATGAGGGCGTACATCATCTCGCTGGTGATGGCGCGCAGCATCGAGTAGAACGGCGTGAAGTACCAGACGGGGGCGATGTGCGCGGGGGTCTTGAGCGGATCGGCCGGGATGAAGTTGTTGTACTCCAGGAAGTAGCCGCCGAACTCGGGGGCGAAGAACACCACCGCCGAGAAGATGAACAGGAACACGCTCACGCCGAAGATGTCGTGCACGGTGTAGTACGGGTGGAACGGGATGCCGTCCAGCGGATGGCCGTGCTCGTCCTTCGGGGCGTTCGGGCCCTTGATCTCGATGCCGTCGGGGTTGTTGGAGCCCACGTCGTGCAGCGCCAGCAGGTGGGCGACCACCAGGCCCAGCAGCACGAGCGGCACGGCGATCACGTGGAAGCTGAAGAAGCGGTTGAGCGTGGCGTCGCCCACGACGTAGTCGCCGCGGATCAGCAGGGCCAGGTCGGGGCCGACGAAGGGAATGGCCGCGAACAGGTTCACGATCACCTGGGCGCCCCAGTAGGACATCTGGCCCCAGGGCAGCAGGTAGCCCATGAAGGCCTCGGCCATGAGCGCGAGGAAGATCGCGCAGCCGAAGATCCAGACCAGTTCGCGCGGCTTGCGGTAGGAGCCGTAGAGCAGGCCGCGGAACATGTGCAGGTACACCACGACGAAGAACGCCGAAGCGCCCGTGGAGTGCATGTAGCGGATCAGCCAGCCCCAGGGCACGTCGCGCATGATGTACTCGACGGACTCGAACGCCTTGGCGGCGTCGGGCTTGTAGTGCATCACCAGGAAGATGCCGGTGACGATCTGGATCACCAGCACCAGCAGCGCGAGCGAGCCGAAGATGTACCAGAAGTTGAAGTTCTTCGGAGCGTAGTACTCCGACATGTGCACGCGGTAGGCGTCGAAGGCCGTGGGGAAGCGGTTCTCGAGCCAGTTCGTGACCTTGGCGCCCGTGGAGGCGTTGGGGGAGATGTCCTTGAATTCGCGGTAAGCCATGTGCGTCTCCCTCAGGCCTTCTTGTCTTCACCGATCAGGAGCCTGGTCTCCGACAGGTACATGTGCGGAGGCACCTCGAGGTTGTCCGGCGCGGGCTTGTTCTTGAAGACGCGGCCGGCCATGTCGAACGTGGAGCCGTGGCAGGGGCAGAGGAAGCCGCCCTTCCAGTCGTCGGGCAGCGAGGGCTGTGCGCCGGGCGTGAACTTGTCGCTCGGCGAGCAGCCGAGGTGCGTGCAGATGCCCACGGCCACGAGGATCTCGGGCTTGATGGAGCGGTTCTCGTTGCGCGCGTATTCGGGAGTGAGCTCCGAGGGCTTGCGCTCGGACTTGGGATCGGCGAGCTGGGGATCGAGCCCCGGCAGCGCGGCCAGCTGCTCGGGCGAGCGCTTGATGATCCAGACCGGCTTGCCGCGCCACTCCACGGTCATCTTCTCGCCGGTCTTGAGGCCGGCGATGTCCACCTCCACCGCGGCCCCGGCGGCCTTGGCTTTCTCGGAGGGCTGGAAAGTGCTCACGAACGGCACGGCCGTCGCCACGCCGCCCACCGCACCAGCACAGCCCGACGCTATGAGCCACGTCCGCTTGCTGGAGTCGATTGGGGTTTCACTCATGGGGGTCCTCAATAGGTCGTCGCTGGGGGAGCAATCACAAATTGTAGCGGCGCAAGTAAGGTTAATTCCAGGGGTTATCACCCCTCCGGCTCGGCAATACTGCAAGGGTTTTCAGCTATATCAAGGAGAAGCGAAATGGGTATTGCAAAGGAGTTCCGTGAGTTCGCGGTGAAGGGAAATGTGATAGATCTCGCCGTGGGCGTGATCATCGGGGGCGCCTTCGGGAAGATCGTGGACTCGCTGGTGAACGATGTCATCATGCCCATCGTCGGGCTGGTATTCGGGAAGCTGGATTTCTCGAATCTCTTTCTCGTGCTCGGCAGCGTGCCGCCCGGCACCCCGGCCACGCTGGACGCCCTGCGCAAGGCGGGCGTGCCGGTGCTCGCCTACGGCAGTTTCATTACCGTCGCGGTGAATTTCCTGATTCTCGCGTTCATCATTTTCATGATGGTCAAGCAAATCAACCGGCTCAAGCGCGAGGCGCCGCCCGCGCCGCCGGCCGCCCCGACCCCGCCGCCGGAAGACGTCCTGCTGCTGCGCGAGATCCGCGACAGCCTCAGGCGCTGAACGGGGCGGCGTCCGCCGGGGCCGCCAGCCGCCGCGCCATGCGCACGGCCTCGACGAGGCTCGAGGCGTCGGCGATGCCCTGCCCCGCGATGTCGAAGGCCGTGCCGTGGTCCGGGCTGGTGCGCACCAGGGGCAGCCCGAGCGTGACATTCACGCCCTTGTCCACGCCCAGGTACTTGACGGGAATCAGGCCCTGGTCGTGGTACATGGCCAGGACCACGTCGAATTCGCCCGCGCGCTGCGGCGTGCTGCGCGCGCGCATGAAGACCGTGTCGGGCGCGAAGGGGCCGTGCGCGTCGATGCCGCGCTCGCGCGCCACGGCCACGGCCGGGGCGATCGCCTCGATCTCCTCGCGGCCGAACAGCCCGCCCTCGCCCGCGTGCGGGTTGAGCCCCGCGACGCCGATGCGCGGGTCGCGCCCCAGGCTGCGCCGCAGGGCGGCGTGCGTGATCTCCAGCGTGCGCAGCACGTTGCCCTGCGTGACCGCCGCGATGGCGTCGCGCAGGGACACATGGATGCTGACCAGCACGGTGCGCAATTCGTCGCTGGCGAGCATCATGCGCACGGGCATGTCGGCGATGGGCACACCGGCATGGTGCGCCGCCTCGGCCTGCAGCAGTTCGGTGTGGCCGGGAAAGTGCACGCCGGCGGCGGAGAGGGCCTCCTTGTGCAGCGGTGCGGTGACGAGGCCCGCGACCTCGCCGCGCAGCGCGGCGCGCGCGGCCCAGACCACGCAATCGGCCGCCGCCTGCCCGGCCTGCGCATGCACGGCCCCGAACGGTACCGGCCCCGGCAGGCCCGGCAAGGGCAGCAGGGGCAGGCAGCGGGCCGGCGCGGACAGCGCCTCCGCGGGCGACTCCAGCACCGCCAGCGGCAGGGACGGCTCACCCGGCCGGGCGATGCAGCGTGCGGCGCGGCGCAGGGTCTCCACCTCGCCGACGACGAAGCAGCCCCGCATCGCAGCGGGCGTGTCGCGGAAGGCCCTGGCGACGATCTCCGGGCCGATGCCCGCCGGATCGCCCTGGGTGATCGCCAGCAGGGGGCATCCCTCTGCTGCAGCGCGGTCCATGTCCATCCTCCTTCGCGGGGTGCGGGAAACTGCCTGCCGGCCGCGTCAGTCCACCGCCAGCGCGCCGGACACCAGCCGCACGACGCGGTCGCAGCGCGCGGCCAGGGCCTCGTCGTGAGTGACCATCACGAAGGCCGTGCCCTGCTCGCGGGCGAGCTGCAGCATGAGCTGGAACACGCCGTCGGCGGTGGCGCGGTCGAGGTTGCCGGTGGGCTCGTCGGCCAGCACGCAGGCAGGGCGTGTCACCAGCGCGCGCGCGATGGCGACGCGCTGGCGCTCGCCGCCGGACAGCTCCGCCGGCCGGTGGTGCACGCGGCCGGCCAGGCCCACCGCGGCGAGCATGGCATCGGCCCGCTCCAGGCAGGCGGCATAGGGCTCGCGGCGGATGCGCAGCGGCATGGCGACGTTGTCGCGCGCGCTGAACTCGGGCAGCAGGTGGTGGAACTGGTAGATGAAGCCCAGGTGGGTATTGCGCAGGCGCCCCTGCTCCTGGGGCGAGAGCGTGTCGAAGGCCGCGCCCTGCAGCTGCACGCTGCCGGAGGTGGGCGCGTCCAGCCCGCCGAGCAGGTGCAGCAGCGTGCTCTTGCCCGAGCCCGAGGCGCCCACGATGGCCAGGGTTTCGCCCACGTGCACGGACAGGTCCACGCCCTTGAGCACGGTGACGTCGAGCCGGCCTTCGGTGAAGCGCTTGGTGAGGCCGCGGGCCTGCAGCACCAGCGGGGAATGGCTCTGACTACTCATAACGAAGCGCCTCCGCGGGATTCACGCGGCTGGCGCGCCAGCTCGGGTACAGGGTGGCCGCGAAGGCCAGCACCAGGGAGATGACCGCGATGGGGGTGATGTCGCTGCTCTGGGGGTCGCTGGGCATCTTGCTGATCAGGTAGATGTCTTTGGGCAGGAAGCTGGCGTGCAGCGCATGCTCGATGGCCGGCACGATGACGTCGATGTTGAAGGCCACGAGCAGGCCGAGCGCCAGCCCGCAGGCCGTGCCGATCACGCCCACGAGCGCGCCCTGCACCACGAACACGGCCATGATGCTGCGCGGGCTCGCGCCCAGGGTGCGCAGGATGGCGATGTCGGCACGCTTGTCGGTCACGGTCATGACCAGGGTGGAGACCAGGTTGAAGGCCGCCACCGCCACGATGAGCGTGAGGATGATGAACATCATGCGCTTTTCGAGCTGGACGGCGGCGAACCAGGTGCGGTTCTGCTGCGTCCAGTCGCGGATCAGCAGGTCACCGGAGAGGGTGCGGGCGAGTTCCTGCGTCACCTCCGGCGCCTGGTGCAGATCGCGCAGCTTCAGGCGGATGCCGGTGGGGCCTTCCAGGCGGAAGATGCGCTCGGCGTCGGCATGGTGCATGAGCACCAGGGCGGAGTCGTATTCGTAGTGGCCGGATTCGAAGAGGCCCGAGACCGTCATCTGCTTGAGGCGCGGCACCACGCCGGCCGGCGTGACCTGCCCGCCCGGCGCGATGAGGGTGACGGGATCGCCCACGCGCACGCCGAGCGCCCGCGCCAGCTCCACGCCCAGCACCACATGGAAGCTGCCCGGCGTCAGCGTCTGCACGGCATCGGCGTTCTTTGCCGCCAGATCGGTCACCTCGCCTTCGCGGGCCGGGTCGATGCCGCGCACCAGGGCGCCCTTCATGTCCTCGCCCCGGGCGATGAGCGCCTGCGAGCCGACGAAGGGCGCGGCGCCGACCACCTCGGGGTTCTTGCGGGCCTCGGCCATGGTGAGCGCGGGATCGGGCAGCGCGGCGCCCTGGGGCGCGAAGATCTCGACGTGGGAGACCACGCTGAGCATGCGGTCGCGCACTTCCTTCTGGAAGCCGTTCATCACGCTGAGCACGATGATGAGGGCGGCGACGCCGAGGGCGATGCCCAGCATCGATACGCCGGAGATGAACGAGATGAAGCCGTTGCGCCGCGTGGCGCGTCCGGCCCGGGTGTAGCGCCAGCCCAGGGCCAGTTCGTAGGGAAGTTGCATGGTGGGGAAAAAGCGGCCCCGCGCCGCGACGGGATTGGCGGCAGCGGGACGGCGCCGATTGTGGCATCCCGGACAATACCCGCCATGTCGGAGATCCACCATTTGCTCATTCCCCTGGCGGCCAGCACGGCGCCGGGGTGCCGGCAGGCCCTGCAGGGCCTCGGCCTGCCCCACCTGGACCGGCTGCTCGCGCGCCTGTCGCCCGCCGGCACGGATGCCGGCGAGGAATCCGACTTCACCCCGCCGCACGAGCGCGCGCTGGCGCGCCACCTGGGCCTGCCGGCCAGCCGCGCCGGCACCACGCCCTGGGCGGCCTGGGAGCGCCATGCGGCGCAGCCGGGCCCGGCCGACGGGTCGGCCTGGGCCTGGGTGACGCCCTGCCAGTGGCAGGTGGGGGCCGACCAGGTCATGCTGGCGGACCCGGCCTCGCTGGGCCTGGACGAAGCCGCATCGCGCGAGCTGATGGGCATCCTCGCGCCCTGGTTCGCGGAGGACGGCATCGAGCTGGCCTACCACGCGCCCACGCGCTGGCTGGCGCGCTCCGCGCTGTTCGACGGGCTGGCCACGGCCTCGCTGGACCGGGTGGTGCAGCGCGACGTGCGCGCCTGGATGCCCGATGCGGCCCGGGCGCGGCTGCTGCACCGCCTGCACAGCGAGATGCAGATGCTGCTCTACACCCATCCCTTCAACGATGCGCGCGCCGGGCGCGGGCAGGCGCCGGTGAACGCCTTCTGGGTGCACGGCGCGGGCCGCCTGCCCGACCCGGCGCCGGCCGCCGCTGCGCCGGCCGAGGTGCCCCAGGCCCTGCGCGATGCCGCGTTGCACGAGGACTGGCGCGCCTGGGCCGAGGGCTGGAAGGCGCTGGACGCCGGGCCGGTCGCCCGGCTGGCGGACCATGTGGAGCGCGGCGGCGCCGCGCGCCTGACGCTGTGCGGCGAGCGCAGCGCCATGGCCTGGGAGACGGCGCCCACGGGCCTGCTGGAGCGCCTGCGGCGCAGGCTGCGGCCGGTGCGCTTCCAGGCCGTGCAGGAGCAGCTATGAAGATCGTGGCCCGGGACATCCCGCCCCGCGCCGTGTGGGCGCTGGAGCAGGCGGGCGTGCATCCGCTGCTCGCGCGGCTGTACGCGGCACGCGGCGTGACCGCGCACGACGAGCTGGACGACGCGCTGGCGCGGCTGCTGCCGCCGCCCGGTTTGCGGGGCACGCGCGAGGCCGCGGCGCTGCTGGCCGACGCGATCGCGCAGGACCGGCGCATCGTCGTGGTGGCCGACTACGACTGCGACGGGGCCACGGCCTGCGCCGTGGCGGTGCGCGGCCTGCGGCTGCTGGGCGCGCGCGAGGTGGACTACCTGGTGCCCGACCGCATCGCCGACGGCTACGGCCTGAGCCCGGCCATCGCGCGCCGCGTGCACGAGCGCGGGGCCGACCTGCTGGTCACGGTGGACAACGGCATCGCCAGCGTGGAGGGCGTGGCCGAGGCCAGGGCGCTGGGCCTGTCGGTGCTGGTCACCGACCACCACCTGCCCGGCCCGGAACTGCCCCAGGCCGATGCCATCGTGAACCCCAACCAGCCGGGCTGCACCTTCGAGAGCAAGTCCATCGCCGGCGTGGGCGTGATGTTCTACGTGCTGATGGCGCTGCGCGCGGAGCTGCGCGAACGCGGCGTGTTCGACAAGGCCGGCCAGCCGAAGCTGGAGCCGCTGCTGCCGCTGGTCGCGCTGGGCACGGTGGCCGACGTGGTGCGGCTGGACGCGAACAACCGGCGCCTGGTGGCGCAGGGGCTCAAGCGCATCCGCGCGGGCCACATGCCGGCGGGCATCGCGGCGCTGTTCGACGCGGCGGGCCGCAAGGCGGCGGTGGCGACGACCTTCGATTTCGGCTTCGCGCTGGGCCCGCGCATCAACGCGGCCGGGCGGCTCGCGGACATGACGCTGGGCATCGAATGCCTGCTGACCGACGACCCGGGCCGGGCCGCGGAACTGGCGCGCACGCTCGACGCCATCAACCGCGAGCGGCGCGAGATCGAGGGCGGCATGCGCGAGCAGGCGCTGCTGATGGCCGAGAGCCTGTTCGGCGAGAACGACGAGCCGCCGGCCGCGGTGAGCGTGTGGGACCCGGACTTCCACGAGGGCGTGGTCGGCATCGTGGCATCCCGCATCAAGGACCGGCTGCACCGGCCGACCTTCGTGTTCGCCACCAGCAGTGCGCCGGGCAAGGAGGACGAGATCAAGGGCTCGGGCCGCTCCATTCCCGGCTTCCACCTGCGCGATGCGCTGGACCTGGTGGCCAAGCGCCATCCGGGCGTGATCCTGAAGTTCGGCGGCCATGCGATGGCGGCTGGATGCACCGTGGCGAAGGACCGGTTCCCGGTGTTCGAGCGCGCGTTCGCCCAGGTGGCCCAGGAGTGGCTGGATGCCGCCACGCTCATGCGCCGGCTCGACACCGACGGACCGCTCTCGCCGGAATACTGCCGCGCCGAACTCGTGGACACGCTGCACCGCGAGGTCTGGGGTCAGGGCTTCGCGCCGCCCACCTTCAGCGAGGAGGTGGAGATCGTCAGCCAGCGCCTCGTGGGCGAAGGCAAGAACCACCTGTCGCTCAAGCTGCTGCACCAGGGCCGCCCGGTGGACGGCATCTGGTTCGGCCACACGGAGCCGCTGCCGGCGCGCGTGCTGCTGGCGTTCCGGCTCGACGTGAACGAGTGGAAGGGCGAGCGGCGGGTGCAGTTCCTGGTGGAGGGTGCGCAGACCTGAGCCGGGCGCTCAGAAGGTTTCCCAGTCGCTGTCCGCCGTGGAGGCGGCCCGGGCGGATGCCCGCGGGGCTGCAGCGGGTGGCGCGGCAGCCGCGCGCGGCGCTGGCGCCGGGCTGGAGACTGCGGCTGCGGCTGCGGGTGAGGCGGAACGCGCCTGCGCGGCCCCGGAATGGACCGGACGCGGCGCGGCCGCAGGCGCCAGCGCCGGGCGCGGGGCCCGAGCCACGGCCGTGCCGGAGCCGCCCGTGGCAGGGCGTGCCGCCGGTACCGGTACCGGTGCCGGTACCGGTGCCGGGACCACGGGCCGCGCCGGTGCGGCGGCCATGGCCCCCACGTTGAACACGGCCACCACCTCCGCCAGCCGGCGTGCCTGGTCGCGCATGGCGCCGGCGGCGGCGCTGGATTCTTCCACCAGCGCGGCGTTCTGCTGGGTCATCTGGTCCAGCTGGGTGATGGCCTGGTTGATCTGGGCGATGCCGTCGCGCTGCTCGGAGGAAGAGGCCGTGATCTCGCCGATGAGATCGGACACGCGCTGCACGCCGCTGACGATCTCGCCCATGGCATCGCCCGCCTGCGCGACCTGGTGCGAGCCGGACTCCACGTTCTGCACCGAGGCATGGATCAAGGCCTTTATTTCCTTGGCGGCTTCGGCCGAGCGGCCGGCCAGGCTGCGCACCTCGCTGGCCACCACGGCGAAGCCGCGGCCCTGCTCTCCCGCGCGGGCGGCTTCGACGGCCGCGTTCAGCGCCAGGATGTTGGTCTGGAAGGCGATGCCGTCGATCACCGAGATGATGTCGCTGATCTTGCGTGAGCTGTCGGTGATCTGCTGCATGCTGGCGACCACGCCGCCCACCACGTCGCCGCCCCGGCGGGCTGCCGTCGCCGCGGAAGCCGCCAACTGGTTGGCCTGGCGCGCCGTCTCGGAAGACTGGGAAACGGTGGCCGTCAACTCCTCCATGCTGGCCGCGGTCTCCTCGATGCTGGCGGCGGCATTCTCGGTGCGGGCGGACAGGTCCTGGTTGCCGCTGGCGATTTCACCCGAAGCAGCGGACACCGATTCCACCCCCGACCGCACCTCCGAGACCAGGCTGCGCAGCCGCGCGGACATGGCCGACAGGGAACGCAGCAACTGTCCCAGTTCATCCCTGCGCTCGTCCTGCACCTCTGCCGTCAGGTCTCCCCGGGCGATCGCTTCGGCCACGCCCACGGCACGCGCCAGGGGTGCGGTGACGGAGCGCACGACGAGATTGGCCAGGACCATGCCCAGCAGCAGCACCAGCGCGCTGGCGCCCGCCGCGAACCAGAGGGCGCGGTCGCGGTCCCGCCATCCTTGCGCTATCGCCGCTTGCCGCTGGGATTCCTGCAGCTGGATGAAGGTATCCTGCGCCGCGATATACCGGGCCACCGTGCCCATCAAGGCCTCTTCCACCATCTTGCGCCGGGCCTCGATGTCCGGCGTGCCCTGCAATCGCGCGGTGACCTTCAATGCCTCGGCGCGCGCCACCGCGATCCGCTCGAGCTGGGCCTTGTCCTCCGGCGTGTCCGCCGCATCCGTGATCTCCTTTTGCAATGCGCCGATGGAAGTCAGCATGGACTTGACGCGATCGTTCAGACGGGTGGCCAGCGCCGGATCTGCCACCAGGCTGCCCAGTTCCAGCCGCTCCACCGTCAATTGGGTCATGCCCTTCCAGCGCTCCGCCAGGGCGACGCGCTTTCCGATGGCCTGCAGGTTTTCGGTCGTTCTCTCCTCGACACGGGTCACATAGGCCAATACGCCCACCAGGAGCGCCAGCATGCTGCCCAGGAGCCCCAGCACGATGAACCACAGCTTGCGCTTCACCGTGAAATTCGGGAAAAAAGACGCCATACATCATCCTTCGAAAGGTAAAACCGGACAGGGGCCGCGCCAGTCGCGGCAAGGCCGCTCAGTGCAAATGCCAGTTGATGCATTTTTTTACACTTTCTTGATGAAAATCAAATGGGGGTTACGCTGATTGGGTACATCCGCGTGCCTGCTCCCTTTTCAACGCACCGGGAAAGCGTTAGCGGCTCCCCCGGTCGTCCCGACTGCGCGCCATCGGCCTGGAGGCCGCCACCGCACTGCGCGCAGCACGCCTAGAATGAATCCGTGACCACCCTCTTTCTCAACGCCGACCTGCACTGCCACTCCGTGGTCTCCGACGGCACGCTCACGCCCGAGGCACTGGCACAGCGGGCGCGCGCCAACGGCGTCGAGCTGTGGGCCCTGACCGACCACGACGAAGTGGGCGGCCAGCACCGCGCCATGGCCGCCGCGGCCGCGCAGGGCATGGACTACCTCACCGGCGTGGAGATCTCGGTGACCTTCATCGGCACCACGGTGCACATCGTCGGGCTCGGCTTCGATCCGGACGATGCGCAGCTGGTGCAGGGCCTGTCCGACACGCGCGGCGGCCGCGGCCAGCGCGCGCAGGAGATGGCGCAGCAGCTCGCGCAGGTCGGCATCCGCGATGCCTACGAAGGCGCCCTGCGCTACGTGGGCAATCCCGAACTCATCTCCCGCACGCATTTCGCGCGCTTCCTGGTCGAGACGGGCGTGTGCCGCGACACCTCCGAGGTGTTCCGCCGCTTCCTCACCGAGGGCAAGCCCGGCTACGTGCCGCACCGCTGGGCCGCGCTGGGCGACGCGGTGCGCTGGATCACGCAGGCCGGCGGCATGGCCGTGATCGCGCACCCGGCCCGCTACAAGTTCTCGGCCACGCAGGAATACGCGCTGTTTTCCGAATTCCGCCAGCATGGCGGCCAGGGCGTCGAGGTGGTGACGGGAAGCCATACGGCCGCCGAATACGGCATCTACGCGGCCATGGCGCAGGAATTCGGCCTGGCCGCCTCGCGCGGCAGCGACTTCCACAGCCCCGACGAATCGCACACCGACCTGGGCACGCTGCCGCCCCTGCCCGGTGCCCTCACGCCCGTGTGGGATCTGCTGGCCGACCGCGTGCGGCGCGCCCACTGAGAACCCCATGGCCCAGTATTTCGAAGTCCACCCCGACAACCCGCAGCCCCGGCTGCTCAAGCAGGCCGCAGCCCTGCTGGCCCGCGGCGCGGTGCTCGCCGTGCCCACGGATTCCAGCTACGCGCTCGTCTGCCAGCTCGACGACAAGGACGCCGTGGACCGGCTGCGCCGCATCCGGCAGGTGGACGAGAAGCACCATCTGACGCTGCTGTGCCGCGACCTGTCGGAAGTGTCGAACTACGCGCGCGTGGACAACCGGCAGTACCGCCTCGTGAAGCAGGCCACGCCCGGCCCCTACACCTTCATCCTGGACGCGACCAAGGAAGTGCCGCGCCGCGTGAGCCATCCGCAGCGCAAGACCATCGGCCTGCGCGTGCCCGACCGCAAGGGGCTGCAGCTGCTGCTGGAGCTGCACGGCGCCCCCCTGCTGGCCACGACGCTGATCCCGCCGGGCGAGACGGAACCCATGAACGACCCCGCCGAGATCCGCGCGCGCTTCGAGCACCAGATCGATGCCGTGGTGGACGCGGGCGCCTGCCCGCTGGAGCCGACCACCGTGGTGGACCTGACCGACATGGCCACGGGTGGCGATCCGCGCGTGGTGCGCGAGGGCCGCGGGCCGCTGTCGGCGCTGGGGCTGTAGAGACCGGCTCAATCCAGCTTGAACGCCCCCACCGCACGCTGAAGGTCCTGCGCGCGGTCGTTCAGCGCCGTGGCCGCACGCGAGGCCTGCTGCACCAGCGCGGCGTTCTGCTGCGTGGTGCCTTCCATCTGCGCCACCGACTGGTTCACGTGGACGATGCCGTCGCTCTGCTCCTGCAGCGCGTGCGAGATTTCCGCCAGCAGGCCGCTGACCTGCCCCACCGCGCCGACGATGTCCTGCATGGTGCGCCCCGCCTCGTCCACCAGCCCGGCGCCGCTGCGCACCTGCTCCACCGACGCGTCGATCAGGCCCTTGATCTCGCGCGCGGCCACCGCGCTGCGCTGCGCCAGGCTGCGCACTTCGGAGGCGACCACGGCGAAGCCGCGGCCCTGCTCGCCCGCGCGGGCGGCTTCCACGGCCGCGTTGAGCGCCAGGATGTTGGTCTGGAAGGCGATGCCTTCGATCACCTGGATGATGTCCACGATCTTGTGCGAGCTGCCGCTGATGGCCTGCATGGTCTGCACGACCTGGCCCACCACGGCGCCGCCGCGCTCGGCCGTGCCGGAGGCCTGCACGGCCAGGCCGCTGGCGGAGCGCGCGCGGTCGGCGTTCTGGCGGACGGTGGCGGTGAGCTGCTCCATGCTCTGCGCGGTCTCGGCCAGGGAGGCGACCTGCTCGCCCGTGCGGCGCTCCAGGTCGCCGTTGCCGGCGTCGATCTCCCCGGCGCTGGCGCCGATGGCATGGGTGGACTGCTGGATGCGCGAGACGAGTTCGGTCAGCGTGTCTTCCATGGTGCCCAGCGCCCCGAGCAGGCGCCCGAAATCGCCCTGCAGGTCGGAGCTGAACTCCTGGCTCAGGTCGCCGGCGGCGACGGTCTCGGCGATGAGGATGGCCTGGTCGAGCGGGGCCACGATGCCGCGGCGCAGCAGCACGAAGGCCGCGCCCGCCACCACGAAGACCGCGCAGCCCAGGCCCAGCAGCCAGGCACGCATGCTGGAGAGTTCGGACTCGGCCGTGGCGACCGCGCGCTCGATCGGTGCGCGCTGGGCGGCATCCGGCAGGGCCGACGCCGCCTGCAGCACGGCGCGGTGGGCCTCCTGCGCCCGGCCGATATCGGACAGCCCCACGCCCATGAGCCATGCCACCAGCAGCGCCACCGATCCGAAGGCCAGGACGAGCCGCGTCCCCGTTCTCCATCCATCCCAAGCCATCACTGGTGTCTCCTGTTGGTTTTGCGCGGTTGCATTTGGCAACAAATGGACATCCTACCGCCGGCGCGGGCCCCCCGGTCCAAGGGGTTCCCCTGCCGCGTGCGGGGGGCGCAACGCGGCCTCTGAGACAATCGGCCGGTGGACTTCTCCAACCTCATCCAAACCATCCTCATCTACGCCCTGCCGGTGCTCTTCGCGATCACCGTGCATGAAGCGGCCCACGGCTATGCCGCGCGCCACTTCGGCGACAACACCGCGCTGATGATGGGGCGCATCACGCTCAACCCGCTCAAGCACATCGATCCGGTGGGCACGATCCTGATGCCGCTGCTGCTGTATTTCGCGACGTCGGGCACCTTCCTGTTCGGCTACGCCAAGCCCGTGCCGGTGAATTTCGGGCACCTGCGCAACCCCAAGCGGGACATGATCTGGGTCGCGCTCGCGGGGCCGGCGTCCAATTTCGTGCAGGCGGTGCTGTGGGCCGTGCTGCTGGTGATGCTGGTGGGCTTCGGGGTGGACGAGCGCTTCTTCATGGAGATGGCGCGCGCCGGCGTGCTGGTGAACCTCGTCATGTGGGCGTTCAACCTGTTCCCCCTGCCGCCGCTCGACGGCGGGCGCATCCTCGTGGGGCTGCTGCCCTGGCGGCAGGCCAGTTGGCTCTCGCGCATCGAGCCCTACGGCTTCTTCATCGTGCTGGCGCTGGTGGTGGCGGGCATCGTGGGCACGGTGTGGCTGCGGCCGCTGATGTCCCTGGGCTATTCGGCCATCAACCTGCTGCTCACCCCGCTCACGGCCCTGCTGGGCTGAGCCGGCGCAGCGCCCGCGGGCCGTGCGGCGGCCCGCCTTTTCACCCGTTTCCGTTTTCCGTTTCCGTTCTCTCCGGCCCCGAGCCGCTTCGACCATGAGCACCACGCGCTTTCTCACCGGCATCACGACCACGGGCACGCCCCACCTGGGCAACTTCGTCGGCTCGATCCGCCCCTCGGTGGCGGCCAGCCAGCGGCCCGGCGTGCAGAGCTTCTACTTCCTGGCGAACTACCACGCGCTCATCAAGTGCGAGGACCCGGCGCGCATCCAGCGCTCCACGGTGGAGATCGCCGCGAGCTGGCTGGCCGCGGGCCTGGACCCGGAGCACGTCACGTTCTACCGGCAGTCCGACATTCCCGAGATCCCGGAGCTGAACTGGCTGCTGTCGTGCGTGACCGGCAAGGGCCTGCTCAACCGCGCCCATGCCTACAAGGCATCGCAGGACAAGAACGAGGCCGCGGGCCGGGAGCTGGACGACGGCGTGACGGCCGGGCTCTTCATGTACCCGGTGCTGATGGCCGCCGACATCCTGGCCTTCAAGGCGCACAAGGTGCCCGTGGGGCGCGACCAGGTGCAGCACATCGAGATGGCGCGCGACATCGCGTCGAGCTTCAACCACCTCTACGGCGAGCATTTCGTGCTGCCCGAGGCGGCGGTGGACGAGCACGTGGCGACGCTGCCCGGGCTGGACGGCCGCAAGATGAGCAAGAGCTACGACAACACGATCCCGCTCTTCTCGCCGCGCGAGCAGCTGCGCCGGCTGATCAACAGCATCCAGACCGATTCGCGCGCGCCCGGCGAACCCAAGGACACCGAGGGCTCCGCCCTGTTCCAGATCTACCGCGCGTTCGCCACCGACGCGGAAACCGAGGCGCTGCGCCAGCAGTTCGCCGAAGGCATCGCCTGGGGCGAGGCCAAGCAGGTTTTGTTCGAGCGCGTGGACGGCGTGGTCGCGCCGATGCGCGAGCGCTACGACGCGCTGATCGCCGATCCGGGCCGCATCGAGGACATCCTGCTCGCGGGCGCCGAGAAGGCCCGCGCGGAGGCCGGGCCCCTGCTGCGCGACCTGCGCCACGCCGTGGGCCTGCGCAGCCTGCGCGGCGGCGCGGTGGCGGCCAGCGCGCCGCGCGCGGCCGCCAAGGCCGCCGCCCTGCCCGCATTCAAGCAGTACCGCGAGGCCGACGGCCGCTTCTACTTCAAGCTGGTCGCTGCGGACGGCCGCCTGCTGCTGCAGAGCACGGGCTTCACCGCGCCGCGCGACGCGGGCCAGGCGATCGCCCGCCTGCAGAAGGAACCTGGCGCCCTGGCGGCCCTGGCGCCCCACCTGGCGCCCGTGGACGGCGTGGATGCCGGCGACGTGGAAGCCGCCTTGCAGGCCCTGACCCAGGCCGCCGAAGCCTGAGCGCGGTTTCTCCGGGGCCCTGCGGCCGGGGCGCTGCCGCAGGCCCGGGTCAGATGCTCCGCAGGTTCACGCGGGCAGGCAGCGCCTGCGCGCTCTCGCGGCGCTCGCTGTAGCGGTCCACCAGACCAGCTCGCGCAGTTCCCGCACCGTGGGGTGGTCTTCCGGCGCACCGTCCGGCAGCGGAAGGCCCGCGGGATCGACGATGCGCGGTTCGGCGCCCAGGGCACGCAGCAGGCGCGCAGCCTCCTCGGTCAGCAGGCGGCTGAAGGAGCGTTCCCGCAGCGAGCCATAAAGCAGCAGGATGCGCGGCGGGTACGTCGAGCGTTCCGCAGGCCACAGGCGCTGCAGTCAGACCGGATGCAGCAGTTCCGGATCGATGTGGGGAAGTTCAGGGCTGGTGGACACGCCGGCCTTTCGCGTCGATGACGGCTTCGCCGTCTTCCTTGGAGAACGCACCCTGCTGCGGGCCGGGCAGGATGTCCAGCACCGTTTCGGAGGGGCGGCACAGGCGCGTGCCCAGGGGCGTCACCACGATGGGCCGGTTGATGAGGATGGGGTGCTGCAGCATGCAGTCGATGAGCTGCGCATCGCTCCACTTCGGGTCGGCCAGGCCCAGCTCCGCACAGGGTGTGCCCTTCTCGCGCAGCAGGTCGCGCACGGGCGTACCCATGTCGGCGATCAGGCGCTCCAGCGTGGCCCGGTCGGGCGGGGTCTTCAAATACTCGATGACCGTCGGCTCCACGCCGCTGTTGCGGATGAGCGCGAGCACGTTGCGCGAGGTGCCGCAGTCGGGGTTGTGGTAGATCGTGATGTCGCTCATGGGAGGAATCCTCGCGGATGGAAACGGATGGCCGGGCGCATGGGCCTCACCCTGCGCCCAGGCGGATGGCCAGGGCAGCCAGGGTGATGGCGAGCACGGGCAGGGTCATGGCGGTGCCCACCTTGAAGTAGTAGCCCCAGGCGATGCGGGTGCCCTTTTTGGCAAGCACGTGCAGCCACAGCAGCGTGGCCAGGCTGCCGATGGGCGTGATCTTGGGGCCCAGGTCGCAGCCGATCACGTTGGCATAGACCATGGCCTCCTTCACCGCGCCGCCGGCATGCGAGGCATCGATGGCCAGCGCACCGACCAGCACCGTGGGCATGTTGTTCATCACCGAGGAAAGTCCTGCAGAGAGGAAGCCGGTGCCCAGGGCCGCCCCCCAGATGCCCATGGCCGAGAGCCGGTCCAGCAGGGCGGCGAGCAGGTCCGTGAGCCCTGCATTGCGCAGCCCATAGACCACGAGGTACATGCCCAGCGAGAAGACGACGATGTGCCAGGGGGCGCCACGCAGCACCTGCCTGGTGTCGATCACTTCGCCGCGCCACGCCACCGCCAGCAGCAGGGCAGCGCCCGCGGCTGCCACGGCGCTGACCGGCACACCCAGCGGCTCCAGCCCGAAAAAGCCCGCCAGCAGCAGGCACAGCACCACCCAGCCCGCCCGGAAGGTCCGTGGATCGCGGATGGCATCGACGGGCTCCTTGAGCTGCGATGCCTCGTAGCGTGCCGGGACATCGCGCCCGAAGGCCAGCAGCAGCACGGCCAGGCTCGACAGCACGGCGGCGATGTTTACCGGCACCATCACCGATGCATAGCGGTTGAAGCCGATCTGGAAGTAGTCGGCCGAAACGATGTTGACCAGGTTGGAGACGATCAACGGCAGGCTCGCCGTATCGGCAATGAAGCCGGCGGCCATCACGAAGGCCAGCGTGGCCGCGGGCGAGAAGCCCAGCGCCACCAGCATGGCCATGACGATGGGGGTCAGGATCAGCGCCGCTCCATCGTTGGCGAACAGCGCCGCCACGGCCGCCCCCAGCAGCACGATGAGCACGAACAGCCGCCGCCCCTGCCCACCGCCCCAGCGCGCCACGTGCAGGGCCGCCCATTCGAAGAAGCCCGCTTCATCGAGCAGCAGGCTGATGAGGATCACCGCCACGAAGGTGGCCGTGGCATTCCACACGATCCCCCACACCACCGCGATGTCCGCAAGGTGCACTACGCCCGAGAGCAGCGCTGCGGCCGCTCCCAGCGAAGCACTCCAGCCGATGCCCAGGCCGCGCGGCTGCCAGATGACGAGAACGAGCGTGGCGACGAAGATCAGGACGGCGGCGAGCATGGGGCACCCAAGGGACGGGGAAGGCACGGCTGCCCCTGGCAACAGTTCTCGGTGAGGTAGGCCATGAGGCCGTTCATCCGGTCGAAGGCGGCACGGTAGATGAGGTGGCGGCCCTGGCGTTCCTGGGTCACCAGGCCCGCATGGGCCAGCTCCTTGAGGTGAAACGACAGGCTGGTGGCGGGCACGTCCAGCGCCTGGGTCAGCGCGCCGGGAGTCATCCCTTCCGGGCCCGCCACGACCAGCGCACGGAACACCCGCAGGCGCACGGCCTGGGCGAGTGCCAGCAGGGCCCGGACGGCATCATTTTCTTCCATATTTCAATTATTGTTGAATTATCAAATCATTGTAAACGTGGACAACCCCAGCAGCGAACGGCGGCCGCCGATGGCCGTCCTGTCTCTCGCCATAACGCTTCGTTTGCCCATCGATAAACGAAGACACTCCGACACAAAACAAATTTCCGCAAACCCTTCCCTGCCCGAAATGCGCTTCCTATCATCGCGGCCGTTTTGAACTCCACCGTTCGGCCGCCGCGGGCCGGGCCGCACCGCATGACCCAAGGCAAGCCAGCCGCACGCCAGACAGACTTGACCAAGAAAGGCGGGCCCATCGTGCAGGGCTCGCACACGGTGCTGATCGGCTCGGCCGGCGGCATCGCCTGCTCGGTGTGCCCGGGCGGCGTCACCGAAGGCCATCCGGTGAACCCGCTGCTGGGCGCCAAGGTGCTGCCCGGCGAGGAAGACTTCGGCCTGCCCGGCCCGCTGCCCTTCGCGCTGGTGCGCTCGTACTCCAGCTACCAGAGCCCCGACCCCGCACCCGTGGGGCTGCTGGGGCCGGGCTGGTGGATGCCCGGAGAAGCCCGCGTGGCGCACCTGCCCGCAGGCGACGGCGCGCCCGGAGCCCTGCACCTGCACGACGGCCGGGGCCGCCGCATCGCCTTCGAGGCCCTGGCGCCGGGCGAGATCGCCCACAGCCCGAGCGAAGGCCTCTGGCTCGTGCGCTGCGGCACGGAGCACCTGCCCGGCGCGCACCAGGGCGGCCATGCCGGGCGCCTCGCGCGCCTGTGGAATGCCCTGCCGGCGCCCGTGCGCACCGATGCGCGCATCACCGTGGCCACCGCATCGCCGCTGGGCCCCTGGTGGGTGTTCGCGCCGGCACCGGTGCCTGCCGCGCCGGACGGCCCCGCGGCGAACACGGGCGGCACGAACGACCACGCGGCCCCGCACGGCGTGCTGCACGGCATCTGCGACCGCTTCGGCCGCGTGCAGCGCCACGAGCGCCATGCGGACGGGCCTTTCGCGGGCCACCTGCGCAGCGTCACCGACGGTGCCGGCCGCCGCTACGGCTTCGAGCTGGAGCGCGTGGCCCCGGCCTCGCCGGCCGCCCATGGCTGGGGCGCAGACGGTGGCGTGCGCCTCGTGGCCGTGTGGCTGCAGGCCGATCCGCACCAGACCCGCGAATCGCTGCCCGCGCCGCTCGCACTGGTGCGCTACGCCTATACCGGCCGCGGAGAATTGGCCCAGGTGACCGACCGCACGGGCCGCACCGTGCGCCGCTTCGAATACGGCGACGCGGCCCGCCCGGGCCGCATGACGGGCCATGCCCGCGCCGGCCGCCCCATGACGCGCTATGCCTACGACACCGAGGGCCGCGTAATCGCACAGACCACGCCGCACGGGCTGGACCTGCGCTTCGACTACACCCCGCTCCCGGCGGACCCGACGGCCTCGCCGCCGCAGCCGGTGCGCGCCAGCACGCTGGTCACCGACGGCCTGGGCCGACAGCGCCGCTACGTGTTCGAAGGCACGGGGGGCCTGGCCCGCGTGGCCGAGCGCATCGAGGCGGACGGCGCCCGCTCCACCTGGAAGCACGACACCGCAGGCCGCCTGCTGGAGCACACGGATGCGCTGGGCCGGCGCGTGCAGCACACCATCGACCCGGCCACGGGGCTCGCCATCGGCATCACCGATGCGGCCGGCCGCAGCCACCGCATCGCGCACGACGCGCTGGGCCTGCCCCTGCGCCACCAGGCTCCGGCACCGGAAGGCCCGATGGGCGATCCACTCGTCACCACCTGGGAGCACGACGCCTGGGGCCGCCTCGTGCGCCATACCGATCCGCTCGGCCACACCACGCACTACCGCTACCCCGAGACCACGGCAGCGCACCCCGACCTGCCCATCGCCATCACCGACGCCCGGGGCGGTACCAGCACGCTGCAGTGGAACGCGCTGGGCCTGCTGGCCTGCCGCACCGACTGCAGCGGCCGCGCGACGCGCTTCCACTACGACGCCTGGGGCCGCACGGTGCGCGTGCAGGGCGAGGAAGGGCTGGAACTGCGCACGGCCTACGACGACCTGGGACGGCCGGCCGAATCCATCGACGCCCTGGGCCGCAGCACCCGCTGGCGCTACACGCCGGAGGGCGATGACCTGGCCGCCATCGACCACCCCGGCGGCCTGTGCGAACGCTTCGCGCACGATGCCTGGGGCCGCGTGGTCCGCTACGAATACGGCGGTGCTTCCACGCCCGAACCGCAGGACGGCACCCCGGCCCCGCCGCACTGGCTCGCCCAGCACTACCGCTACGACCTGGCCGGTCGCCTCGTGGAACTGCACAACGAGAATGCGCGGGCCCACTGCTTCACCTATGACGTGCGCGACCGGCTCGTCGCGGAAACCGGCTTCGACGGCCTGGTGACCCGCCATGCCTACGACCGGGGCGGCCAGCGCATCCGCACCGACGGCGCGCGCCACGCCATCGACTACGCGTGGAGCGGCACCGGGCAACTGCTGGCCCGCACCATCACGCCCCTGCCGGGCACCACGCAGGAAGCGCCCATCACCGAACGCTTCGAGCACGACGGCGCGGGACAGCTGGTGGCCGCCCACCACCACACCGCCCTGCACGGCCACCAGGTGAGCGTGTACCTGCGGCGCGACCGCCTGGGCCGCATCCTGGGCGAGCGCCAGGAAATGCGCGCCGCCGATGGCGCCCTGCTCTGGAGCCACGAGAGCACGCACGCCCTGGACGCGGGGGGCGCGCCCACGGGCGCCGACCTGCCCGGCCTGCCGCCGCTGCAATGGCTGACCTACGGCCCTGGCCACGTGCACGGCCTGCTGCTGGACGGCGAGCCCCTGCTGCACATCGAGCGCGACGGCCTGCACCGTCCCGTGGCGCTGGATTTCGGGGCGAGCCAGACCCGCTGGCGCCGGGATGCGCTCTCGCGGCTGCAGGCGCTTTCGGTGCACGGCACGGCCGATGGCGGGGTGCCACGGCCGTCCGCAGGCCATCCCGGCCTGTGCGCGCTCGCGCGCCAGCACCACTACGACGCGGCCGGCCGGCTCGCGCGCATCGACACCCCGCAGGGCTCGATCCACCATGCCTACGACACCGCCGGCCGCCTGGCCGCGGCGCACCTGCCCGGGCGCAAGCCGCTGCACTACCGCTACGACCCGGCCGGCAACCCCTGGCAGCCCGCCGCCGACGCCACAAGCGGCCCGCAGGGTGACTGGGCCGGCGAGGTGCGCCGCCACCTGCACGACCCGGCCTTCGACCTGCTGCGGCAGGAGGGCAGCGCCCTGCCCGGCCACGCCCGCGACCGCTGGCCCGACAACCGCGTCATGGCCCACGGCCCCTGGCGCTACCGCTGGGACGCCTGCGGCAACCTCGTGGAAAAAACCCACGCCGACGGCCGGCAGACCCACCGCCTGCACTGGGACCACGCCCAGCGCCTCGTCGCCCACGAGCAGATCGACCACGCCACGGGCGAACGCGTCCGGCGCATCCACCACTACGACGTTTTCAGCCGGCGCATCGCCAGCCGCATCGAACGCTCGCAGGGCAGCGGCCCGCAACAACAACAGCCGACCGCCACCGTCACCGAGCGCTGCCACGGCTGGCAGGGCGATGCCCTCACGCTCACCGAACTGCGCGACCCGCTGCGCCCGCAGGACACGCAGCGCATCCACACGCTCTACCACCCGGGCACCTTCGTGCCCCTGCTGCGCATCCAGACGGGGGCCTGCGCCGAACCGCCCACCCTGGCGCAACTGCTGGGCGCCGCCGAACCCGGCGACCGCGAGCAGCACGCGCCCCTGCAGGCGCTGCAGGACGAACTGCTCCACGGCGCCAGCGACCACACGCGCCGCCACCTGCACAACATGGGCTGGGACGCCGAGCGCCTGCAGCGGCAACTGCGCGGCGAAGGCGCCACCATCACGCACCTGCACCTCTACCACTGCGACCACCTGGGCACGCCCCTGGCGCTCATCGACGCCCGGGGCCGCATAGACTGGCAGATCGAGCTGGACCCGTGGGGGAACACAGTGAAAGAGCACAACCCGCTGGGGCTGCACCAGCCGATCCGCATGCAGGGGCAGCACGACGAAGGGGACGGGGCGGGGTTGTTCTACAACCGGCACCGGTACTATGACCCGGGGATGGGGAGGTATGTGTCGCAGGATCCGATCGGGTTGGCGGGTGGGGTGAATAGCTATATGTACGCCGAGGACAACCCCATTAAATATCAGGATCCACTGGGGCTACTAACACAAAAAGAAATAGATGATGGCATAAAAACACTTAAGGGAAATTATCCAACCGAATTTCCAAAATCACCCACATCAGTCAACCCCCAACCCATGGGCGACAATGGCTTAGGCATGACAGATTGGTCAAACAATATAACCCTCAACTCTGACAGATTCGGCAAAAGCTCTCAGTGCATCACCAGCGGAGATGAGTACCAATTCCTTCAAACACTGGCGCACGAAATGCTCCATGTCAACGAGAGCTTTTTGCAGCGCTTACTCAGCAACGGATTCAGAATGGGAAATCCACTTGGCTACTTTCATCGTCAACTGGACGATAAAGCAGACAGCATGATAACTCCCGAGTTAATTGAAAAATATATATCACTCAGAAAATCGAACGGGGGTTGCAAGTGCAATTAAGTTATAGAAAAATATTATTCATTATAATTATTTCCGCATTGTGCTTATCCTGCACTCAGGTCGATGAAATCACGCCAAGATCTTATATAGGACTGATCATTGGCGAAACTCAGCCCAATCGAGAAGAGATCTCCAAGTCCCTTTCAATTGGAGAGGCCATAAAGATAAGTGGAGAACTAAAAATCAACCCGATAAAGGACAAAAAACTTCAGATGCCAATAGATTTTGGATGGATAACCAAAGAAGGAAGCATCATTATTCAAAGCAAGAAATACGACGTTCTACTGATTCAAGAACCCACAATTTCCAACGGTAGCGTTACTTGGACATGCATCAGTTACCCGAAGGATGCCGCGCCAAACTTTTGCCGCCCGAAATTGCAACCTCGATAAAAATTATCTTGAACCGCAAAAATGGAGACGAGCCCGATGACCATGGGCAAGTCCTCAAAGGGATCAAAACTGTAAATGCATGGAATTCGGGAGTGGGACCTTTCTACATCGCCGTCCTGCTGCTCATCACCGGATGCCACCCCATTCATGACGAAAGCAACTGCGGGAATGAGGTCATATCTTCAAAAACTTCTGCAGATGGTCAGATCCTAGCTACTGCTACGCGGCGTAATTGTGGCAGCACAACCAAAATCGCAAAGATAATTTATCTTCAAAAAATCAACGAGAAAAATAAAGATAAATTCGGCGACAAGGTTTTTGTCTCCACGAATGATAGCGATCCTGAATTTTTATGGACAGAAAGAAAATTATCCATCAAATCCCCAAAGACCAGCAGCGAGATTTTCTTGAGCAGTAGCAAATGGAAAGATGTAGATATTATCTACACTCCATAACACAGAGAAGATATGCATAACAAAAGCAGACTTCGACGATTCACCGCTGGAATATCACAAACCTGTCCCGGCCGTGCAAATTTCTTTTTTCCATTAGCAGCATGAAATAGAGCGCATTAAAAGCAGTCCCATTATTCAGCCTGTTTCGCGCAAAATTCTTACGCCGTTTAACTAACGAAAAGAACCAATTATGCGCATAGCGAAATTATTGACGATCTTAACTATTCTATGGTCAGGAGGTGTTCACGCCCATGCATGCCTTGACTGGGGAAAGAGCGTTGAAAAAATAAATTCAACAGAAAACAGCTACTCCGCTTTGGGACTAACAAGCACAAGTAACGAGAATTTTTTGGTCAAAAAAGAGGGAGACACCTTCTATCAAATGGAAGGGGAAAAAACAGAGTTCACAACCCTGAAAGAGGCAAAAATCAAGCTGAAGCTATTATTCCTTGAATTCTATTTTCCAATTACGGGCAATGACTGCCTAGAGATAGGAAAAGAAATAGAAAAAACGCCTGACCCGGAAACAAAAATCAAGATAAGCCACCCTACAACCGGGGTAGTCATATCAGAACTATTAATAAACAAAAAAATGGAAGCACAAGTAGTTGTTAGCTGTTTTTGCACTCTTATATATCGCCAATTGAGGCCGAAATAATTACGACAAGAACCCGTAGGCAAAGCTCTCCCAGGAAGATCCGCAAGGAGATCTCCTCGAAGAGATGAACCGTGTGGTGCCATGGGCGGCACTGGTACCACTGATTCGGCCACACAGCGTATGGGGAGGGGGTTGCAGGCATCCTTAGATATTGGCTCGTGGGAAAAATGAGCACTTCCGCCAATGGCGCGGGTGAAATACTGATAGCCAGGAAGGGAGGGAAAGGACTTCATGGGAGCAAATCAACCAAAAATAGATGCGAGCGGGCCACCTAGCGCCTTTCCATTTGACAATCCATCTCCATGAAAGGAGGTTTTAATGAGCAAAAAAACAAAATTCTTCACTTTATCCCTATCAGCTTTAATTTTCTTCCTTATCTTTTTATGGAGTGTCATGTGGCTATTCTCTTCTGCCAGCTTGGCAAGCGGCCCCTGTCAAGGGAAATTCTCCATCACTCATGAACTTCTTAGATGCCGCCAGCCGTTCATCGCGACGTTTTTTATTGGTACATCTTTTCTGATTTTCACATTACTCTTCTATCAATCTATAAAAACATTTCGCAAACTTAAAAACGTGAACCGTTAACAACCGCAGTTCATTAGTAATTTCATGATAACTCTAATCATCGCTGTCTTTGGTTTTCCTATTCTAATTTTCTTATATATTTTGCTCAATGCATTTCTGGCCGCAACGCTTTGGAGAAATAGAGCAAAGACTTGGAGGAAGTTATTCATTTTCTTCACCAATCAACTTTGCGCTCTGTCGGCGAACCGTATTTGGACTACTGTACTTGCACATGCAGTGGCAGGAGGAATTCTATTTTACTCAATTACGCGACCTCAAGAGATTTTATGGATAACCTTAATTCTATTGGGTTATGTTTTTCTCGTATCGACGCTGACGCTCTCCCTGTTCATGAAACTACCTTACTTTCAGCAACTTTGGGGAGACACTTTCTTCAAGGTTTGCCTGTTGGCGACCCCTATCCTGCTTCACTATCTTGCAAAAGGATATGCTGCCTTGTGGATCGGACAAATATTGAAAATCAGTGCCACAAACGTCCCAATGGCCCATTTCGCCGCAACGAGTTTTTTTCTGCTGCTCGCCGTAGCTCTACTCCTCTCTGCCACTGCAATTTTATTTGAGTTTTCCTTTATTTTCTTTACACCATCGAACAAACGATTCCATCTGGATAGCCGCGGGACCAGCACACTTCTCCTGCTTTTTTCTTTGCAGCCCTACCGGCGGCGTTCGGAACGCCTTCGTGTACGGGCGGCGCAGCGCAAGGTGGGAATTTTCTTGCTGCTTATAGCCAGCTTCCTGGGAACAGCTGTAGGGTTTTATGCTGCGGCTTCGATCGCGCCTGGCCGGCTAAGCAGTATTGTGGTTTCTGCCATAGTTTTCGAATTCGATGCGGCGCCAGCCGATCGATGCACACTTACGACCGAGGAGCGTTTAAAAGTCATGCGCGACGAGCCCCTTATTAAGGCGCTTTTCCTTGCAGGCACCCAGGACAAAGCCATTTTGGTGGAACGACAGAAGAACCTTTTCGCACCCATCCAATTTCAAGGTTTCCGCGCCAAGGCAGATTTAGAACGGGAGCTAATGTTGCAACGCGCGACGGCTTGCAATGTATTGGATTGATTCTAGCAACTCACAAAATTCATCATTGATGGTTAACGCCCCTGCACGCAGTCGCCGCCGCAAAATTCACCAAGCCAGGCTTCGCGACCTGGACCGGGTTTTTCTGCGCTCCCATGGCGGTTTCGCGAGCGCTGGGGTCGGCGTGGCGAGCAGCACGATGGCCACGGCGAAGCCCCCAAGCACGGGCCAAGACGGCAATTCCGAACGCATCCGCCAGCGCCAGTCCAGCGCCGCGCCCCTGCCGCGAGCTACGCCTCCAGGGCCGGCTGGCAGAGCAGCAGGATGCCTGCCAGGGGCAGGATCCCAGTAAGCTGTGCACCATCTGCTCCAGCGGCGTGATGGTGCGTGCGGGCGCGACCATGCGCAGCTCCAGCCAGGTGGCGGCCTCGTGCAGCAGCCACATCGCCAGCAGGAAGGCCACGAGCCGGCGGAGGACTCGATCCGAATCTCGCGGCATCCCCCCGGCAGAGGCACAACTGCGCATTCAAATCACTGGAATGTGCGCGCCTGCCCCCCCGATGCTCTGCTCTGCCCCCCTCGTGTCAGGGGTTCTGAAAAATTCCCTCTGGCGCCGCCGCAAGGCCTCCGCACACCGATCGAACGCCGCGGCACTGCGCTGTTGCCAACCACTCCGTGATCTCACCCGCAACCTCATCGGGTAGAAGATCCGAGGTATCCATACAGAGATGGTTGTCCGCACGGATCGGAATCCCATAGGCGCATCGCTCCAGGATCGCAGCAAGCTGTTCACCGCTGTTGACCTTCCTGAACGCACGCCGGTCTGCGTTTTCCACCCGGCCCATGAGCTGGTCGTTGCGCGCCTTCAGTTGAATGAAATACGGGGTCGCCTGGTGTTCCGCGCACAGCGCCTTGAGCCCATCGATATACCAGTCGTCATGGGGCCCCTCATAACAGAAGGTCGTGATGATGTCCTGCGCATCGGACTCCAGCAACAACGCGATGGCATTGAGCCTCAACCGGCATGCAAATTGCCGCCGGCTTTCGAAACTGCTGTTGTCGCCGAGCAGGACGATCGCGATGTCGTGCGTCAGGTGGTTGTGAAACAGCGCAGCGGAGCATTTCTTCGCCAGTTCTTTTCCAACGGTCAGTTTCCCCACGGCAGGCGGGCCGTAGAGCATGACGATCTTTCTCCCGCGGCCGGGAACCATGGAGGCCTTACTGTGCTGTGTGGGTTGTCCCTGGTTCATAGTACGTGACGTTGAGCGTGTTTCGGGTCAGGCCTGCTGTTGCAGACAGTCGCGTGACCTCATGCCAGGTATCTTCGTACTGCCCATCGCGAATGATCACGGTGGCATTTCCCACCACGGGAACGACGGTGTGGCAGGCCTGGTGGTGATCCCGCGGATCGAGAATGCGAAGCAGCCCGCCCCACTCTGGTTGCCAGTGGGCGTTGAAGTAGATGATCAGGCGAAAGCCCCGGCGCAGCGATGCATCGACATGCGGCAGGTAGTGCGTGTTCTGGCCTCCACGGAATGCCACGGCCTCCATCGGGAATTCCGCCAGGTCCGTGCCGCTGAAAGCGGCCATGGCCGACCGGAATGCACCAGATGCCAGTTCCTGGCCCAACGCCTGCCATGCATCGGACAGGGTTGCCGGATCGTCCACACCGGAAGAGCCCAGGGGGACGATGGTGCGCCGGTAAAAGTACCCACCGTTGCGTTCGCGGAAGTTGAAACCTTCCGTCGGGAACTCGCTGGCCAGCTTCCGGGCCAGCGCGTCGTTGCTCCATATGTTCTGCAGTTCCCCCCAGTTGAAAGGTGTGTGATGCAGCTTGCCCCCGGCGATCTGCCCGAGCGAGAAATATCCCGATGTCATATGTTTCTTCGCACAACAATCAAGTCAATGGCGCGGCGCGTTGCCTATGGCCCGGATCAGATGGTGGACCAGCTCTTCCATCTCGGAGTCATCGATGGTGAAAGGGGGTGCGAGCTTCAGGTGCCGATCTGCAGCCCCGACGATCAAACCCTGCCGGCGCGCGTCGTTTTGCACACGCCTGCAGGTATCGGCTGAATCGAAAGTGATCGACAGCATCAGCCCTTTTCCTTGCACGGTCACGGCATCATCGACTGTCGGCAACTTCTCGCGAATCCACTGCAGCAGCCGTGTGCCGTTCGTTCGAACATGTTCAAAGCAGCCATGTGCGTGCAGGTAATCCAGAATGAACAGGGCAGCGCGACAGCCCAGAAGATTGCCGGACTGCGTGTGCCCATGCCGGAGAAGCGGGACGGGCTGTGATGAGAAGCTCTCGGCGATGTGGGCCGTGGCCATCACGGCGGTGATGGGGAAACCGCCTCCGAGGTTCTTGCTGAAAATGACGATGTCAGGGCTGGCGCCCTGGGAGAACGATTCGCACAAGACGCCGGTTCGGCCGATCCCGCAATAGACTTCGTCGCAAATCAGGGGAATATCGTGGGCCTTGGCGAGCGACGATAGCGATCGCAGGAAGCCCTCCGGGAACTGGCGTGTTCCTGCCATCGCCATCACCGGCTCGATGATGATCGCTGCCACGGTCGAGCCATGTTCGGCCAGAAGTGCTTCCCATGCCGGCAAGTCGTCGTTGCTGAGCGGCGGGGGCATCGTTAGCGAGCAAGCCGCGACCAGTGGCAATGCTCCTTCGTTGATGAAGGCACGCCGCGTCGCGATCATCGCGCCCAGCGTGCAGCCGTGATAGGCGCCATCGATGGCCACCACATGCGTGCGCCGTGGGCGCCCACGGTTGACCTGGTATTGCCACGCCATCTTCAGTGCGGCTTCGACCCCCTCGCTGCCGCTTCCCACGAGGAACATGTGCGCGAGCCCCATGGGTGCGGACGCATCGATGAGCCGTTCCGCGAGGGCCTCCGGCAGTACCGTGCTCGAACCGATATTGCACGCGTGGACCAGCGTGTCCATCTGCTGCTTGACCGCATCGATCAGGGCCGGGTGGGAATGGCCCAGGCAATGGTTGTAGCTGCCCGATATGCCATCCAGGTAACGCCGCCCTGCATCGTCGTAGAGACAGGCTCCTTCGCCCCGCACGATTCTCGGCCGCTCATCATCGAAGCCCATGGGGGTATAAGGCGGCCAATAACCGCGGGATCTAGACATGGCGTGCATACGGCGTCCCCTGAAGTTCGGATTTCAATTGATGAATGTTCTCGATCGCCGATGCCATCGACGATATTTCTTTTTTTCCGGTTCCGGGGACGAGCCTCGCGGCCGACACTCCGAGAAAATCGAGCAATTGCGCATGCACGGGCCCGGGATTTTCGAGCAGGTCCTCGTATTCGACGGTGAGGATGGCGTGGCGGCTGAAGCAGTCGAGGAATTCGGCCCGATTGGCAAGATCCTGGTCGATGAATTCGATGAGTTCCGCCGGTGGAATGGTCAGCCTGATTTCCTGCCTGTGCCTCTTGTCGTCGCGACCGACATACCAGATCTGGTCCCGCAGGCTTTTCTTCAGCGACACCAGGCGCTCGAGCCGGTTGCGTCGATCCAGCAGGATGATCTTCAGGTCCTGCAGGCCAACCAGGGACTCCCATATGTTTGCACCCGCCCATTCGGTGTCGAGATCCCGGAAAAGCACGAAACCCACGGCTTCCACGTATTCGAAGTACGGCCGGAACAGATGCCGGTCGAGGATGTTCTGCACGGTGGTGTCCTGTGCATACGGAAGCAGGTGCTGGCCGAACCGGTTGAATGCCTCGCCGTGCATCTCGATGCACGGATGTGAGCCGAGCAGCGTCCGCAGGAGGTGCGTGCCGGAGCGCGGGGTCGAAACAATGGCGAATTTCGTATATTGCTTCTGCGCGAACGCGACGCTTTCGGGCAGGCTGCCGCCCAGCCATTTGTTGTGCTCGGCCTGTGCGACCTGGGCGCGCATGAGTTCGAATACCTCGGGCGAGCGCTCCGCGAGGGCCCGCATGGGCGCCAGCGCCTCGTCTCCGCGCAGCCCTGTGCGGCTCCAGTTCTTTCCGCCGGCGCGGTATTCGTGCACGAATGCGACGATGGCCGATGCCATGTCATGGCCGACCGCGTATTCCTCGATATCACTCCGGATGCGCGTGGCGAGCTCACTCTCGCCACAGGACATCCATGAAGACCACCAGGACGCCGGCATGTGTCCTGTCGTATCCGTCATCTGCACTGTGCCGGATGCGCGGACTGGTGAACGGGAGCGGCCGGGAGCGCTTCCTGCATTGCGCGTGGAGCGGAGAGGAACAGGCCTCGCAGCAGGACGCGGGGGTGGGCCGGATCATCGATATAGGCGTTTCGCCCATGTGAAAGCTGGTCGTTGCGCATGACCAATGCCTGCCCTCTTTGCAGCGTGAAGCTCAGCGTGTATGCACTGCCTGGCTCGGCAAGATGTTTCAGGTAAGCCACGGCGTCGATCACCCGGGGGTCGGCGCGGCGGGAATAGTCCCAGTCCGCGGTCACGTCGAGGGTGAAGCCGCCCGCCATTTCACCGTTTTCTCCGGTGTGAAACACCGGGCCGATGTGCTCGTACTGTTGGTCCAGGCGTGGATCGGTCGATCTGCGGCGGAACACCTTCGGGGCCAGCAGGCTTCGGGCAAGCACCGGGTCATGGCGGGACAGGGCCCGGAATGCCGACAGGCTGTCGAACAGTATCGATTCGCCGCCGGAAGCCGCATGCTGCCTGCACAGCAGGATCGACGTCTTGATCGTGCCGATCGGCAGGTAGGAGCCATCGGTGTGCAAGGCCGCGCCTGCCGTTCCATTGAACACATCGTGCTGCCCGCTCGCCAGGCCGCCGACCTGGTTCACGCCATGCATGGACATGCCTTCCGCATGCATGCGGCGGTTGAATTCGGACTGGTACATGGGGCCGAGGCCATAGAGTTCGGCCATGCGCTCGAAGTCTGAAGCATCGAACCGCCATTCGCCATGAACGATGGCAAAACCGTATCGGCCAATATCCCTCAAGACTGCCTGTATATCGTTCACATCGAGCACTTGTTCCGACCAACCGATGAAACGGCTTTGCATACCCTGCCTCTGGTGAAGTACGGATTGAATGTCAAAAAACTCCCGAAAAGCACCGCGCACGACAGGCTTGATAATCAAGCCGGTCGTCTGCCGCATTCTGGATTCGGGAAATTCGCGCAGGGTCTTGTCGAGCGCAGCGCAGCCCGCACTCTACAGGTCGCAGGTGGGTGTTTGAATTAAATCGGCTTTGTCGCTGTAAAACATTTGGATATAGGTTAACGCCCCCGTACGCAGTCGCCGCTGCAAAATTCACCACGGAAGGCCGATTCCGCGAGGCCCGTGGTGGTCGCTTCGATGCGGGTGCGCCGGTGGCACCACCAGTCCGCCGCGCCCGCGGCGATCCACAGGGCCATCAGGATGCCGAAGGGCAGCAGGGCCGCGGGTTGCTGCGGGTTCATTGGATCCGTGCAGCCGGGCCGGGCGGTCCGGTGACTACTGCCGGGGCTGGCGTCGGCGTAGGCATCGGCGCTTTCGTTGGCGTCAACGCTTGGCCTTCGGGTAGTCCGCCGCCCCCTCGTCGGCGGAGACGGACTTGGTGCTGACGACGGACACGGGATCGCTCGCGGGAAAGGTCTCTTCCACGGCGCTGTCGAGCGTGTCTTCCTCGACGGCCTGCACCTGCAGTCCGCCGGCTGCGCTGTCGGTGCTGGTGCCAGGCGCGGGAGAGGGATGGGCGTCGGCCGTCGGGAAGGGCCAGGGGGTGCGGGAATTCGTGGCGGGCATGGTCGCTCCTTGCTGCAAATTTGCCGATGCGCCTCCCCTCCCCCGGCATGGCGGGCAGGGCCGGGCCCGGAGGAGAAGGCTCCTGCCCGGCATGCGGCAAACGGCGTGCCCGGTCAGCGGGGCGTGCCTATCCCCGCCTCGGCCCAGGCCAGGGCGGCGGCGTAGCCGGGTGGCGCGGCGAGCACGCAGGCCTGTACGGCCGAATCCTGCAGAGGGCCCTCCAGTACCACGCCCACCTCACCCTTGCCCCCAGCGGCCTCCCGCCGCTCCACGCAGACGTGCGGCAGGTGCTCGGCCACGCCGAGGCCCAGGCATTTGAGGACTGCTTCCTTCACGGTCCAGAGCGTAGGGAAATCCGGCCGTGCGGCGGGCGGCGCGGCCCGCTCGCGGGGGGACAGCACCAGGGATTCGAGCGCGGCCGGGTCCGCGAGGCCTTGCGCGCCGAAGGCATCGCAGCGCTCCACGTCCACGCCCACGGACCAGGGGCCTTCGGCCAGGGCGATGAGCGCGTATGCGCCGGAGTGGGAGACGTTGAAATCCAGCCTCTCCCGCCCATCCCGCCCATCCCGCCCCAAAGGCCCCGCCAGCGCCGGCCGGCCATGGGCGCCGGCCGCCAGGGGCACGTCCTGCGGGGGCAGGCCGATGCGCTCGCCCAGCAGGCGGCGCAGCGCGGCCCGGGTGCAGGCGGAGCGCACGCGGTCGGCGGGCTGGCGCAGGCGCGCAGCGCGGTCGGCCTCGGCGGGAGAAAGCATGGCCCAGTCGTCCGCGGGGATGGGGGCCTCCAGGTGGAGCGGGACACGCCAGGCGCGGAGGGCGGGCGGCACCTCCGGCGGCAGGGGCCACGGGACGGGCAGGGTCATGGGCGATGGCGGCATGGCCCGGATTGTCCGCATGGCGGGGGCAGGCGCCGCGGCCCTGCCCTGCCGGTGCCGGGCATGGCCGCTGCGGGCATGGCCCCGGCGCCCTCAGGCCACGTGCAGGTGCTGCGTCTCCCGCTCGGCGTCCCCTGCGCTGCCGCGTGCCGGGGCGTCCGGGCCGCGCGTGCGCAGCGGTTCCCGGGCCGGGGGCAGCGCGGCGGCGAGGACCTGGCCGATTTCTCCGGTGCGCACGGCGGTGACGGACAGCAGCGTGTCGCTCAGGCCGTGGCTGGATTCGCAGGCGCCCTGCAGGAAGATCGCGGGCCGGAAGCCCGGGGCCGCCTGCACGCGGTAGTGACGATCGACAGTGAAGTCGCCCAGGTAGGGGGCCAGCGGCGCGAGCACGTCGCGGTGGGCGGCGCGTTCGTAGCCGGTGGCCAGCACGGCGGCGTCGTAGCGCACGGTGCTGTCCTCGCCCGATTCGCGGTCGTGGAAGGTGAAATAGACGCCGGAGGCATCGGCACGGGCGGCGCGCACTTCGTGCTGGCGCAGCATGCGCAGGCGCCGGCCGCCGGTCACGCGCTGCTCGTAGAAGGTCTTGAAGACCTGCTGGATCAGCTCCAGGTCGGCCACGGCGTAGTTGGTGTGGGCGTATTCGCGCAGCAGCGATTCGCGCTCCGGGCCAGAGCGGCCGAACATGTAGTCGGTGAAGTCGGCGTTGAAGATTTCGTTGACGAAGGGGCTGTCGTCGGAGGGGCGGATGGCGCGGGCGCGCATCGCCCAGTCCACCTCGGGCGCATGGGCGCGGCCCTGCAGGTCCATGAAGATTTCCGCGGCGCTCTGGCCGGCCCCGATCAGGGCGATGCTGCGCGCCGCACCCTGGCGGGCGATGTCGCGCAGGTAGGTGCTCGAGTGGAAGACGCGCGGGTCGCCCTGCAGACCCCGGAACACTTCCGGAATGCGCGCGGTGCCGCCCACGCCGACGATGAGGTTGCGTGCCAGGCGCTCCTGCACGCGGCCGGCCGCGTTGCGCGAGCGCACGCGCAGTTGTTCGACGGTGCCGTCCGGGCCGGGCTCCGGCAGGACCTCGAACACCTCTTCGCCGTAGGCGCACTGGCCCTCGAACTGGCGCGCGGCCCAGCCCAGGTAGTCGTTGAACTCGTGGCGGCTGGGGTAGAAGCTCTTGAGGTTGATGAAGTCCTGCAGCCGGCCCTGCTCGTGCAGGTAGTTGAGGAAGGTGAAGCGGCTTTGCGGATTGCGCAGCGTGGCGAGGTCCTTGAGGAAGGAAATCTGCATGTGCGCGTGGTCCAGCAGCATGTGCGGATGCCACGCGAAGGCCGGCTGGCGCTCGATGAAGAAGGCCTGGGGCGCGCGGCCGTGGGTGCCGCGGTGCTCTTCGAGCGCGATGGCCAGCCCCACGTTGGAGGGGCCGAAGCCGATACCGATCAGGTCATGGATGTGCTGCATGGGATGACAACTCCTTTGAAAAAGGGACGGGCCGGCCGGCTCGCGGCCGCACCGGGATTCGGACGGTCAGGCGGCCAGGGTTTCGCGGCCGGCGCGCACGCGGTTGTCGGCGATGCGGCCCGCGCTCATGTGGACGACGCGGTCGGCCAGGTGGAAGTAGCGGTCGTCGTGGGAGATCACGACCAGCAGGTGCCCCTTGGCGCGCAACTCGGGCAGCAGCTCGGTGTAGAAGAGGTGGCGGAAGGCCGGGTCCTGGTCCGCGGCCCACTCGTCGAACACCATGACCGGGCGGCCTTCGAGGTAGGCATGCACCAGCGCGAGGCGCTTGCGCTGGCCGGTGGAGAGGTCCACGGTGCTGAAGGCGCCGTCCCGGATGCTCACCTTGTGGGCGATTTCCAGGCGCTCCAGGTAGGGGCGCGCGGCCTCGGGCAGGGCCGCCATGCCCGCGCCGCCCTCGCCTGCGCCGGCCAGGTCCTCGAAGAGGTAGAAGTCCGAGAGCACGGTGGTGAAGAGCTGGCGGTAGTCGTCGCGCGACTCGGCGGTGACGGCCACGCCGTCGATCAGCACCTCGCCGTCCTGCGGGGCATACAGGCCCAGCAGCAGCTTGATGAGGGTGGTCTTGCCCGAGCCGTTGTCGCCCACGATGAAGACCATTTCGCCGCGGCGCAGCTCCAGGTCCACGGGGCCGAGCGCGAACGGCTCGCCGCCGTCGGCGGGCGGCTCGAAGGCGTAGCGCACGCCCTGCAGCGAGATGCCTTCGTGCAGCACGGGGGCGGGCGCGGGGCGGTCCTGGTGCAGGTGGGGCTCCGGCGTGGCGAAGCGCGCCGACAGGTCGGCGATGCGCAGGAAGGCCACCTTGGCGCGGCCCATGTGGGGCAGCGTGGCGGCGATCTGGTCGATGGGGCCCTTGAGGAAGAGCAGCACCAGCGCGAAGCCGCTGAGCACCGCCGGTTCGGTGGGCTGGAAGGCGGCCCAGCCGAGGATCATGGCGATGAGCAGGAAGAACAGCGCGGAGCCGAAGGCGGTGGCGGTGACGTAGGTGTTGATGGCGCGGCCGTTGACCTCGCGGATCCGGGCCACGATGCGCTCGACCTGCCCATCCAGCATGCGGGCGCGGCGCTCGCGGTGCATGCGCAGTTCCTTGGCGCCTTCGCTGATGGCGCGGTAGGCCTTGTGGAGGCTGTCTTCGTGCTCGCGGGCCTTCCAGAAGCCTTTCTCGGCCCGCGTCTGGGCCACCACCTGCAGGCTGGCGCCGATGGCCAGCGCCAGCACCACCAGCCCGAAGAGCGGCAGGGACAACCAGGCCATGTACACGAGGCAGCCCAGCATCACGGCCGAGGCGATGAGCGCGGACGACAGCACGAAGGCCGCGTCGCTGATCATGTCCACGTCCTGCGACAGCACGGGCATCAGGCGGTGGGTGCGGTAGCGCTCCAGCGCGTCGATGGGGGCCGAGAGGATTTTCCGGGCCAGGCCGACGCGCACCTGCGCCACCAGTTTCTGGCCGACGTAGTTGGTGGACACGTCGGCCACCAGGCGCCCGAAGAGCGCGGCGGCGCACAGGGCCACGAAGGTCCACAGCATGCCGCCGGACATGCCGCCTTCGCTGTGCAGCACGTCGTTGACCGTGCGCAGCAGCAGCACGGTGGCGATGCCGGCGGCGAGGCCGCATACCGTGGACATTGCGATCCACGGAAGGAAGGGCCGGAGGAGCCGCGCCACCTCGGAAGCCGGGGCACGCGGAGCGGGGGCTGCAGTCATGCGCAAGATCTCTTTCCGCCCGTCGAGGGCTGGTTGCAAGGCGGGACGCCTGCTCCAAAGACGCTGCGGGCGCGGGGATGTTCATGCGCGAGGGGTGCCCAACGCTGCTGCACCGATGGCGGATGAACAAGCGGCGCGCTGGATCGTCACCTTGGAATGCACTGCGCCTTCGCGCCCCTCTCACTGCCCGTGCGCCGCGCGCCATGATCGATTTGCTGCGGCCGCTTTTTCCCGGCGCGCTCGCGCCGCTCGCGCAGCGGCTGCATGCCGGGCCTGCGCCCGGGGGTGCGTGGCCGGGTGCGCGGCTGCTCGAGCCCGCGCAGCTGCAAGACCTGCTGCGCCGGTACGCCGCCGCGGTGTGGGGGCTGCAGGGGCCGGCGGCGAAGGACCTGCGCGCGGCCGCCTCGGCCTGGGTGCTCGACACTCTGGGCGTGCTGGTGCCGCCGGTGGCCGCCGCCGCGAGCGTGCTGGGGCATGTGTTTCCCGTGGGGCTGGAGGGGCTGCACCTGGACCTGGCCGCGGACGGGCGGGTGCGCGGCATCCACCTGGGCGGCACCGGCACGGCGCTGCCGGGCGCCCCCGCCGCGCAGCGCTATGCGCCGCTGGTCTGGCAGCACTGGGCACCGCTGTTCGCGGCCCTGGAGCAGGTGGCGCGCGTGCCGCAGAAGGTGCTGTGGAGCAATGCGGCGCGGCACCTGGAAGCGGTGCTGGAGCAGGCGGTGCGGCTCGCGCCGCAGCAGCCCGCCATCGCGCAGGATGCCGCCGACCTGCTGCAGGCGCCCCTATGGCCCGATGCCGGCGGGCCGCGCGCCAATCCGCTGTGCCGCCCGCGCCGCGTGGTGGCGATGGCCACCGCGCAGGGCACCGAATCCGTGGCGCTGCACCGCGAGTGCTGCCTGTACTACCGCCTGCCGGGTGAAGGCTATTGCGGCCGCTGCCCGCTGGACCCGCGGCACCGCGCACCGCCTGCCGGGCGCAGGCCGGATGCCTGTGCCGATGCACCGGACGCGGCGCAGCCGGCGGGCCCGGGCTGAAGCGGCCCGCAGGCACACCACCGCGGCGCTGCGCGATCCACTCATTTTTTCCAGAACGTTCCGACCTCCAACCCCTGCCCTTCCATGCCACAGGCCAAGCTCGTCTACATACTGTCCCTGCGCAACGCGGCCGCCGACCAGGCCGGCCAGTTCATCGACTACCGCGGCGGGCGGCGCTACATGCCCTCCCCGCTCGAATACCTGGCGCACGCGCTCGACACCACGCCGCTCGGGGAGGCCTATTCCCTGGAGGGCATCGTGTTCGACGACGACCCGCAATCGCCGCGAGACCGCGCGGCGCTGAACGGCTACGGTTTCGCATGCACGCCGGGCGAGCGCTGGATCTTTCCGCACGAGCTCGCCACGCAGGACCGCAAGCTGCGCGACCTGCTGCGGCCCGTGCCGTCGGAGTACCGCCGCCTGCCCCTGGCCGATCCGGGCCGCGCGGCCGGCAAGCAGGCCTTCGAGGCCGCGCTGCAGCGCACGCTCGAATCGCTGCAGGCCGACATCGTGGTGCTCGACGGCCTGCTGGTCATCCTGGATGCGCTGGTGCAGCCCGGTGCGCCGTTCCACCGCCGCATCGTGAACATCCACCCGGGCATCACCCGGCTGGAGTCGCCCTACCGGCGCCGCGGCGCGCATGCCACGCTGGACGCCCTGCACGGAGCCCGCGGCGAGCGCGTGACCGACTGGCAGCGCATGGCGACGGAACCGGCCACGCCGATCCTGCGGACCGGCGCGTCGCTGCACTACGTCGATGACGGGATCGACTCGGGCGAGGTCATCCACGACGTGCTGGGCACGCCGATCGACCCGGCCGACACGATCCTGGAACTGCGCTGGAACAACTTCCACCGCAGCCTGTTCCCCGCGCTCCACCAGGGCCTGCTGCTGCTGGCCCCGCACCTGTCGGGCGCACCGCGGCCCGCTTCGCCATTCAACCCTTGAGGACGACCAGGAGACAGACCGTGAAATTCGCCACGCCCCATACCCCGAGCGCATCATCCAGCGCTTCCCCCATCGCTTCCTCCTCCCCGTCAGCCGCGCCCTCCTCCACCCCTGCGGGTGTTCCGGCCGGGGCCACCGCCGGCCGGCCATTCCTGTCGTACGCAGGCGGGCAGGCGCATGCGGTGCGCATCGATGGCGCCTCGCTTCAGGTGGAGGGCGGGCCGGCGGACCCGCCCTCGCACTGGACACTGTCCGGGCACGGCGGCGATCTCGCGCTCGGGCCCGCAGCGGAGGGTGGCCGGCCGGCGCCGGCAACGCACCTGCTCGCGGCGCTGGATGGCGCCTTTGCCGCCCATCCGGAACGGCGCGACATCGCGATGCAGCATGTTGACCCGCAGGCCCTGGCCGCGCTGGCGGAGGCCGGCGTGGTGCTGCCGGCGGCGGACGGCAACTGGCGCGCCTGCCGGGACACGCTGTGGCAGCAGCCCGGGCTCTGGCGGCCCGTGGTGCCCCCGCCGATGGCGCAGCGTTTCGCGCTGACGGAGGGCCGCTACCACCCGCGCCGCGCGCCGAAGCCGCACGGGCTGCTCTACCAGCGCTACATCCCGTGGCTGGGGCGCACGTTCACCTTCCGCAGCCTGGACATCGACGGGGACCTGCCGCGCTTCAACCGCTGGATGAACGACCCCGACGTGGCGGTGATCTGGGAGGAGGAAGGCGACCTGCAGAAGCACCGGGCCTACCTGGAGGGGATCGCCCGCGATCCGCACATGCATTCGATGATCGCCAGCCTGGATGGCGAGGCGTTCGCGTATTTCGAGGCGTACTGGACCAAGGAAAGCCGCATCGCGCCGTTCTACGACGCGCACGACTACGACCGCGGCTGGCATGTGCTGGTCGGGGAGCCGGCGTTCCGGGGCAAGGCTTTCGCCACCGCGTGGCTCACCTCGATCTCGCACTACCTGTTCCTGTGCGATGCGCGCACGCAGCGCATCCTGGGCGAGCCGCGCATCGACCACCACCAGCAGATACGCAACCTCGACAAGTCCGGCTACGCGAAGGTCAAGGAGTTCGACCTGCCGCACAAGCGCGCGCAGCTGGTGATGCTGCTGCGCGAGCACTACTTCTACGACGGGCTGTGGCTGCCGCGGACCTGAGCAGTCACGGAAAAAACGTAACTCTCGGCTGGTTAATAAGAAACATTCTCATTACAATTCGTATGCATTCCGCACTTTTGCACCTATTCCATTCCTGAAGGGGGTTTTCCGATGCGCCATGTTTCCGCCGCGAGGCCTGCGCGGCAGCGCCTGCTGCACGCTTCCATCACCGCAGCCTTCGGCACCGCGGCCGTGCTGTCCACCCCGCTGGCGGGGGCGCAGGAGGCCCCTGCCGGCTCCACCACGCTGCCCACGGTCACGGTGACCGGCGGCGCCGAGGAGAGCGCCACGGGCCGGGTGAACGGCTACACGGCACGCCGCAGCGCGACCGCCACCAAGACGGACACCCCCCTGATCGAGACGCCCCAGTCCATCTCGGTGATCCCGGCGGACCTGATGGAGGCGCAGGGCGCGCGCACGGTGAAGGACGCGCTCAGCTACTCGCCGGGCGTGATCCCGACGCGCTTCGGCGCGGACTCGCGCTACGACTGGATGTCGCTGCGCGGCTTCGATGCCTATTCGCCAGGCTTCTACCTGGACGGCATGCCGCTGCGCAACAACGGCAACTGGGGCATCTGGCCGGTGGAGAGCTACGGCGCCGAACGGATCGAGCTGCTGCGCGGCCCGGCGTCGGTGCTGTACGGCATGAGCGGGCCGGGCGGGCTGGTGAACGCCGTGAGCAAGCGCCCGACGGCCGAGCCGCTGCGCGAGGTGCAGGTGCAGATCGGCGACCACGGGCGCCGCCAGATCGCGGCCGATGTCTCCGGCCCGGTGGGCGAGGACGGCAAGCTGCTCTACCGCCTGACCGCGCTCACGCGCGATGCCGACCTGCCGGCGGGCGACATGAAGGACGACCGCACCTTCATCGCCCCGGCCTTCACGTGGAAGCCCTCCAGCGACACCAGCCTGACCGTGCTGTCGCAGTTCGGCCGCACCCGCGCGGGGGTGTATTCGCGCACGCGGCCGGCCGTGGGCTCGCTGGTGCCGACGGCCATCGGCACCACCATCCCGACCGACCTGTTCGCCGGGGAGCCGGGGTACAACCGGTTCGACCTGGACACCGCGATGATCGGCTACCTGTTCGAGCACCGCATCAACGATGCCTTCACGGTGCGGCAGAACGCGCGCTACGGCCGGCTCGAGGTGGACTACACCGCGGTGCAGGGCCGCAATTTCATCACCGTGAACCCGGCGAACCCGCGCGATCCGGCGAATTTCTCCACGCTGCGGCGCACGGTGTCGGGCAGCAATGAGCGCATCCATGCGCTGAACCTCGACAACCAGCTGGAGGCGCGCCTGCGCTCGGGCGACGTGCAGCACACCGTGCTGGCGGGGCTGGAATACCAGCGCACCCGCATCGACCAGGTCAGCTACAGCGGCGGCTCCGCGAGCCCGCTCAACATCTACAACCCCGTGTATGGCGGTGCCGTGCAGCTGCCCGCGCCGTGGTATGACGGCGTCGCCACGCTCGCGCAGACGGGCCTGTACCTGCAGGACCAGATCAAGTGGCGCGACCGCTGGGTGCTCACCCTGGGCGCCCGCTACGACCGCGCCACCAGCGATGCGGACAGCCGGCTGGACGGCAGCCAGACCCGGGTGTCGGAAAACAAGGCGACGAAGCGTGCCGGCCTGACCTACCTGGTCGAAGGCGGGTGGGCGCCGTACGTGAGCTATACCGAATCGTTCGTGCCCACGGCCATGCGCAACCCGGCCACGGGCCAGCCGTTCAAGCCGGAGACGGGCCGCCAGTACGAGGCCGGCGTGCGCTACCAGCCCGAGGGCGGCAAGCAGCGCTACAGCGCCGCCATCTTCGACCTGCGCCGCAAGAACTACCTGACCGCGGACGACAACTTCGTGCCGCGCCAGACCGGCGAGATCCAGGTGCGCGGCCTGGAGCTGGAAGCCTCGGCCGAACTGATGCCGCGCCTGAACGTGGTGGGCTCCTACACCTACACGCCCACGGCGAAGATCACGGCCAGCAGCACGGCCCGCGAGATCGGCAAGCCGCTCACCGCGGTGTCGCGCAACGCCGCGGCGCTGTGGGTGGACTACCGGTTCGCCAACCGCATCAAGGTGGGCCTGGGCGCGCGCTACACCGGCTCCAACCGCGGCGACCTGGACGCGGCACCGGCCCGGGTGCCGTCCTTCACCGTGTTCGACGCGATGATCGGCTACGACATCGACCGCTGGAGCTTCGCGCTGAACGTGCGCAACCTGGGCGACAAGACCTACATCGGCAACTGCGACCAGTACGGCAACTGCTACTACGGCGACCCGCGCCGGGTGGTGGCCACGGCCACGTACCGCTGGTAAGGCAGGCAGGCGCCTTCAGGCGCCTGCTTTCCTTTCAGGCGTGCGGGGCGCCGTCGGCCGCGCGCAGGGCGTCGCGCAGGGCCTCGATGAAGGCGGGCTGGCGGATGATGTCCAGGTGCCCCGCACCTTCCACGACCTGCACGCCGCGCACGTCCGCGATCGCGGACCAGTCGCGCAGCGCCCCGCCCTCTTCCACGGAGCGGCCCGCCTGGAAGAGGTGGACCGGCAGCCCGTCGCTGGCGGGCGCGTGCCGGCAAGCCTGCACGCGCTTGTCGAGCGTGGTCCAGAGCAGGTATTCGTGGCAGTCCTCACCCTCGCCATCCAGCGGCAGGGGCTGCCGGGCATCGATCAGTTGCTGCAGCACGCCGTCGCGTTCTTCGGGCTGCATGCGCTCCAGCAGTTCGTGCCACCGGCCGGCCATGGTGGAGGCGGACAGCCAGGCATCCAGCCGGGCCTGCGCCTGCGCGCGCTCCGCCGCGGACAGCGGGCGGCCGGGGCGCAGGGGCTCCGTGCGGTGCACGTCCACCAGCGCGGTGAAGGCGACCTCCACGCGGCCCTGCAGGCGCCGTGCAGTCTCGACGGCCAGGTCGCCGCCGGAGGACCAGCCCAGCAGCGCGCACCGGCCGCCCGCGGCGGTGGCCGCGATGAAGTCGGCGTACTCGGCCGCGAGGGCTTCCACCGCGAATCCGCGCCAGCGCTGCCGCGTGTACACGTGGCTCACGAAGGCGTACACGGTGCGCTCGCCGCGCAGCGCCCCGGCCAGCGGCAGGAACTCGCGCGTGTTCACGACCATGCCGGGCAGGCAGTAGAGCGGCACGCCGTCGCCCCCGTCCTGCAGGCAGACCGCATCGTGCGCGCCCTCGAAGCGTTCGCGCAGCCGCTGCGCCAGGTGCGCGAGCGTGGGGGACTGCATCACGTCGGCCAGGCTCGCCTGCGCGCCGCCCGGCACCTGCCTGCGCAGGCGGGCGACCAGCTTGAGGCACAGGATGGAATCGCCGCCGAGGGCGTGGAAGTTGTCGTCGCGGCCGACACGATCGACGCGCAGCACCTCGCTCCACACCTTCGCGATCGCTTCCTCCAGGGGGCCGCGCGGGGGCGCGCTGCGGGCCTCGGCGCGCTCGGCTTCGCCGGGCGCGGCGGCGGGCAGCGGCAGGGCACGGCGGTCGAGCTTGCCGTTGGGCGTGAGCGGCAGCGCGGCGATGGGCAGGATGTGGTCCGGCACCATCCAGGCCGGCAGCGCGGCCTGTAGCTGCGCGTGCAGTTGCGCCGGCAGCGCGCCGGGATCGGTGGGCGCAGCGGCCTCGGCGGGCACCACGTAGGCATGCAGGGCCATCGCGCCATCGGTGTCGCGGGCCCGCGCGACCACCACCGCATCGGCCACGCCGGTGCACTCGCGCAGGCGCTGGGCGACCTCCGCGGGCTCCACGCGCCATCCGCGGATCTTGACCTGGTCGTCCGCGCGACCAAGGAACTCCAGCGCGCCGTCGCCACGCAGCCGCACGCGGTCGCCCGTGCGGTAGAGGCGCTCGCCGGCTTCGAGGGGCGAGGCGACGAACCGTTCCGCCGTGGTGCCGGGCCGGCCGGCGTAGCCGCGCGCGAGCCCGCGCCCGGCCAGGTACAGCTCGCCGGGCATGCCGGGCTGCACGGGCTCCAGGCGCGCGTCCAGCACATGGGCCCGGATGCCCGGCAGGGGCCGGCCCAGCGGCAGCGCGGTGAACCCGCGCGGGCCCTCGTCCGGCGGCGCGGCGGGATGGGTGAGCACGCCCACCGTGGTTTCGGTGGGGCCGTAGTGGTTGAGGATGCGCAGGCCCGGGCGCAGCGCGCGCACGGTGCGCAGCAGTTCGTCGTCGGCCGTCTCGCCGCCCAGCACCAGGGTATGGCGCGGCAGCGCCGCGGCGGGATGGCGCGCATTCAGCAGGCCGCGCAGGTGGCTGGGGACGATCTTCAGCACGTCGGCGCCGCAGCGCTCCATGCCGGCCGCGAAAGCATCCGGATCGAACGCCTCGGCCGTGGAGGGCAGGTAGAGGCAGCCGCCCGAGCACAGCGCGCCGAACAGCGCAGTGTGCCCCAGGTCCGCGCCCACGGTGGAGACCATGGCGAAGCAGCGGCCCGGGCCCACGTCCAGGCGCTGGAGCACGCCCTGGGCGTAGTTCGCCAGCGCGCCGTGGGGCACGACCACGCCCTTGGGCCGCCCGGTGGAGCCGGAGGTGTAGATCATGTAGGCGCCCTGCGAGGGGTGCGAGGGGTGCGAGGGGTGGACCGAAGGCGGCGGCATGGTGGCCGCCGCACCGGACGCACCGAAATCCACGCGCCACTGCGGCACGCCGTCCGGGGGCTGCGGGAGATCGCCGACCAGCAGGGCGGCGCCGCAGTCGTGCAGCAGCTCGTCGCGCCGCGCAGGCGGCAGCGCCGGGTCCAGCGGCACGCAGACGGCCCCCGCCCGCATCGCCGCGAGCCAGGCCAGCACGAACTCCGGGCCGCGCTCCAGGCACACGGCCACGCGGTCTTCCGCGCGGATGCCATGGGCCTGCAGGCGCTGCGCCCATGCGGCGCTCGCGCGGTCGAGCTCCGCGTAGCTGATCGTGCGCCCGCCCGCGGCGATGGCCGGGGCCGCGGGATCGCGCCGCGCGGCGGCGGCGAAGGCGTCCAGCACGGTGGCGCAGGGCCATGCGGTGTCTTCGCCGCGCAGATCCGGCACGGGCGGCAGGGCCGCCTGGCCGATGGCCGGGATGCCGCCACCGGCCGCCTGCCGCGCCAGCAGGCGCAGCCCGTCGGCCAGGCGCAGGATGGTGTCGTGGTCGAACAGGTCGGCCGCGTAGGCGATGCCGAACGAGAGGGTGTCGCCACCGTCCATCACGTCCACGCTCAGGTCGAAATGCACCTCGTCCACGGAGATGCTTCCGGCCGCCGCGGCCTGCTTCTGCGCCCCGCGCGGTGCGGCCTGCTGCTGGGTGGACTTGACCTGGAAGAGCGGATGCAGGCCGGGCACGCGCGGCACCGAGAGCGCGTCCACCAGCATGTCCAGCGGCACTTCCTGGTGGGCCTTGGCCTCGACGAAGCGATCGCGCACATGCTCCAGCCACTGCGCAAAGGACCAGGCCCGGTCGGCCTGCAGCCGCAGCACCAGCACGTTGGTGAAATGGCCCACCACGCCGGCCAGTTCGGGCCGGTCGCGCGTGGTGGTGGGCACGCCGATGCACAGGTCGTCCTGGCCGCCCAGGCGGTGCAGCAGCAGCCCGAGCAGGGACAGGCAGACCAGGTAGGGCGAGGCCGCATGTGCGCGGCCCAGCGCGCGCAACGAGGCGGATACGGACTCGTCCAGCACCGCATGGACCATGCCGCCCTGCGTGCCGCGCCGCGCGGTGCGCGGCCGGTCCAGCGGCAGCGCGGTCGCGAGCGGCGCGTCGCGCAGGCGCTCGCGCCAGTGGCCGATCTGGCGCTGCAGTTCCCCGGCCTCCATCCAGTGGCGCTGCCAGGCGGCGTAATCCGCATAGCCCAGCGATGCCGCGCCCGGCGCCGCCGGATTCGGCGCCGCGTCACCCGGTGCGGCGAGCAGCGCGCGCAATTCGGACAGCAGCAGGCCGATGGACTGCCCGTCGGCCGCGATGTGGTGCACGCACAGCACCAGCTCGGGCGCGCCGTCGGGGAAGAGATGCAGGCAGGCGCGGAAGACGGGGCCGCGCTCCAGGTCAAAGGGCTCCATGGCGAAGGCCTGCGCCTGTGCGGCCAGGGCCTCGTGCGCCTGGGCACGGGGCATGCTCCATTCGCGCACCGACCAGCCGAAGCGCTGCTCCGGGTCCTCCCTCTGCACGGGCTGGTCCTGCGCGTCGCAGCCGAAGCAGGTGTGCAGCGCGGCGTGGCGCGCCACCAGCGTGGCCAGGGCGCGGTGCACCGCGGCGGCATCCGGCGATCCGGGCAGCGCCATGCGGCCGGCCAGGTTGTAGGCGGGCGAAGCGGGATCGCGCTGCCACGCGAGCCACAGGGGCCGCTGGGCGTAGGCCATGGGCGCTTCGCCGGCGGCGGCCCGGGGCACCACGGGCAGCGCCTCGAAGCCGATGCCGCTGGCACGCAGCCGCTCCAGGAACACCTGGCGCTTGTCAGGGGTGAGGGCCGCGAAGCGGCGCGAGAGCTCGTGCATTTCGGTGGTCATGCGATGGTCGTCTTTCCCGTTCGTGATTCAGAGTTCCAGCTCGCCCAGCAGGGCGTCGATGCGCCGGGCCGGATCGCTGGCCGCGGCGGCGCCATCCGCCTGCGGCGCCGCGCCGTCGGCCGCGAGGCGCGCGGCGAGGTCGGCGAGCACCGGCACCTCGAACACCGTGCGCAGCGCCACGGTGCGCCCCCAGGACCGCTGGATGGCGGCGACGAGCTGCACCGCCAGCAGCGAGTGCCCGCCCCGCTCGAAGAAGTGGTCGTGGCGGCCGATGGCCTCGACCTGCAGCACCTCGCGCCACAGCGCGGCCAGGGCCGCCTCCACGCCGTCGCGCGGCGGCTCGCCGGGCGCACCGGCACCAGGCAGGGCCTGGGCGGCCGATGGCAGCGCCCGGCGGTCCACCTTGCCGTTGGGCGTGAGCGGCAGGCCGCCAGACACCAGCACCGCGGCCGGCACCATGTAGTCCGGCAGGGACTCCCAGAGGCGCTCGCGCAGCAGGGCGACGTCGATCACGAGGCCGGGCTGGGCGCTCACGTGGGCGACCAGGCGAGCGCCCCCCGGGCCCTGCTCCGCCACCACGACGGCCTCGCGCACCTCCGGCTGGGCCAGGAGCCTGGTTTCGATCTCGCCCAGCTCGATGCGGAAGCCGCGCACCTTCACCTGGTGGTCCACCCGGCCCAGGTACTCGAGCTCCCCATCCTCGCCCCGGCGCACGCGGTCGCCGGTGCGGTAGAGGCGTTCCCCGGGCGTGCCCGGCGAGGGGTGCGCGACGAAGCGCTGCGCGGTCAGCGCGGGCTGGCGCAGGTAGCCGCGCGCCAGGCCCGCACCACTCACGAACAGCTCGCCCGGTACCCCGGGCGGCACGGGCCGCAGGTCCGCATCGAGCACGCACAGGCCGAGGTCGGGAATCGCCGTGCCGACCGGGCTGCGCAGCGGCTGCAGGTCGGCCCGGGTGATGCGGCGCCAGGTGACGTGCACCGTGGTCTCCGTGATGCCGTACATGTTGACCAGCTCGGGCCGCGCATCACCGAAATGCGCGATCCAGGGCCGCAGGCGCTGCGGGTCGAGCGCCTCCCCGCCGAAGATGACCACGCGCAGCGACAGCCCGGGCATGCCGGCCGGCGGCGGTTCGTAGGTGGCAGGCAGGCCCACCAGCTGCCCGAAGGCGGACGGCGTCTGGTTGAGCACGGTCACGCGCTGTGTGCGCAGCAGCGCCAGGAAATCCTGCGGGGAACGGCTCACCCAGTACGGGACGATGACCAGCTGCCCGCCCGTGCAGAGCGCACCGAAGAGCTCCCACACGGAAAAGTCGAAGGCGCAGGAGTGGAACAGCGTCCAGACGTCTTCGGGGCCGAAGCGGAACCAGCCGTCGGTGCCGCGCAGCAGGCGCACCACCTGGCGATGGCACAGCTGCGCGCCCTTGGGCCGCCCGGTGGAGCCCGAGGTGTAGATCACGTAGGCGAGGTGGTCCGGATGCACCGCCACAGCCGGCGGTGTCTCGGGCCAGGCGCCGGCATCGCACCGCGGTTCCACCACGGCCAGGCCCGCGGGCAGCGGCGAGGCATCCCACAGGCCGTCCTGCGTGACCACGCAGGCCATGCCGCTGTCGGCCGCCATGTAGGCGATCCGTTCCGGGGGGTAGTCGGGGTCCAGCGGGACATAGGCCGCGCCGGACTTGAGCACGGCCAGCAGCGCCACCACGAGGTCGAGTCCCCGGCCGAGCGCGACGCCGACGCGGGCTTCCGGCCCCGCGCCCGCGGCGCGCAGCCGGTGCGCCAGCCGGTTGGCGCGGCGGTCGAGCTCGCCGTAGGTCAGCGCGTCGCCCTCGAAGCGCAGCGCGATGGCGTCGGGCCGCAGGCGGGCCTGGTGCTCGAACAGGCGGTGGATCGTGTCGTAGCCGTCCACCGCCACGGGGGCCGGGGCCTGGCGGACATCCGGCGGGGGCAGCACATCCAGCGAGCCCAGGGCCCGGCCGGCATCCTCCGCCAGCGCGCGCAGCCCGCGCACCAGCTGGTCCGCCAGCATGCCGGCCGCGGCGGCATCGATCCGCCCGGGGTCGTGCCGCAGCTGCAGCGTCAGCACTGGCTCGAGCAGCGCCAGCAGCGTGACGGGGTAGTGCGTTTCCTCGCGCTGCGCGGCCACCTCGGCCTCCAGGCCCGCGGGCAGTGCGTGCAGGGCGCCATCGACGGGATAGTTCTCGAACACCAGAAGCGTATCGAAGAGCCCGGCGGCATCCGTGCCCATCCACCGCTGGATGTCGTAGAGCGGCGTGTGCTCGTGTTCGCGCATGCGCAGGCCCTGGGCCTGCAGTTCCCGCAGCCAGTCGCCCACCGCAGCGCCGGAACGGGGGGTGCAGGCCATGGGCAGCGTGTTGATGAACAGGCCCACCGCGCGCTCGGCGCCCGGCAGCTCCGCCGGGCGGCCTGCGACGGTGGTGCCGAAGACCACCGTTTCCTGGCCGGCATGGCGCTGCAGCACCAGGGCCCAGGCCGCCTGTACCAGCGTGTTGAGGGTGATGCGCTCGCGCCGCGCGAAGGCCTGCAGGCGCGCGGTTTCCTCCTGCGTGAAGGACGCCTGCACCTGGCCGGCATCGGGCCGTGCGGGGCCCTCTTCCCGCGCGGAAGGCGCGGGCGTTGCGGGAAGCGCGGGGCGTGGCAGGCACCGTGCCAGGAGGGTCGGCTCTTCCACGCCGCCCAGCGCCCCGGTCCACCAGGCGCGGTCCGCCTCGGCGTCGCGGTGCTGGAGCCAGCGGATGTAGTCGCCGTAGCGGCCGGCCGGCGCTGCATCGGGCTCGCCGGCATAGTGGCGCAGCACTTCGGCCATGAGCTGCGAGGTGCTCCAGCCGTCCAGCAGCACGTGGTGCATGGTCCAGATGAAGTGGTGGCCTTGCTCGCCGGTGCGCACCAGCGCGAAGCGGATGAGCGGCGGCTGCATGCCGGGGAAGCCTGCGGCCAGCTCCTCCTGCGCGATCGCGTCCAGGCGGGCGTGCACATCCACCGCACCGCGCGCATCGACCTCGCGCCACGGCAGCCTGCCGGCCCGGGCCACCCACTGCAGGGGCCGGGTGCCCTCGGCCAGCACGCCGCTGCGCAGCACCGCGTGGCGCTCGAAGGCGGCTTCCCAGGCGGCGTGCAGCCGGCCTGCGTCGAGGTGGCGGAAGTCGATGCGCAGCTGGTTGCGGTAGGCGGCCGCATCCGGATCCAGCAGGGTCTGGAAGACGAGGCCGGCCTGCAGGGGCGACAACGGGTACAGGTCTTCCACCTGTGCCCAGTCCAGCCCGAGTGCGTCCAGGCCGGCCTGGTCCAGCCCCGCGAGCGGAAAGTCGGAAGGCGTGGCGCTTTGCGGTGCCTGCGCGCAGTGGTCGATCAGCGCACGCAGCTCGCGCTCGAAATCCGCCATCCAGCCGCGCACCGCTGCAGCATCGTGGCGCGCGCCGCTGAACAGCACGTCCATCGACAGTTCGCCCGCGAGCACGCGGCCGTTGACGGTGAACTCGTGCATGAGCGGGGCGCCGGAATCCACGAACGGGCCGGCCGGCTCGGGCGCCAGCGTCCATCCGCCCGCGCTGTCCTGCGGCCGGGCGTCGAACTGGCCGAGGTAGTTGAACACCACCTGCGCGCGCGGCAGCGCCTGCAGGGCCTGGCGCTGCTCCGGCGTGCCGAAGTGGCGCAGCGCGCCATGGCCCACGCCGTGGCGGGGCACGGCACGCAAAGTCTCCTTCACGCGCCGCACGGCGTCGCCCAGCGGCCCCCGCGCGTCCAGCGCCACGGGATAGAGCGAGGTGAACCAGCCCACGGTGCGCGACAGGTCCACCGCGGGGTCGAGGTCTTCGCGGCCATGGCCTTCGATCTCCACCAGCACGCGGTCGTGGCCGCTCCAGCGGCACAGCGCACGCGCGAGGGCGGTGAGCAGCAGGTCGTTGGCCTGGGTGCGGTAGGCGGCGGGCGCCTGCGCGAGGAAGGCCTCGGTGGTGCGCCGGTCCAGGCGGATGGAAACGGATTGCTGCTGGGCCGCGGTGCGCGGGCCTTCGGGCCGCGCGCAGGGCAACTGTGCCGGGCAGCCGGCCAGGGCGGCCCAGTGCGCCAGCTCGCCGGCGTGGTCCTGCCCGTAGCGCTGCAGCACGGCAGCCCATTCACCGAGGCCGCTGGAGGCCGGCGGCAAGGCGGCCGGTGCGCCCGCGAGGCAGCGGGCGTAGGCCTGCTGCAGGTCCTCCAGCAGGATGCGCCAGGACACGCCATCGACGATGAGGTGGTGGATGACAAGCAGCAGCCGCGCATCCCCGCCCGGCAGGGCCACGGCGACAGCGCGCAGCAGCGGCCCGCGCTCCAGGTCCAGGCTGCACTGCGCCTGTTCGCACAGTGCGCTGAGCTGGGCAGGGCCGTCTGCAGCGCGCATCCACAGCACGTCGTCCCATCCGGACAGGGCCGTGGCGGTGTCCTCGTAGCGCTGCGTCCACACCTCGCCTGCCCCGCCCTGCCGGCGCGTGAAGCGCAGGCGCAGCGCATCGTGCCGCTCCGCCACAGCGCGCAGCGCGCCGCGCAGGGCCTGCGCCTGCAACGGAGCGGGGCTGCGCAGCAGCACGGCCTGGTTCCAGTGGTGGCGGGCCGGCATCGGCATGGCGAAGAAGTCGCGCTGGAACGGCAGCAGCGGCACCTCGCCGCGTGCCGGGCCGGCGGGCCGTGCCTCGCCGGAAGGCAGGCGCTCGATGACGGCGGCCAATTGGGCGATGGTCTGCCGCTCGAACAGCTGGCGCGGCGTGGCGCGCCAGCCGGCCAGCCGCAGCCGGGCCACGATCTGCAGGCTGAGGATGGAATCGCCGCCCAGTTCGAAGAAGTTGTCGTCGCGGCCCACCCCGGCGCGGCCCAGCACCTCGCACCAGACGCGGCCGACGGCCTGTTCGGCTTCGCCGCGCGGCGCCCCGCCCGCCTGGGAGGCCGCGGCCTCGGGCGGCTCGGGCAGCGCCTTGCGGTCCACCTTGCCGCCGGGGCCCGTGGGCAGGCGATCGAGCACGACGATGGCCGACGGCACCATGTAGTCCGGCAGGCTGCGCTCCAGGTGCGCGCGCAGGGCCCCTTCGTCCAGTGCAGACGGTGTTGCGGGCATGGCTGCCGGCGCCGGCGCCACGTAGGCGACCAGCCGCGTGCCCTGCGCCGTCGCGCGCGCCACGACCACGGTCTCGCCCACGCCCGGCGCGGCCCGCAGCGCGGCCTCGATCTCGCCCGGCTCGATGCGGAAGCCCCGCACCTTCACCTGGTGGTCCGTGCGGCCCAGGTATTCGAGCTGGCCGTCCTCGCGCCAGCGCACCCGGTCGCCGGTGCGGTAGAGGCGCCCGCCGCTGCCGAAGGGGTCGGCCACGAAACGCTCCGCCGTGAGGCCGGGCCGGCCGCCATAGCCGCGCGCCAGGCCCGTCCCGCCCAGGTACAGCTCGCCGGGCACGTGGCGCGGCACGGGCTGCAGGTCGGCATCCAGCACATGGGCGGTGCGGCCCGGCATCGGCTGGCCGATGGGCGCGTAGGCCTGGGGAAAGGAGGCGAGCGCATCCACCTTCCAGAGCATGGGCGTGACCACGGCCTCGGTGGGCCCGTAGCCGTTGATGAGCAGGCGCGGCCGCAGGTGGCGGCGCACGGCGTCGAAGCCTTCGCGCGGCATCGCTTCGCCGCCGAAGGAGATCAGCTCCAGCGCAGGCGCATCGTCGCCTGCCCGCCCGGCCCAGTCGGCCAGTTGCCCCAGGTAGGCCGGCGGAAAGCCCGCGTGCGTGATGCCGCGCACGCGCAGGGCCTCCAGGGTCTCTTCGGCGGTCCAGAGGGTGTCGTCGCGCAGCACCACGGCGGCGCCGCAGGTGAGCCCGGTGAACAGCCGCTCGTGCGCGCCGTCGAAGGCGAACGAGAGGAAGTGCAGCTCGCGCGTGCCCGGCCCCATCTCGTAGCAGGCGGCGGTGTCCACGCAGTGGGCCGCGAAGGGGCCGTGCTCCACCAGCACGCCCTTGGGCAGGCCGGTGGAGCCGGAGGTGTAGATCACATAGGCCAGCTGGCGCGGGCCCACGGGCACATGAGGGCCGGTGTCGCAGGCGCCGGGTTCGTCGTCGCAGGCGATGCAGGCCACGCCGGGCGGCAGCGGGATGCGTCCTACCAGCGCGCTTTCGGTGAGCAGCAGCGCCATGCCGCTGTCGCGCGCCATGTGGGCCAGGCGCTCGGCCGGATAGGCCGGGTCCAGCGGCACGAAGGCCGCGCCCGCCTTGAGGACGGCCAGCAGGGCGGCCACCAGCTCGGGCGAGCGCGACAGGGCGACGCCGATGCGCCGCTCCGGCCCGGCGCCCAGCGCAGCGAGGTGGTGCGCGAGATGGTTGGCCCGGCGGTCCAGCGCGCGGTAGCTCCAGGCGGCATCCCCGGCCTCCACTGCCACTGCATCGGGCTGCCGCCGCGCCATGCGCTCGAACAGGCGGTGCACGGGCTCGGCATGGGGCTGCGCGCGCGGGCAGTCGCCCCACTCGCGCAGCTGGCGCGCCTCGCCACCGGCCAGCAGGGGCACGTCGCCCACGCACGGGTCGCCCGTGCCTTCCAGCACCTGCATCACGGCCGCGAGCACGGCTTCGTAATGGCCCGCCATGCGGCGCACCGTGCCGGCCGCGAACAGCTCGCGGGCGTAGTGGAACTCCAGCCGCAGACCGCCCTGCCCGTCTTCCACGGCACCCAGGATGAGCTCGAACTGGGCGGTCTGGCCCGGGATGTCCCAGCGCTCGAGCGCCAGGCCCGGCAGGTTGCCCAGCGCGCGGTGGTCGTGCTGCTGGTAGTTGAACATCACCTGGAACAGCGGCGGCGCGGCCAGGCTGCGGCCGGGCTGCAGCGCCTCGACCAGTTGGTCGAAAGGCAGGTCCTGGTGGGCCTGGGCCTCCAGGGAGGCATCGCGCACCGCGTCCAGCGCGGCGGAGAGCGGCATGCGGCCATCGACCTGCAGGCGCAGCACCTGGGTGTTCACGAACAGGCCGACCAGCCCTTCCGTCTCCACGCGGCCGCGGTTGGCCACCGGCACGCCCACGCGCACGTCGTGCTGCCCGCTCCAGCGGTACAGGGCCGCCTGGAAGGCCGTGAGCAGGGCCATGAACGGCGTGATGCCGCGCGCCTGCGCCGCGGAGCGCAGCGCCCGCACGCGGTCCGCGGGCAGGTTCCACGCATGCATGGCCGCCCGGTAGCGGCCGTCGGCGCGGCGCGGATGCTCCGCGGGCAGCTGCAGCACGGGCTGCTCGCCGCCCAGACGGGTGCGCCAGTAAGCGAGCTGGCGCTCTTTCTCTCCGGCCTCCATCCACTGGCGCTGCCAGAGGGCGTAGTCGGCGTACTGCAGCGCGGCAACGGGCTCCGCGGGGGCGCCCTCGCCCGCATGGCGGGCGCGGTAGCGCTCGGCGAAGGAGTCGACCAGCACGCGCAGCGACCAACCATCGGACACGATGTGGTGCATGGCGACCACGAGCCGGTGCTCCTCCACGCCGGTGCGCAGCAGCCAGACCCGCAGCAGCGGCCCCTCGCCCAGGTCGAAGGGCGTCTCGCAGCAGGCGCGGGCGGCGGCCTCGGCGCGGGCGCACCGCTCGGGCTCGGGCAGGTCCGACAGGTCGATCCGGTGCACGCCGAACTCCACGGAGTGCAACTCCTGCTGGTAGGGATGGCCTTCGGCATCGGCGCGGAAGACGGTGCGCAGCGCGGCATGCCGCGCGATCACGTCGCGCCAGGCGGCCTCCAGCGCGGGCACGTCGATGGCGCCCCTCAGCGCGAATGCGCCGGTGATGTGGTAGGCCGAGCCCTGCGGCTCCATCTGCCACAGGAACCACTGGCGCATCTGCGCGTACGACAGAGGGGCCTGTCCGGGCTCCGTCCCACCGTCCTGCGGCTCGCGCGGCAGGATGGGGAACTGGCCCATGGTCAACCCCTCTTCGCGCATCTTCGCGTAGGCGGCGCGGCGCTGCGCATCGGTCAGCCGCATGAAGCGCCGGGCCATCCGGGCCTGGGGAAGAAGTGCATCCATATCGCTCATCCGGCAATCTCCATATCGTCGAGGAAGGCATCCAGGCGCGACAGCGCGTCCGCCACGGGGCGCTGCGGGCGCGCGGCTTCCACGCACCGCGCCAGGTCCGCCAGCACGGGGTGCAGGAAGACGTCCCGCACCGCAATCTCGGCCTGCAGGCCCGAGCGCACGCGGGCGACGAGCTGCATGGCCATCAGGGAATGGCCGCCCTGGGCGAAGAAGTGGTCGGTTCGGCCAGCGCGCGGCAGCGCCAGCAGTTCGCACCACATGCGCGCCAGCGCCTCCTCCACCTCGCCCTGCGGTGCGGTGTAGGCCGCCCCGGAAGCAGGCTGCAGCGAGGGCAGCGCCTTGCGGTCCACCTTGCCGTTGGCGTTCAGCGGCAGCGCCGGCAGCACCGCGATCTGCGAAGGCACCATGGCCTCGGGCAGTTCCGCGGCGAGCCGCGCGCGCAGCGCTTCGGCGTCCAGCGCGGCACCTGCGTGCGGGCTGCAGTACGCCACCAGCGCCATGCCCGCGGGCGTGGACGCGGCCACCGCCACGGCCTCGCGCACGCCGGGCGAGGCCAGCAGTCGCGCCTCGATCTCGCCCAGTTCGATGCGCTGGCCGCGGATCTTCACCTGGTGGTCCAGCCGCCCCAGGTATTCCAGGGCGCCATCCTCGCGCCAGCGCACGAGATCGCCCGTGCGGTAGAGCCGCGCGCCCGGCTCGAACGGATCGGCCACGAAACGTTCGGCTGTGAGGCCCGGCCGGGCGGCATACCCGCGCGCGAGCCCGGCGCCGCCCAGGAACAGCTCCCCCGGAGCGCCCGGCGGCACGGGCTGCATCGCGGCATCGAGCACATGGGTGCGCAGCCCGGCGATGGGCCGGCCGATCGGCACGGGGCCGCGCTCCTGCACATGGCAGGTCCAGTGCGTGACGTCGATGGCGGCCTCCGTCGGGCCGTAGAGGTTGTACAGCGCCACGCCGGGCAACCGCTCCAGCACCTGGCGGCGCGCCTCGGCCGGCAGCGCCTCGCCGCTGCACACGATGCGCCGCACGCTGGCGCAGGCGTGCGCATCCAGCTGCGCCAGCAGGGCCTGCAGCATCGAGGGCACGAAGTGCAGCGTCGTCACCGCATGCCGCTGGATGAGCGCCTGCAGCTGCGCGGGCTCGCGGTGCGCGCCCGGGGGGGCCACCGCCAGGCGTGCGCCCACGGCGAGTGGCCAGAAGAATTCCCACACCGACACGTCGAAGCCGAACGGCGTCTTCTGCAGCACCGTGTCGCCCGGGCCCAGGCCGTAGGCCTGCTGCATCCACGCGATCCGGTTCGACAGCGCGCCGTGGCGGTTGGCCGCGCCCTTGGGCCGGCCGGTGGAGCCGGAGGTGTAGATCACGTAGGCCAGGTGCTCGGGGTGCAGCGCCGCGGGCGGAAGAGCGCCTTGGGTGGTGCCCTCGCCCGGCGCATCCTCCAGGGGCAGCAGGATCACCGGCTGCGCCATCTCCGACGGCAGGCAGGCACGGTGGGCGGCATCGGTCAGCACCAGCGCCGGTGCGCAGTCGCCGAGCATGTAGGCGATGCGATCCGCCGGCAGTTCGGGGTCGAGGGGCACGTAGGCGCCGCCGGCCCTCAGTACCGCGAGCAGCGCCTCCACCATGTCCGCGCCACGCGCCAGGGCCACGCCCACCAGTGTCTCCGGGCCCACGCCGCAGGCGCGCAACCGGTGCGCGAGGCGGCTGGTGCGCGCGTCGAGCTGCGCATACGTCCACTCGCGGCCTTCGGCCACCAGGGCGGGCGCATCGGGGGTGAGCGCCGCCTGGCGCTCGAACATCCGGTGCACGGGCAGATCCATGTCCACGGCCTCCCCGTCCGCCGACCACGCCTGCAGGCGCGCGCGCTCCGCATCGCCGAGCATGGCGACCTCGCCGACGGGGCGCTCGGGGTCGTGCGCCAGCGCATCCAGCATGCGTTCGTAGTGGCCGGCGATCTCCGCCATGTCCTGCGCGCCGAAGCGCGCGGCGTCGTACCGGAACGCGGCCCGCAGCCCGCCGTCCGGGTCTTCCATGGTCTCCAGCGTGAGCCCGAACGGCGCCGCACGCAGCCCGGGATCGAAGCGCCGCACGGCCAGCCCCGGCCAGCCCGCCAGGGGCCGGCCGCCCTCGCCCAGGTGGTTGAACATGCACTGGAAGAGTCCGCCGCCGTCCTGTGTGCGCTCGGGCCGCAGCACCTGCGCGACGTGCTCGAACGGCAGGTCCTCGTGCTCGCGGGCCTCCAGCGCGGTCGCATGCACCTGCGCCAGCAAGGCGGAGAGCGGCATCTGCGGCGCGGGCCGCGCCTGCATCACCACGGTGTTGATGAAGACGCCGGCCACGTCGGCCGTCTCCGGGCGGTTGCGTCCCGCCACGGGCACGCCCACGCGCTGCACGGCGTGCCCGGCATGGAGGAACAGCACGGCGTGGAAGGCCGCCAGCAGCACGCAGAACAGCGTCGTGCCGTGGGCACGGGCGCGCTGGCGCAGCGCCTGGGCCAGCGGGGCGGGCACGGCCAGCAGGTGCTGCACGGCCACGGCCTCCGGTGCCGGCGCTGCCTGCGGCGACGGGGCCGCGGCGCCCCGGCCGATCTGCAGCACGGGCGCTTCCTCCGTGAGCTGCCGTGTCCAATAGTCCCTGTGCCGTGCGGCCTCCGGCCCCTGCAGCCACTGCCGCTGCCAGACCGCGAAATCGACGTAGCGCAGTGCCGGCGGCGCACCGGACGGCGCGCGGCCCTCCAGCGCATCCGCATAGCCCCGCGCCCACTCGTCGAGAATGCGCTCCACCGTCCAGGCATCGGAGGCGATGTGGTGCATCATGAACAGCAGCCGGTGCTCCCGCGGGCCGAGCCGGGCAAGCGCGCAGCGCAGCATCGGGCCGCGGCGCAGGTCGAAGGGCTCCGCGCACACCTCGCGCGCCAGCGCCTGCAGCCGGGCATCGCGATCGGCCGGCGCCCACCCTGAAACGTCGGTGCAGGGCAGCGGTACCTCCCGCGCGGGCTCCACGCGCTGCCACGGCGTGCCGTCATCGCCTTCGCCGAAGACGGTGCGCAGGCCCTCGTGGCGCCGCACCAGGGCCTGCAGCGCCGCATGCAGGGCGGCGGCATCCAGCGGGCCTTCGAAATCCAGCCCGCCGCCCACGTGGTAGGCCGTATTGCCGGGGTCCATGCGCCAGAGGAACCACTGGCCCTGCTGGGCCCAGGACAGGGGAGCCTCGGCCCCCTCCGGCACGCCGCTGCGCGGCAGCACATCCATGGTGGATGCAGAGGACGACTCCGCCCCATCGGAGGCGGGGGACCTGCCGCTCAACCGCTGGCGCAGCAGTGCCTGCTGTTCGGGAGAAAGGCGCGCGCGGCGCTCGGAAAGAAGAGGACTGTCGCTCATGTCAATCGGCCTGCAGGGAAACGGAAGAAGGTGCGGCGCCGCGCTCGATGTCCTCGATCAGCCGCAGCTCCACGAGCTGCGCCAGGTCGGCGATGCGCGGGGCCTTGAAGAAGGCCGCGGGGTGGATGTCCACGGCATAGGCCTTGCGCACGCGGGCCAGCAGGCGGATCGCCAGCAGGGAGTCGCCGCCCAGTTCGAAGAGGTTGTCGTCGGCGCCGATGCCGTCGATGCCCAGGGCCTCGGTCCACAGCGCCGCGAGGTTGTCCTCCAGTTCGCCCTCCGGCGCGCGGTAGGGCGTGGACAGCACCGGGCGGGGGTGCGCGGCGGCGCCGGAGAGCGGTGCCGGCTGCGGCGCGGCCTCCAGCGCATCCACGAGCCCGTCCAGCGGGCGCAGGCGCTGCGCGAGCGGCGTGACCGACACCAGCGTCTGCGGCTGCAGCGGCCCGTTCACGACCCGGTCGAACACCTCCATGCCCGTGCGCTCGTCCAGGCCCATGCCCTCGGGCACGTCCATGTCGGCACCGGCGCCCACGTCGCGCCAGGCATCCCAGTTGACAGAGAACACCGGCCACGGGCTGTCGCGCCGGCTGGCGGTGGCGAAGGCATCCAGCCAGGCGTTGGCGGCCGCGTAGTCGCCGCGGCCCAGCCCCCCGACCCAGCTGGCGACGGACGAGCACAGCAGCACGAAATCCACGGGCTCGGCGCGCAGGGCGTCCACCATGGCCAACGTGCCCTGCATCTTCGCGGCAAAGGCGGCCTCCACCTCCGCCCGCGTGCGGGTCGCCAGCATGCCGCCGCCCGGCTCCATCACGGCATGCACCACGCCGTTCACGCCGCCGAAGCGCGCATGCACGGCCTGCAGCGCATCGCGCCATTGCGCCGCATCGGTGACGTCGGCCGCCACGGCCATCCATTCGATGCCATCCGCATCCATCGCCTGCAGTTGCACGAGCCTGCGGCGCTGGGCGGCGGGCAGGTCGGGCCGCGCGAGCAGGCCCTCCCAGTCCCCGTACGGCGGCAGCGGCGTGCGCCCCAGCAGCACCAGCCGCGCGCCGTGGCGCCGGCCCAGGTGCCGCGCCAGCGCGAGGCCGACGCTGCCCAGGCCGCCCGTGATCAGCACCACGCTGCCCTGCCGCAGGCGCTGTGCGCAGGGCGCTGGCGCAGAAGCTGGTTCATAGGTCTTCACCCAGCGCTGCGCAACGCGCCAGGCCACGCAGAACTCGTCTGCCGGGCGTGCCGGCTCGCCCGCCAGCGCTTCGGACAGTTGCGCCTCGGCGGCGCTGCCGGCGTTCGGCACCAGCACATCCACCACGCGGCAGGCGATGCGCGGCATTTCCTGGCCCAGGACGCGCGCCAGGGCCGCCACCGTCGCCTTGCCGGGCTCCAGCGGCTCGTTGCCGGCCACTTCCTCGGCCCGGTCGGTCACGATGGTGAGCGACAGCGGCCCGTCCCGGCCCGCGTCCTCGCGGCCCTGGGCCAGGGCCAGGAGGCTGAAGTAGCCGCGCTCCCAGTCCTCCCCCAGCCCCCACAAGTGGAAGGCATGCGTCACCGGCCCGAGCGCGCGCCAGAGCGCCGCATGGTCGCCGCGCTCGTCCGGCCGCACCGCGAAGCCGCCATGGCCGTCATCCCTGAAGCCTTCGGCCGCCGCCACCCGCACCACGCGCGCTCCGCGCTCCGTCAGGCGCTGTGCCAGGCGCTCCGCGAGCGGCAGCCCTGCGCCGCCCAGCAGCAGCACCGTATCGCCCGGGCCGGGCCCGGAGGCCTGCGGCACCGCGCCGCTGCGCTGCCACGCGGGCAGGTAATAAATGCCCTGCGGCTGCGCCGCGGATGCATCGCTCAGCGGTCGCTGCGCACCGGCCTCCACCCAGAAGCGCTGGCGCTGGAACGGGTAGGTGGGCAGCGGCACGTTCCGGCGCCGTGCGCCATCGCGCGTGGCGGGCCAGTCGATCTCCACGCCCGCCGTCCACAGGCCGGCCAGGGCCTGGGCGAGTTGCTGCGCGTCACGGTCCCGCTGCTGCGGATGGGCCAGGCTGGCCCAGATGCCGGCGGCCGTCGCCGCCTGCGCATGCCGCCGCGCGAGCCCCGCCATGGATTCGCCAGGCCCTGCCTCCAGCACCACGCGCCCCGGCTGCGCGAACACGGCGTCCAGTCCCTCGCGGAAGCGCACGGTACCCCGCAGGTGCCGCCCCCAATAGGCCGGGCTCATGGCCTCCTCGGCCGTGATCGGCCGGCCGGTGACGTTGGAAACGAAGGGAATGCGCGGCGCATGGCGCGGCACCGCGGCGATGCGCCGCTCCAGTTCCGCCACGATGGGCTCCACCATCCGCGAATGCATGGCCACGGCCACGTGCAGCCGACGGGGCGCATGGCCCTGCGCGCGCAGCGCCTCTTCCGCCGCCTCGATCGCCGCGGGCGGGCCGGACAGCACGCAGAGCGCATCGCCGTTCACGGCAGCCAGGTCGCAGCCGAGGGCCAGCAGCGGCGCGATCTCCGCCTCCGGCAATGGCACCGCCGTCATCGCGCCTGCAGGGAGGCCGGCCATCAGCCGGCTGCGCCAGACCACGATGCGCATCGCATCCTCGGGCGCGAAGACGCCCGCCAGGCAGGCCGCGACATATTCGCCCAGGCTGTGGCCCAGCATCAGCGCGGGCCGCACGCCGCACGACATCCACCACTGCGCGATCGCATACTCGACCGCGAACAGCGCGGGTTGCAGCACCTCGACGCGCGCGAGTTGCCCGGCCGCCTCGGCCTCCTGGCCGGGCGCGGGGTGGATCAACGCCCGCAGGTCCATCCCGGTCTCCTGCCGCAGGACGGCGGCGCATGCGTCCAGTGCCTGCCGGAACACCACGCTGCGCCGGTCGAGCCCCTGCGCCATGCCGATGTGCTGCGCGCCGGAGCCGGGGAACAGGAACACTACCTCCGGCGCAGCGGCCGGCACGCGCTGCGGCACGGGCAGGGGTGCCTCCAGCCGCTGCGCCGCCAGGCCGGTTTCGTGCGCCGCCACGGCCGTGCGCCAGGCCCACGCCCGGCGGCCGCACTGCAGCGTGTGCGCGATGTCCGCCAGCGGCCCAGGCTCAGCGCCGCGCAGGTGGGCGGCCATCTGCGCGCGGGATGCGTGCAGCGCGGCCTCGGTGCGCGCCGACAGCGGGAGCACTTCCCACTCCGGCTCCGGAACTCTCCCCTGGCCCTCCATGCCCTGCCCGGCCTGCCCCTCCACGGAGCGGCCCGCGCGCGGCACCGGCGGCGGCGCCTCTTCCAGCACCACGTGCACGTTGGTGCCGCCGATGCCGAACGAACTCACGCCCGCGCGCCGCGGGAAGGCGCCCCGGGGCCATGGGGCCGCCTCGGTGTTGACGTAGAAGGGGCTGGAGGCGAAATCGATGCGCGGATTCGGCTGCCGGCAGTGCAGGCTCGGCGGCAACTGCGCGTGCTTCAGGGCCATGGCGGCCTTGATGAGCCCCGCCACGCCCGCCGCCGCATCCAGGTGGCCGATGTTGGTCTTCACGGATCCGACCGCGCAGAAGCCGCGCCTGTCCGTGTCCGCGCGGAATGCCTGCGTGAGCGCGGCCATCTCGATGGGATCGCCCAGCACCGTGCCCGTGCCGTGCGCCTCCACGTAGCCGATGGTGTCGGCCGAAACGCCCGCGACGAGCTGCGCCGCGCGGATCACCTCGGCCTGCCCGTCCACGCCGGGCGCGGTGAAGCCGACCTTGGCCGCGCCGTCGTTGTTGGCCGCGCTGCCCTTGATGACGGCATGCACCGTGTCGCCGTCGCGCAGCGCGTCCTCCAGCCGCTTGAGCGCGACCACGCCCACGCCGCTGCCGATCACCGTGCCGGCGGCATCGGCGTCGAACGCGCGGCAATGCCCGTCGGGCGACAGGATCGCGCCGGCCTGGTAGCGGTAGCCGCCCTGCTGCAGCAGGTTCAGCCACACGCCGCCCGCCAGCGCCATGTCGCATTCGTGGCCCAGCAGCGACTGGCAGGCCATGTGCACGGCCACCAGCGACGTGGAGCAGGCCGTCTGCACGCTCACGGCCGGGCCGCGCAGGTCCAGCTTGTACGCCACGCGGGCGCAGAGCGAGCTGGGTGCGTTGGCGCCCATCAGGCCGAGCACGTCGGCGATGCCCGAGCCCGCGTCCAGACCGGCCGCGGGCAGCAGGTGGCGCATGAGGTACACGCCCGGCCCTTCGCCGCCGTACACGCCCACCTTGCCCTCCCGGCGCGCCGGATCGCAGCCGGCATGCTCCAGGCAGGCCCAGGCGCTTTCCAGGAACAGCCGCTGCTGTGGATCGAGCTGCTCGGCCTCGCGCGGCGTGAAGCCGAAGAACTCCGCGTCGAAGCGGTCGAACCCGTCGAGCGGCACGCCCGCCTTCACATAGTCGGGATCGCGGCGCAGCGCCTCGGGCACGCCCAGGGCCTCGAGCTCCGCATCCGAATAGGTCCTGACGGAGTCCAGGCCATCGCGGATGCGCTGCCAGAAGGAATCGACATCCGGGGCGCCGGGAAACCGCCCCGCCATGCCGACGATCGCGATCTCCAGCCCGCTCGGTGCCTGCGAAGAGATCATGGGAGAGTCGATGGGTGCATTCATTCACGGGCTCCTTGAAGATGCGCGCGGCGCTGCAGCAATGCCGTCCGCTGCCGGCGCGCGCGGTCGTCGGCGGTCTGCAGCGCAGCGGATGCGCCGGAATGCGCCCTGCCGCCCTCGCCTTCGCTCTCACCCGCGGCCTGGTCGATGCGGCGCGCGAGCGATTCCACCGTGGGGTGCTGGAACAGGTCCACCAGCGCGAGCCGGCAGCCCCACTCGTCCTCCAGCCGGCGGTGGGCACGCACCAGCAGCAGCGAGTGGCCGCCCAGGTCGAAGAAGTTGTCCTGCAGGCCCACCGACGGCACGCCCAGCAGCTCGCTCCACAGCGCCGCCAGCCGGTGCGCCGTGCTGCCCTGCGGGGCAGCGGGCTCGCCGCGGCCCGTGCCCCCGGCAATCGCGGGATCGGGCAGCGCGGCCCGGTCCACCTTGCCGTTGGCATTGAGCGGCAACGCGTCCAGCACCACGATGGCGCGGGGCACCATGTAGCCGGGCAGCCGCTGCGCCAGTGCCGCACGCAGCGCCACGGCATCCCCCGCGCCTGCCACGTAGGCTACCAGCGACTCGGCGCCTTCAGCGCCGCGCACCACGGCCACCGCATCCTTCACGCCGGCCTGGGAGCGCAGCGCCGATTCGATCTCGCCCAGTTCGATCCGCAGGCCGCGCAGCTTCACCTGGTGGTCGATGCGGCCCAGGTATTCGATCTGCCCTTCGGCATTCCAGCGCACCCAGTCCCCGGTGCGGTACAGGCGCCCGCCCGCCCCTTGCGGATCGGCCACGAAGCGCTCGGCCGTGAGCCCCGGCTGGCCCAGGTAGCCGCGCGCCAGCAGGGCCCCGCCGATGTAGAGCTCGCCGGCCACGCCCTGGGGCACCGGCTGCAGCTGCGCATCGAGCACCCAGGCCTGGGTTTCGCTGATGGGCCGCCCGATGGGCACGGGCCCGGACTCGTCCCGGCAGGTCCAGCGGGTGACGTGGATCGTCGTTTCCGTGGGCCCGTAGAGGTTCTGCAGCGTGGCGCCCGGCAGGCGCCGCAGGGCCTCCCTCTGCAGGGTCTCGGGCATCGCCTCGCCCCCGCAGATCACGTGCCGCAGGCGGGTGCGGTGCTCGATGCCCGGATGGTCCAGGAAGGCCCGCAGCATGGATGGCACGAAATTCAGCGTGGTGACCTGGTGGCACTCGATCAACTGCACGATCTGCTCCGGATCCCGGTGCGCCCCGGGCGGCGCCACCAGCAGGCGCGCACCGGCCGTGAGCGGCCAGAAGATTTCCCAGCACGACACGTCGAAGCCGAAGGGCGCCTTGTGCAGCACCGTGTCCGACGCGGCCAGCCCGTAGGTGCCCTGCATCCAGGCCATGCAGGTGTGCAGCGCCGCATGGCACACGGCCACGCCCTTGGGCCGCCCTGTGGAACCCGAGGTATAGATGACGTAGGCGAGCTGCTCGCCATGCACCGCGATGCCGGGGTTCTCCGCGTCGCCCGGCATGGCGCCGGGCAGGCCCCCCAGGCCGTCCACGCCGATCACGCGCACGCCCGGCAGCGCGGGCACCTGCCCGGCCGTCGCCGCATGCGACAGCACCCAGGCCGCGCCGCTGTGCTCCAGCATGTCGCCCAGCCGCCCGGCCGGAAGTTCCGGGTCCAGCGGCAGGTAGGCGCATCCCGCCTTCATCGCCGCCAGCATGCCCACGATCATTTCGGTCGAACGCTGCATGCAGATGCCCACCAGCGACTGCGGCTGCAGTCCCGCGCGCAGCAGGTGGTGCGCGAGACGGTTGGCCCGCGCATTCAACTCTCCGTAGCCGATGGCTTCATCGCCGAACAGCAGCGCCGTGGCCTGCGGCTGGCGCGCGGCATGCGCCTCCAGTTGCTGGAAGACCGGCACGGGCGGGCTCTCGCGGTGGCCGTTGCGGCTCCAGGCGTCCAACTGCGCGCGCTCGGCGGGCGCAAGCCACTCCACCGCGCACGCCGGCTGCTCAGGCCCCCCGGCCATCGCCTGCAGCAGGGCCAGGAAATGGCCGGCCAGCCGCTCGATGGTGGCGGGCTCGAACAGCTCGCCCGCATACACCCAGGTGAGCGACAGCGCCCCGGTGCCGCGCTCGCGCGCCTCCAGCACCAGCTCGAACTGCGCCTGCGGCCCCTGGAGCGGCTCGCCCCGCACGGCGAGACCCGGCACCGCCTGCAGCAGCCGCTCGTCCTCCGCCAGGTGGTTGAGCATGACCTGGAACAGCGGGCTCGCGCCCGCGCTGCGCTCCGGCCGCAGCGCCTCCACCAGCCGGTCGAACGGCAGCTCCTGGTGGGCCTGCGCGCCGAGCACCATCTCGCGCGCATCGCGCAGCACATCGAGCAGCGTGGCCTGGGGCCCCACCGTACCGGGCAGCACCAGGGTGTTCACGAAAAGGCCGACCAGCCCGTCCACGCCGGGCACGCCCCGCTGCGCCACCGCCGCGCCGACGCGCACGCGCGGCTGCCCCGTGTACCGGGACAACAGCACCTGCAAGGCTGCCAGCAGCACCATGAAAGATGTCGCGCTCTCGCGCGCCTGCAGCGCGCGCAGGCCCTGCACCACCGCCGCCGGCACCTCGAAGGCGTGGCGGCGGGCGGTGTAGGACACGCGCGGCGGGCGTGGATGGTCCGGCCGCACCTCGCAGGGCGTCGCGTGCCAATCGGCCAGCCGCTCCCGCCACCAGGCCCACTGCCGCTCGCCTTCGCCGGCCTCCAGCCGGCCGGCGGCCCAGGCCGCGTAATCGATGTACTGCAGCGGCGGCATGGCCCGCGCCGGCAGGCCCTGGCGGCGTGCGCCATAGGCCTCGAGCCACTCGGCGGCCCAGAGCTGCATCGATGCGCCGTCCGAAAGGATGTGGTGCATGACCACGGCGAGCACATGCGTGCGCGCATCCAGGCGCAGCAGCGCCACGCGCCAGGGCGGGCCCTGCAGCAGGTCGAAGGGCCGGGACTGCAGCGCATCCAGCCGCTCGCGCACGGCATCGTCGCGCTCCGAGCAGGCCGTGCGGCCCAGGTCCTCCACCTCGAGCGCGATCGCCGGCATCTCCTCCACGCCCTCCACGCGCTGGAACGGCACGCCATCCGGGCCCTCGCCGAACACGGTGCGCAGCGACGCCTGCCTCCGCGCCACGTCCTCCAGCGCGGCCTGTGCCGCAGCAGCATCGAACTCCCCGTCGATCCACAGTGCCGCGCCCACGTGGTAGGCGGCCTCCGCGGGCGCCAGCTTCCAGAGGAACCACTGGCGCGCCTGGGCATGCGACAGCGGACGGTTCCCGGCGCGCAAGGCCAGCGGCAGCGGCAGCGGCTCCACGGCGCTCGCGGCCGCACTGGCGCCGGCACTGCCCCCCGGCCCCGCGGCCATGGCCGCGCGCAGGGCCTCCGCGCACGCGCCGAGCCGCGGGTGGTCAAATAGCACGCGCGGCGCGAACGCCACGCCGAAGCGCTGCGCGATGCGCGCCGCCGCCTGGGTGGCCGCGAGCGAATTGCCGCCCAGCACGAAGAAATGCGATTGGCGGTCCAGCGCCTGCGGCGCCGCGGTGCGCAGCACCTCCTGCCAGATGCCCGCCACCTCGGATTCGAGCGCATCCAGGGCGCCACCGCCGGACGCAGCGGCCTCCTCCTGCCCGCCGCGCACGAAGCGCCCCCACTCGTAGATGGCGTAGGCATCGGCGCTGCGCTCCGCCCAGGCCGCGCGGCAGGCGCTGCGCTGCAGCTTGCCGCTGGTGGTCTTGGGCAGCGTGCCGGGCTGCAGCAGCAGCACGACCGACAGCGGCTCGCCCACCGCCTCGCTCACGGCCGCGCTCAGGGCCTCCACCAGCGCGTGCGGCGGCACCAGCTTCTGCATGCCGCGCGACACCTCCACCGCCGCGCCGATCCCCTCGGCCTGCGCCCCCTGCACCGGGAACACGGCCACGCGGCCCTTGCGCACCGCCTCCACTTCGGCTTCGATGGCCCGCTCCACGTCCTGCGGATAGACGTTGTGGCCGCGCAGGATGATCAGGTCCTTGGTGCGCCCGGTCACCACCAGTTGCCCTTCATGCAGGAAGCCCAGGTCACCCGTGCGCAGCCAGCGCCGGCCGCCGTGCTCCACGAAGGTGGCGGCCGTCGCCTCCGGCTGGCCCCAGTAGCCCGCCGCCACGCTGGGCCCGCTCGCCCAGACCTCGCCCACGCAGCCCGCGTCGGCCGGGGTGAGCGATGCCACATCCATGATCTGCACGGCGTGTCCGCTCGCCGCCCCCCCGCAGCCCACCAGCAACGTGCCCGTTCCCGCATCGCCGGGCTCTGCCGCGCCCACGGCCAGCGCCTGCGCGGAAAAACCCCGCGCCCACAGGCCCTGCCCGGGGCGCGCACCGGTCACGTACAGCGTCGCCTCGGCCAGGCCGTAGCAGGCATGCACCGCGCCCGCGTGGAAACCCTGCGCCGCGAAGCGTTCGGCGAAGGCCGCCATGGTGTCGGCCCGCACGGGTTCCGCCCCGCTGTAGGCCACGCGCCAGTGCGACAGGTCCAGCCCCAGGGCCTGCGCGTCGCCGATGCGCTCCAGGCAGAGGCGGTAAGCGAAGTCGGGCCCGCCGCTGACCGTGGCGCGGTGGCGCGACACCAGCTCCAGCCAGCGCGCCGGGCGCTCCAGGAAGTAGCGCGGCGACACCAGCACCAGCGATGCCCCGCAGTACAGCGGCTGCAGTAGCCCCCCGATCAGGCCCATGTCGTGGAACAGCGGCGCCCATGAAACGAACCGGTCTTCCGGCCCCGTGGCCATGCCTTCCTGGATGGCGCGCTCGTTGGCCATCAGGTTGCCGTGCGTCACCATCACGCCCTTGGGATGCCCCGTGGAGCCGGACGTGTACTGCAGGAAGGCCAGGTCGTCGTCCGCCGGTTCATGCGCACGCCAGGCGCCCGCGAGCGCCAGGTCCACCGCGTCGCCCGCGATCACTTCCAGGCCGGGGAAGCCGGCGCGCACCATCGCTTCCCACTCCGTCGTGGTCAGCACGCAGGCCGCGCCGCAGTCCCGCGCGATGCCCTGCAGCCGCGCCAGGTGCTGCGGCCGCTGCGATTCCGGCGGGAACACCGGCACCGCGACGATGCCGCTGTGAAAGCACGCCAGCATGCTGGCGGCATAGTGCTCGTCGTTGTCCTGCAGCACCAGCGCGCGCTCGCCCGGGGCGAACCGCTGTTGCAGCCGCGCGGCCAGGGCGTGCACGCGGCGCGCGAACTCCGCATACGTCAGCGCCACTTCGCGCCGGCCGCCCTGCGGCTCGTCCACCACCGTCAGCCAGACCGTGTCCGGCTGCTCTTCGGCCAGCGTGCGCAGCCGCTCGACGAAATTGCGCGGCGCTGCGGCCTCCGCGTCCAGGGCCGCGGACAGTGCGAGATCCTTCGCGTTCATGCGCCCGCTCCCAGGTTGCCGTGGGGCCGCGCCATGGCCACCACCACCTTGCGCGGCCCCTTGAAGGGCGAGCGCGCGTGGGCCGCCAGCATGTTGTCCAGCATCACCACGTCGCCCTTCTCCCAGGGGAAAGACACGGTCTCGGCGTCCAGCACCGCGCGCACCTCGTCCATCAGCGCATCGGGCATGGGCGATCCATCGGCGAAGAAGGTGTTGCGCGGCACGTTGTCGATGCCCAGCACCTCCTCCAGCACCTCGCGCTCTTCCGCGTCGCGCGCGGAGATGTGGAACAGGTGGGCCTGGTTGAACCACACGGTCTCGCCCGTGACGGGGTGGACCTCGATGCCCTGGCACAGCTGCCGCGTGCGCAGCCCGCCGTCGTCCTTCCACTCCCAAGCGATGCCCGCCTTAGCGCAGAACGCCTCCACCGCATCGCGGCGGTCCGTGTTGAACACCTTCTGCCACGGCACGTCCATCTCGCCGAAATTGCGCACGTACAGCACCCCGGGCTCGAAGAGGCGGCGGATGCGCTCGGGCATGCGCCGGTGGATGGCCCGGCTGTCCGCGATCGGCGTCTCGCCCCCTTCCGGCGCCGCCGTCACGCAGTGGAACCAGATGCGCATGGGCCACTCGCGCGTGTAGGCCTGCTCGTTGTGCAGGGGAATGGTCTGGTGCGCGGGATATTCCGTGGAGGTATAGACCCCCGCACCGGTGGAGGCCTCCACGGCCGAGCGCGGCGTCGAGGCGAATTCGTACTTCAGCAGCGGATCGCCGAAGGCCGCCGCGAACTGCTGGAAGGTCTCGACGGCCGGCACGTCGAACCCGCGCAGCAGCACCCCGCCCACGGCCGGCAGTGCCTCCTCGATGCGCGGGAGCAGGCGGCCGAAGGCATCGAGCAGCCCTTCCCCGGGCCGGTTCGGCGTGATCAGCAGGGGCAGTTCGGACCCTTCGGGCGCCTGGCGCCTGAATTGCATCGGCATTTCATTCATGTGGAACTCCTCGTGCGCACAAAGGCGCTGCCAGCCCGCGGCGCCAAAGGCAGCCCGGGAAACCAGAAAAGGAAGCAGGGGAAAAGGGTGGCCGCGGTCAGGCGGTGGCCGCCAGGGGCTGCGCGCCGCGCGTCGCCCCCGGTGCCGTCATGCGCTCGGCCAGGGTCCGCAGGAAGCGGTCCTCCTCCTCGCGCAGGAAGAAGTGCCCGCCGCCAAACCAGTCCAGGGTCGCAGGGCCCCGCGTCTCGCGCGCCCAGGCCTGCAGCTCGGCCGCGGCGATGCGGTCGGAGCGCCCGCCGAAAATGTGGACGGGGCAGGACAGCGGCGCCGCGCCCTCCACCCCCTCCAGGTCCTCCGACCGGCGGAACCCATGGCACAGGCGGTAGTCCGCCCGCAGCACGTCGAGCGTGAGGCGCAGCAGCTCAGGCTCGGCGAACACCGCCTCCGGCGTGCCGCCCTGCTCGCGCAGGTCCGCGATGAGGCGCGCATCGTCCAGCGGCTCCGCATAGCGCTCGCCGCTGCGCAGCGCAGGTGCGGCGCAGCCCGATACGGCCAGTGCCGCGGGCACGGCACCGCCCAGGGCCGCCATGCGGCAGGCGACGCCATAGGCGAGCAGCGCCCCCATGCTGTGGCCGAAGAGCGCGAACGCGGCACCACCGGCGGCGCGCAGGCAGCCCTGCGCCAGCGGGCCGACAAGATCGGCGTACGACCGCGCGAACGGCTCGCCCATGCGCGCGCCGCGGCCGGGCAGCTCCACCGGCACCACCCGCAGCCCGGGGGGCAGGCGCCGCTGCCAGCGCAAGTACATCGTCGCGCTCGCGCCCGCACAGGGCAGGCACAGCAGCACCAGGTCCGCGTCGCTCGCCATGGCCATCGCCGTCAGGCCGCCGCGGCGGTGGAACCTTCTGCCGCGGCCCCGGCGTCCTGCTGCGCCATCCAGTCGCGCAGCGACTTCGGCCGCATGTCGGTCCAGGCGCCGTCCACGTAGGCCACCACGGTCTTCTTGTCGCCGCGCACACCATCCACGGCCTTCCAGCCTTCGGGCACGACCTTCCAGTGCGGCCAGATCGAATACTGTTCCTCGTGGTTGATCAGGACGATGAAGGTTTCGTCCTCGCGGTCGAAGCAGCTCGTAGACATCGGTGCATCCCTTGTGCGGTTGAACATCCAGCCCCGCCGCGCGGCTCCCGACAAGGAGAGCGCATGCAAGCGGGCCTGCCTTCACAAGACGATTGGCGGAGCCATCTGTTCATCGCGGCCTGCACCCGGGGCCGCTGCCGCGCACTTCAGGAATGCCCGTCGCCATCGTCCGTGCGGCGCGGCACCATGCCGGCCAGCCGCCACAGCTGCGCGGCTTCTTCGTAGCGCTGGCGGTGCAGCGGGTCCGCCTGCAGCCACGCGGCCAGCGCGGCGCGCTCGGCCTCACCGAACGTCTCGCGGTCGAATTCGCGCTGGACCCAGGTCCAGGCCGCGTCCCATGCGGGATCTTCATCGTGGGGGGGAGTCATGCGCCGAGCCTAGCGCATCCCGACAGTAACGCCGCCGCCATGGGCGGCCTGCGCCCCGCTCCGGCCGCCCCGTCAGGCCGCCCCGTCAGGCCGCTTCGGGCGCCGCACCAGGGTCACTGCCCCGCCATCATGTGGACGCGGCAGCGCGCCACCGCCTTCGCCGCCTCCGCGATCAGGCCGTTCACCAGCCCCAGCGCGCAGCCCAGGCGTTCGGCGATCTGGCGCTGCGTGAGGCCCTCGATGCGGTAGAGCTCGAACACCATGCGCGTGCGCGGCGGCAACTGCGAGAGCACCTCGTCGATCGCATGGATCACCTGCTGCTCGCACATGTGGCGGTCGGGGGAGCGATGGCATGGCACGTCGATGGCCTCCACGTCCACGTCGAAGGTGCGGTAGCTCGCCTCCACGCGGTGCCTCCGGCAATAGTCCAGCGCCAGGTTGCGCACCACCTGGCAGCAATACCCGATGGGCCGCTCCGCCACGCGCCCGGGCCCTTCCGCCAGCTTCAGGTAGGCGTCCTGCACCACGTCGTCCGCCAGATCCTCGGTATTGACGATCTGCCGCGCCACGCGCCACAACTGCGCACGGTGGGCCACGAACACATCGGCCAGGGAGGGTTCGGACAAGGGCAAGAAGGACATAGGCATCGCTTTCCTGGAATGGGCGGCGGCGGTTCCGTCGCGCGGAAAGCGATGATACAAACAAAATAAGTAATGCGAATTATTTGTATTTATGAAGTTGCGGCGGTGCGGTAAAAATTGTTTCGGCCACGGCATGGTCCAGACACGGAAAGCGCCCGCCGCCGCGCCTGCCGGGCCGCAGGTGCGTATATTGGGGAACCCGGCAGTACCGCCGCTGCTCCATCGCGTGGGCCCGCCGCCCGGGCCCTCCCTTCCATCCGCCAGGCACCCGCATGAGCACCAAGACCAGGACACCCCGCCCTCCCACCGCTCCTTCCCACCCCCTGCCGGACGCCCGCCTCCCCGCGGCCGGCGTGGACATGCAGTCCGCCGACCACGCCCTCGTCCTCCAGGGCGGCGGCGCGCTCGGCTCCTACCAGGCGGGGGTGTACGAGGCATTGTTCGAAGCGCATCCGGCCCTCGACTGGGTCGCCGGGGTCTCGATCGGCGCCATCAACGCGGCGCTCATCGCGGGCAACGCGCCGGAACACCGCGTGGCGCGCCTGCGGGAGTTCTGGAACCTCGTGTCCTCGGGCTTCGGGCAGCAGGTGCCGCAGTACCTGGGCGACCGCGCCCTGCTCAACCAGTGGAGCGCCGCCACCGGGGCGCTGTTCGGCATCCCCGGCTTCTTCCAGCCGCGGCTGGACCCCGCACTGCTGCTGGGCGCCTCCGCCCCCGTGACCAGCTACTACGACACCAGCCCCCTGAAGGGCACGCTGGAGCGGCTGGTCGATTTCGACCGCATCAACCACGGCGAGGTGCGGCTCAGCGTGGGCGCCGTCAACGTGCGCACCGGCAACTCGGTGTATTTCGACAGCACCGAGCAGGCGATCGGCCCGGAGCACATCATGGCCAGCGGCGCCCTGCCCCCCGGGTTCCCGGCGGTGCACATCGACGGCGAAGACTACTGGGACGGCGGCGTGGTCTCCAACACCCCGCTGCAGTACGTGCTCGACGTGCATCCCCGCACGCGCCCGCTGGTGGTGCTGCAGGTGGACCTGTTCAGCGCCCGCGGCGCCCTGCCGGCCACGCTCTCGGAAGTGGCGCAGCGGCAGAAGGACATCATGTACTCCAGCCGCACGCGCATGAACACCGATGCGCTGTCGGCCAACGTCAACCTGCAGCAGGCCCTGGCCGACCTGATCGGAAAACTGCCGCCCGCGCTGCAGGGCGACCCGAGCGTGGAAACCCTGCGCGCGCAGTTCACGCACGCGCCCATCGACATCGTCCACCTCATCTACCGCGGCCGGCCCTACGAGCGCGACTCCAAGGACTACGAGTTCTCGCGCGCCACGGTGCGCGAGCACTGGCAGGCCGGCATGCGCGACATGCAGGCCACGCTGGCGCACCCGGAGTGGCTGCGCAGCGAGGCCCGCAACGGCGTGACCACCTTCGACCTGAGCGAGCCCGGCGCCGCGCGGGTGCGCCACCCGGCGGGCGAGCCCGGCGGCCTGTAGGACGCGGCCCCGTCCCACCCCTGTTTAAGCCGTTTCTAAGCGGCCCTGGCAAGACTGGCGGCGAAGATCCCTCCTGCCTTTCCACCCCTTCCATCCGAAAGTGCCCGCATGAAGATCGAAGACGTCCGCCAGCAGGCTTTCGCCATGCCCCTGACCAGTCCCGCCTTTCCCCCGGGGCCCTACCGCTTCATGCGGCGCGAGTTCATGGTCATCACCTACCGCACCGACCTGGACGCGCTGCGCGCCGTGGTGCCCGAGCCGCTCGAGGTGACCGAGCCGCTCGTGAAATACGAATTCATCCGCATGCCCGACTCCACCGGCTTCGGCGACTACACCGAGTCGGGCCAGGTGATCCCCGTGCAGCTGCGCACCGACCGCGGCGTGGAGCAGGGTGCCTACGTGCACGCGATGTACCTCGACGACCATCCCCCCATCGCCGGCGGTCGCGAGCTGTGGGGCTTTCCCAAGAAGCTCGCCAACCCGGCGTTCAGCTACGAGACCGACGTGATCGTCGGCACGCTGGACTACGGCCGCGTGCGCGTGGCCAACGCCACCATGGGCTTCAAGCACCGGCAGCTGGACCCCGGCCCGGTGCTCGCCGGCATCGCGCAGCCGAACTTCCTGCTCAAGATCATTCCCCACGTCGATGGCACGCCGCGCATCTGCGAGCTGGTGCGCTACCACATGGTCGATGTGACCCTGCACGGCGCCTGGACGGCCCCGGCATCGCTGGAGCTGCATCCGCACGCGCTCGCGCCCGTGGCCGACCTGCCGGTGCGCAAGGTGGAATCCGCCGTGCACTACATCGCCGACATGACGCTGGCCCTGGGCACCGTGGAACACGACTACCTCGCCTGACCGGCCCGCCTTCCCCGCTTCCATTCATCCATCCGCTCATCCAACCCAACCCGAGGACATTCCCATGCAACTCAAGGACAAGGTCGCTTTCATCACCGGCTCGGCCAGCGGCATCGGCAAGGAAATCGCCACCCTCTTCGCGAAGGAAGGCGCCAAGGTCGTCATCGCCGATTTGAACAAGGACGCCGCCACCGCCACCGCGGATGAACTCAAGGCCACCGGCGCCCAGGCCCTGGGCGTGGCCGTCGATGTGACGGACGAGGCCCAGGTGGACGCCGCCGTCGAGGAAGCCGCCAAGGCCTTCGGCGGCATCGACATCCTGGTCAGCAACGCCGGCATCCAGATCGTGCACCCGGTCGAGGAATTCAGCTTCGCCGACTGGAAGAAGATGCTCGCCATCCACCTGGACGGCGCCTTCCTCACCACGCGCGCCTGCCTCAAGCACATGTATGCGCAGGGCCGCGGCGGCAGCGTGATCTACATGGGCTCGGTGCACTCCAAGGAAGCCTCCAAGCTCAAGGCCCCCTACGTGACGGCCAAGCACGGCCTGATCGGCCTGTGCAAGACCGTGGCCAAGGAAGGCGCCGCCAAGGGCGTGCGCGCCAACGTGATCTGCCCCGGCTTCGTGCGCACGCCCCTCGTGGAAAAGCAGATCCCCGAGCAAGCGAAGACGCTGGGCATCACCGAGGACGAAGTCGTGAAGAACGTCATGCTCAAGGAAACGGTGGACGGCGAATTCACCACCACCGACGACGTCGCGCGCGCCGCCCTGCTGTTCGCCGCCTTCCCCACGAATGCGCTCACCGGCCAGTCGCTGGTGGTGAGCCACGGCTGGTTCATGCAGTAAGGCGGCGGCGCCCGGCCCGGGGCGTCACGCGGGCTCCAGCGGACAGGCGAGCGCGATGCGCCCGGCCAGCATGGCCCGCAACTCCGTGAGCGCCGCGATGCGGTCGTCGATCTCGGTCAGCTTGTGTACCAGCACCTCCACCAGCGCGGGCGCGGGATCCGGCGCGTCCCACAGCTGCGGCAGGCGCTCGCCGATCTCCGCCAGCGTGAAGCCGAGCTGCTGCGCAGTGCGGATGTACTGCACCAGCATCACCGCCTCCGGCGGATAGTCCCGGTAGCCGTTGTCCTGGCGGCGGGCCCGGATCAGCCCCCGCTGTTCGTAGAAGCGCAGTGCCTCCCGGCTGAGGCCCGACAGTTCGGCCAGTTCTCCGATGCGCATGCGTGCAGCCGCCCCGCAGTGGCGCGGAACGAAAAAAAGTGGTTGACCCTGAAGCTTACTTCAGGGTGGAAGCTCGCGCCCTCTTCCACCACTTTTTGCGAACGCATCGATGACTCCTCCTGCCTATCTCCGGATCGTGCGCGCCAGCGCCTGGTACGACCTGCTGGTCACCTGGCCCTTCGCCCTGCCCTGGACCTTCGCCTGGCTGTACGCGCAGCTGGCCACCCTCGCGCTCTACTGGCAGCTGCCCGGCACCGTCCACCCGCTGGACGCCACGCACATGCTGCTGGCCAACCTGCTGGGCTCCGTCGTGGTGGCGTGGTCGCTGGCGAGGCTGCTGTCGCCCTCGGTCCTGCTGGGCCGCCTCGATGCCCTCGCCCGGCTGCTGTTCGCCGCCGCACAGATCCATGCCGTGGTGCAAGGCGCCAACGCGATCGTGCTGGGGTTCACGGTGTTCGAGCTGGTCTTCGGCGTGCTGCAATGCCTGCCCGTCACCCGGCAGCCCCGTGCGGAATCCTCGGTTTTTACAACTGCTTTCCCGCATTGAAGACAATAGCGGTCACAGGGCCCGGCGCCAGGCCGGCCCACCTGCTGCCCGTCGCGCCCGATGGCGCCACCACAGACCCATGACCGAACCCCAAGAACTCCCCTTCTTCTCCCGCCTCTCCCTGGCCATCGGCAGCTTCTTCGCCCTGCTGGGCGACGGCCGCCTGGCCGCGCGCGTGCAGGCGCTGCGCAGCGGCGCTCCGCTGGCCAGCGAAGTGCCGCCGCCCCCTCCCGCACCGGCACCTGCGCCCGTGCAGGCCCCGCCGCCGGCCCCGGTACCTGCCCCGCCCCCCGTGCGCGCCACGGCCGACGTCGATGCCGCCCTGCAGCTTCTGGCCCTGCTGCAGCGCGAATCGCGCTTCGTCGATTTCCTGCAGGAAGACATCGGCGCCTATTCCGACGCCGACGTGGGCGGCGCCGCGCGCCTGCTGCACGGCGGCGCGCGCAAGGTGCTGCAGGACACCTTCGACCTCGAACCCGTGCGTGCCGAAGCCGAGGGCAGCCGCCTGACCCTGCCGGCCGGCTTCGATGCCGCCGCCGTGCGCGTCACCGGCAACGTGGTCGGCCAGCCGCCCTTCACGGGCACCCTGCAGCACAAGGGCTGGCGCGCCACCGCCGTGCGCCTGCCCGCCCTCACCGAAGGGCACGACACCCGCGTGATCGCCCCCGCGGAGGTCGAACTGTGAGCGAAGCGAAATACGCCATCGGCATCGACCTCGGCACCACGCACAGCGCGCTCTCCTGGGTCGACCTGCACAGCGAAGGCGCGGCGCCCGGCATCCTGCCCATCGCCCAGCAGAGCGGCCCCGGCGCCGTGCAGGACTATTCCCTGCTGCCGTCCTTCCTCTACGTGCCGCACGACAGCGAATTCGCGCCCGGCGACCTGGCCCTGCCCTGGAACACCGCGCCCGGCCGCATCACGGGAGAATGGGCGCGCAGCCACGGCGCGCTGACGCCGATCCGCCTCGTCTCCAGCGCCAAGAGCTGGCTCGGCCATGCCGGCGTGGACCGCCGCGCCGGCATCCTGCCGGCCGACGCGCCGCCCGAGGTCGAACGCATCTCGCCGCTGGCCGCCAGCACCCACTACCTCCGGCACCTGCGCGACGCCTGGAACCACCGCCACCCCGAGGCGCCGTTCGACCAGCAGTCCGTCACCGTCACCATCCCCGCATCGTTCGACCCGGCCGCGCGCGAGCTCACGGCCGAGGCCGCCCAGGCCGCGGGCTACCAAGGCATCACGCTGCTGGAAGAACCCCAGGCCGCGCTCTACAGCTGGATCGCCGCAAGCGCGGGCGACTGGCGCAAGCAGGTGCAGGTGGGCGACGTGATCCTCGTCGTCGATGTGGGCGGCGGCACCAGCGACTTCTCGCTCATCGCCGTCACGGAAGACGCCGGCAACCTGCAGTTGAACCGCGTGGCCGTGGGCGAGCACATCCTGCTCGGCGGCGACAACATGGACCTGGCACTGGCCCACGGCGTCGCGCGCAGCCTGGCCGCCGAAGGCAGACAGCTCGACCCCTGGCAGATGCGCGCGCTCACCTATGCCTGCCGCCTGGCCAAGGAACAGTTGCTGAGCGACCCCGGCCTGCAGAGCGTGCCCCTGGTCGTGCCCAGCCGCGGCTCCAAGCTCATCGGCGGCTCCATCCGCACCGAGCTGCAGCGCGAGCTGCTTTCCACCATCCTGCTCGAAGGCTTCTTCCCGGCCGTCGAGAGCAGCGCCCGGCCCGTCGCCCGCCCGCGCGCCGGCCTCACACAGATCGGCCTGCCCTATGCGCAGGATGCCGCCGTCACCCGCCACCTGGCCGCGCTGCTGGGCCGCCAGGTCGGCGCCACCGCGCAACTGCCGGGCTTCGCGCAGCCCGAGGGCGCGACCTTCCTGCACCCCACGGCCGTGCTGTTCAACGGCGGCGTGTTCAAGTCCGGACTGCTGGCCGACCGCGTGCTCTCCACGCTCAACGCCTGGCTCGCCGCCGACGGCGCGCCCGCCGCCCGCCTGCTGCAGGGCGCCGACATGGACCACGCCGTGGCGCGCGGCGCCGCCTACTACGGCCAGGTGCGCCAGGGCCGCGGCATCCGCATCCGCGGCGGCACCGCCCAGGCCTTCTACGTCGGCATCGAATCCAGCATGCCCGCCGTGCCCGGCCTGGAGCCGCCCGTGCAGGCCCTGTGCGTCGCGCCCTTCGGCATGGAAGAAGGCTCCGAGGCACCGCTGCCGCCGCAGCAACTGGGCCTCGTGGTCGGTGAATCCGTGCGCTTCCGCTTCTTCGGATCGTCCGTGCGGCGGGGCGACCAGCCCGGCACCCTGCTGGACTTCTGGTCGCCCGAAGAACTGCAGGAACTCGCGCAGATCGAGGCCACGCTGCCCGCCGAAGGCCGCGCCGCGGGCGAGGTCGTGCCCGTGCAGCTGCGCGCGCGCGTGACCGACATCGGCACGCTGGAGCTGCTGGCACAAGCAAGTGTTGGTGCATCCGGCGGCGCGCAGTGGAAGGTGGAGTTCGACGTCCGCGACGCGTGATGGCCGCCGCCTTCCGCATCGGCATCGACCTGGGCACGACCCACACCGTGCTCGCGTTCGCGCCCCTGGGCGCGGACGACATCCAGGTCTTCCCCATCCCGCAGAGCATCGCGGCCGGCGAGGTCGCGCCGCGGCCCCTGCTGCCCTCGCTGCGCTTCCATCCGGCCGAAGGCGCGCTCGCGGCGGCCGACCTGCCCCTGCCCTGGCCATCGCAGGAGCCCGCCATCCTCGGCGCCTTCGCGCGCGAACTCGGCCAGCAGACGCCCGGCCGGCTCGTCGCCAGCGCCAAGAGCTGGCTGTCGCACCCCGCCGTGGACCGCACCGCCGCCATCCTGCCCTGGGGCGCGCCGGATGAGGTGCCCAAGGTCTCCCCGCTGGAGGCCAGCGCCAGCTACCTGCGCCACCTGCGCCACGCCTGGGACCACGCCCACCCCGAGGCCCCTCTCGCGCAGCAGCCCACCGTGCTCACCGTGCCCGCCTCGTTCGACGAAGGCGCGCGCCAGCTCACGCTGCAGGCCGCCGCACTCGCCGGCCTGGGCCCCGTCCACCTCATCGAAGAACCGCAGGCCGCGTTCTACGACTGGGTCTTCGCCCACCGCGCCGGCCTCGCCAGCCAGCTGGCCGGCACGCGCCGCCTGCTCGTGGTGGACGTGGGCGGCGGCACCACCGACCTGACCCTCATCGACGTCACGCTGGACGCCGCCGGCCAGCCCCAGCTCGCGCGCACCGGCGTGGGCGACCACCTCGTGCTCGGCGGCGACAACATGGACCTCGCGCTCGCGCGCTGGATCGAGCCGCGGCTGTCTGGCGGACCGGCGGGTCAACCCAGCCAAGCAGGCCAGCCCGCGCATGCCCCGCTCTCGGCCATCCAGCTCGCGCAGCTCACCCAGCGCTGCCGCAGCGCCAAGGAGCGCCTGCTCGCCCCGGACGGCCCGCAAGAGACCACCGTCACGCTCCAGGGCAGCGGCAGCCGGCTGATCGGCGGCGCGCGCTCCGCCACCCTCACGCGCGCCGACGTGGACCGGCTGCTGGTCGAAGGATTTTTCCCGCAGGTCGCGGCGGATGCGCAGCCCCTGCGTGCCCGTGGCGCCCTCGTCGAATTCGGCCTGCCCTACGCCCACGACGCCGCCATCACCCGCCACATCGCCGCCTTCCTGCAGCGCCAGGGCGGCGCCCTGCCCGACACCGTGCTGCTCAACGGCGGCGTGTTCCACGCCCGGGCCCTGCGCGATCGCCTGCTCGCCACCCTGCGCGCCTGGCAACCGGCCGGCGCCCCGCCCATCCGCCTACTGGAGGTCGATGCCCCCCGCCTCGACGCCGCCGTCGCACGCGGCGCCGTCGCCTACGCCATGGCCCGCGCCGGCAGCGCGCCCCGCATCCGCAGCAGCGCGGCCCGCGCCTACTACCTCGCGCTCGATGGCGGCCAGGGCGTCTGCGTGCTGCCGCACGGCACGCCCGAGGGCGATACCGTGCGGCTCGCGGACCGGCGCTTCCGCCTGCGCCTGGGCCGCCCGGTGCGCTTCAACCTCGCCACCAGCGCCACAGATCGCCACCACGGTGCGGGGGATCTCGTCGCCTTGCAGGACGGCGACGAAGGCCTGCAGCGCCTGCCACCCATCGCCACCGTGCTGCCCAAAACACAGGCGGGCGGCGCGGCACAGGTCGAGGTACAGCTCGAAGCCCGCATCACCGACGTCGGCACGCTGGAAATGCACTGCGTCGCCGTGAACACCCAGCATCCCCAGCGCTGGCAACTCGAATTCCAGCTGCGCGGCGATGCGGCCACGCAGGATGGGCATGACGATGACGACGGGGATGCAGGTGCCGACGCGCATACCGGCGCCAGGACCGCTTCCGCCGCCTCCCCATCCAAGGCCACGGCAACGACCCACCCCCGCCTGCCCGAAGCACTCGCCGCCATCGACCGCGTCTATGGCGGCAAGAAGCAACAGGGCGTGGACGCGAAAGAGGTCCGCCAGCTGCGCGCCACCCTGGAGCGCCTGCTCGGCGACCGCGCCACCTGGCCCACGCAGCTATTGCGCACCCTCTTCGGCGCCCTGCTGCAGGGCGCCAAACGCCGCCGCCGCTCCGCCCAGCACGAACGCACCTGGTTCAACCTCGTCGGCTTCACCCTGCGCCCCGGCTTCGGCGACCCGCTCGACGGCTGGCGCATGCAGCAGATGTGGGAGCTGTTCGGCCCCGGCATCGCCCACAGTGACGACAGCCAGCAATGGTCCGAATGGTGGACCCTCTGGCGCCGCACCGCGGGCGGCATGGACGCCGAGCAGCAGCAGATGGTCTACGACGTCATCGCCTACTACCTGCAGCCCGCGGGCGGCACCGACATCCCCGCGCCAGAGGGCCCGCGCATGCAGGCGCCCGACGAACTGCTGCGCATGGCGGCCTCGTTCGAACGCATCCAGCCGGCCGACAAAATGCAGTTCGGCGACTGGCTGCTGCAGCGGCTGAAGCAACAACAACAACAGCAGCAACCGCAACGCCCCACAGCCGAACTCTGGTGGGCCCTGGGCCGCCTGGGCGCGCGCCAGCCGCTGTATGCCAGCGTGCACCATGTGCTGCCCCCTGAGACCGTGCAGGGCTGGCTCGCGCAGATCGAGGCCGACATCGCGCCGGACTGGGCGCGGCACGAGGCCGCGGCCTTCGCCGTGGCCCAGATCGCGCAGGCCACGGGGGACCGGGTGCGGGATCTGCCGGAAGAGGTTCGCCTGCGGATCGCCGGGCAGTTGGAGGCCGCACATGCCGCGCCGGGCTGGGTGGCGATGGTGCGGGAGGTGACGGTGCTGGACGAGGCGGACCAGCGGCGGGTGTTCGGGGAGGCGTTGCCGCCGGGGCTGGTGTTGGTGCGCGGGTGATTGGGAATTACGGCGGCCCCTTCCATGGCCGAGAGCTTCTTCGCCACGCTCGAATGCGAACTGATCGAGCGTCGCAGCTTCACATCCAAGGGAGAGGCGAAGGTCGCGGTGTTCAGCTACATCGAGGGCTGGTACAACCCGCGCCTGCGCCACTCCGCGCTGGGCTACCACTCACCCGTGGAGTTCGAACGCTGCGTCGTCCCCGAGGCATGCCGAGGCCAAGCAACGGAGATCAACGAGAAAACCAAATACCGTTTTGAGAGTCAAGCGATAACCGCCCGTAGAAGCAGCCCAACCTCAAAAATCACTGCAGGGTCGATAACCCATCTGGCATCAGGACACCGTCACGGCAAAGTGGCTTAACAAGCGTCTGCTCGAAAGGACTAAGGTCCCTAAAGTCAAACGAGAAGCGCTTGCTTAGAACATCCAGGGCCTTATCCAGCGTTTCCGGGTTGCCGAGGATCGGCGTTAGGCGCAACCCTAACTGCAGCGGAATACCGTACTCCTCAAGTGCGAGGATGACAGGGCTCATGAACAGAGACTCCATCTGCCCACAGAAGAACATATAGTCACCTGGTTTGCGACGGTTGCGATAGAGGACTTCGGCCTGGATGCGGTTCACAGCGCTCATGAGCCGTGGCGCTTTGAAGCTCATCCACTGACGTGCAAACTCTAAGAAGGTCTCCATGGCCTCGTCCGCTTCGTCACCAGACTTCCCCTTCATGGCCAGGGCAATCTGAGCGTTGTAGTTCGGCGTGACCCGATACCGATTGACGAGGAAAGTCAGTTGGCTCGCTGACGTAACGCCGGCCGCACTTCGGACCTTAAAGTGCCGCCACGCTAAGTCGAAAACCGCTTTCAACTGGTCATATGTTGGCATGCCGGACCAAGACAGCAAGGGCGCGTACTTGTCTAGCTCACTCTCGATTTCACGGGCCAAATCGATCTGTGCCCACGGGTCCAGTCCGACATTCTTCTGAATTGTGTCTAGCGAGAGCCAATTTTGTTCCCAGATCTGGCGAACTCGACGAGAGGCGTCCTCGGAGAGGTCTTGTTTGTCGATCTGCACTAGAAGGGCGTCTGGTGCATTGTTGTTCTGCGTGAAGACGGGGATGTCCACGAATTGGAGCTCCTTCTCGGGCGCATCATGGAACAGGTAGACATGGCCGACGAAGTGCCTCCGCATCCTACCGGACCGACCGCGAATGTTATTGAAGGTGAAAAAGTCGTACTTTTTGCGGTTGATCTTGTTGTCAACTACGACAACATTGCGCGCAGCGGTATTCACCCCCTCAATGAGTGTCGATGTGCAAACCAAGTAGTCGAGATGACCCTCATTGAATAGTCTCACCAACAACTGGGCGATGGACCGAGGTAACTTCCCGTGATGAGTGCCGACCTTATGTTTTAGCGATTTAACGAGACCCCACTTGGAGCTATAGTTGACGCTTAGCCAGTCGATAGTGGCCGCGAGCAAGGAACTCGGCAGCGCGGCGCGATATACATCCGCCACAGCCTTACTGAGCTTCCGCGCCCCGTTGACGGAGCCGCTGAAAACGAGGGATGGTCCCTCCAACTTCGGAACAAGCTTCTGCAACCGTACCACGTCGGTCCCGCCTTCAGGCACCGAATGTGTTTCAGAAGCCACCGTGCTAAAGTCGGTCTTGATGAATGTGCAGCGATAGTTTGCGCCGAACTCGTCCGGGAGTTCATTGATATTGGGGCCTAGCATGTAGAACTGCTTGGCTTGCTTCACTAGCCGGTAGAAGGCTTGATTGAGCAGAACTGAACGCTCTGTCCCATCACTTCCTTCCTCGATCTGGAGCTTGTAGAACTCATCAATCACGAAGAAGTCGACAGACTCGATGTGTGGATTCTCAACCACTCGTTCTTGGGTATGAACGAAGATGTTTCGATTGGCAGGCTCTTGGCTTAGATGGGTAATGACCTTGTACTGATCGCTGAACCTCATCAGGCGTCGGCGGGTTTCGTCCACCAGCGCCAGAGTCGGTACGACGACCACGATATTGTTGTGACGGCGACTGGCGATAACCGCATCAATGATAAGACTCTTCCCAAAACTAGTCGGCGCGCTGAGGACCACGTTTCGCCCTGCCATTATTTCACGGTAAACCTCGGCTTGCTTTGTGGTAAAGACGATCCCATTGGGCATCGACGTCGGACGATGGGCCTCGGTCGCGATTTGCACAGCGGCGCCCATCTCAGCATGATCGACATAGGGAAACAGTCCGACGCGACGCAGCAGAGACTGCACAACGGGCTTGTAGCTATCGAACGGCTCCGGGTACTCAAGCAGGCGCACCACAATCTCGCGGGCCTGCTGAATCTCGTCTTCGTCGTCAGCTAGCGAAGCGAACGCCGAAAGATCAGCTAGGAATTCGAAAGCATCCACCGCTTCACCGCGACCTATTGCAAGAAGCTTTTTCCGAAGTTGGTGATAGGTCATATGTCCTGGGCGGCAGACAGCCGCTTATGTAGTTGTGTGAGGAGCTCCTGCTTGCTCGCCATGGGGAAGAGGAACAGCTCGACACGAACCTTAGTGACCTTGTTCTTGCTCACAAACTTCTTGTGGTTCGCGATCAACTCAGCTTCGAGCGCCTGCTTATAGGCAATGGAGGCCGTGGTGTAGCTCCGCGATGTTGGGCTCTCATAGGTCAGCAGGACAGGGACAACGATAGTGCTTACTACCTCGTCAAGAGACCGATTCTTGTGCAGCAAGTCTTGAAGCGCCTTGGCGCCCGACCAGTCACGATCCAACTTATTGACGATGAGGCCAAACTCCTTCTTCAAGTAGTCGTCCTTGAAGTGGTCCTCGAGTTCCTTGACCACGTGGTCAATTGCCAGTTCGATTTTCTTGTAAAACTTGACCTCTCCTAACCAAAGTTCAAGTCCGCAGGAGGTTGCGAGGACGTGTACCGCGTCAAAGCCCTTGACCGTGTTGTTGACTGAGTCCTTAAAGAAAATCTTGCTGATGGCGGGTTCCGTGCCGATGGTTTCGCGCATCAGAGCGTGGAGGAGGAGCTCGCCAAATTCGCCTCTGCGGTCGTATTTGTCTGTGTCGTAGACAACTTGAGCAGCCCGCCGCAATTGCGCGACAGCGTTCGTTTGATCGATGGAGGCCCGCTCCGAATAGGAAAGCGAGAACTCCGGCAACCACTCCATCAAGTAGTGGGACAACTCTTTTGCGCGCCACTTGCCTGACTCGTACCCGGCACAGACACCGTGCAGCTTGGGGGCCAGATTCAGTTGACGACAGTGAACGCTAAAAAACGAAACCATACCCCTCCATATGCTCACTAGTACTCGACGTGTGGTTCGCGACCCGTTGGCCGTCCTAGACGCCCCAGCAGAAGCGGCCCGCCTAAGCCTGTAGATGTATTCATAACAGTATGCCGCAAGAGCGCCTTCGTCTAGCTTACAGAGTGCCGCAGGTTTGAATATGGTCGGCGACCGCTCGCCTCCCGTCGCGGACTACGCCATGACTTAGCGGAAGGCTGCTACTAGCTGGGTGCAGCCAAATTAAAGCTTGCAGCATTTGCCCGGCCGAGGTGGCTCGGAACACTAGCGAGGCTGCGGGACAGATGCCTGCAGCGTTTCAGTTGCTGGCGAATACGATGCATGCTCTATTCGATCACGCGAACATCTGCTCTGCCAGGGGAACCATTTCCGCCCTAGCACGAAGCACCTAGTCAACATTGTCAAAGCGGCTGCTCGATAGCCTTCGGTGCCAATCATGGACTTCTTAGAACGTGTTCAAAGTCTCCTGATCAGGAGAACCAGGAACGCTAGGTGGACGAACTGCAAGCTGGTGTTGAGCCATCGCTCGCAGTTCTTCCACAGCCTCCTGTTCTTCTCCAACCAGGCAAAACTGCGCTCTACGATCCAGCGCCTGGGCATGACCTTGAACGTGCGCAGCTCGTTTCGCTTGGCGATCTGCACCGTCACATGCCCACCCAGGATCTCCTGTACACCTTGCGCGAACGGCTTGCCCACGTAGCCGCTGTCGCACAGCAGGCTTCGCACTTGACCCAACGCGGGCTTGCAGCGCTGCAGCGCCTGCAAGGCGCCCTTGCGGTCCGTCACATCGGCC